>CATJOM010000082.1 GCA_949741915.1 uncultured Candidatus Melainabacteria bacterium | reverse complement strand
AGCAAGAGTTGTTGAAAAAAACCTAACAGCAGCTATTGCAAATGCATCTGAAAAATTTGACGGTACAGCAGGTGCTCTTAAAGTTTCTGAAATATATGCGGATGAGAGTGTGACTTACAAAAGAGCCAGACCCAGAGCGCAGGGCAGAATGTATAAAAGATTAAAAAGAACCTCGCATTTAACAGTAAAATTAACGAAAAACTAGGAGATATAACTTTGGGACAAAAGACACATCCAACCGGATTTAGAATAGGAATAATTGAACCTTGGGTTAGCACTTGGTTTGCAAAGAAAAAACAGTATGCTGCAAATATTGCCGAAGATGCTAAAATTAGAAGGTTTGTCAAGAAAAAGCTTTACACTGCCGGTGTATCAAGAGTTTTGGTGGCAAGAAAAGCTCAGAATATTAATATCACAGTTGTAACTGCAAAGCCTGGTATTGTTGTCGGAAGAGGCGGACAGGGTATTGATGAGTTAAGAGCGGCAGTTCAAAATTTAATTAACAATAAAAACGTTACAATTGATGTTGTAGAAGTGGCAAGAATAGACGTTGATGCTCAGCTTGTGGCAGAAAATATTGCGCTTCAATTAGAAAAACGTATTGCATTCAGAAGAGCTATGAAACAAGCTATGCAGAGGACAATGCGTGCTGGCGTACAGGGTATTAAAGTTATGGTTTCGGGCCGTTTGGGCGGTGCTGAAATCGCAAGAAGTGAATGGGCTAAAGAAGGTCGTATTCCACTTCAAACTTTAAGAGCTGATGTACAGTATGGCTTTGCTGAAGCTGATACGGTTATGGGTAAAATCGGTGTAAAGGTTTGGGTATTCAAAGGTGATTTGATGCCTGGCGAAAAGGCTGATCAAAATATTAAAACTAAAAAGCCCCAGAACAATAAAGAGGGTGCAGGACGTCCTCTTAATAGAAGAAAACGTAGTGATGACAATGCTTCCGAAGCTGAAGCATAAAGTATAAATAGGAGCAAACTAAAAATGTTAATGCCTAAAAAAACCAAATTCAGAAAGAAGATGAAAGGCAATATGAAGGGAACTGAGACCAGAGGCACTACTTTGGAATTTGGTTCTTACGGTTTAATAAGTGTTGATCCTGCCTGGATTACATCTAGACAAATAGAGGCCGCTCGTCGTTGCATGACACGTAAAATCAAAAGAGGTGGTAATGTTTGGATTAAGATATTTCCAGATAAACCAATTACTGCAAAACCTGCTGAAACCCGTATGGGTAAAGGAAAAGGCAACCCTGAATATTGGGTAGCTGTTGTTAAACCCGGTAGACTTCTTTTTGAAATTGATTATTCAGTAAGAGAGGATGCAATTGATGCTCTTAAACTAGCTGCACAAAAGCTTCCTGTCAAGACCAGAATTGTAGAAAAACAGGTGGTGCAAGATGAAAATTAATGAAATAAAAGAAAAAGCTATTGATGAATTAAAGGAAATGATTGTTAACTCTAAAAAAGAATTATTTTCTTTAAGGATGAAACATAATAAGATGACTCCTCTTGAAAATCCGAGCCAGCTTAAAAAACTGAGAAAAGAAATAGCTCAAATGAAAACAATTTTGAGACAAAAAGAAATTAATGCTTAAGATAAGGAAACAATAATATGCCAAAGAAAGTCATAGTTGGAACTGTAGTGAGCGATAAAATGGATAAGACAATTGTTGTATCTGTTGCAGAAAAAAAAGCTCATAAAAAATATAAAAAGACAATGACATTTACTAAGAAATTTAAAGCAAGCGATGTGAATAGTGCTTCCAAAGTGGGCGATGTCGTTTCCATCATTGAAAATAGACCAATTTCAGGCTCTGTAAGATGGGTTCTGGATAAGATTGTTGAAGCTGCAAAATAAATTTTTCTTATATCCTTGAAAAATACTCAAGGCTAAAGTAAATTCACTAAAATAATTAAAAAGGTAAAAAGAAATGATACAACAAGAAACTAGATTACAGGTGGCAGACAATACCGGTGCAAAAGAACTTTTATGTATCCGTGTTATGGGAAGCTCTAATAAAAAATATGCTGCTGTCGGTGATATAATAGTCGCATCAGTTAAGGACGCAGCTCCGGGTATGCCTGTTAAAAAAGGCGATGTGGTAAGCGCTGTTGTTGTTAGAACAACTGCTGATATCAAAAGAAATGATGGTTCAGTAATAAGATTTGATGACAATGCCGCTGTTATTATCAACAAAGATAATAACCCCAAAGGAACCCGCGTATTTGGTCCTGTAGCAAGGGAATTAAGAGAAAAGAATTTTATGAAAATAGTTTCTCTTGCACCTGAGGTTATTTAATTTAAAAGGAACAAAAAAATGTCAAAGTCAAATGAAAAGAAATTACATACAAAAGTCGGCGACAGAGTAATGGTTACTTCAGGCCGTGACAAGGGCAAAATTGGAAATGTTAAAAAAGTTGATTCCAAAAAAGGCGAAGTTCTTGTTGAAGGTGTAAATATTGTAACCAAGGCACAGAAAGCAAACCCTATGGCTGGAGTTCAAGGCGGTCTTGTAAAGCAGGAAGCTTTTATGGATTCAAGCAAAGTAATGGTTTACTGCTCTTCTTGTGAAAAAGCTACAAGAGTTAAGCATGAAGTTAAAGACGGTAAGAAAATTCGTGTTTGCAAAAAATGCAACGAATCATTAGATGTATAATTTAAACAGCTTAAGGCATTGAAATTTGACAGGCTCTCATGTTTGATAACGCCAGAGTAAAAATTTCAAAGGCTAGGAAGGAAATAAGATAATGCCAACGACAAAAACAACTGATTTAAAAGCCAAATATGATGATGAAATCAGAAAACAACTTAAGGAAGAATTTAAACTATCAAATGATATGCAGATACCAAAGCTTCATAAGATAGTTATAAATATGGGCGTAGGTGAGGCTTCTCACAATTCAAAACTTGCAGAATCAATTGTTAATCAATTGACTAAAATTGCTGGTCAAAAGGCGCTTGTTACTAAAGCTAAAAAATCAATTGCTTCTTATAAATTGAGAGAAGGTATGCCAGTTGGTTCTATGGTGACACTTAGAGGCGAAAGAATGTATGACTTTTTGCAGAAATTAGTCTGTGTTGTTCTTCCAAGAATTCGTGACTTTAGAGGTGTTTCATCTAAGAGCTTTGATGGCAGAGGAAATTATACTTTCGGTCTTAAAGAGCAGGCGTTATTTCCTGAAATCCATTATGAAGAAGTTGATATTGTTAAAGGTATGAATATTTCAATAATCACTACAGCACCAAATGATGAAATGGCAAAAAGCCTATTGGCACACTTGGGAATGCCATTTAAAAAACATTAATCAAAGGAGAATAATTACTAATGGCTAAAAAAGCAATGATAAACAAAGAAGAAAGACGCGAAATGCTTGCAGCTAAGGGTAAATACCCAACTGTAAGACTTCACAACAGATGCTCAATCTGTGGCAGGCCCCATGGATATCATAGGGATTTTGGTCTTTGCAGAATTCATTTAAGAGAATTCGCTCATAGAGGTTTATTGCCTGGTGTTACAAAAGCATCTTGGTAAGCATCAAAATATATTTACAAAACACACCCTAAAATGGGTGTGTTTTAATAATATTTTTTATTTATACATAAGAGATGAAAGGGTGTTTTGAATGATTCTTTGTTTTAAAAAAACGTTTGTATATCTAACCTTGCTTTTATTTATATTGTTTTGCAGTGCTTTTTCACCTTCTTTCGCAGGTGGTGCTTACCAGTTTGTAAGAGCGCCCGAATACAATACATTTGATTATGAAGCAAATCTTGATAAGATAACTTCTGATGAAAAAATATTATCTGCTGTAAAATTATTAAGAGACACCCATGCTATTGCTTCATACAAAAGAATTCTTGGGAAAAATCCGACATCAAAAGCTATGAGTATTGAATTTAAAGATTTAAGTAAAATTGATTCAATATATGAAAACTTTGCCGGTGTTGTGCGTATGAAGAATGGAAGACTACATATTTTTGTTAATGCCCAACATAAAGATGCTCCTGTTAAGGTTATAGCTGTTTTGCTTGCTGGGCTTTCAGTGCATTGTGATTCTTTAGATTCTGTTAATGAACAGATATTCGCCTGGTCATTGGAGGCAAATTTGTGGGACTATTTTTTATATCAAAATCCGGGGCTTGAATTGTTTGATAACAAGCTTGTAAAGAGAGAGAATGCCATTAGAAAGCTTTATATAGCGTCGCCCGAGAATGTGAATTATATAATTAGGCTTGTGAGGATGAGCGACGCTTATAATAAGCTCGAGATTGATTCACCTGGTTATTCAAAGGCGGAATTAGAGAATAAGATAAGAATTCTTCATAATATATATAGAACCACCCAAAAAGCCAGAACAGCGGGGTATTAGTATTATTAGTATTATTTTATAACGTTTGAAGGAAGCGGTTCTAGCTTCTCGCATTCAACCTCTACTATAGAGCCGTCTGCCACACTTTCTAGTGCAGCATTTGCAACTTCGTTAGTGTTTGTGCCATAGTATTTGTAAGTTCGAATAAATCTATCTTTTCCTTCCCCGGCAAGATTTATTTCTGTATAATTGTCTCCTCCGCTTTCTGGAGTAATATTTTTTTATCGTATTTATTCGATTTGGGTTAATGTACTCATTTCCAAGTTTTATGAATCCTAACCCCCCCCTGTTAGTGGTGAAACTGGCATATTTTTTCTCCTTTCGTTTGCCATAATGTATTACTTGTTTTTAATACTTATCAAACGCTTCTGAATTTTAAATGCTACAAATTGCCAATAACTTTACAATTTTTTACAAAAGTTTGCATATTTTTTCAAGTTGAAAAATCTATGAAAATGATGTATATTGTAATTATAATGTAATAAAAATGTATAGAGGTGTTGTATGCCGCAATCAAATATTTGTATCCGTATGAATGAAAAATTAAAAAAACAATTTGATTATTTGTGCAATGAATTTGGTTTAACTATGTCAACAGCCATCAATATGTTTGTAAAAACCGTGGTCAGAGAAAAAAGAATACCCTTTGAATTATCTCTTGAAATTCCAAATGCTGCAACGAAGCAAGCTATAGAAGATGTTGAAAATGGCAATAGCGAAATTATACCATATACAAATTCCAAAGATGTTATTCAAGCAATATTAGCGCGTGATGGTGAAGATTAAAAATGTTGCTTTTGGCAAGCAGATGAAACGGGATTTAAAACTTGCCAACAGGCGTGGGTGTGATTTATCAAAACTTGATATGGTTATTGATATTCTTTGCACCACACAATCGTTGCCTGAAAAATATAGAGATCATGCCTTAACTGGAAACTATAAAAATTATAGAGAATGTCATATTGAGCCTGATTGGCTTTTGATTTATAAAATTGAAAATAGCACCCTTACCTTGGTTTTGTTCCGCACTGGCACACATAGTGATTTGTTTAGACTGTAGTAGTATTTGCACTAATATCCATGATTATTGCCCTGCAACCCGTTGTTTTGTCCGGCTGCTTATTTTGAATCCCAAATTACCGTATATCATCTAAGCTTTACAATTTTTTACAAAAGTTTGCATATTTTTTTTGTTTTATATATTATTTTTCTATATTTATGGTGCAACAATGCGCGATAAAATGCAAAATTACTAAACTACAAGGACAAAACTGCTGTTTTGGCTTTGCAAGTAGAAAGGGAAAAATAAAATGACAGTAAGTGATCCTATAGCAGATTTACTCACAAGAATTAGAAATGCCAACACTGTAAGGCATTCAAATGTTGAAATACCAGCTTCAAAATTAAAAGTTGAAATGGTAAAACTTTTAAAAGAAGAAGGTTATATCGGTGGCTATGAAGTTAAAGAAAAAGACGGCTTTAAGGTTATTGATGTTGAATTAAAATACAACGGTACTAAACCTGTTATCACAAACTTAAAGAGAGTTTCTACACCAGGCTTGAGAACTTATTCCAAGGCTAAAAATTTACCAAAAGTATTTGATGGGCTTGGAATTGCAATAGTTTCTACAAGCAAAGGTTTGTTGACAGATAAAGCTGCCAAAAAAGAAAATGTTGGCGGCGAAGTACTTTGCTACGTTTGGTAGCAGTTTCTATTGTGCTATAAAATCAGCACAGAGGGTTGATTTGACTCTTTTTGCGGATGGCCGCATTTAAGAGTTGAAGCGTTCCCGCTTATGTATACACTAGTTGAGCTTTGTGTTCTAGAAATTTCTATCTTGCGCACAGGCTTACTTAAAAGCAAAAGGAGAAAATAATGTCCAGAATCGGAAGATTACCTGTTGAAATTCCTGATGGGGTTGAGGTTAAGGTTGAAAATAATGTAGTAACTGCAAAGGGGCCTAAAGGCACGGAATCAGTTGCTATAAGACCTGAAATCGAAGTTAAGGTTGAAGGTAAACAAATTATTTTAACAAGAAAAAGTGATGATAGAAAATCACGTTCATTGCATGGTCTTTCAAGAACTTTGGTCCACAATATAGTTGTGGGTGTTAAAGATGGCTTTGAAAAGAAGCTTGAAATTCAGGGTGTAGGTTATAGGGCTCAAATGCAGGGCAGTGCTATTAATTTACAGCTTGGGTATTCTCACCCGATTGTAATTGAACCACCAGAAGGGATAAAAATCGCAGTTGAAGCCAATACAAAAATTACAATTGCAGGCTCAAACAAGCAAGCTGTCGGCGATATTGCTGCCCTTATCAGATCTAAACGTCCACCTGAAGTATATAAAGGAAAAGGTGTGCGCTATGAGGGCGAATTTGTAAGACGTAAAGCTGGTAAAGCTGGTAAAAAGTAATAAGTAGTTAAATTGCCCATATAGACCATATTTAAATAAATATTTGGTTTGGGTGAAAGGAAAATAAGATGATTAAATTAGTTAACAGAAAAGAACAAACAAGAAAAAGACACAAAAGAGTAAGGACTAAAATTTCTGGAACAGCTGAATGTCCAAGACTTGCTGTATATAGAAGCATTAAGCATATTTATGCTCAATTGATTGATGATACAAAAGGCGTGACTATTGCAGCTTCATCAAGCGATGCTAAGGATTTGAGGGATAAATTATTATCCCACGGCGGAAATATTAATGCTGCAAAAATGGTTGGTGAAGATATTGCAAAAAAAGCTATTGCAAAAGGCGTTAAGGAAGTGGTTTTTGACAGGGGCGGTTTCTTGTTCCACGGCAGAATTCAAGCCTTAGCTGATGCTGCAAGAGAAGCAGGACTTGATTTTTAGTCTATTGCTGCAGTCGGGTTTGCTATTTAATAATTAAAAAACATATTTTGCACCCGTCTTTGTTACGGGTGCTTTTAAAATAATTATACTTAGAGAGATTTTTATAGAATAATATTATGGGAAATATAAGAGCGCGAAAAGTGAAGAATAAGAAAAAAAAGAAGGGAAATTTTTTCCTGTATTTTTTAATGATGATAGTATCTGCGGCTATGGCTGCAATTGCAGCATTTAACTTGTATTTGGCCTCTCTTCCTCCAATTAGTAATTTTGAGGATATAAAGCCAAATCCTGTTACATCCATATATTCATCTGATGGTGAAAACATCAAAACCTTTACTGTTTTTCGCTTTGAGAAAGTTTCCATTAAAGATATTCCAAACAGCCTGAAATATGCTATTATTGCAACTGAGGATAAGAATTTTTATAAGCACAGAGGTTTTGATACCTTTGGTCTAATGAGATCTGTTCTTGCAAACTTACGGGCTGGTTCTTTTAAACAGGGTGCGAGCACCATAACCCAACAGCTTGCAAGGATACTATTTTTGTCTAATGAGAGGACGTTTGACAGAAAAATTAAAGAATTAATCATAGCGCACAGAATTGAAAAAACTATTTCAAAAGATGAAATTCTTGAAATGTATTTAAATTCTGTGTATCTCGGCTCTGGAACATATGGTGTCTTGTCTGCTTCTAAGACCTATTTTAATAAAAATTTGAATGAGCTTACTCTTGCGGAAGCTGCTTTGATTGCGGGGCTTCCTCAGGCACCCAGCGTGTACTCGCCTCTTCAAAATCCAGAAATATCGCTGCAAAGACGCGACCAAGTACTTATGCGTCTATATAAAACCGGCTATATCACAAAAGATCAGTATGAGAGAGCCAAGGCTGAGCGCCTTCATTTGAATAAAAAATCAAAAATTTATTCATACAACAAAGCACCTTATTTTATTGATTTTGTACTTAAGGAGCTTGAATATATTGGTTTTCAGGAAGAGGATATTTCACAGGGCGGTTTAAAGATTTATACTACACTGGATTATAAATCCCAGGAGGCAGCAGATAAGGCTATAAATACTCGTTTGAAGAACGCAAAATTAACGAATGATAAGACGCAAATGGCTTTATTTTCATTTTCTCCAACCACGGGTAAAATTTATGCCTATGTTGGCGGCAAAAACTATGAAAAAAGCCAATATGACAGGATTTTAAATGCTATCAGGCCTCCGGGTTCCTCATTTAAGCCATTTGTGTATGCAACTGCTTTGCAGCAGGGCAGTAGCGTTTTTGATACTGTTGATGATGCTCCTGTTTCATTTGGCAGATGGTCACCAAGAAACTATGGCGGGAAATATAGGGGCAGAATGCCATTATGGCAGGCGCTTGCTGTTTCTTCAAATGTTGTTGCTGTAAAACTTATTGAAAAAGTTGGTGTTCCAAATGTGATTTCGACAGCTAGAGAAATGGGCATAACAACGCCTCTTCAGAGTGATATGACTATTGCACTTGGCTCAAACGGCGTAAAATTATATGATATGGTAATAGCCTATGGCGCCTTTGCAAACGGCGGGTTTAGGGTTCGCCCATATGCGGTGGAAAGGGTTGAAAACTCAAGAGGAGTGGTGGTTTACGAAAATCCTGGGCCAAAAAATGTTAAAGTTATAAGTTATGACACAGCTGCAGGCATTACTTTTATGTTACAAAAAGTTGTTGAGGTTGGAACTGGCCGTGCTGCAAATATTGGCAGAGCTGTTGCCGGAAAGACTGGAACAACGGATGACTATAAGGATGCCTGGTTTATGGGCTATACGCCTGATATTGTGGCAGGCGTATGGCTGGGGAATGATAATAATAGCAGACTGCCTGGAATTACTGGAGGTGTGCTTCCTGCGCAGGTTTGGGCTGATTATATGAAAGTTGCGCTGCAAAATTATCCAAATTCTGTGTTTGATTACCCGAAACCAAGCGGAAAATCTAATCATGAGGCGGTTCTCAACGAGGTTCCTACTGAAAAAATGCAGGAAGATGATGATGCAGAATTTAATGAGGGCATAAATCAAGGCCCAGTGCCGCTTCCAGGCGAAAATGTTTCAAATCCTCAGGAAGAATTTGAAATAAAATATGAAGAAGAAAGTAAACCAAGTAAGCGGCGGCAGAAATCCAAAGATTCAAAAGAGGCTGAAGAGCCCATACAGCCTGCCAATCCGCCTGTTGGCTCTTCTAATAAGCCTTTTAACACAAAAGAGGCTCCTGCCCCTGCGCCCGCTGTTGGCGCGGTTGATGTGCCGCTTCCGGGTAATTAATTTATTAAGTTTTGTAAAGTTTTTGCATATTTATTTTAAATTTGCCTCTAGACATTGCTATCATTGTTTTTGAGGCAAGTTTCGTACGTGTAAAATTTTTTAGCGTTCGAAATGAATTGGTTGGTTTTTTTATTCTGGAAATGTCGCGTATGTGTGACAGAAACCATATTTGAGGCTTTGTGCACGCGCAACACCCTTGTTGTGCGCCTAATATCAGATTACATTTGTTGCTAAACTATTATGTTACAGGGCTTGTGCGTATATTCTTATTCTGAAATTCTTGTCTAGATTATGTTTTGGGGTAGTTTGAATATTCGGGCTTTCATTTGGATATTTTTTATTACCCTGTTTTACCACGTAGATAAGCTTTTTGCTGATCTTGCACGCTGAAAAAGCCCGCCACCTATGATTTTTTGCTTTAATTGATATTAAAAATCTGTAAAGCTTCGTATAGCCTATTTATGCCGGCTATAAACTTTCGTATAAGCTTGTTTTTATTGAGTTTCCACTTTTACTTATGGCTAAAATTCTTATTTTGTTTATGTTTTGTACTATTTTAATTTCATACGTGCTAAAATCCAGCGCGATATAATATGATTTAATCTGCCTCGAGGCTTGCACCTGATGTTTTTAGCCAAATATTTTTTGTTTTTAACGGCATTAAGTATTGCCCTTGTTGGATTACTCTTCTTTTTGTGCCTGCAAAAGCCTTGTAAAACTTGAATTTTCACGGTATTGGAAATTTTTAGATATTTTGCTGCGAGTGGATTGCTGGTTATTTTTTTATTGTGAAAGTATTGTATCAACTACTTTTTTAAAATTAGTGCTGTTTTGTTCTATAATATCAATAACAGAAACCTTGCCAAATTTTTCAATCAGTGCAGGGGCTGTTGTTATTGCTGGGTCTTTAGCATTTTTTGGATAATTGGATATAACTACTCCTAAAATGCTTATATTCATCTCCCTGAGAGCATTTATTGTCAAAAGGGTATGATTTATTGTACCTAAATTTGGCCTTGCCACGATTATAACGGGTAAATCCAGTGCTTTTATTGCGTCAGATATAAGCATAGTGCTGTTTATCGGCACTAATAATCCGCCAGAACCTTCTGTGATAACTATTTCACACGTTTCTTTCAGTCTTTTGTAGTCAGATAGGACTTCATTTATATCAATTTCTATACCGTCAATTTCGGCTGAAACCGAAGGTGTGCAGGGGGTTTTAGTTATGTATGAATTTTTTGTGTGTATATTATCATTATTTTGAAGACTCAATAAGACATTCTCTACATCGCTTAGAACATTAGGAATGACACCACTTTGAAATGGTTTAAAGTAGCCTGTTTTTTTACCTCTTTTGCTTAACTCTTCAACAATTCCTCTTGAAACGTAGGTTTTACCTACATCTGTATCTGTTGCGGTTATAAAAATATTCATAAAATCTCCTTACAACAAAAATTTTACCCCTAAAAAATGGTGTGTAAACTAATGTATTAAAGAAAAGGGCACTTAAAGGTTACAAAAAGTGCCCGAAAAGTTGTTCATCTGAAATCTTAGTGAAGGTCGAGTATAGCCAGAAGGCCTAATTATCTTAGCTGAGTTTTGCGAAGCTTAGATAATGGTCATACCCTTGCGGTACTTAGCTTGGCGAAACCGAACGAGCCTTAGGCTCCTAAACGGATGAGCCCTATTTGTAACACTTATAACTCGTATAATGGACAGAGTATTGCAATGGCGAGCCTAACGCTGATGCAGCGGCAGATAGCCGATTTTACATTTCCTCGAGGACCCAATTTGCACAAAATCAAAATATATTTTGGCAAGTGGAGGCAAGGCGTGGCAGGCGAAGCTGAATCCTTTCTGTGAACGGCCTGTTGAAGGCTGTGAACCTGCAATAATCCAAGAAGCCTGATGCTGCTGTACCTCATTATTTACGTGGGCCATACGTTCCCAATCACTGCAACAATGAACTGATGAAATGAAACCGTATCATGGCCACGAGGCTTTGGTAATTGGATGACGCCCTGGCGGAGTCTTGCAATCAAGGTATGGGAATCTATGATTTTCAAGAGGAGTCCTAGTAAGAGTTCCACTTTAGTCCGAAGGCCTAATTTCATTAACTGAGCTTTGTAAAGCTTAGGGAAGTTTAGGGAAACTCAGATAATGGTCATGCCCTTTGTACAGACTTCGTTTAACCAACTCAGCCTTATGAGATAAATCCGTGATGGTTTGCGATGAGCAAAACAGGCAGGACAACACTGTACTGGATATTTGTGCGAGCCCTGTGTGGATAGCAAGCAGCGATGAGCAAGGCAGACAGTGGATTTTGCATTTCCTTGAGAACCTAGCTTGCACTATATTGAATAGATTTTGGCAAGTGGAGGCAAGGCGTGGCAGGTGAAGCTGAACGCTTTCTGTGAACAAGTGTGCCGCAGCCAAGGGAGATGGGGTGGATAGTGACGTCTACTTGCGTGCTTGTTTAAGGTATGAAACAAGTGGCTTGTTGAAGGCTGTGTATCCGTAATAGCACAAGAAAGACAACGCTAGACCGGTTGTATTGAGCTTGTAAAGAAAGGACAAGAACAGCCCATCTTAAAGACAGCAAGATTAAGCCCCATCTAAGCTATGGGCCAACCCCTTTTATTGCGACAAGGCCTTGATGTTCGGGTCATACAAAGTAAAATCTTGTCTCTTTTTGGGATTAAAATATTCAATTTTCAAGAACTGCTAAGTGCTGGTTA
This sequence comes from uncultured Candidatus Melainabacteria bacterium, assembly GCA_949741915.1. GTDB lineage: Bacteria > Cyanobacteriota > Vampirovibrionia > Gastranaerophilales > Gastranaerophilaceae > MGBC122484. Next base: position 12,619 of record CATJOM010000082.1, on the reverse strand, counting down.
AGTTCTTAATGGCGCACCTAGCAGACAAACGCGAATTTTGAGAATCCTTTGGGCGCAGCTATATCTGCGGTATTTGCAAATTCATAGAGCAACTGTGCCCTTGTATAGTATATTAGTAGTAAATGCAGGATTAGTTGATTAATTGTTTGTTGTATATTGTTTACCAACGTCCTAAAAAGTATTGAGTATTAATATTTCCTCCAATCTATCATTGCATAGCCATTTAGGCCCGATGCGCCATTTCCAAATGAGGCTGAATCGCCTATCCCTCTAAAACCGCCTCCTCCGCCACCCTGTCCAGACGGGGCTTTAAAATTATTCAATAATTCAGAGACTATGGAGTCTGAGATTACAGAAAGCGTTGAGGCGTTTGTACTTGCAGGGTTTGAGCATTCGCTTCCAGAATACAATCCTCCACATCCGCCAATACCTCCAGAGCCTGAATTCCCGCCTCTTCCGCCATACGAAACTTTAGTGGTATTATCATACGTTCCTGCCGTGCCATTTGCGCCTTTTGTAACAGCATTTATGGGTGTGCCTGTGCCTCCATTGCCTGGAAGGCCGCCCGCCGGGGTTAAAGTGCTGTCATTTCCACTTTTGCCGCCTTTTCCACCTTCTGCTATATATTCTTTTCCATTAATTAAGATTTTTGAATCAGTGCCATCTTTGCCATTTAATAATGCGGCATCAAGTGAACCGCCAACTCCACCCTTTCCGCCCATGCCTATTATGATTGTTATTTCACTGTCTGGCGAAACAATTATTGATTTTTTGGAAAGATAGGCTCCACCTCCCCCGCCCCCTCCTGCAGCACCTGGGCGGATGATTTTGTATGACGCTTCTGCATATGAAATGCCGCCATCGCCACCCTTGCCATTTGCTGTTGAATATGATGCAGCGCCACCACCACCTGCCCCGTAGCAGGAAGGGGTTGAGCCGTTTTGATTGCCAATTGAGGGATTTCCTCCTGTGCCATTGCAGGTATGTGTTGTGCCGTCTGCTAGTGTGTATGAAATACTGCCGCCATTACCCCCTTTGGAGGGCGTGCCTGGCTGTCCTGAATTTCCTGTTGTACAAGTGTAATCAATTCCTTTCGTAATTCCCATGTAAGAAGATGCACAATTTGCGTTTGCTATTCCTTCTTGCCCTTGACTAAAAATTGCGCCGCCATAGCCTCCTTGGCCTATACCGCTAACATCGATTATTGAAGAGGCATTACCACTGTGGAGATGCAAGCCCACTGAGGCATGTGTAGAATATTCACCCCTTTTACTTGATGTGGCGCTTAAATTTGCTGCGGGTGCACCTCGTTTTATGCTTCTTGCGTAAAAATGAATACTATTTCCAATGTTATTTTTAAGAAGTTCGTTAAATTTTGCACTTGTGGGATTTAAAGTAACAACAGAACCTGAACTGCCGCCTCCGCCTGAGTATGATTTCCAGCCATAGAGGGAAGTATTTGTTGAAACGCAGCGCGTGCCAAAGGCTGCATTTGCCGGGTGCCATTGGGCGATACCTGTAACTCCATCGCCAAACCAACCGTTGGCGCGTCTTCCGGAGGTGTCAACTGCAGCCGATGTCCATACGTTGTAATTGTGACATGAGTTATCATGGCTCCCAAGACAAGCGTTGCTATTATTTTCGCAGTTAACTGTTCCAATGCTTTTTTTGCTTCCATCTAAGCATATCATCAGGCCCTGATGTCCCTGGTCATGATTTATTGATGTAAAATTGTCTGCCCAGGCCTGTATCTGTGCGATGGACGGGAGTTGCCACTGTCCTGCTGCGACACCACCACCAGTATAAAGCCTGCAGATATTATTTGCAGCTTCAAAGGTGCAGGATGTTCTCTTACAGCCTGAGTAGCTAATGTATTTGGCTTCAGTGGGTGTTCCGTATGTGTTTTCGCAAAGTGCTGTGGATGCTGTGATTCCTGCATTGTTCCCTAGCCAGCAGCAAGCAGGGCCAGTGCAATTTTGCCCGGCGTTTACAACGGAATTTCCACCAACATGGGCAGATGGACCGCCAAGATAAGTGTCTCCGCCATTGTACTTTGTAACACATCCTGGGGTGCCGCCATTTTGTGCTGCCGTTAAATATTTGTGGGTTTCATTATGGCACTCAATTCTTCCAGTAGCACCTCCGCCTCCTCCGCCTTGTGCTATTAAGACTGCTTTAAAATTTTGCATTCCAGGAACTATTTGCGCATTGATGATATTACGTGTATAACTTTCTTCATTCCAGCTTGAATAACTTGCTGGATCGTATTGATTTTTAACAAGCTCCGTTGTTTGGCAGATGGTTTTGTTTGCACTTGTGTTACCGGTTTGCGTATTTACAGTGCAGGTTTCATTAACACCTGATGTTGCACCTGCACCCCCACCACCTGCACCTTGCAGGTAGATGTCAATCATATGTATGTTTTGGGGCACTTTGAATTTGCAAACAGCTGTATTATCAGCTTTTGCTTCGCAATCTTCATATTGGAAGATTCTAAAGTTTGAAGCGTTGCTTATGCCTGTTGCGTTTATGTGTACATTTTCTTTAAATTTTTTTGTCATAACAGGAGCAAGGGCTGCCATCAATAGCGATGCAGCAAGTAATGCCATAAGCATTTCAACGAGGGAAAAAGCAGAAGCTTTAAACATTTTTTTAATCATTTATTTGTTTCCTATATTTTTATTTGTTTTTGATTAATTTCGTTAAATTATGACTTGTTTATTTTTTTTCTTTCTCCTCGCTTTTAACAGGCACGGCAGAAACGATGAGTTTATGCTGCGCTTGTTAAGCGCGAACAACCAAGCAAGAAAGAAACACGGCTTTTTTGAGTTAATTATGGATTGCGCAGAGCGATGAATTTGTTTTTTTATTTATCCATACATTAGCTGCTCCTTTTTAAATTTGTCTATACTATATCATATATAGTACAAAGTTGTCTACATGGTTAGTTAAATTTTGAAAAAAAATAAGTATATATATTAGTATGTGCTATCAAAAATTAATTACAGGCGGAATAAAAAGGTTAAGAGCAAATTGTCAACTTACACAGGAACAATTTGCAGAAAAAATAAACATGAGTGTTCAGGGGTATCGAAATATTGAGCACAACAAATATCTGCCCACAGGAGATACAATAGATAAAATTTGCAGTGAATTTAATATATCGCCCGTGGAGCTCTTATTGCCCCAAACGCAAGATAATACAAGCAGCATTAAAAAAATAATCAATCACAAGCTTGATGCTTGCGAGCTTGAAAAATTGTTAAGAATAAGCAGAATGATTGATTTAATGTGATGTTAAAAAAAGATTAGCAGCAGATTTTTTACAATTTGAAATAGAATTTTGTTTTGCGGGCAGAAATTTTTATGAACTTTTGTTTACATTAAGGGCATGGTTTTAGGATAAGTTTTGTAAACATTATGTAAAAATATCCTTATAAGGTTTTATCCAGGTTTGTTTTTAGTGCTAGAGCAAATATTTTTCAAGGGCAGATTTATCGAAAAGCTCAATGCTGTGCTCGTTATGAATGAAGATAAGGCAAGTTATAAGTGATTTAAACATTGAAAATTCGCTTCTGTCGAATTTTCTTCTTAAATCTTCCATATTATCTGCTAAAAATTCCGTGATTAGGGTTTTGTTTTTAAGGCCTAGAGAGGTCAAGAAGTCAAGCCCTTCCTTGGTTGCAATACCTTCAAAATAGATTATATCAGGGGATTGAAATTCAATGAAGCGCATAGCTTTATCCATATTAAAGCCTACACTTTCGTTTAATTCGCACTGTAGGGTGGTTTGAAGTTTATATTTTGCAATGGATTCAAGAGTCATAGCCACGGTGTTTTCGGGCGTTAGGCTATTTAAGATTGAATAGACAAGATGGGTTTTACCACTCAAAGCGCCGCCTGAAACAAGGATTATGCCTGGGGTATTCATTAGGGTTTTTAATTTAGCCATAGTTTCTTTGTCGGTGATTAATTTGTCTATATTTTTTGGGGGGTGGTATATTTTCAGTAAAATTCTTTCGCCATTTATTGTTGGGAAAGCTGAAATACTTGCTGTGAGAGTGGTTGAATCTACATTGAAATTCAGCCTTCCAAGCTGGGGAACTTCTGATACTGTAGGGTCAAGCGCACAAAGGTTTTTTAACATTTGAATAAAGGGGATTATAAGAAGAGTAGGGATGGAGCCTGTGAGCTCGTTTTCACCCATTTTTTTAAAGTTTACAGAAAGCCCCTCATCGTTATTTTCAAAAAATAATTCGTGGACATTTTCTTTTATAGCATGTTTTAGTATCGCCCTAAATAAACTTTGCAGATGCTCTTCATCAAGCTCATCAGAATGCAGTTCATCTTGCCATTTAAAATCAGGATCTGCCTTTGTTTCAATGTCTTGAACTTTTCCTTGCAGGTCATAGTATTCGCCAATTTTTCTTAGGATGCTTTTTTCAGAGCCTAAAACAGGCTCGATTGTTTTTCCTGTCCTTTCTATGATTTTATCAATTGCAAATAAATCTAAAGGATCGGACATTGCAATTGTTAAAATGTCCTCAATTTCAAACAGGGGAAGGATTTTATATGCTGCTGCTTCATTATAGCTTATGTAGCTCAGGCATTTTTTATCGATTTCATAATCGTCTAAATCAACATATGGAATGTGAAGTTTTTCTTCAAGAAATTTTAATAAATCATGCTCTGAAATCATTGATGTGTTTATTAAAACCTGGCCAAGGTTTATTTTTTGAACACTGGCCATCTCCTGGGCTTTTTCAATGTCTTCAAATGTTATTATATTGTTTCTTACCAGGTCATACTTTAATTTATCTATGGTTTTATTTGTCACTAAATCCATTTTGTTTTCCGTAAAAATTAGATTATTTTGTGTATTTGTTTATGACTTCAAGTATATCAGTGAATTCAAAGGGTTTTGTTATATATTCATCTGCTCCAGTTTCTTCACCTATTAGTTTGTCATTTTCCTGACTTCTTGCTGTTACCATGATTATCGGGATGTTTTTGTATTTTGCATCATATTTTAAAAGGCGGCAAATCTTATAGCCGTTGATTTTCGGCATCATGACATCAAGGATGATTAAATCAGGATGCTCTTCTTTTGCAAGCTTCAAGCCTTCTTCACCATCATATGCAAATATGGTTTCAAAGCCTTTAGATTTAAGCATAAAAGCCATGGTTTCAACTATATCTTTTTCATCATCAACTATTAAAATTTTTGTCATACCTTCTCCTTGGTGTTTTAAAAGATTTCAGGCAATATCAATTGTTTATTTTTTAAATTGAATAATCATCATCCTGTTCTTTATTGAAAACAGCTTTTTCTAATACTATACCACAGGCGGTGTATTCTGGGCTATTAATAAGTTTTTCAATTTGATTTGTCATAAAATCAAACGCGCTTTTTTGCATATTTGAAAAATATGTTTTATAGGTATAGGTTTTATTGTCTTGAAAACTTATTTCTTTTGAATTTTTCAAGGTTTTTATAATGTTTTCATTCTTCAAGCGGGATATTAAGTTTATACACTTGGTTTCATTGTAAGATTTTATTGTTAAAAGATGGGTTGAGTTATTAATTTTTTTTGCGGCAGCAAGGTCTGTTTCAAAGACTTTTGATTCTGAAAAGACTGGTATTATGACATTAAAATCTGAGCCATTATTTTCTTTGCTTTCTACCCAAATAGCGCCAAGATGTGCATCTACAAAGTGTTTTGTAATTGTAAGGCCAAGGCCTATGCCACCTGCGTTTCTTGTCAGTGAATTTTCAATTTGTGAGAACTTATCAAAGATTTTAGGGATATCCTCTTCTTTTATGCCTATTCCTGTGTCTTTTATTGAAATATTTATATATTTATTATCTTTATCTAATATGATGCTGTTTATTGGACTTATGAGAGAATTTTTATCTACATCATTTATAGAAATTGTTTTAGCATGTATTTCTACGCTGCCATCATTTGGGGTAAACTTAAGTGCATTTGCAGTTAAGTTTGTTAATATTTGTTCGATTTTGCCTGAATCTGCATAGATATCAGGGAGGGAATTTTCAAGGCTTATTTTAAAATCTATATTTTTATTTTGAGCCTGGTCTTTAAAAGTTTTTAACAAGAAATCAAATGAGGTTTTGATATTGTATTTATTATATTTGAATACAAATTTGCCTGTTTCTATGCGCGAGAGGTCAAGCAAATCTTCAATCATATGACTAAGCCTTGCGACATTTCTTTTTGCCATATTTGTAAAATTTTTGGCTGCATCACTGATATTTTCTGAAAGCACAATATCTAGAGAATTATTTATAGGGGTTAGGGGTGTTCTTAATTCGTGTGAAACAATGGAGACAAATTCTGACTTTATTCTTTCAAGTTTTTTTAGTTCCATATTTGTATTTTTAATTTCATTGTAGAGGGTTATTGCCCTCAGTGGAGAGGAGACCTGGTGTACAATAGATTGAAAACAGACAACATCTTCTTTTTGGAAGGGTTTGTTTCTATAGATTAGGAGTGTACCAAAATTTTCGTCTTTTACGCTTATTGGGGCAGTTAATTTGTCACTGTTTAAAAATTTTATGTCATATTTTTGGTTGTCGTACGAGGGTTTTATGTATTCTTCTGTTATCAGGTTTGAAAAATCTTTTTGTGAATTCTGAGTGTTATTTTCTTTTGAAAGGGAAATTATTTGTTGCTTTATCGCATCTAATAGTGTAATATCAGGTTTTTTTAGAGAATGGATTATTAATTTATCTTCATTTTTCTTTGAATTATTTGTGTGAATAAGGGCGCATGCCATATCAAAACTAAGAGTTTTTTCAAGTGCTTCGAACATGATTTCGTAAAGCTTTTCTTTATCGAGGTTTCCTGAGAGCATAAAGCTTGTGTTGTATAAAACATCAAGCTGGTAAAGGCTTTTGTTTAATTCTTTGTTATCCTGTCTGAATTTCTCTATGATTTTTTGGACTTTCAGGCATGAATTGATTGTTGGAATTAGAATATTCTTTTGTAATGGTTTTTGAAAAAACGCATCAATAAAGCCTGTAAAATCCTCATCTGCAGCAGCAATTTTTTCAGGGGTATATAAAAGAGCTGTGAATATATTTTTTTCAAGGTCAATATTTTTTATTTGCCTCACAAGGATTGGGTGTGAATTTATCTCATCATCAATTAATATTGTGTCAAAATTATTTTCTTTTATAAAATTAATAGCATTTTCGTCATTATCATAAAAATATGGCGTATTAAAAAAGCCATGCAGGCTGAACAGATGCAGGGTTTCTTTTAAAATATTATCATTTTTTGAGATTACAAGAATATTTGCCATAAGTTAAATTTTATCAAACAAAAATTTCCATGCTGTTTCTTTACAATTTCTTAAAGTTTTTTGTCTGATTATTTTATTTTAATTATCACAGGGCTGCAGCTAATATATATTTTGTTATGATGCAAAAATTTAGGAGTTTTTGCAGTTATTATTTGAGTTAAATACTTAAATAAACATAGTTTAAAAATTGGTAATTATGATTTATTGTGCCATAGTATGGCTGTGTTTTGGTACATGCTGATATTGTGGTTTTTATTTTAACAAATCAATAATATCTACATTCAAGGCGCTTGCTATATTGAATAGTCTTTCAATGCTGGGGGTTCTTTTGCCTTTTTCTATTCTGTAGATATAATCTTCAGTTGCACCGCTGTTTATGCTTAATTGTACCTGAGTTAAGCCTTTTTGTTGCCTGTAGCTTTTTATATTTTTTTGAATTTTTTCTTTTATATTGTCAAAATTGTTTGCCATAGTTTAATTTTAATGGTAATATTATTGTTTTGTAAATCGGACAATTTGGACTATTTAAGGTGTAAAATATGTAAAATGACAGCACTTTTGAATTATCGGAGGATGTGTTGTATATAGCATCAGTAATTGCTGAAATATCATCAAGACATAGAAGAGATAGCACGAATTTATCCCATAGTAAAACTTTTGCATTGCAAAGCAGATAAACTATGCTCAAGGATTATACAGTTTGATGATTTATAACTTCAAATACTCTACAAGGGAGGCTGTATCTTTTATGCCTTTTTCTAACAGTAAATCTGCAGCGCATTTTTTATTATTTAAAAGCCAAAGGGGTTTATCAAGATATTCTTTTTCTTTAGTTTGCAAATGTTTTCTTGAAATTTCAAATATGTGCTTTGTAACATCTGCTGCTGTCATTTTTAGTTTATCTACCATATAATCAAGGCCGTATCTTGCGCTTTTTGTGCCAAAGTTTTCTAAATCTTCATGGTTTAGGGGTTTTAGGAATTCTAATGTATCATACATTGCATTTTTTGAATATAATATGCCCTTATAAAGAGCGCAAATACTTATGGCACCAAGGTTATTCTGGCTGTCATGGTTTCTTATTTCTATACATTTTTTTAATCTGATATCCGGGAATGTGAGGCTTGAGTGTAGAATATAATCTTCAAGGGTGGCATAATATTCCATAAAACCCTTTTTCATAAATTCCCTAAATGTTATTTTGCCATTGATTTCAATAAGCTCGTTATTTCTTTCAATGTAGAGCATAGGAACATCTAAAATGGCGTCGATATAATCTTCAAAACCTTGTCCCATTCTTGAATTTATAAGGTTTTGATAAAAAAGGCCGCATCTGTCAACCCCTGTATATTTCCAGGCAAGAGCTCTAAAACTTTTGTACTTTGTTAAATTTCCGCCTCTGATGGGGCTGTTTGCATAAAAACCTGTTGCGAATGGGCTAATAAATGCTGCGGTTTTTAACTTCATAGCGGCATCATCTTCTGAAATGTAGTCATAGTTTGCCTGAACACCTGCTGTTTCTCTCATCATAACGGGTGCAAGTTTTCCTATCTTTGGAAGGTAGGCTGCCATTATTTCATATCTTTGCTTTTTTACAATTTCGATATCAGGGTATGTATTTTTCGGGTTTATGCCGTATGGCAGAAAAGTGATGTTATAATATTCTGCTAATTTATCAATTTGTCTTGTAAAATGATTAAGGCTTTCATATATATCATTAAGTGCATTTTTTGGTTCTATGCTTATTTCAAACTGACCGCCAGGCTCTAATGATATTGAGTTTGAGCCATCTGTTGCGCCTGTTATAATATTTGATGTAAAAACCAATTCCCATTCGTTCATCAGGGCGAAATTTTTTATAATCTCTGCAAGCAAATTATATTTTGCAGTTTCATAAGTCCTTGAATCTAATGATACACGTTCATATTCAAGACCTGTTTTTAAGGTATCTTTTTTGCAATTGCTTTGATAATATTCTACAATCTCAGCCCTTGTTGTTGGCAGGTTTAATATTTTGTTAATTTCTGAATTTAATGTATTTTGCATAATTTGTATATTACCATAAACCACATTTTAAACATTTAGCTTATAAGATATTACCTTTGTATCTTTATAACGTGCAAAAAAGATTATTTTTGCCATTATTTTGTTATAATGTCTTTATGGATTTGCAAAAAAATGTTTATATCTTAAGGGCGAAAAAATTCAGGGCAAAAAAGCGCCTGGGACAGAATTTCCTTATAAACCCTGATGTTATTGAAAAAATTTTATCAAATTTAAGCAATGACGATACTATTCTTGAAATAGGTCCAGGTCTTGGTTTTGTAACAGAAAAACTTGTACAAAGGACAAAAAAAGTAGTTGCTGTTGAATTAGATGATGATGCAATTAAAATTTTAGAGAAGAATTTATCAGGGCATGATAATTTTTCTTTAATCCATAATGATATTTTAAAGGTAAATTTAAAGGAAATTTTTAAGGATGAATATGAAAAGGGTATAAAGGTCAAAGTTGTAGCAAATATTCCATATTATATAACATCTCCAATCATTGCTCACCTGTTGGGTGAAATTGATGAAATTAATAATGAAAATAGAGGAATGATATCTGAGATTATTCTTATGGTGCAGTATGAGGTGGCAAAAAGGCTTGTTGCAAATCAGGAGTCGCCAAATAAAGAATATGGCATGCTCTCCATTCTTTCTAATTTTTGGGCTGATTCTTCAATTGTTATGAAGGTTGGTGCTAGAAGTTTTTATCCATCGCCAAAGGTTGATAGTGCAATTGTTAAGATAAGAATAAATGATGTCCCAAAATGTGAAATTACACCTTATCTAAAAAGGACAATAAAGGCATGCTTTTTATCAAGGCGAAAAAATATTAAAAATTCATTGTTCAATGCAGGGTTCATGAATGTAGAAAAAGCCTTGATGGCGGCTGGCTTTGATGTTCAAATAAGGGGTGAAAAACTATCAATTAATGATTTTTGCAAATTATCAAAAGCCTTGTATGAGGCAGGTAAAAATGAATGATTGCAAGCTTTTGAAGCTAGATGGCAGATTTATAATTAAGTCTTTATATAATGAAAGCAAAGTTGTTAAAAATAATTTATCATTTGCTGGCATGATTAAAGCTCAAATAAATGAGAGAATTGTGAAGCTTAAAAAGGGAAGCATGGTCTGTTCATTAAATGGTGTAACCAGAAGTCGTATAAGGTGTAATGGTTTAAGAAAACTTTTTCAAGGGTTTTCAAGAAAGAGAAATGTTAGTCTTTCTGTTAAGTGCTTTGAACAAGAATTTTATTGCAATATAATTTCTTGGCTGTGTTTATGGGGCATGTATAAGTATGGATATACTAATAGACAGCAAAATATACTATAAATATGCAAGATGTAATGCGAAAATAATAGCAGCAGCATTTGGGTTTAATGAGGTTTGTTCTAACTATGATACCATTATCTTAACAGTTGCTTTCAATAGTGATATAGGGGGGAAAGTGCCAGTATGACAAATGCAAAAATAAGCAAGATAAGAGTTAAGGCTCCAGCAAAGATAAATTTAACCTTAAAGGTACAAAAAAAACGTTCTGATGGCTTTCATCCCATAGAAAGTGTTATGGCTGCAATTAATTTATATGATTTTATTGATATTGAAATTATTAAAAATTGTTTATATAGAGATATGCATGCTATGGCCAAAGCGGATGATAGATACGATAGCATGGCTTGTAAAAATTGTGGGCATGGTCTAGAAGGATACGGATTTAAAATAAAAGTATCATCAAATTCGTCTGAAATTCCCAATAATTCTTCAAATATTGCATATAAAGCTTGCGAATTATTTTTGCAAAATTTGTCTTTCCAAAATCTTCCTCCAGGGCAAAATTTTTGCAGCATGATTAATATCTATATTGAGAAGAATATTCCTGTTTGTGCAGGACTTGCTGGAGGCTCTACTGATGCATGCGGTGTTATTTATGGTTTGAATAAAATATTTGGAAATCCGTATGGAGATTCACAAATAGATTCTATGCTTTCAAAATTAGGTTCTGATTTAAATTTTTGTATGGTAGGTGGTACAAAACTTTGCAAGGGCAGGGGCGAGATTCTTATTGATACAGAGTTTCAAAGCATGCCAATTACCTTAATTAAGCCATTAAATTTAAAGATTTCAGCCAAAGAAGCCTATCAAAGGTTTGATGAATTGGGGGATGAAATCTCAAAACTTAATAATGATTTAGAATTTGCGCTTCTTCCTTATTATGAAGAATTAAGATTTTTAAATTCCCTTGGTTTCCAGATGTCAGGCTCTGGACCAGTTTTTTTTGCTAAGGAAAGATTTTTGGATGCCAATGTTAAAAAAAAGTTGCAAAAGGATTATGTGATTATTGAAAACTTGAAAACAGTTAATTCTGGGGTTGAAGAAGTTTTTGATTAATTTCAGGAACATTTTTGTGTAATTCGCTTCTTTTATCTAATAAAAGCGATTTTATTGAGTTTGAGGCAATTAATTTTAAGTTTTGTAAAGAAAAAAAGATTTTTTATTGAAAAAAGACTTGAAATTATTTTTGTTTGATTTACATTAATAGTTACGGAAGCGATGCACATTCAAAACTAAATCAAAGCTCAAGAAACCAAAAAAATAAATTTTAAAAAACCTCTTGACAAAAAAAATTGAAGTGTTAACATCATAAAGGCGGTTGAAATAAAAAACAATTCGCCAACCGGACTAGAAAGTACATTCTCAATAAGAAACATTAACAAGCAATCGTTAAGTGATTAGAAGATTTAATCTTCTTGGCTGATACAACTTATTAAAAAATTTAAAAAAGTTTTTTAAAAAATCGCTTGACAATTAAAATTGAAATGATAAGATACTGATTACGGTGTGAGTTCAAACAAGCGCCAAGGATTCAGTGAGGAATGGTTCAGGAATCAAGAAACAGTTTAGGCTGGACTATTCTAGAGTGAAAATTTAACCTTGAACATTGAAAATAGAATAACACATTATTTACAAACGACAAATACCTGTTGATTTTTTTAAAAACAACGGACAACTTTATTTTGAGTCAATCACTTCTTTCTGAAGTGTCAGACATAAATTTCTGACAACGGAGAGTTTGATCCTGGCTCAGGACGAACGCTGGCGGTGTGCCTCATACATGCAAGTCGAACGAGAAGCAAGAGCTTGCTCTTGTGGAAAGTGGCGGACGGGTGAGTACAACATAGGAAATCTGCCTTAGGGTGGGGGACAACAGAGGGAAACTTCTGCTAATACCCCATATGAGCTTGGT
>CATJOM010000081.1 GCA_949741915.1 uncultured Candidatus Melainabacteria bacterium | reverse complement strand
TTTAACAGCCGAACAACTTGCACAACTATTTAAGATAACAAACAAAAAATATCCATATCTAACACCAATTATTCAAAATATGATTACATTAAAACAGCCTTTGAACACCATTTTAACAGGTGGTGAACAAGAAAAGAAATTTCTAAAACGCAAGATTAGAAAAGATTTTTATAAGATAAAACAAGAACTTGAGTTAACTAATTACATGTTTGATGATTTGAGGTTTTGTTAAAAATGTGCAGATTAAATAAAGAAGTCGTGTAAAAAATGTGCAATTTTACATTAAAAGTGGTGTAAAAAATGTGCATTTTGTGCTAGAATATTTATATTAAAATGAGGATTTGGCATGCAAAGATATGCACTAGAGCAATTAATTGCTTGGAAGAATAAGGAGAATCATAAGCCCTTAGTTATACAAGGAGCAAGACAAGTCGGAAAAACTTGGCTAATGCAGGAGTTTGGCAAAAAGTATTATAGGCAGGTTGCATATATTAACTTTGATATTGATGCGAAAAGCAAAGAAATTTTTGATACAGATTATGATACCGACCGTTTAATTATGGATATTGGTCTATCATCAAAGATTAAGATTAATCCAGAAGATACCTTGATAATTCTTGATGAAATTCAAGAATGTCCAAGAGCTTTGACTTCACTTAAATACTTTAGAGAAAATGCTCCACAATACGATATAATAGTCGCAGGAAGTTTGTTAGGAGTAGCATGTCATGAAGGAACAGGTTTTCCTGTTGGCAAAGTTTCATTTATGAATCTTTATCCTTTAAGTTTTGAAGAATTTTTATTGGCAATGAATGAAGAAAGGTTTGTTGAACTTTTGCGCAAAAAAGATTTTAAAACAATAAAATTATTCAATAACAAATATCAGAAGCTCTTAAAACAATATTGTTATGTTGGTGGAATGCCTGAAGTTGTAAAGGATTTTATTGAGAATAAAGACTTTGAGAGTGTCAGAGAAATACAAAAAGAAATTCTTTCTGCATACGAAGAAGATTTTACAAAACATATTCCAGCCAACACTGTTGCAAAAATTCGACTATTGTGGAAATCTATTCCTGCGCAATTAAGCAAAGAAAACAAAAAGTTCATATATGGTGCGGTAAAAGAAGGTGCTCGAGCAAGAGATTTTGAAGCAGCTTTATCTTGGTTAATTAATAGTGGTTTAATTTATAGAGTAAATAAAATTACAAAACCGGATTTACCTATTATGGCATATGAAGATTTTAGTGCTTTTAAATTGTTTATATTAGATGTTGGTTTATTGGGTGCAATGACTCACTTGGAAGCAGAAACTATTATTGACGGTAACCGTATATTTGAAGAATTTAAGGGTGCTATAGCCGAACAGTACGTTTTGCAACAGTTTAAGACAATTAAAGATTTACTGATATTTTATTGGTCAAATGAAACAAGCAGAGCTGAAATAGATTTTGTTATTCAAATCAAGTCAAGTGTTGTTCCTGTTGAGGTAAAGGCTGAGACAAACTTACAAGCAAAAAGTTTAAAAGTTTATATGGAAAAATTCAAGCCGAATTATGCTATAAGAACATCAATGGCAGATTATAAGAAAATAAATAGTCTTATAGATATTCCAATGTATGCAATAGAAATAATTAAAGAGGAATTATGATAAAAAAATTATAATAAAAAATTATAAACAATTTGAGAATTTCAGTCTTGAACTAAACCATGATATTAACATAATAGTTGGAAATAATGAGGCCGGTAAAACAACTCTTTTTGAGGCTATAAATCTTGGACTTACTCAAAAACTCAATGGTAGAATGATTGCACAAGAACTTACACCATATCTTTTTAATTTAAATGCAAGGGATTTATACTTGAAGGAATTGAAAGAGAATGCAAAAACCGCAAAACTGCCTGAAATACTTATTGAGATATACTTTACTGACGATATTAGCGGAGATTTTAAGGGAAGCATAAATTCATTAAAAGAAGATTGTGCGGGTGTCTCTTTAAGAATATGTTATGACAGTGATTTTCAAAAAGAGTACGAAAAATATATAATTGAACCGGAAAAAGTTAAAGAAATACCAATAGAATATTATAAAGTTGAATGGTATAGTTTTGCAAGTAATCCATTTAGATTTTTAGAATTACCTGTAAAATCACATTTAATCGGTAATATTGAACATCGATATATACAAGGCCCCGATAAATATATATCAGAACTAGTTGGGAATTATTTAGATGATACTCAAAAATCATTACTTGCACTAAAATATCGACAATTAAAAGAAGAATTTACAAGCGATGAAAAAATTAAAAACATTAATGATGAGTTTAAAAGTACAGGAACTTCCATATCTGATAAAAATGTTCAAATTTCAATTGATATATCTGCGAAAAATTCTTGGGATTCTATATTATCATTATATTTTGATAATATACCTTTTAAATTTATTGGTAAAGGTGAACAAAATTCTGTAAAAATAAAATTGGCATTAAAAGAAAAGCTTGAACAATCAGATATAATTATGATTGAAGAACCTGAAACAAGTTTATCTTTTTCAAATTTAAATAAATTGGTAAGTGTTATTTCCAAAGCATGTACCGGCAAACAATTGCTAATTAGCACTCACAGTTCTTTTGTCGCAAATAAAACCGGTATTGATAAATTAATTCTATTAAACAAGAATGAAAGTTTTAAAATTGGTGATTTATCCCCAGACACATATAAATATTTTAAAAAATTGTCTGGTTATGATACTTTGCGTATGATACTTGCAACTAAAAGTATTTTGGTAGAAGGGCCATCTGATGAATTAATTGTCCAAAAAGCATATTATGATACATACGATAAGTTGCCAATAGAAGAAGGTACGGACGTAATAGCTGTCTCATCTTTAGCATTTAAAAGATTTCTTGAAATCGCAAAAGCGTTAAAACTTAATACGGTTGTGGTCACAGATAATGATAGTGATATAGAAAAACTAAAAGAAAAATATTGTGAGTATTTAAATGAGGAAAACATAAAAATATGTTTTTCAACAGATACAAATCTTAATACTTTAGAGCCAAATATGTATGCAGCAAATGGATATGATAAACTAAAGGTGCTGTTTACAAGACCAACTAACGATACAGAAGAACAATTTAAAAAATTTTTTATATCAAAAAACAACAAAACAAAAGTTGCATTAACTATTTTTGATGCAGAAAAAGGAGCTGTCGATTTTCCACAGTATATAAAAGATGCCATTAAAAAATAATATTTTAATACACTCAACAGCAGGTTCTGGTAAAACAACTTGTTTAGTAAAAGTTGCATTAAACAATGCAGATAAAAAAATTTTAATAACAACTTATACAAGAAATAATGCTCAGGAAATTAAAAATAAATTTGTTGAATTAAATGGCTACGTTCCTAAAAACGTCGAAATTACAACTTGGGAAACATTTCTGCTTAAAAATTGTATAAGACCATACCAAAATCTTATGGGGTTTGAAAATAGAATTTATCAAGTTTGTTTTACAAATAAAGATCCGCATTTAAAGGTAAGTAGTAGTGGTAAATATTATTACACAATAAAGAAAAGTAATAACATTCAGCGATATTATTTAACTTCAAATGGTAGAATTTATTCTTGCAAAATATCTGAATTTGCTGATGATTGCCATAAAATGGTAAAAGGTAAAATGCTTCAGCGAATTGAAGAATGCTACGACTATGTTTTCGTAGATGAGGCTCAAGATTTTGCTGGATATGATTTCGAGATAATGAATTTAATATTGAAGTCTAAAAATATAAAAACTATTATTGTTGCCGATAAAAGACAAAATACTTTTGATACGCATTATTCAAAGAAAAATAGAAAATATGCTTAAAACATTATAGAATGGTTTAAGTTTTTAGAAAATAAAAAACTCGCAAAATTAAACTATTTGAATAATACTTGGCGATGTAATCAACATATTTGTGATATCGCAGATTCTTTATATCCAGAGTTGCCAAAATCCATATCTAAAAATAAAATTATAACAGAACATGATGGATTATTTTATGTAAAAAATGAAAATTTAAAAAAATATTTAAATCGATATAAGCCAGTTGTTTTGGTATATGGCAAAAATTCATGTAATGATTTAGAAACTGGTATAAAAACAAAGAATTTTGCAATATCAAAAGGATTGACTTTCGATAGGGTTTTAATAAAGCCAACAGAAAAAATTATGAATTTTCTTAAATATGGCAGCATTCCCGAGAAAGCAAAAGAAAAGCTCTATATTGCTATAACAAGAGCACGATATAGTGTAGGTTTTATTGTTACCAATAATGTAGATTTAGATTCTTTTTATAATAAAAAGATTATTGAATGGAGTGAATAATTATTCTTAGACTTGACTAAAAGCGATAGATTTTGGAGTAGAATTTAATTATTTTGTAATGTATTTTTGTGATTGATTTTACTGCTATTCAAACGTATTAAACACTTCCAGCTTTGTTCCGAGTTTAAAATTGGTACTTCAAATAGGACTTTTTTGTCCTAGTTTGACCAATGCCAGAATATAGAGTATGTTTGAACTTTAGGGGTTTGTTTATATTTGGATTGGATTTTTGAGGGACAAAAAGAGTAATAAAAGACCCTTTTGAGTAATTTCAGTCAATTCGTATTAAACCGCTAAAACTTAAACATATTCGGCAACACAGGCTAATTGATTACATTTCAAAAGTCTCAAATAAACCCCATTCAGCATTATCTGGGTAGGATTTTAGTTTTGCATTTCAGGTATTAGCTAATTAGAGGCTTGCGGAAAGATGAGTGGATATTTGGACAATACAGGAGCTTATGGCGCACAGCTTCATAACCACCGCTCGAGGATATATACACCCTGCACCTAAGCGAAAACTTGAAGTAATTCAGATGCTTAGTTCACATAAGTAGTATTTTGTTCAAAACGAAAATTACCCACAATTTACCCACAAAATTTAACTTGAATTTTTGATTTCCAGCTGACCGCTGAAACGCAGCAATAATAAGTAAAAAATTGGTGCGTCTCATTCTGCCGAAGAAAAGTTGACTAAGTGTCAAGTTTTCTGAGATGGCAATAGTGAAGCGGTTACTTTGAGAAAATGAAGCTTTGTTCAATACTTACTATGCAAAAATATATCCACACATAAATAAATAGGAAAAAGGCTGTAATTGAAGTTCTTAATTCATATAATTAGGATTTAATTCAAACTGCAAAGTGGACACAGAATGGACATGAGGAAATACCTCATAATATCAAAAAATTTGGCGCGTCTCGGAATCGAACCAAGGACACGGGGATTTTCAGTCCCCTGCTCTACCAACTGAGCTAACGCGCCAAATCTATTTAGTTTTC
>CATJOM010000080.1 GCA_949741915.1 uncultured Candidatus Melainabacteria bacterium | reverse complement strand
ATAGCGTTTATTATTATCAAACCATATATTTTTACCTTTATTATTTTATATAGACGCAGTGCATTGATACTGGTATTTGTACGTTGAAAGATGGTTTTTGGTAGAAAGAGCAGATACTTAATACAATACACTTGGCGCTGGCATTTGCCCATACATATTCTTATACGTGGCATACAGCAAGGAGACAGTATAGTACAATAGTTAGAGGTTTTATAGCTGTCGAAGAGTTAGTAGTCTAGGTATGGCAGCTTGGTAGCACGAGGCACCACAGTACTTACAGCTGTGCGACTACTATTCAGGCTATGGCTCTGTGTGGTGCGCTCCATCAAGTAATGGCTGTGCTGGGGCGACTAACAGCTGGTGTCACGCTAACAATGTATGGTCAGGCAGTGTGCAGTCCGGCAGTACTTACTATGACAGAAACTTGAACAGTGGTTCATTCAATCTGAACCAGAACGCCTCTACCCTTGCCTTTTCGGTGCGCTGCACTCTGGTTTTGGATTTTTCCACCAGCCTCTCATGTTTGTTCAGCGCATATTTACCCAGCTTCAGAATATGCATTTCATTGTATGCAGGAAATTGCTATGAGTTTTACACTAATTTGAGCCCTGTTACCAGAGGCCAGTCAGAAAAATCATACATGGTCTGATTTTATGTCATACTGTAGTACGCTACAGAGGGAGCAAGGTTAGATATTTTAAGCGTCACGGCTGTTTTTCCTGTGCAGTGCTACCTCATAGGCTGTGCAGGCTCTAACAATGGCTACTGCTACCCATACATTGTGTGGTCAGGCTCAGCTCAGTCTAGCAGAGTATACTGGTCTCCAGAGCTTCTTGTCGGGGGGCTTAGTTTTACGACAGCCTGCGGCACAGGCTACTGTCCAGATACCTTAACGTTTTCGGTGCGCTGTGTCTGCAGGTTTTGAATTTATCTGTTTTTGTCAGCTAGATTTTATCCTTACCTGTCGCTCAGGTGGCTTTCCTCGTTACTTGGTGGCGTAGGCTTTTTTTATATGTTTCTGGGTGTCTACATTAGTATTTCGTCCTTTATAAGGTAAAGCTTCTCTGGGTATTACTACAGACTGCTTACTGCGGTTACCATAGCACCAAGGTATGCATCTCTGCAAGTTCTTTTTACCCGTGTTATTTATAAAGAATAAAGAGCAAAGTTATTTGCACAGTACTCCATACGTTGCCTCACACTGGTTGGCGGCTGTGCGGGCTCCAACAATGGCGGCTGCTTCCCGTACATTGTATGGTCAGCAAAGGAGACAAGCAGTACTCACCACTGGTCTCCAGAGCTTGCAGCTGGGAGTTTTTACGAGTACAATGGCGCCGGTGGACACATCTCTACCCAGGCCATTTCGGTGCGCTGTGTCTTTTGGTCTTGTCTTAGCCCTGTAGCGTGCTTACCTGCTACGTATTACTATATTGCTGCGACTCTCTCATAGCTCCCCACAAAATGGCAGCTGTGCGGGTGCAGTAGAGGGCAGTGGTTGTTTTCCTGCATATTTTTGGTCAGGCACCCCTACTAACAGTAGCCTTTATTATGACTTCTATGTTATGAGTGGCAGACTACTTTCGCACTCTCGTTCTGGCACCTACGCCTTTTCGGTGCGCCGTTTACCCGCGATTCTTAGTGGGACGCCAGCCCTTCATTGTTGACTGTGGCACCCTATTGACTGCGCCCTTGGCCTTGACTAGAAGTTATGATGGGTTTCCTATAACTTTATCCTTATTAGAAGTTCCTACTTACAGCTCTTGAAGCATTGGATGGTTATACAGGTCTTGTACTCGTTAGATACACATACTTTTTGCCTTATTTATTTCAGCAAGTCGAGTCGACTACTGCACCTGTTCCTGCTTATATCACCTGTTAGCTTCCCTTAAGCTGTTTACAGCTGTGCGACAACAATGCAGGCTATGGCTCTGTGCAGTGCTTATGGCGGGATGGCGGCTGTGCGGGCTCTAACAATGACGGCTGCAACCCAAACCACGTGTGGACAGGCAGTATACAGTCAGGCAGCGTCTATTACGACAGATACCTAAATAGTGGAGGCTTTAACTCGAACCAGTACGCCTTTACCTATGCCTTTTCGGTGCGCTGTGTCCCTGGATTTATACATACTACATTGTCACATAGATATTCACTATATGTACTGACAGAACCTGCATATTGTTTATTGCATATGGCAACTCTCCATCAGTCCAGCTGTGCGACATCAATGCTGCAGGCTCTGTGCGGTGCGGAAATCTGGGTGGTGGCTGTGCGGGCGCTGCAGACCCTACCTGCTACCCAAACCACGTGTGGACAGGTACCACAAGTTCAGATACATATGCTGTTCCAAACTTAAATGGCGGCAGTATCAACACTACAGGGGCTTGCAATAGTGGTTTTTGTCCTGCGAGTCGTGGCTTTTCGGTGCGCTGTGTCCTGGTTTTGAATATAGTTTTCAACATAGCAAAATACGCAAAAATTGCGGCTATAGTTGTTGAAAGCCATGGATTATATGTTCAGCAGAGGCTTGCATTAGAAAAGCTGACACCCTACTCTGTGCCCATGTGCGCTACATACAACATAATCATACACAGTGCTTAAATAAAAAGTTAACCAAAGAAAGCACTCTGAGGAATTTAAAGGCAGTTGTGCCATTTTGCCCAGTATATTGTCGAATGTCAAATTTTACAATAAAACGGGAGGCAATTTTACCCTCCAAAAGACATTTGGTTCGTACAACATCAAGATTTTGACAGATAGAGGCTATGCGCTGTTTACCTTTTATGCCCACGCACCGGCCTTCTGAGTCCAAAGTAACCATTATTGTGCTCCGAAGAGAAAAAGAAAGATAGTGCAGACTTCCAACCATGTCTTATTCAAGACAAGAAACAGAAGGTCAATAAAAGCTGTAAACCCACAATGGCCCAAGATAGTAGCATCCACACTAATGCGTATCACATAAAGTTGGTAGGCTCTGTGCGGTGCGGCGAATTATGGAGCGGCTGCGCGGGCGCCGCAGTAGGTACAGAATGGGCTAACAACTGCTACCCGAACATTGCATGGTCAAGCTCAGCACAGTCAAGCGGAGTGTATTGGTCTCCTTACCTGAATGGCGGAAGCGTCAGTTTGCATGGTGCTTGCGGTACCGGTTACTGCCCAGTTTCTCTTGCATTTTCGGTGCGCTGTGTCCTGGTTTTGAAATACTTTTATGGAAAACCAAAGATAAAAAGATTGCATTTAATCACACAACTTTATATATCAACCAAAATAATACTATATTAGTTTTAATAATACACAAATGATTTTAAAACCAAAGCAAGACCATAAAAAAACAATAATATCCGCGTACACCAGCCACCATGACAAAATCCATTTAAAATAACAACAAAGCAGCTCTTTGTGTATTACGGAAATCAGCAGACAAAACAATAACCATACATAGCTACATTAAAATACCAGTTATCGGGTTGCAATAAGACTCTTTAATTACAATGCTGGAACAAACTGCGTAAGAACCATATGGTTTACAGCTGTGCGACAAATTAGCTGCAGGCTCTGTGCGATGCGACAACCTGGGTGGCGGCTGTGCGGGCTCAGCAAATAGCAACTGCTACCCGAACCATGTATGGACAGGCAGTGCGCAGTCTAGCAGCGTGTTCTGGGCTCCAAACTTAAACAATGGAGCTATCAATATGTATGGAGCTTGCGGTACAGGTTACTGCCCTGCTACCTATACCTTTTCGGTGCGCTGTGTCCTGGTTTTGATTATGTCTCCAAATCCAAAATCACTCTACTCTACCATGTAAATAACCATAGAGCTCAGGCTTATATGTATCTCTTTGTGACTCCTGCTGACTTATACTCTTGATTTATTGATTCTATATACTAAAGAGCAAGTATAGCACACACCCTGACAAGCATGCTATAACTGTGCTAGCTCAATACCCACAGCTTTCTCAGCTGTGCGACAAATACGCAGCAGGCTCTGTGCGGTGTCTTGAGGGTGGCGGCTGTGCGGGCGCTGCTGCTAATACAGAATGGACAGGCAACTGCTACCCGCGCAGTATATGGTCAGCCTCTTCTTCTCCCTCATACGGAAGCTTTGTCTTTCACACAGGATATTTGAACAATGGAAGCCTAGTAGACGACAACTGTTATGCTTCAGGGAGCGGCTGCCCCGGTGCCCTTGCCTTTTCGGTGCGCTGTGTCCTGGTTTTGAATTACTTTCATAGGTTAAATATTAGATTACTCACAATTTTATCTGTATATAAAAACATTAAGGCCTTTGGCTAGATCTAATTTCACTTGTTGTCAAGCATACTCAAAACACCTATGCGCAGCACTAAAGTTACAGCTGTGCGATGGCAGCAGCGGAGGCTCTGTGCGGTGCGGCAACCTGGGTGGCGGCTGTACAGGCTCTGCAAACAGCAACTGCAACCCGGACACTTTCTGGCTGTACACTCCAGGAACAGACGGCTACCACGACAGAGGGTATCTTAACACAGGCAATATTGGCTCCGGTATGTATCTTGACACCAACGCCTTTTCGGTGCGCTGTGTCTATGTGGATTTACGATAATTAAATACCCCTAAATACAATACTATAACATTCGCACATATACGGCCACTATCGCATTAAAAAAATTGACAAAGTCAAGCTTGTAATGCAGCCATATAAAGAACTTTGCAGAACCTTATAGATAAACCTGTAACTTTCTATAAGCTCGCTCATAATAGCCTTAAAAATCATAATGACTACCTATAACAATCGAGATAAGGTTTAGTTGGCATTACGAATGTTATAGCTCACACACCAAGCTAAAGATGCTTTGCTGGCATCTACGGCATAGAGACTGATAAGCTCTGTGCAGTGCAGTGGTCTGGGCGGCTGTGCGGGCGCCGCTGTTAATACAGGGTGGACAGGCAACTGCTACCCAAATAACATGTGGTCAGGCATACCTCGCGACAGTGGCTATTTTCAGGCATTTCATATGAACAATTCACATTTTAATAACGAAACCTGTGATGGCACTGGCAGATGTCCAAGTACTATTGCCTTTTCGGTGCGCTGTGTCCTTGGATTTATGTACTGTTATAACGTATTTTGAAACCCGCGATTAAAATAGCAAGCAAAACTCCATTTTTAAAGACAAAATTTCAACTCATTTTAGAATTTTGACAACAAACATCATAATAACAAGCAGCATATGTTCTGTCTAAAACCAGAGTTGAATGGCTGTGCGACTATCAGCCGGCAGCCTCTGTGCGGTGCAACGAAACAGGCGGCTGTGCGGGCTCTGTAAATGGCAACTGCAACCCGTTCGACATGTGGAGCAGTAGACTGTATAGCAGCAGCGACTATTATGCAGGACAGTTGATAAGCGGCGGATTCAACTATACTAATGCCTTTGTTTCTACTTATGCCTTTTCGGTGCGCTGTGTCCATGGATTTAAGTATTATTTATAACATTGAATATGCAAGAATATTTACTTTACGAATTTCTTAAACATTGATGTATTCTAAAACACTTGCAGTACAATACTTTCACGTTCAAATTCAATACTTTGACATAAAAACATATAAAATTCTGTAGTATAGATACTTACAGCTGTGCGACGCTGGTTCTGCAGGCTCTGTGCAGTGCAATTGGCACCCTGGCGGCTGTGCGGGTGCAGCAGAAACCAACTGCTACCCGTACATAGCGTGGTCAGGCTCAGCTCAGTCAAGCGGCGTATATTACTCGCCCGAGTTTAACGGTAGCAGTATTAAGTTTTACCAGGCTTGCGGCACTGGTTACTGTCCTGCTTCTTATGCCTTTTCGGTGCGCTTTTTGCTGTTAGTATTTTATATTTTACATGTATGGCGGCAAAGTCACTCGTGACTCTAGACCGTATTGCACTGTGTCTTTATGGATTTAAATAAACCAAGGCAATTATATGTAATTTTTATACAAAATATTAATTACATTTTTCTTACAATAAAAGTCTCTACATATAGAAAACACATAATAAATTATCTTTCTACATAAAACAAAACCATAGTCTTTCAATAATCCCTAATTGCAGTTTTAAATTATTACAAAATGTAAAAACATTATATTTATCATAGACAATTTTAAACCTGGTGCTGTTTTTATTAGGTTGTAAAATATTAACAATAAAAACAGGAAACATTATGCTAAACGGGGTCAGTACTAAAATTACAGCGCATGTTGAAAAAACCAAACTAATTAATGAATTGTTAACCGAATTAGGAATAAAAGCAGAAGACAAAGTAAGACCTTTGGCGAATCCCATGCTGCAGAAATTCTTTCGAACAGAAGCAGGCAAAGAAGCAAGGGCTATGAATTTAGCCGCCTTAAACGGTATTAAAAAGGGAGTTACAGAAAGACCAAAAGCACTTGCTCCTGAAGATATTAAGTTGTTAGCTTCAAACGAAGCAGAAATGGTAAAGAAATGGGTAAGCTGGGTTAGCCCAAAGAGCGGAAAATCATATACAATAATAAATAAAGGTGATAATCCTGATAGCACAAGAACGGTAAGAGTATTAAACGAAGCAGGCGAAGTTGTTACAGAAAAAAATGTTGTTCCAAAAAAGATAGTGGTTTTGGATATTTTCAAAAAAGATGCTTGTAGCGATATAACATGCACCGTAGGAAGCCATGGCGACATGGTGCAAAAAATTGCAGAAAGAAATAATCCAATAGCAGATATAGAAAGTATCGATGTTAGTGATAGTACTATAAAAGGCCGTATGGACGATAGCAAATTAAAAAGTGCCCTTGACGATTTATTAAAAAGAATAAAGGCAGGAGAAAAAATTGACGTCATAAATTGCTCATTCAGCACCGATTACAAACCCGGATTAACAACAAAAATTAATAAAACATATGATGAAGGCAAAATACTTACTTCATATACAGTAGCAAAAAAAATAGCAGAGGATGACAAGGAAAAAATTTCAAAATATGAAAAATTCAAATCCCTAATTTCAGAAGGTGTACAGGTTGTGTTTATAGCAGGAAATAAAGGTGCAGATACTTTTAATCTCAACAGTTGTATTGATGGTATGGATGTTGTGGGCGGGCTTAATTCCATGGGAAAAATGTATACAGGTTCAGCATCAAGAGCTTTTACTAAGCATTTAGAACTTTGTCAGTATAGACCAAAGATATTAGCCGAAGGAATAAACATAACAGGTTTGCCAGGTGCAGATATATCGTACAAAGGCGCGGCACTTAAACTTACAGGCAAAAAAGCCAAAGATTGTCTTGCAACAAGAGAAGACTGCCTTGAATATTTGAATTTATACAAAGATTATATGGAATACAGGTTGAGCGAGGAAGACTTTAGGAAAGCTTGTAAAAAGTTTGAAAACAAAATAATGGATGATGAGCAGAAGCGTGACATTTCAAGGTGCACTAATGAGATAATATTCAAATTAAACAAAGAAGATAGCCTAAACATAAATAGTTTAGATGGCGCAACTAAAATTAAAGATGGCGATATAAATAAAATCAAAGATGCAGCCCAAAATCTCGGAGATGCCCATTATACATTTGAAATCACAAAAGACGGAACCCTGTTACCACACTTGAGTTGTTTTAATCTCGATACAGATTCATCTTTTAATGGCACATCATTCGCTGCGCCCGCAAGGACAGCAAAAATAGTTCTCAACAAAGCAATGAAAGAGCTACTGGAAGAATAAATATATTGCAAAATATTAAGATTAAGCAATTTTAATTGCGATTGTGTTTTTATTAAATTAAAAATACTTTTAAGACAAGAGAAATGATATGTCAAACATTGTAAACGCCAAAGTTGTATCACATATTAAAAAAGTTGAACTCATAAATCAAACATTTAGCAACCTTGAAATAAAAGTTGCGGATAAAGCAAGACCCTTGTCAAATCCATTCTTTGAAAAGCTCTTTAAAACAGAAAAAGGGCAAAAAATACGCGCTATGAATCTTGCTGCCCTAAATGGCATTGGAAAGGGAATGACGGAAACACCAAAAGCAGCTTGTAAAGAAGATGCTAAGCTAATTGCATCCAATGCAGCAAATATGGTTAATAAATGGATAAGTTGGATAGACCCAAACAGTGGACAAATATATACAATAATCAAGAAGGGTGACAATCCGGATGGCACAAAGCTTGTAAGAATATTAAATAAAGCAGGAGAAGTTGTCACAGAAACAAATATTGCACCCAAAAAAATTGTTGTTTTGGATGATTTTCAAAACAGTTTACCTTGCAGTATAGGAGAAGTTGCCGGAACCCATGGCGCCATTATAACAAAATTTATCGAAAGGAATAACCCGATAGCTGATATCGAAGCTATTAATTGCACCAATAAAACAGAGACAATAGAGGCGCTAAAAGAAATACTGAAAAGAATTCAAGACGGTGAAACAATAGATGCCCTAAACTGTTCATTTGGAGATGAAACAAATCTTACAAAAGCATACAGGGGTCTATTAAGAAGCAAAGTACCTCACAGTAAAGAAATAATCGCATCATACTCTGCAAGCAAAAAAATTATAGACTCCCTGCAAGAGTATTCCGGCACAAATAGCTCCATTGAAAAAATAAATGAACAAAGAAAATTAATCGAGGAGATAATATCTTCGGGCACAGAGGTTGTTTTTGCTGCAGGAAATAAAAAGAAAGAAAAGCTAAGTCTTTTTTCAGGCATAGAAGGCTGCACTATAGTTGGTGCCCTAAGCGGGGATGCTAAAATAGCAGACTATTCGGCTTCAAGAGCATTTACGCCCCATTTTGAAATAGGGGCAGTTACTTTAAAAGCAACTGCTGATGGAGTCAATATAACAGGACAAAAAGGAGCCGATATATCCTACAATGATACACCATATGCGAATTGGGCAGGAAAAAATTATAAAGAATTAATTACAACCAAACAAGAGATTCAGGAATATCTTGAATTACTTAATCAATATTCAACAGGCGAAATAAGCGACTTGCAATTTTGCCAAAATTGCAAAAAATTCGATGGAAAAATCATAGATAAAGAACAAAAAAATATTATTGAATATTTCAAAAACAGATTAAGAGAAGATTTATCAAAACAGGACAATGGTATAAATGTATGCATCAACCTATATGATAAATGCAAAGAACTTGTACAGGATACAAAAACATCAAGCATTAGCCCGAATACGGCTTATTTTTTAGGAGATACTCCGGCTCAAATAACAAAAGATGGTTTTGTTATTCCTGTTTTGCAGTTTAAAAAACCATTATCAGGTACATCCATTGCAGCGCCGCAAAGAACAGCAAGAATTACATTAAATAAGGCGATGGAAGAAATTTTAAAATAACAAAAAACATACTGAAGTAAAAATTGCTACCTGGTTAATGACGAAATATTCTTAAATATTACATAACATTAAACTTTTCTTTCCTTTCATCCATCTTTATTATAAAATTTAGACAGACAAAAGAAGTGTATAGAATTTTAAGAAAGAAAAGAAAAATGGAAAACAAACCAGAAGCAAAAAAAATGCAGATTACAGTCGGCGGGAAGACTGTAGAGATTGAAACAGGAAAATATGCACAAAGTGCAACTTCTTCAGTCACTGTAAAATGTGAAGACACTATGCTTTTTATTCACTCCACAATAAGTAAAGAGCCCCGTGTCGGGATTGATTTTTTCCCATTACTAATTGATTATGAAGAAAGAATGTCAGCCATAGGAAGAATTCCTGGCGGCTTTACAAGAACTGAAGGAAAATCTTCAGAAAAAGCAATATTGGTATCAAGATTAATTGACCGTCCAATCCGTCCTCTATGGCCAAAAGGATACAGAAATGACGTTCAGGTTGTTGTACAGTTATTCAGCTATGATCAAAAAAACCAGCCTGATACTCTTGCAATATTGGGCGCTTCAACTGCACTTATGCTTTCAGGTGCACCGTTCGAAGGCCCTGTTGGTGCTGTGCGCGTTGGAAGAATAGATGGTCAAATGGTTGCAAACCCAAGTCATCAGGAAGCTGAAAAATCAGATATGGATATAGTTGTAGCAGGAACAATGGAATCCGTTATTATGGTTGAAGCTGGATGTAAATTTGTAACAGAAGACGACATTATGGCTGCGGTTGAATTTGCACAGGTTGAAATCAAAAAACAATGTGAGGCGCAAATTGAATTTGCAAAACAATGCGGCATTCAAAAAGAAGAATTCACAAACCCTTATGACACAAGCGAATTAGCCCAGATTATAAAAGATAATTGCTATGATATGATTGTTGACGCTTATCATAACTTTGACCGCGACTACAGAAAAAATAAGCTTGATGAAGCAAAACAAATAGTAAAAGATAAAATAACAGCGCTTGATGACAGCCATCCTATAAAAACTATGATGGAAGAAACCGGCATAGACTTTGTTGCAGAAGAATTCAAAGCCCTTGAAAAGAAGATTATGAGGGCGATGATAGTAAATGAAGGCGTTCGTGCTGACGGCAGAAAGGTTTATGAGGTTAGGCCAATCTGGTGCGAAGTTGGCGTAATTCCAAGAGCACACGGCAGTGCTGTTTTCACAAGAGGACAAACTCAGATTTTATCCTGCGCAACACTTGCAGGTCCTTCAATGGCGCAAGAGCTTGATGGCGTTGACCCATTAACAAGAAAGCACTATATGCACAAATACATATTCCCAGGCTTCTCTGTTGGCGAAGTAAAACCGTTAAGAGGCCCAGGCAGGCGTGAAATTGGCCATGGAAACCTTGCAGAACGTGCCAATATTCCTGCTCTTCCTGACGAAAAAGTTTTCCCATACACAATAAGAGTAACAAGTGATGTGCTTGAATCAAACGGTTCAACTTCTATGGGCTCAACCTGCGCAAGTTCAATGGCACTAATGAACGCCGGTGTTCCAGTAAAATGCATGATAGGCGGCGTTGCAATGGGTCTAATTAAAGAAGGCGAAACAGACGTTGTTTTAACAGACATTCAGGGCATTGAAGATTTCCTTGGAGATATGGACTTTAAAGTTACAGGAAACGACACAGGCATTACAGCTCTTCAAATGGATATGAAAATTAAAGGTATATCAAACGAAACTCTAAGAAGAGCGCTCTACCAGGCAAAAGACGGCAGGCTTTACATTATGGACAAAATGAGAGAAGCAATTTCAGAGCCAAATAAAGACCTGTCAGCTTATGCACCAAGGCTTTATACTATGAAAATTCCTGTTGAAGATATAGGCACAGTAATCGGACCAGGAGGAAAAATGATAAGAAGCATAATTGATGCCTCAGGTGCCGAGATTGATATCAAAGATGACGGCCAGGTTACAATTACCTCAAACGACAAAGAAGGCGCAGACATTGCAATCAAGATGATTGAAGAGTTGACCTTTAAAGCAGAAGTTGGGCATGTATATAAAGGCAAGGTTGTAAGGATTATTCCTATTGGCGCATTTGTTGAATTAGCACCTGGAAAAGACGGCATGGTTCATATTTCACAGGTTTGCCAAGAAAGAATCGACACAATTGAATCCCGCTTAAATATAGGCGATAGTGTTGTCGTTAAAGTTGTAAAAATCGACGACAAAGGAAGAGTTAACCTTACAATCAAGGGAGTAAGCGAAGATGAAAAAAAACAGTGCAATTAAAAACCTATTCTTAGGAATTATTCTATGCGGCACGCTTTGTATTTTATCCGGCTGCACAAGCCTGTCATATATTAGTGATGATTATGATGTAAAAAATACGCAAACCGTACAGACAAGCGAACTGTTTACATTTTCAACTTACACAAAAACATCAAACACAGAGAATATTCAGATGAAGCTGGGGGTTGCAAAAACCCCCCTTCCTGATGCTCTTGTTGTTTATGTAAATATCAAAAATAATTCATCAGTTGCTGACTATGTGTTCTATCTAAAAGATTTCATAATGAAGGCAGGCAACGAAACTCTTTCTGCAATACCGCCATCAGCTTACATTAACGCTTATCAAAGCTATGAAACAGGTACATACAACGGTCTTTCAAATATTGCCCCGACGCTTGGTGCATTTGCCGACATTCAGAATGCTTATCACAATGTAAATTCAATGAATAATACAGCTGCCTCAAAAAGCTCTTCAACTACTGCCGTTTCAAATCAAATAGGCTCAATTGCAAATGGAATCTCAAACCATACAATTACATCGGCAAGTGTCGTTAAAACAAACAGCTCAAACTTTTTCTATATCTTCTTAAAAGACCCTAACACATTACCTATTAACTTTGCATACAAGGATTTGACATTCTCTTTCGGCGAAGCCAACAGAGACAAAAATTCCAAATCTTCAAAATAAATTATTCTTATTAAGGCAAAAGAAGGGCTTAAATGTTTAAGCGAATTCATAATTCTATATTTAAAAAAGCCTGCAGACACAGCGCACCGCCTATGCAATTGAACGACACGCAAAACCAATGCATCCATACAAAAAAAGCACAACACATTATGGAGCTCAGTCTGCTTGCGCCCTTTGTAATAATCCTCATCGGAATCATTATTGAGATTGCTATAGTTGTCTACACAAACTACAAATTTAACTCCGCCCTTTATGAGGCAATCAGCCTGACGGCTCTAACTGATAAAATAAACACAACAAAAGAAGAATCCATTAATGACGCTAAGGAATATGCTAAAATCCTTTTAAACCAAAGGCTTGCACCCTATTCTGATACTCTTGATATTAAGCTTGTTGAAACTGGTGATTTAGATTTTTTAATAGGTACATATAAATACACTTCAACCTTTACACTTCTTAATATATTTAAAGATTTCACACTAGGTGCATATAATTTTTCAACAATAATCCCCATAAACAGCGCTGTATTAAGAAGAAACTCATTTGATATACCAGATGCTTTCTTCACAGAAAACATAATCGAAATTGCAAAACCAAAAGACAGCAATGATTCGACAGAAAATAACACAGATGAAAGTCTACCAGAAGATAAAAACTCTGAAACTTTTGATATTGAAATACCGGAGGCCAATATCTGATGCTCAAATCAACAAAGCACAGAGGTAATATCTCAACAACAATAATCATTTTCGCACTTGCACTAATTTTTTTCTCAATCTGTGCAATCGATGCCGGATATATTATTCTAACTAGATACAAAACCCAAAAAACAACAGAAACAACAGCTCTCTATATGGCATCATACATTAAATCCATACCTACCGCACAAAGAAACCCAATTGCACTCGATAATATAAAAGAAAGAATCCAAAATCTTTACTCAAATAAAAAATTAACCGGCTATAATAGCTTTAAAATAACCAATATTGAATTAAAAAACGTAGATACAAATCCCAAAATCAAAATAACAACCGAGACATACACGCCAGTTTTATTTCTAAGGTTTTTTGGCCTTGGTATAACAAAAATACTCCAAACATCATACGCAATAGCTGAAGAATGGCAAATGCCACTTTATGCATATGATACAAACTCATACACATTTAAAAGCAACAACATCATCACAGATAAAACTGGTAATGATATCAAAATAAACTATGATAACAATTATCTAATCTTTGCAGGTCTGGAAGATTATGATGGCAAAATCAACTGGGCTGATATAAGTACAAAAACAGACAACAAAAAAACAAAAGTCACAGTTACAAATGGCACAACAAGCTATGAAGCTTATTGTATTAATGAGGCTGCTTCTACTTTTGATCTTTCAAAAGATACTGAAAAAACCATAGGTCTTGTTAAATATATAAAAATATATAAAGTAGAATGCAATAACGAATCAGAAGAACCACCGGAAGGCTCTAAAGATATGGCAAACTTGCCTTATGATACTGATAAAATACATGAAACAAAAGACACAGAAGACATTGAGTCAGAAGGCAATGAACCTATTGTCACAATCCTAAATTCTGTACGGTTAATTAAAAAAAGCGAATTTTAAAGATATAAATGTTTGATGTAGAATAAAATTAAGCTCTGAGCGCAAGAAGGATATAAAATGGAAAGTACAACAGAACAGAAAACGCTTTTATTGATTGATGGACATGCGCTTGCATTCAGAATGTATTTTGCGCTGGAGCGGACCAATATGCAAACAACCGAACATACGCCAACTTGGGCTGTTTATGGTTTTTTTAAGGCAATATTTGACCTCTTAAGACAAAATAACGGGCTTGATAACATTAAGCCTGATTCAATTGCGGTAGCATTTGATGTTTCAAGACACACATTTCGCCTTGAAAAATATGAAGGATACAAAGCAAACAGAGAATCTATGCCAGATAATATGAGACCTCAGCTTGGTCTTATTATGGAAGGCCTAAAAGCCCTAAACATACCTATTTACACAAAGGACAGATTTGAAGGTGACGACATTATAGGCACCATTTCAAAAAAAGCCATTGCACTCAAACATAAAACCTATATTTTAACGGGTGACAAAGACAGCTTGCAATTAATAGACAAAGAAGGCTATACAAAAGTTTTAATTCCAAGCAAAGGTGAAATTATTACTTATGACTGGAATAAAGTCTATGAAAAAATGGAAATTTATCCAAACCAAGTAATAGACTATAAGGCACTTTGCGGTGATACGTCAGATAATATTCCTGGCGTTAAAGGCATAGGCCCAAAAACCGCCTCAAGTCTCTTGAAAGAATACCAAACACTTGAAAACATATACAAAAATATTGAAAATATTACAAAAAAATCACTCAAGGAAAAATTAATTGAACACAAAGAAATAGCCTATCTTTCACAATTCCTTGCAACAATTAAAACAGATGTAGACATTGATTTTGACTTTGAAAACACCTGCCTTGAAATCGAAAGAAAGAATAATGTCATAGAATTTTTCAACAAGGTACAATTCTTCAGCTTTGTAAAAAATATTAATAACCTTCTGACACCATTCCTTTGTAAGGACGAAGTCCTAAATGGAAACAATATAACATCCAAGGGCAAAGTTCACGAGCACAGCAACAAATATTGCACAGATAAAGTTGGCGAGAGCAAAAACGAGTCATTCACAAGTAAAGCCATTGACATCACAAACCAGCAAGCCCAAACTGGCACTATTGTTAAATTCAAAGATGATTCTGACAAGCCAACCGCTGAAACTCTCCAAAATGGGCCGATTCAGGGCAGCCTCTTTGAAATAACTGAACCAAAACAGTCCGTAAAAACCTTGAATATTACAAAAACAGACTTTGAAGAATTCAAAAATTGCATAAATAAAGATGCTCTTACAGCATTTTTAATAGAAAACACTACAGTATTCTTTGCCAATGGCTCAAAAACTACAGAAACCACTTTAGATTCAGCTAAAAAAATTCTCTCAAACCCTGACATTAAAAAAATTACCTTTGATATAAAAAAAGCCCTTGAAACCAATATAGATATCAAAGGCATAGTTGATGATGTTATACTCTCAAGCTATGTAAAAGATTCATCAAGAAAACATGACCTTGTAAGCCAAATTCAAAATTATCTTGGAATAATTCCAAATAAAGATAATAAAAATGAATTAACAGCATATGCTTACAAATTACACCAATATTATTCAAAAATCCTTTCTGATAATGAAAAAAATATTCTAAATAACATTGAGCTGCCCCTCACCTTCGTTTTATCAGATATGGAAAAAACAGGGGTGCGCCTTGATTGCAATTATCTTGAGAAATTATCAAAAGAAATTAACCAAAAAATTTCAGGTTTTGAAAAAGACATATATGATGAAGCAGGCACAATCTTTAATATAAATTCCCCAAAACAAGTGGGAGAAGTGCTTTTTGATACCCTAAAAATAAAGCCTGGCAAAAAAAACAAAACAGGCTATTCCACAAACGCAAAAATACTTGAAGATTTAGCAGCTGAATACAAAATAGCAAGAGATATTCTGGAACACAGAACGCTAATGAAGTTAAAAACTACCTATGTTGATAACCTCCCAACACTTCTTGGACTGGATCATAGACTGCATACTCACTTTAACCAGATTGTCACAACAACAGGAAGACTTTCAAGCTCTGATCCAAATTTACAGAATATCCCAATCAGAACAGAGTTTTCAAACAGAATAAGAGCGGCCTTTGTGCCAACAAATGATGAATATTCTATCCTTGCAGCTGATTATTCACAAATAGAATTAAGGCTTTTAGCCCATGTTTCAGAAGATGAAGCCCTTATTGAAGCATTCAAAAAAAATATAGATATTCATACACTTACTGCCTCAAAAATATTTGATACAACACCGGAGAACGTCACAAAAGAGATGAGGCGCAAGGCAAAAGCTGTAAACTTCGGGCTTGTATATGGACAGACAAGATACGGTCTTGCCTCTGCCATAAATATAACACCACAGGAAGCACAGATTTTTATAGACAAATACTTCAAACAATACCCGAAAATCAATACATACATTACAAATACATTAATCCAGGCCCATGAAACAGGCTATGTTGAAACTATATACGGCAGGAAAAGATATCTCGGCGAAGAATTAAACTCAAGAAATGCAAAAATAAGAGAGTTTGCCGAACGCGCAGCCATTAATGCACCCCTTCAAGGCTCTGCTGCA
The DNA here is from genome assembly GCA_949741915.1 of uncultured Candidatus Melainabacteria bacterium. GTDB lineage: Bacteria > Cyanobacteriota > Vampirovibrionia > Gastranaerophilales > Gastranaerophilaceae > MGBC122484. The sequence continues at coordinate 49,631 of CATJOM010000080.1, read as the reverse complement.
GATTTAATCAAAATGGCAATGGTAAAATTATACAAAGCTCTGAAAAACAAAAATCTGCCTGCCAAAATGCTGCTTCAAGTACATGATGAACTTGTACTTGAGGTTAGAAATGATGCGCTTGATGATGTTCAAAAAACAGTAACAGAGGCAATGGAGCTCAACCAGCCTCTTAGGGTGCCATTAGTTGCTGACGTTAAAATAGGTAAAACTTGGAAGGATAGCAAATGATAAAAAAAATACAAAATATCCTTATATTCCTTTCAATACTGGCGTTCACACAAATGAGCCCGTCATATTCTGCCTCATACCTTGAAGAGTCAACGAAAAATTTTGGCGTTTCTGCCGATAATATGTATTTGACTTCACTCTCAGTGCTAAATTCCTTAAATTATGAAATCCTGGAAACCCAGTCAAAAAGTGGCTACATCTTATTTAGAACTGGTGCAAAAGACTACATTATGACAGTAACAGCACTCTCGCCTGTTACATCAAACATAAAAATTCTTCCTGCAAACAGCCTATTTACAACAGGAACCGCCATACAAAAAACAATATTTAACGAGCTTGAAGTTAATAAATTAAACATTCTGAAAAAACAAGGATGACAATATGTCTACTATGTCTGATATTTCGGAAAATAGTTATAAATACGCCCTCTGCCTTGTTGATATAAAAGTACTTGGCACAAAAACTTTTTCATACCTAATACCTGATTCAATGAAAGGCACTATAAAAATAGGTCAGCCCGTTATTGTACCGTTTGGCTTTGGAAAAGGCAGAAAACTAAAAGCCTACATTGTTGGCTTTTCAAATTACTTAGAAGAAGGAATAAAAGCAAAATACATTGATGAAATTTTAGATAATGAAGCAATGTTTGACCTTGGATATCTAAAAATGCTTGAATGGGTTGCAAATTATTACTTTTCAGACCTTCCGACCGTCTTAAAAACAGCGCTTCCTGAAAAATTTTTCCAAAAAAATCTTAAAAATTATAGAAAACCAAACAAAGAACTAAAAGTTTTAAGTACCAGAAAATCAAAGAATCAAAACACGCTGTCTGATGAACAACAAAAAGTTTATGATGAAATAAAAAAAGTAAGCGCTAAAACCTCGCTATTGTATGGCGTTACAGGCTCCGGCAAAACAGAAATTTATTTTAAACTAATTGAAGATACCATAAACAAAGGTAAGAACATACTTTTTCTAGCCCCCGAAATAGCCCTTGTTTCACAGCTTACAAGTTGCACAATAAAGCGTTTCGGAAAATCTTCTGTTGGTATATGGCATAGTTCAATATCAGAAGCAGAAAAGTATAAAGTTTGGCAAAAATTGAGAAACGATGAAATAAAAATCCTCTTTGGCGCACGCTCCAGTGTTTTTGCACCAATAAAAAATCTTGGCCTTATCATAATAGATGAAGAAAATGACCCATCATACAAACAAACCATGCCAGCCCCAAGGTATTCAGCTGTCGAAGTTGCAAAAAAACTTGCAGAATTAAACAATGCAAAAGTAATCCTTGGAAGCGCCACACCAGATATAAAAAATTATTATGAAGCTAAAAATTCAAACTCTCTTTTTGAATTAAAGCACAGATACAATAACGCAAGCCTGCCAAAGGTCAAAATCGTTGATATGCGCCTTGAAAGAGGCCTTGGAAACAACGGCATATTTTCAAAATATCTGATTGATGAAATAAAAAATACTGTAAAAAACAAAAACCAGGTAATTCTTTTAATAAACAGACGCGGCTTTTCAAGCTACACACAATGTATGGAATGTTCAACCATAATAGAATGCCCAAAATGCGCGATTCCATTAATTTATCATTCAAGTTCAGACTCTCACCGCTGCCACTACTGCAATTACGAGATAAAACACTTAACAAGATGCCCAGAATGCGATAAGGAAGATACACTTGAAAACTTTGGCACTGGCACACAAAGAGTGGAAGAGATTGCAGGAAAAATCTTTGAAGATATGAACATTCAAAGGCTTGATTCCGATAATTTAACCAAAAAGAATGAACATTTTGAAATCTTGGAAGCATTCTCTAAGGGCGAAATTGATATCTTAATTGGCACACAAATGATAGCAAAAGGCCTTGATAACCCGAACGTTACACTTGTCGGTGTAATAAATGCGGACTTAAGCTTTAATTTGCCCGATTTTAGAAGTTCAGAAAGAGGTTTTTCGCTTCTCTGCCAGGTTGCAGGAAGAAGTGGCAGAGGCAAAGAAGAAGGCAAGGTAATATTCCAAACTTACAATAATTCCAATATCTTCCTCGATAAGGCGCGTGAACAAGATTATGAAAGCTTTTATGAAAACGAAATAGAAATAAGAGAAGCCTTTGATTATCCGCCATTTGCCAAAATAATAAGAATTATTTTAAGCGCAGAAAACAATTTTAGAGCAGAAAAATCCGCCCTTGAAATAGCTATGCGTCTTAAGGAATGGATAGAAAAACTTTCACTCACGGAAAGACTTATTGTTATGGGGCCTGCAGCCTGTGTATTAGAAAAAATCCGCGGTGAATACAGATTCAACATCTTGATTAAAAATAAACTGGATGAAAAAGGCCACAATACAATACTTTCTTTCTTAAGAAAAATTATTCTTCCAAACGACATAAAAATGATAGTAGATGTCGACCCTATGGATATTTTATAATCAAAACAGCAATGCTAATAAAAAATCACCTTAATTCAGACAAAACAGAAATTCTTATAAATTCTTACGCAAGTCTTCTAAACAAAGGCATAAGTGCTGATAAGATTCTTGTAATCGTGCAAAATTTTAAAAAAAAGGATGATTTTATTCAAAAAACAAAAAACCTTCTAAAAATTGATGCCATTACAAACTTTAATGTTTATACCTTCTTTGGGCTTATCTACAATAAAATTCTTGATAATTGGCCTGTAATTGAAAATAAAATAAAAGATACCGATGCAAAAATAACCCCAAACCTCTCAGGCCTTGAAGTTAGCCAATATATTTTTAGAAAAGCCATAGATGAAGTTAAATTTAAAGGCTACAATTCAAAAATAAACCTCCTTCACCAGCTTTTAAGAAGATACTCACTTTGCGTCTTAAATGCACTAACACAAGATGAAATCAAAGAAAGGGCAAAAATTTTATCCGACCCCTTTTATTCAGATATCAAAAATGCCCTAAACCTCTACAAGCTAAAAACCCTGAATCTACGCGCCTTTGACTATTTAAGACAAACTGACATATTTAAATATATTTATCAAAATACAAAAAATAAATACGAATACGTTTTTCTAGATGACGGTGACGAAATAACCCCAGCCTTGTTTGAATATCTAACATTTATCAAAAACGATATAAAAAAATTTTTTATTGCATATGATGAATATGGTTGCACAAGAAAAGGATTTCTTGGAGCCCTTGAATTTGACTTTGAAAATTTTACTGGCGAAAAACCAATACAAAATAATAATGACACAGCAAAAACGAAAAAAGCAAATGAAATCTTTTGCCTGATAAAAAAGAACGAGCCTGTCCTTGTTGAAAATTCAGAACTTCAAACTTTCATAAGACAGGATGAAATGATAAAAAAAACCGTAGATAAAATCAATATACTCTTATCAGACCCCAAAAATAAACTAAAACCATCTGATATTTCAATTGTAACCCCAAACATTGATGATTACCTAAAAATCCAACTGAAATCAATAAAGGTACCCATACAATATCTTTCAGGAAGTGAAAAATTATCAAAAAACCCTGTCATCCATGCTCTCTTAGAAATTCTAAAATTGATAAACAACAAAAATCTTAAAATTTCACCCTATATTTTAAGAGGCACGCTGGTAAAAATTTTAAATATTGATATCGATTTAGCCCTCAAAATAACAGATAATTACGAATCATCCGACCAAAGTATTTTTGATGCATTAAACACATTTTCAAGTACAGAAGAAATAGATGTTTTTTTAACCCTGATAGAGGATATTCAAAACCAAAATCTTTCAGAGCAGCTTTTTGCGCTTGCATATAAATATATCAAAGAAACACCCCAAAATAAAGACCTTATCTATAAAATAAACCAGCTTCTAAAACAGATAAGAGATTTTGAAGAAATTTTTATTAGCCAAGAAAAAGACTCCCTTCATTTTAAACGGGAACTTTTATTACAGCTTGAAAATACAATAATATCAGAAAACCCATTATACAGCGCAAACGTTGATGATGACGCCATCATAGTTTCAACCGCACAAAAATTAATAGATAATTCAATATTTTCAAAACATGCATTCCTGCTTGACACAACAAGCTCAAACTGGACAAAGCAGGACATAGGCCCACTATACAATGCCTGGGTATTTCAAAAAAGCTGGAAAAAACCATCATTTGAGCTTGAAGATAATATAAACTGTGCGCTTGATAAAACAGCAAGAATTATAAGAAAAATATATCTTCTTAACTCAGAAAAAATCTATATTTATTCAAGCATATATGATTTTCTTGGAATAGAAAATTTCAAAGGCATCAACCATTTCTTCAAAGAATCACATTCAAATACAAACACTGAAGGTGACACCCAAGAGCCTATAAAAAAAGAATTCAAAATAATCCCAAGACCAGACCAGGCGCCAGTCCTTGAATACAAAGAAGGTAAAATGGCAGTAAGCGCCGTTGCAGGGGCTGGAAAAACCACAATAATGCTTGCACTAATAATAAAACTTTTAAGCCAAAACATTTTGCCAGAAAACATTTTTGTCCTAACATTTATGGATTCGGCTGCAAGAAATTTTAAGGAAAGAATCAAGGACAATTTCCCAAACCTTGTAGAATTACCCCATATTTCAACCATTCACGGCCTTGCCCTTAGAATCTTAAGAGAAAACAACAACCATACAAAACTAAACCTTGATGTAGATTTTGAAATTTTGGACGAAATTAAACGAAACATAATAATAAAAGACATAATCTCCGCATTCGGTATAGATTTAACAAAAACCGACCTTTATGAGCGGGCAATTTCAGCCTACAAAAACCAAAAACATCAAAGCCCAGATAAACTTTCTCCCTTGTTTAAGCGCATATTTGAAGCCTACAAAATAACCCTTCTAAGCCAAAACCTCATTGATTATGATGACCTGCTCTCACTTTCTTTGATGCTTCTAAGAAAAGATAAAGGAGTAAGAGAATATTATCAAAACCTGATGAAATATATAATTGAAGACGAAGCGCAGGATTCAAGCGAAATACAGCAGGAATTAATCCAAATGTTATCACAGGGGCACAAAAACCTGATTAGATGCGGAGATGTAAACCAGGCCATTACAACCACCTTTTCAAACGCAGATGTTAAGGGATTTAAAAAATTCATAAATGAAAATACAAACATAAAAATGAATTATTCAAACAGAAGTGCAACAGGCATTATAGACCTTGCAAACAGCCTTATTGAATACGGCAAAACAGTGTCAAAGGAAGCATTTTTACCAATTGTGACAAAACCTGTGCCAAACAAAAATATAGTAGACAATAAAAGCGCGCAAACTTTCATCTTCAATAAAGAAAAGGAAGAAAAAGACTTTATATTATCGAAAATAAACGACATACATAAAAATGCTGCACAAACTAATAAAAACCCAAGCATAGCAATACTTTTAAGAAGCAACAGAAAAGTGCTTGAATGGAGCGAATTTATAAGCGAAAATTCTACCCTGAAATTCAGCACAAACTCTGACACTTTAGACCTAAACCCTGTCTACAGAACAGTTTTAGCTATCCTAAACTTTATAAACACACCCCTCGATAATAACACAATAAAAACTACGGCAAAGACCCTTATAGGCCTTGGTTTTTACAGACAAGATATCGAGGTGCTCGAATTCCTAGACCGCATTCAAGAACCCTTTATCCTTGGAAACAATGAATATTTCAGCATCTTTTGGGACCTTAAATATTTCCTTTCTATGTGGAATCAACCCATATATGAAACCGCATACAAAATAGGAGAATTTTATTTTTCAAAAGACGAGGTTCATAAGGCAAATATATCGCTTGTTTCGGGGATAATTTCAAAAATTTACAACACAAATAAAACCTTTGAAGATACTATTAATAAATTAAACACCCTCGCAAATAAACCAAACAGAACAGGCATAAAGCTAATTGCAGACTCAGAAAACAAAGAAACGGGCATTCAAATTTTAACCCTGCATAAATCAAAGGGAGATGAATTTGACCACGTCTTTATCCCCGAGCTATACACAGACAACCTTTCCCTTGATATCAACGATATCAAACTAAAGGAAAACGCAAAATTTATTGAAAGCGTAAAGACTGAACCCAAAAATGAAGCTGAACTAAAAAAAGAAATCCTTGATGAAAATTTCAGGCTGGCATATGTTGGAATTACAAGGGCAAAAAAGAAGCTGTATTTAACATCCGCAAAAGAATATAAAATCTTCAATAAAATAAGAGAAAAAAGCCCGAATCAATTGTTTTTACTTCCAAAAAGCAGCACAAAGGAGGCAGAATGATTGACACATTTAGTGCAAATTCACTAAAAATACTAGATAAAAACCCTGAGGAATTTAAGAAAAAATACATTGAAAACCTCTCTTTGAGTCCTTCAAGCAAAAACGCAAAACAAGGTCAAAACCTGCACAGTTTCTTGTGTTATTACCTAAAAAACTTTGATACTTCAAAAATTGAAGCTGCATTTTCCTCTGCTGACAGAGATTTTATCGAGCAATTAAAAAACTATGAAATAATAAAAACACTTAAGGGTGCACAAAAAAAAGATATAGAGCAACCGTTTTTAGTAAAATGCAAAAAGCTATATCCAGAGAGGAATTCGGACACTTATCCAGGCGCGTCTTCTTGTCACAGTAGTCTGCTGGCAGGTATTGAAGAAAAACATATGCAGGCTTCAGCAGCGCAATTTTCTACAGACGACAATAAAACCAACCTTCAAAAAAATCAAAAAGCCAGCAAAATAGAAAAAAACACTGATATCTTCTACCTCACAGGCAGATTTGATGCCGTATTATTGGATAAAAATCCTCAAATCCAAATATATGACTGGAAAACAATAAACCTGCCAAAATCCCCGAAGGATGATATCCAAACAATAGTTTATCTTTATGCCGCATCAAAATTATACAAAACAAACAACATTTTAATTACGTACCTGTCATTAAGCAAAGACGAAAATATCGCAATAGCCTATGATTCAGCAGAGGATTATCTCTCAAAAATAATAAATATAGTAAATAAATACCAAGACGAATAACAATTTTTTACTTGTACTGCAAAACCACATCTTCCAAGGATATTACATAAACCCAATCCAGGATAATCAACCCCTGCATTGAACACATGTGTCATTAAGGAGCAGAGCTAGTTATAGCACTACTTTTACACCCTTGCAGCACAAATTATTATCCACAAAAACTTCTAAAGACTACATGATCACCATAAGCCAGACGACACGCCTATTCAAGAGCCGTTAAGATTAAAGGCCCATCATCAGTTGCGGCAACAGTATGCTCGAAATGCGCAGAAGCCTTGTTATCAACCGTTGAAACACACCAGTTATCTACATTTGACACTACAACATCATCCACGCCAAGATTTATCATAGGCTCAATCGCAATCACATAACCTGATTTAATCTTAGTGTTATTCTTTACCCTGTAATTGAACAAAAAGGGATCCTCATGCATGCTTCGACCAACACCATGACCGCCGTACTGTCTCACAATGCCATATTTTTTTCCTTTAAGTTCATCCGGAATATTAGAAGCCATACCAAGCGCCGTATCTTCTATTGCACCTGAAATATCATCCAAAATATTTCCAGGCTTCATTTGTGCTATTCCATTAAAAAGTGCAAGTTCTGTTATTTTAAGCAAATCCTTGCACTCTTTGCTAACATTCCCAACAGCATAAGTCCATGCAGAATCCCCAACAAGCCCTCTGTATGTGGCTCCTGCATCAATCGATATAATATCTCCCTCTTTTAAAATCCTGTCCCGAGATGGAATTCCATGAACTACCTCCTCGTTAATAGAGGTGCAAATACACCCAGGAAAACCATTATACCCCAAGAATGTTGGCGTGCATTTATTTTCCTTAATCACCTTAGCTGCAATTTCATCAAGTTCCAAGGTAGAAATGCCAGGCACAACAGCCTTTTTCATCGCCTGATGCACAAGTGCCACAACACCCCCAGCATGTCGCATTAATTTTATTTCTTCTCTCGATTTTCTGTTAATCATTTATTACATTCTTCAATTCACTATAAACTGCATCAATGCTTTGATTTGCATTAATTTGAACCAAAAGCCCCTCATTCTTATAATAATCTAGAAGTGGCCTTGTTTCCTTATTATAGGTTTCAAACCTAAGCACAGCTATCTCTTTGGTGTCATCTTTTCTTTGAATGAGCGTTTCATTACAAATATCGCAAACACCTTCTTTTTTAGGAGCAGAACTTATAAGATTATAAATCTTCCCACATTTAGGGCAGGAGCGTCTGTTTACAAGTCTTTCAACAAGAACATTAGTTGGAATATCAAAATAAACTGCAATTTTATCTTCTTTATTAAATTTATAAGGCGAATTTTCCCACATCTTTTTAAGTGCATCAGCCTGCTCTACGCTCCTTGGAAAGCCATCCAAGATGTATCCGTTTTTGCAATCTTCCCTTGATATTCTTTCATTTATAACAGACTGCACCACTTCAATAGGCACAAGCTGGCCCTTATCAATAAAACCTTTGGCAATTTTACCAAATTCTGTTTCATTTTTTATATTTTCACGCAAAAGTGAGCCTGTATCAATGTGAGGAATATTTAAATCTTTACTTAAAACATCAGTTTGTGTTCCCTTGCCACACCCAGGAGGCCCCAAAAAAATAAAAACTTTCTTCATCTGATACACGCTTTCTTTTTATTAATTTTATTAAATTTTCACACTAATTTTATCCGCTATAAAAATTTTTAAGGCCCACAATCACAAACCGCAGGCCTTTTTAAAATCTTATTCCTGCTTTAAAAAGCTTTCATAATTCTTTGCAAGCATATGGGTCTTGATTTGATTTATAAAATCAAGCGCAACACCAACCATAATGATTAATGATGTGGCGCCAAGCCCCTGCAATGTTGTAATATTAGTTATCTTTGATGCAACCGTCGGAATCATCGCGATGATACCAAGTGCAATCGCACCAATGAACATTAACCTTGATAAAATTTCATCCAATTTATCAGCAGTCGGTTTGCCTGGTTTTACACCTGGAATCGCAGAGCCATATTTTTTAAGATTATTTGCAATCTCTTTTGGTTGCATATTTGGGATGATTGAAGCATAAAAGAAAGTCAATGCCACAATCAATAAGAAATAAATTACATAATAACTTACGCTAGACGGGCTTAAAAACGCACTCATGGATTCTAAAACAGACTTTAAAGCTGGATTTGAAATCTTCATCTGATGAACAAACCCTAGAATCGTCGCAGGAAACAATAATATTGCAACTGCAAAGATAATAGGCATAACACCGCCCGGATTTAATTTAAACGGTATATTTGTATTTGTGCCGCCATATACCTTATTGCCAACCTGGCGTCTTGCTGAAACTATTGGCACTTTCCTTACTGCATCATGCAAAACAATAATAAATATTATCGTTGCAACAAAAATCAATAATAATGCCATAATTCCAAGCTGCAGCCTTGGATCTTGAGATACAAGGGTTACTGTTCTTTGGGTATACAAAGGAATTCCTGAAATAATACCAACAAAAATCAACAGTGAACCGCCATTTCCAATACCTTTTTCGGTTATTAATTCTGCAAGCCACATAACCATAACAGCGCCCGCAGTCAAAGCTATCATAGAACCTATAAAAAACATCACAGGATTAACCGTATGCATTATAGAACCAGGTAATTTTGAAAGGATTGTAACAAATACAAAAGACTGAAAAAATGCAAGAACAACTGTAAATTGCCTTGTCAGTTGTTGAATTTTTCGCCTTCCTGCTTCACCCTCCTCTTTTTGCAGATTCTCAAGGTATGGAATAATTACAGCTAACAGCTGCATTATAATTGAGGCAGTAATGTATGGCCCGATACCGAGAGCAAAAATTGAAACCTTGCCCAAGGCACCGCCTGAAAATAAATCCAAAAAGCCTATCATATTATTGCCGGCTGCAAGTGCCTGAAAAACCTCATTATTAATGCCAAAAATAGGAAGCTGCGTGCCAAACCTAAACAGGGCAATGATTATAAAAGTAAATATTAATTTTTGTTTCAATCCGCTTGCTTGTATATTACTTACAAGGCTTTGAAGCATCTGCTCGTTATTTGCTTGTTGCATTGAATAACTTGACCTTTCTTTATTTATATCATAAAACAGCTAAAAGTCCTAAAACCGGTTTAGTGCCGGTTTTAGAAACTTTTAATCCTGTTTATTAAACTAATTCTACCTTTCCACCAGCTTTTTCAATTTTTTCTTTGGCAGATTCAGTAACATAGCTTGCTTTAACGGTAACAGCCTTTGAAATTTCACCGTTGCCAAGCACTCTCAAAACTTCACAGGAAGAGTGCACAAGTTTGTTTTCTTTTAAATATTGTAAATCAATTTCACTTACATCTATTTTTTCAAGTGCTGAAACATTGATTTCAGCAGTATTCAAAGCATGAATATTGTTAAAACCTTTCAATTTTGGCAACCGCCTGAAAGCAGGCATCTGTCCGCCTTCAAAACCACGCTTCGCAGTTCTTCCGCTTCTTTGTCCTTCACCATTGTTTCCACGGCAAGATGTTTTACCATGGCCTGATGATCTTCCTCTGCCCACTCTTTTAGACTTCTTTACAGAACCTTCAGCAGGCTTTAAATCTTCTAATGTTATCATTTTAAATTATTCCTTATAATTAATTAGCATCAAAATTTTGGCACTTAACCATTATTCCACAACTTGAACAAGGTGAGGAATCTTATTTACCATGCCCATAATAATATCTGTTTTATTATGCTCAACAACCTGATTTGTTTTTGTAAGGCCAAGAGCTTTGACAATTTTTGTATGTTTAACCGGAGAGCCGATTGTGCTTTTCTTTAGAGTTATTTTAACTTTTTCATTATTAGCCATTTTATATTACCTTTTTCTTTAATTTTTAAACTTTATTGTTATTTAATGATTTTAGCCACCTGGCAAATATAAAACTATCCGCCGGCAGGAAGCAGAATTTACTAATTTTGCCCCAAAAGTTGCTTCATAGAAATACCTCTCTCATCGGCTACCTGTTTAAATGTTCTTAATGATTTAAGTGCATTTAATGTAGCGTTAACAGCATTTAGAGGAGACTTTGAACCTAAAGATTTTGCCAAAATGTTTTCAATGCCTGACAATTCAAGCACCGCACGAACAGCACCACCGGCAATTACACCAGTACCTTGGCTTGCAGGTTTAAGTACAACGGAACCTGCGCCAGATTTTCCGGTAATCATATGCGGAATTGTTGTTTTAAAAATAGGAACGGTTACAAGATTTTTTCTGCCGTCAGCAACCGCTTTTTGGATTGCAACAATAACTTCAGCTGCCTTTGCAACGCCCATTCCCACCTGGCCTTTTTTGTTGCCGACAATAACAATTGCCCTGAAGCTTAATTTTTTACCGCCCTTAACAACCTTTGTTACACGACGGATTTGGACAACCTGTTCTTTCCATTCAGATTCAACAGGTTCAACTGTTTCAATCTTTCTTCTTCTTTGTCCTTTTCTTTGAGGTCTCAAATGCTTAACCTCAACATTATCATCACCTTTAACCTCTTCTGAAACATTTTCAGCAGCTTCACTTGCTTCAACATTCACTTCCTGAACAGTTTCATTGGCTTGAATTTCTTTTTCTTCGCTCACGTTTATTACCTTTCGCTTTGTTATATACCCAATTAAATTTTAAGAACAACAAAATGCCCATAGCTTCAATCTTTAGGCTATTTTGACTATTCGAAGATGTTGGGCGCCGATTAAGGCATTTTTTCTGACATTTTTATTCTACATGCTGAAATATTTTTTGCAAGCCCAAAGGTACTTTTTTATCCAAAGCGTCAGGAATTATATAATCCTTCGCTAATTCCACATCTGAAACAATCTCGCTGAGTGCAAGCGCTGCCTGAATTTTAACCTCATCATCAACCCTTTTTATGCCGTTATCCAAAATTCCCCTAAATAACCCCGGGAAAACAAGCGAATTATTTATCTGATTGGAAAAATCACTCCTGCCAGACGCCGCAACAAGAGCGCCTGCCTGAATTGCAAGATTTGGCAATATTTCTGGCTCAGGATTTGCTATTGCAAAAACGACAGCACCTTTGGCCATAGAAGATACCATATCGGGTGCGAGAACACCCTTTGCACTAACCCCGATAAATACATCGGCACCCTTTACCCCATCATCAAGCGTACCTTTGAATCCTTCATAATTAGTAATCTCAGCCATTTTTTCAAGAGAAGAATCGTTTTCTTTTCGACCTTTATATACACATCCAAATTTATCAAACATCAAAATGCCTTCTCCGCCAGGCTTTGAAGAGTCTAATTTCTCGCGTGTCTTGATTAAAAGGCGCGCAATAGCCTGCCCAGCAGCGCCCGCACCAGAAAACACAACTTTTACCTTAGATAAATCCTTATCCGCAACCTTTAAAGCATTCAAAAGACCTGCTAATACAACAATTGCTGTACCGTGCTGGTCATCGTGAAAAACTGGTATATTTAATCTATCAATCAAATAATTCTCAACCTCAAAACACCTTGGAGCACAGATATCTTCAAGATTTATCCCTGAAAATGATTCTTCAAGAAGATACACTATCCTTTCAATCTCGCTCGGCACCTGTGTTTTAAGACATAATGGCATAGCATCCACCCCGCCCAATTCTTTAAACAACACAGCTTTGCCCTCCATAACAGGAAGCCCAGCCTCCGCCCCTATATTCCCTAAGCCGAGGACGGCACTGCCATCAGACACAATCGCAACAGGCTTTTTAACATCGCCATCAGCAATTCTTGTCTCAATCACCCCGCCAAAAAGTCTTCTTAATTCAACAGGCTCTAGTGTTTCTATATTTAAATCTTCAGGAAGTATACACCCCTTGCTCATAACCGGTACGTCTAAAGGCACATCCCAAGGCATAGAGTCAATCAAAGCCCTATCTACCCCCATAAAATTAGGAATTATATTTTCAATGACAAAATCAATCTCATCCTTGCCCTCAAGCTTTATTTGCAAAGGATAAGCATCCACATTACAAGTCTTTTTGAGATATACAGCGCGTCTCAGGCTATCTTCATACTTGAAAGACAACACAGCAAGGGAATTTGACCTATTTGTTAAATCAAAAACTTTATCATAGTCTTCCTTAATTGTAAGCGAACTCTTGGCTACACCCGGCGTATAAACAAGCGCCAACTTCTTTTTGGAATTAACCTCAACCTTAGGTATTATTTCAATTATCTCCATCTCCTGCTCCCCCAATATTTATTAAGTAGTAAAGGCCTGATTTAAGTACTTATTCACACGTTTTGGACTCTCAAAATTCCCCAATGAAAATGCCAACAAGCTCTTTCGCCACAACCGCATTTCACTCTCATTTAAAAACTGCCGCAACCTTAAAAGCCCCAGTCTGAAAAAACACAAGCAAATAAACCCAAGCCCGCCAAAAGGCTAATGGTTTATTTTACCTCATCATCCAAGCCCTTAACAAGTTTTTTTATACTTTCTCTGTACAAATAAAGCATATAAAGTGCTGAAATTGCACAATATATTGCATATGAAAGCGGATTGTTAAACAAAAACATCAAAAATGGCGCCAAAATTAATGCTATAATTAAACCCGCAGAATACTTTTTGGTTACAAATGTTACAGCACCCCACACAGCTGCGAGTATAAGCCCCGCCTGCCAGTTCAGTGCTAAAATAGTGCCAAATAAAACAGCCAAAGGGCTTGCAGTATTGCCATTTGAAAATGCCGACTTAGAACTTCCAATAAGCGCAAGAAATGCTGCAGACATTATAAATACACTAGCAGAGCCTATCTGCATCCTTGACAACACTATTGCTGTAAATATTACAACGGCAGCACCTCTCAGAATATCCGCTAAAACCATCAAACAAAGCCATTTTTTACTTGCCTTGGCTTGGCAAAATAATTTATCTGTTGGTATTAAACCAATAATAAATGATACAAAAGCTGCCACAAAAATAATTATTGCATATTTTGCCTCAAATGACAGTACAAAATCAGACATTTATTCTCCTTTTTAATTATCTTACCTTGTTTTCTTCACCCTTAATTAATCTTTTTATGTTTTCTCGATGAAGATATGTTACATAAATAGCAGCAATTACACAATATACTATATATGCCCCGGGTGCCCTAAATAATAACATCAAAAAAGGTGACAAAATAAGCGCCACAATTGAGCCGACAGATACATATTTTGTAAAATAGGTTATAATACCCCACACAACAGCAAGTATCAGTCCAACCTGCCAGTTCAGTGCCAAAATTGTTCCTACTCCAGATGCAACGGACTTACCGCCCTTAAATCTCAAAAATAGAGGTTTCGAATGCCCAATTATTACAAAAATTGCAGCAACAACAGGGTATATACCAAAAACATTATAATCTGACAATATCAAAGATGCCATAAGCACGGGAGTAGCACCCTTTAGGGCATCTAATAGCATCACAATAAAAAACCACTTTTTGCCAAGCACCCTCTTTACATTTGTCGCCCCGGTAGACCCTGAGCCGATTTCACGTATGTCTTTGCCTGTTTTTGCTTTAACAATCAAATACCCTGTAGGAATTGACCCAATTAGATAAGCTATAACAGCACAAACAGAAACAATAACACCAAACTCACCCATCATACCCAATGTCAAAGAATCCATTATTTATCCCCCTTCTCTTTTCTCTCCCTGAAAGATATTCTTATGGGTGTGCCAAAAAAGCCAAAAGCTTCGCGGAGCTTCTTTAAAAGATATCTCTTATAAGAATCTTTGACCAAATCTTTATTATTTACAAACAATATAAATGTCGGGGGTTTTGCCTTTACCTGGGTGGAATAATAAATCTTTAAAAGTTTTCCCTTGATTGAAATTGGTGGGTTTAAAGCTGCAGCCTCATTAATAACCTTATTCAAAAGCCCAGTCTGAACTCTTTTTGCCCTCTGTTCGGCAACTTCAACAGCCACATCAAAGATTTGATGCAACCTCTGTCCAGTTTTTGCACTTATAAAAATTTTCTTTGCATAGTTTAAAAATGGAGCTTCATCCTCTATTTGCTTCTCGAGCTTATGCGTCTGCACGTTCTTAATTAAATCCCATTTATTAAAAGCTACAATCAGCCCGCAGCCAGCTTCTTCAATAGTCTGCGCTATCTTTTTATCCTGATCCGTTAAACCTTCCACCGCATCTATCACAAGAAGCGCCACATCAGCCTCTCTTATGGCCCTGATAGCCCTATCAACTGCAAAAGCCTCAACGCCATAATCAACCTTTGATTTTTTTCTAATACCTGCCGTATCCACCAAAACAAAGGCTCTGTCATTGTATACAACCTCTGAATTGATTGAATCCCTTGTTGTTCCGGAAACTGGGGAAACTATTGCTCTGTTTTCATTGAGTAGATTATTCAATATAGAGCTCTTTCCAGCATTTGGCTTTCCCACAATAGCTATTTTTACAGTGTTTTCATCCTCGTCATCGTCCTTTTTGCGCTCTAAATCCTTTGTAATTAAATCCAAAAGATCCCCAACCCCGCCAGAACCATGAAGTGCAGATACCGCTTGCGGCTCACCCAAACCTAAAGCATAAAAGTCAGCCGTATTACCAATTTCTGACATAGAATCAACCTTATTTGCAACAAGTATCAACTCCTTGCCAGATTGCCTTAAAATATTGGCAATATCTGTATCATAGGGACTTAATCCAGCCTTTGCATCCACAATAAAAAGTATTGTATCAGCCTCATCTACAGCAAGTTTTGCTTGATTAAAGATATTGTTTACAAACTCATCCTCATCATTTGTTACAATTCCGCCTGTGTCAATTAATACAAACTCCTTGCCCTGCCAAGATGCATCAAAATAGACTCTATCACGGGTAACACCAGGCATATCATCAACTATAGAGCGTCTTTCGCCCAATATTCTGTTTATAAGGGTTGACTTCCCGACGTTCGGGCGCCCCACAACTGCCACAATTTTGCTCTTTTTCATACATCCTATTGTAGCATAGATTTTACTTAATAAATTTTATTAAGTTTTGTAAACTTTATCCCAGCCGCAACACACAATACGTATATTAAGTCCTTTTTAAAATAACATTACAAGTTTATTAAGTTTCGTAAATTATTATATAAACTGCTAGCAATTAATTTATTGTTCATCCCTTATTTATATGAATAAATTAATTTAAAATACTAAGGAGCAAAAAATGCAAATCCATTCAAGGCTGGCTTCATATAGCAGCACCCCGTTAGGAACAAACAACACCCAAAGCAACTTTAAACACAATGTAAACACGCAATTAGCTGACACAGTTGCTTTTACATCAAAGAATGACAACAAAAAATCAAAAAATGCGCTAACAGCATTATTTATAGCTGCAGCACTCAGTCTTGCAGGATGCGGGCAGCAAAATACAAATATTAATAGGCCGCAAAACATTTGCACAGAGGAGGACAACAGCAATACAGCGCCAAATAACAAACTCCAAAACGATTCAGACTATAAAGAAACACACTTGACTCCAGAACAAAGAGAAACGCGCATAAAGGCGCTTGAAGATTATCTAAACACATTTGAGAGAGAAAATCCTGATGACAAACCAGAAGGCTGGCAAGAAGCGTATGATGAAAAACTTGAATTAGAAAAGTCAAGAACAGTAGAATCATTTGAAGTCCAGAAACACAAAGAGGCAAAAAACAGTCCCGAGCCTGAGGAAAGACAAAGGATTGAAAGCAAAATAAACGAAAATATTGAAAGAATCAACGAAATTGATAATGAAATAGAAAAGCTCTCATCAGAAATAGATGAGTATGCCAAAGAATCAGACCAAATAAAAGAAGAAATAGAATACATTTCAAAAGAGAAGCTATTAAAAAACAAAATCCGAGAAGCCATTAGGGATAAGGAAAGCTTGACAACCGAAAGAGACGAACTTATGCAAAAGAACGCTTCCGATGAAGATGATGAACTAACAGTCCAAATTGCACAATATAACGAGAAAATTGACGATTTGAATAAATATATTGATAATTTAGAAGAAGAAATAAAAAATGCAGAAGAAGAGACTGAACAAGAAATTGCAAAAACGACTGAATTACCAAGCGAACGGATGAATGATAGAGGAATGCAAATTTCAGTACTGATAAACCAAAAAAATACACTCATTAGAAAAAATAAGGAATTACTGAGAAGTTTGGACTAGTGATTTTTCTTAATATTTCTTCACATTTTAGCAAAAAATTTTATTTACACGTTTTAAGTATATTAAATTGTCGACAAAAAATGTCTCAGCTTAGGTAAAGCCTGGGCATTGACAAATATAATTGTTTTTATTACAATTACAGGGCTAAAATCTTATAGGAAGATTTTAGAGTCGGCAAAGTCCAACACCACAGGGACATAAAGTGGGAAAGACAGGAGGTTAAAATGATTCAACCAATTACCTCACATCAGGCCATAGCTGGCGCTACAAGGGTTACAAACCCTGTAACATTCGGCGCAAAAAGAGCCCAAACCTATCAAAATCAGCTAAATAGATTTGAAAAAGGTGAAAAATTAAATATCAATTGCTGTGGCACGAGAGAATACAGTGTTTGTGGGCAAAAGCTGAACTATCTAGCTTAAAAAAACGCGGTATTAAAGGAAATCAGACGTTTTACAATTTTTGATTGCAAGGCGTCTTTTTTAATGCTAGATTTTACTTATGTTTACAGGAATTATTCAACATATTGGCGAAATTTCAGACATAAAAACCTCCACGGAAGGAAAAACAATCTCTATAATGGTTGATTCCAAAGGCTTTGAAGGATTTAACGACGTGAAAATAGGCGATTCTATTGCAATTAACGGACTTTGTACAACTGTAGTTTCGCGCTCTGAAAGGGTTTTCAGCGTCAATTTAATGAATAATAGTCTAAAACGCAGTAACCTCGGACATTTATCCCGTAAAAATCCCGTAAACCTTGAATTAGCAATGGGTTTAAAAAGCAGATTTGACGGACATATAGTTCAGGGGCACATTGACGGCGTGGCTATAGTTCAAAAGATAACTCCTGATGGCTTTTCAAGGATTTTTTCAATAGAATGCGATACGCAATATATCATTGAAAGAGGCTCAATTGCGCTCAACGGTGTAAGTTTAACCGTGTCAAAGGTTCAAAATTCAATAATAGAGGTGAGTTTAATACCTCACACACTAAAAAATACAACATTTCAATTTTTACAAGAAGGTGATTTTTTGAACGTAGAATACGATATTTTAGCAAAATATATTGAAAAATTCACACTTTTAAAAGATAATACAAACGAAATCAAAAATTCAAAAATTGATGAAAATTTTTTAATTGAAAATGGCTTCTAAACCCGCTCACAGAAAGGGTTTAGAGCATACAGGGAGGAATAATGACAAGATTTAACACGATAGATGAAGCAATAGAAGACTTTAAAGCTGGAAAGCCAGTCATAGTTGCTGATGATGAAGACCGGGAAAACGAAGGCGATTTAATACTTCCCGCAGATTTTGTTACACCTAAATGGATAAATTTTATGGCAACTCATTGCAGGGGGCTGATTTGCCATGCCATAACATCGGAAATCGCAGACAGAATAGGCATTTCGCCGATGGTAGAACACAATACCGACATCAAGGGCACAAATTTTACACAAAGTGTAGACGCAGACCCGAAATACGGCACCACAACAGGGATTTCAGCATTTGACAGAGCAAAAACAATACAAGTAATAAACGATAAAACCTCATCCGCAAAGGATTTAAGGCGCCCGGGGCACATTTTTCCTCTAATAGCAAGGGATGGCGGGGTTTTAAAAAGGTCTGGACACACTGAAACCGCGGTAGATTTAGCTAGATTAGCGGGCCTCACTCCGTCCGGTGTAATTTGTGAAATCCTAAACCCAGATGGCACAATGGCAAGGCGCGATGAGCTATTTGAATTCGCTAAAACACACTCTATAAAGCTAATTACGGTGGCTGATTTAATTAAATACCGCATGAAGACTGAACGGCATGTAAAAAGAATGGTTGAAACCCACTTACCAACTGAATTTGGACAGTTTGAAATATACGGATACCTTGATGAATTAACAGGAATCGAGCATGTTGCACTCATAAAAAATGATGGCTCAAATAAAACTCCAATTGTTAGAATGCACTCCCAATGCTTAACAGGAGACATTTTTCACAGCCTAAAATGCGATTGCAATCAGCAGCTTTTAGATTCCTTAAGGCTTATTAATGATTATGGAAAGGGCGCTCTAGTCTACATCACAGACCATGAGGGAAGAGGAATTGGCCTAATTAACAAACTTAAAGCCTACGAACTCCAGGAAAAAGGCCAGGATACAATAGAAGCAAATATTTCACTCGGTTTTAAAAGCGATTTGAGAGACTATGGCACAGGAGCGCAAATCCTTGTAGATATTGGTTATCAAGAGTTTAAACTAATCACAAATAACCCGACAAAGATTATAGGGCTTGAAGGATATGGCCTCAAAATCATTGACAGAGTAGGAATACCGCCTAAAATTAACCAGTTTAACAAAAGATACATAGAAACAAAAAAACAAAAGATGCATCATTTGTATTTAGCTGAAGATACCGCTGGAAAAAATCCTGAAAAGCCCCTTGAAGAGTGCATTTCATAAACTAAACCAAAAAATATTTGTTAAATTTGTTAACTTTATGATATAATCAACTTAAATTTTATTCTACCGGAAGGATAAATAAAGGATAAATACCCTAAAAGATGTATCAGGCACAGGTTTTAGACGAAAAATACTTTAAAATATTTGGCGGCGTTTATAATGATTTTCGAAAAAAATGCCGTCAGGACTACAAGTTTGAGCTTGATCCTTTAGAATACAACGATTTTATTGAATATTTTGCAAAGGGGCTCCTGGGGTGTATTTTACTTTTGGAAGATGATATTCCAACAGGCTTTTTAGCCTATTCTCCGGCGCTTGAAGATGCCATTGAACTTTATGTAATTCACTGCCTTGGAAACGAGAATATAACTGAAAAAAAGGTGTGCCTCCTTCAAAAATTTCTTGAGGCAACAAAAGAAAAAAGGCAAAAAGCCCTTGTAAGTTATCCTATGCTTGGCACACAAGCAACCTTTAAGGATAAGGCAGCAAAACTTGGCTTCAAGTTTATAGATTTGTCTGTCCTTATTTTTGACATAAATGACAAAAAAGTTTTAAAAGAGTTTGAGCAAATTAAATTTACAGACCTTCCCATAGGCTATAAAAGCACGCCCTACAGGGATGTTTACTTTGATGAAGTAGTAAAGGTGGCATATGAAGCCTTTAAAGACTCTTCAGATATTAATTTTGACCCCAGATTTAAGACCATTGAGGGTGTTCGGGATATAATTGAAAAAATCACAAATTCAATCTACGGAAAATTTTTGCCGCAATGCTCAAAAGTGCTTCTTGCTGAAAGCCAGGTTGCAGGCTTTGCATTTGCCAATATTACGGGCGATTATATAGGCAATATTCCGCTTGTGGGCATAGTTCCAGAGCACAGAGGCTTAAATTTATCCAAAGTAATGCTGAAAGGTGTTCTTGAGGATGTAATAAAACTTAACAAATCAGGTTTTGTAAAACTGCAGGAAGTAAACGTAAGCACTGATGCAGCAAATGAAAGCGCTTGCAAAATGTATCTGCACACAGGTTTTAGAGAATCTTATACCTATCCTCAAGGCTATCTGCCAAAAACAGGCGGCTGATAAAATAAACAAAAACTTCCCTCGGGCGCATAACGGGTTTAGATTTAAATGGAGAATAAAAGATGAAAGTTTTAATCACTGATAAAATCAACGAAAAAGCCGCAGACATAATAAAAGAAGCAGCAGAGCCTGTTGTATTGCCAACAATGGAAGAAGAAGAACTTTGCTCTGTAATTGGAGAATATGATGCACTTCTAGTTAGAAGCCAGACAAAGGTAACAAAAAAAGTGATTGAAGCTGGCAAAAACCTTAAAATAATAGGTCGTGCAGGTGTCGGTGTTGATAATATTGACCTAAATGCAGCAACAGAAAATGGCATCATTGTTGTTAATTCACCAGATGGAAATACCCATGCTGCAGCAGAGCACACCTTGGCATTAATGTTATCAATGGCAAGAAATATTCCCGATGCTGTTCAGTCAGTCAAAACAGGCCTCTGGGAAAGATCAAAATTTACAGGTGTTGAAGTTTTTGGAAAAACTCTTGGTGTTATAGGGTTTGGAAAAATTGGCCAGCACGTTGCAAAAGCAGCACTTGCGCTTGGTATGAACCTTGTTGTATCTGACCCATATACAACAAAAGAATTTGTCGAAAAATTCGGCGGAAAATATATTGAAAACATAAGTGATTTCTGGGCTCTGCCTGATTTTATTACAATCCACACCCCTAAAACACCTGAAACCACGCATTTAATCAACAAAGAAACAATTGCAAAGATGAAGGATGGCGTTAGAATTGTAAACTGTGCAAGGGGTGGCATCATTGATGAAAAGGATTTAAAAGATGCCCTTGAATCAGGAAAAGTGGCAAGCGCCGCAATTGATGTGTTTGAGGATGAAAAAAATATTCAGGACTGCGTTTTAAGAGATTTAGGCAAAAACCTTCTGATGACGCCTCACCTTGGCGCAAGCACATCCGAGGCTCAAATAAATGTTGCACTTGATGTAGCAGAACAGGTAAAGAATGTACTCTCTGGCGGCAACGCAACATCTGCAGTGAATATCCCATCATTAAAACCTCAAAAACTTGAGCCTGTTAAGGATTACATGTCAATAGCAGAGAATATTGCTCAGATGGCAGCTCAAATCTGCAAAGGAAATCTGAAAAACATTGATATTGAAGTAAAGGGTTCACTTGCAGACCTTGATGTATCACCACTTGAAACCGCAGTATTAAAAGGCGTCTTATCTACAAATCTGGTCGGTGTAAACTATGTAAATGCCCCATTAATAGCAAAAAACAGAGAAATCGCCGTAACAGTTAAAAAATCTAACCAGACAACCGATTATATAGGCTCAATCACAGTAAAGCTCAACTGCGATAAAGAGGGAGCTGAAATTTCAGGTGCTATGATAGCAGAAGACATAAAAAGAATTGTAAAATTGAATGATTACAATACTTCAATCAAGCCTGAAAAATTCATGCTTCTAGTGCCCCATGTTAATAAACCTGGTATGATAGCAAAGGTGGCAACAGTTTTGGGCTCATATGATGTTAATATTTCAAGAATGCAGGTTGTTCAAAAATCTGGAAAACAAGCTTCAACAAATGAAAAAAGTATGATGATAATTAACACTGATAATGAAGTTTCAAAAGAGGCGCTGGATAAAATCGCACAAATAAATGGAATCTATGAAGCCGAATTTGTAAAATTAAATGTATAAAATTTAAGGCTTATATGCATTTTATACAAAAATATTGCTTCTATTTTCTTGCAATGAAAACCTTCATTCACGTAAAGCAAAATTTATCCCGCTTTTTGTGAAGAAAGGCTAAAATAAAAAAGAAGTATTTAATAATTAAGTGCAACATTATTGTATAATTGCCAATCTTGATTTGAGCCCTTTAATAATAGGGCTCATTTTAATAAAACTGTCTTAGATACCATTTAATTATTAAATATGTGCATAATAAGGCAATTCTTCTGCTAAACTTTTTTGCAAAAAATTCCTGCTTCATATATTATAAAAAGGATGATTAATGTAAAAGATACGCTTGTTTACAAAGGGCTTTATTACCTTAAAACTGAGACTGTGGGCTTTCTTGAAACCCTCGGCAATATAGGGTATGATTTTGCACGCGTACTTTTCTATATCTTAAGGCTTAGGATTAATTTTAAAGCCGTAATTGAACAATCATCAAGATTTGCAGTAGATAGCCTACCTATAACACTCACCATTGTAGGTATGACATCTATCATCATATCTATGCAAATATCGCCAGAGCTTGCAAAGCAGGGGGCTGAAAATTATATAGGAATGCTCTCGGCACTTGTTATGATAAGAGAATTGGCCGCCATAATGTCAGGCTTTGCAATAATTTCAATGATAGGTTCGTCCTTTGCCTCGGAACTAGCCTCAATGTCTGTCAGCGAACAGATGAGTGCTATGAAAGTACTTAGGGTAAACCCTGTAGAATACCTAGTGGTTCCAAGATTCCTATCAGGTGTTATTATGATGCCGCTTGTCTTTATAGTTTCATCCTTTGTTGGGCTCTTGTGCGCAGGATATGTCGCCAAATGGACAGCAGATTTAAGTCTATTAAATTACGTGGATTCAATCTGGCGGGGACTATACGTAAGAGATATAATGATTGCGCTTTTAAAATCAGCTTTTTTTGGCGGAACAATAGCACTAATCAGTTGTTCTTCAGGCTACAATACAAAAGGCGGCGCAAAAGAAGTAGGTGAAGCCACCACTCGTGCTGTTGTATGGTCCTTCCTTGCAATAGCTGTTTGGGATTATATATTTGCCGCAATGTTTTATTTGTAATATGATAAAAACACGCACAGCGCAAAAAACGCAAGGCTGAAACACTTAACAGGATGGAAAATGAGCATAGAAGTTGAAAATCTAACTAAAAAATTTGATAACAAAAAAGTTTTAGACAACATCTCGTTTTCAGTAAAAGATGGTGAAACCCTTGGCGTGGTTGGTTTTTCAGGCAGTGGCAAAAGCACCCTGCTTAAAATAATAAGTAAATTGACAGAGGCTGATTCTGGCAATATTAAAACAACTGAAAATTCAGACATAGCAATGACTTTTCAGTATTCCGCCCTATTTGATTTCCTTGATGTCTATCACAATATAGCGTTTCCTCTCCTTGAAAGACGCGAATTTAAAGGTAAATATTCAAAAAATGAATTAAAAGAAATAGTTGCTCAAAAGCTAAAAATTGTAGGACTCCAAGGCATTGAAAATAAATTCCCGTCAGAATTATCAGGCGGTATGCAAAAAAGAGTAGGCTTTGCGCGCGCAATTGTAACAAACCCGAAAATCATCCTCTACGATGAACCAACAGCAGGTTTAGACCCTGTTTCATCCACATTAATTGAAGATTATATTAATCAATTAAAAAAAGAGTTGAATGCAAGCTGCATTGTCGTGACTCATCAAATGTCAACCATAACAAGGGCATGCGACAATGTAATCCTTCTTTATGAAGGAAAAATCGTATTCAAAGGCTCAATCAAAGAATTTCTTGAAGGAAATAACCCCTATACAAGACAATTTATCACAGCCTCAATTGAGGGCCCTATGGAAATTAAATCAACCACATAATTTTTTTTCATGTATAATTGACATATAGAACATTCTGGGAAATAAACTTGGAAACTTCGGATAGAAAAATTTCATCATCTCTAAAAGTAGGTATCTTGACAGTTGTAGCGCTCTTGATACTTATATTTACCGTTCTTTGGATTAAAGGTAGAACCCTCTCTGCAGGAGAAAGAATTGAAGTTATATTCCATGATGTAAACGGAATAAGACCAGGCTCAGGCGTACAGATGATGGGCCTTAGAATAGGACAGATTGAAGAAATTACCCCTGTCATAAATGGAAAAGACAGCTATGTTAAAGTAAAATTTGTGATAACAGAAACAGGTGTCGAAATTCCGCCAGCATCTACCATCTCCATCCAGCAATCAGGGCTAATTGGTGAACAGTTTTTAGAGGTTATGCCGCCAAAGGCTAAAACCATATATGTTGAAACTTCAAAACCAACAACTGCAATAAAAGAAGGCCAGCCAATTTTTATGAACATCCAAAACCAGGCAGCCGAAATAGGAAAAGTTGAAAAAGCCGAAGTTATTCCAATTGCCTCAGCTCCAATTGAATATAGAGCCAGATTCAAGACAAAGCATGCAATCAGGTTAAGTTATATAATTGAAATGCCGGGGCTTATCTTAGAGCCTTCAAATATGAATGTGAAATTGCAAAATTCACAGGTCGTTTTCTATACAAAAGATGGCGAAGAAGTGCGCATTGCAAAAGGAAGTGCCCCATATACTGTAATTGAGCCTATGAGAATAAGCGATTTTCTTGAACTGCAATATAAATCAGCTCAAGGGTTGGCCGAAACAAACGAAAAAATAACACAAATACTTTCTGATGAATTTATATATCAAGTAAAAGACTCTGTTGAAAATGTCAATAAATTAACAGCAAAAGCAGGCAGCACAATGGAAAAAGCGGATGCATTACTTGATGAATCAAGGAATGAATTAAACACAATGCTCAGCCAGTCAAATGTTTTAATAAATAAGCTAATCACTCTTTCTGATAACATTAACCATTTTGCATCAGATAAAGAGTTGCAAGGCAATTTATCCACAACAATGGCTTCTGTTGGAAAGCTATCAGACAACCTGAATACATTAATGGAAGATAAAAATACAAAAGATATTATGTCAAACCTTAATGAAATATCTAAAAATATTGCAGATATTTCAGTATATGTAAATGAATTTACAGACGATGAAAATGTCAAAAAAGACCTGAAGTCAACTCTTTCAGGATTGAACCAGGCTATAGCAGGAATAAATCAAAGCCTTGCAAAAACAGGAGATTTGTGTGATTCTGAAAAATTATCAGTTTCATCAGCTCTGTCTGATTCTGTTGTGACAGCAAGAAATTTAAGGCAGTTTTCTGAAAAATTAAACAAAAGATTCTTACTTTTTAGACTTATGTTTTAAATAAAAAATTTCAACTAAAGCCATACACAGCTGGCTTTTTAGACATGACTTAAAACTTTAGAGAATGCTTACAGAATAAAAACAAAGAACTTTGAAAGGCGATTAAATGCTCAAAAATTTCGGGCAAACCATTACGAAATTTCACTACAAAAAACTAAGCAGCATTACATCAGCATGCCTCTTTCTATTGTTTCTTTTACCCTCAATGGTTTATTCAATAATCATAAACACTAAAAACTTTCTTTACAAAATTAAGATTTTAAAAGAAAAAAAAGTTAACGCCAAGATAATTTGTATTGGAAACCTGACCACAGGCGGTGTAGGTAAAACCCCGGTAACTATTGAATTTTGCAAATACCTATCACAATATCATAAAACCGCATCTCTTAGCAGGGGCTATGGCGGCACCCTTGAAGGCGCAAACATTGTAAAAAATTATGAAGATATATTAATAAATGAAAGCAAGTTGATTGGCGATGAATTAAAACTCTTAGCTGAAAGCAGCATGCAATGTGACATAATACAATCCAAAGAAAATGTGCAAAGTGCTAATAAAAGTTTTGCCGTTATCGCTTCAAAAGACCGTTTTCTAGGGGCAGTCAAGGCCATAGATGAACTTGGCGCAGAAATCATAGTGATGGATGACGGTTTTTCAAACAGAAAAATTCAAAAAGATTTATCATTACTTTTATTTGATTCAACAAAATTCATAGGAAACGGCTTCCTCTTGCCCCTTGGTCCATTAAGAGAACCTGTTTCTGAAATTAAAAGGGCCAATGGAATTATCCTGATTGACAAAGAAGACATAGGAAATGAAGAACTAAAAAAACTTTCAGACTTTTTATACAAAAAATTCAATAAACCTGTCTTTATCTCAAAATTTAAAACAGACTATTTTTACAATATAAAAACTGGCAAAATCCTTGATATAACAGAACCTGCAAAAATTTTTGCATTCTCTGGAATCGGCCAGCCAGAACAATTTTATAATTATATACACAAAAATCCACTGCTTAAATTGATTGGCACAAAAAGCTACAATGACCATTATGTCTACACAAAATCAGATATGGACGAAATAATCACCCTTGCAGAGGACAATAAAACAAATTATATAATAACCACGGAAAAAGATGCAGTTAAAATAAAAGACCATTTAAACAGTGATAAAATCTATGCAATGAAGCTAAAAGCTGACATTGATATACAAAATATAATCTCAACACTAAATTTTAGCCGCTGACAAATGCAACAAAACAAACCCATCGTGCACTTGACACAAAATAGAAGGACTATTTTTATGAAACTAAGCAGCTTATTCGAAAAAAACCAAAATAAAGCCCCTGTTATTTCAATTGAAATTTTCCCACCAAAGGATCCTGATTTCAATATAAAGAAAACAAACTTATACAAGGAACTTGATAAGCTAAATAGTCACTTCAAACCCAGCCTCATTTCAATCACGTATGGCGCTGGCGGTTCCACCTGCAAAAATTCCAATGTACTAGCAAAAGAAATTAAAGAAAACTGTGGATTTGACATAGTAATGCCGCACTTTACCTGCGTTTGCTCAAGCAAAGATTTTATAGAAAGACACCTAAGCGAAATCAAGGAATACAAAATAGAAAATATCCTAGCACTTCGGGGCGATGAACCTAAAGACATTGATGTTTGCTATAAGGATTTTAAATACGCAAGCGACCTAGTTGATTTCATAAAAAATAAAACAGATTTTGAAATTGCAGTTGCAGGATATCCCGAAGGGCATATCTTATCAGAAAGCCTTAATGAGGATATAAAACATTTAAAGACTAAAGTAAATAACGGTGCAAGCGCAATCTTCACCCAATTCTTCTTTGAAAATGAAAAATTCTATAATTATCTTGAACTTTTAGACAAAAACAAAATCAACCTGCCTGTATGTGCCGGCATATTGCCAGTAATCAGCTATGAAGGGCTTTTAAGGATGATACGGCTATCAGGAATAAAGCTTTCAAATAAAGCCAAGTGCCACTTTGAAAAATGGCAGAATTCAAAAGAAGATACTATAAAAGCAGGTATTGAATGGGCCAGCCAGCAGGTTGAAGATTTAGCAAAAAACAATGTTAGCGGCATTCATTTTTACACATTAAATAAGGCGTATTCCACAATTGAAATATTAAAAAACAGGAAATTTATACACTAACATTGAGCCCCATGCCAGCTTTATTGGCATGTTTTGCCTTCTTATCTTCAACATATTTTATATAATCATCATATTTTGAAGATGGCAGCATCCTATCTGGCAAAACCCCTCCTTCCATGTCAGGATTTATAATATCAAAAAGTCCGCTGCTTACCCAAAAACCTTCATTTGCCGATGTTGTGTTAATAAAATTCACACCTTCATCTTTTGCTATTTTTGCAATCTCTGAAACCATGGCTTCACCAAGACCTTTATATCTTTTCTTGCTTTCATCAGTAGAAAGATATTTCTCTATAGGATTAACCTGAATTAAATCTATATTAATACATGGAGAGCCGCAATATTCTTTTCGTGTCCCATAATACTGCATGTTGCAAACATCGGCAAGTACAAGGGTATCACCGTCACTGTTTTCCAGGCCGTAAATGTTATCACAATTATCTTCTAAAAAAGCAGTCATAATATTGTTTATAAAGCGCGCCTTAACATTCCATGAATTCTGAACCCCCTTTAGCTGCTTAATATCAGCCACATCATCAGATTCATATTCAACTAACTTCACATCCTCCATGCCACCATCATTTTTGCGAACAGATACTGTACCAAGTTCAATCTTTCCAAATGTTGGCTTAAAGATTTGATTGGACACCCTAAAATCAAACTTCATACTTAAAGCCTCCCATATATTCTAAAGACTAATGTCAAGCCCTTTACGGGCTTTAGCACCATGTGCCGCCCTCTTATCCTCAACATATTTTATATAATCATCATATTTTGAAGATGGCAGCATCCTATCTGGAGATTCATGGTTTCTGCTAACCGGATATTTGTACTCAAACATACCGCTTTTTGTCCAAAAGCCTTCATTGCAAGATTCCAAATCAACAAACCGGCTTCCTTTTTTCTTTGCAATCTTTACAATTTCAGATACCAGTGTCTCACCAAGGCCCCTAAATTCACCTTCACTCACTCCATATACAGATTGCAAATCAGGCCTTGCCTCAATAAAACTTATAGTGGCGCTCTTTTTTATTCCACCATCGCTTTTTCTGTTATGATTCAAAACATCAGCGAGGACAAGTGTATCACCAGTACAGTCTTCAAGTCCGTAAATAATTTCATCTTTGTCAGGTAAATTTCCATATAGTTGAAGGTTTTCAAAGTTATCTGCAATGTGACATATAAAATATGCCCTAGCATCATTTAGCCAATTCACTTTTAAATCATATATCTGCTGCATATCATCAAGATTATCAGGCTCATATTCAACCAGCTTCACATCCTCCATGCCACCATCTTTTTTGCGAACAGATACCCTGCCAAGTTCAATCTTTCCAAAACTTTGATTACAAGTGGCTAATGGAGCAACCTTCATAATATTTCCTTTTAAAAAATAGTATCAGTATAAAACATGTAAATAAAATCTTTTGCCCTACTAAGCACAAATTCTTATAAATTATTACAAAATTGTTATAATAAATTATACTTTACCAGGACGCATTACTTTCAACACCATCAATATTTTATAAAACCTTAATTTC
This sequence comes from uncultured Candidatus Melainabacteria bacterium, assembly GCA_949741915.1. Lineage (GTDB taxonomy): Bacteria > Cyanobacteriota > Vampirovibrionia > Gastranaerophilales > Gastranaerophilaceae > MGBC122484. The sequence continues at coordinate 19,898 of CATJOM010000080.1, read as the reverse complement.
AACCACCCCTGCAACACATTTAACAACAGCCATTTTTTTATCAGAATAAAATTCTATAACATCACCTGGCTTATAACTATGATAATCTGCAACTTTAGGCATATCCTGTAATGCACTCCCACAAAAAGATGGATTGTCATCATACACCAAAATCCTCGCAGATTCTATCCGATAAACCCTGCCATTCAATACACAAGAGCAATAACCCCACGGCTTTAGGGCGCGAACTTTATCATAAACTTTCTTAGCAGACTCCAAAAAATCCACAACATCAATGTCAGGATACGGATACTTGTCATATGTTGCCTCATCCTCATCCTGAATGACAGGGATAATTTTATTATTTTTAATGTCATCCAATAGCTCACCTGTCATTAATTCGGCAATCTTTGCAGCCTTATTTCTTAATTCACCGCCTGTAATACTTTCATCAATCTTAAAAGCAGCCTGCATCAAAATTTTTCCTGTATCAAAATTTCCATCCATCAAATGAAAAGTAACCCCAGTTTTTTCATCTCCTGAATATATCGCCCAGAAATAAGGATTTGCACCCCTGTGTTTTGGAAGAAGCGATGGATGACAGTTTACAACACCGTACTTTGGAAAATTAATAACATCTAGCGGAAATTTTTCGCTCCAACTCCCGACAAGAATAATGTCAGGATTAAGACGCTTTATCTCATCCAAAAAAGCTTTTGATTTTACGCTATCTGCCTTGATGTCATACAGTTTATGGCTTTTAATAAATGACAAGTCATTTGAAGGGTTAAAAATATCCTTAAAAAACAGGGCAGGTTTTGAATACCTTACCCTGTCAATTCTAAAAACACCAACAATATTATGCCCTTTAAATTTAGCTCCTGAAATAAGGGCAGCAAGCATTTTATCATATCCGACGATTACAATATTCATAATTGCCTCATAATTACTTCTGCCTTCCATTAAAATTGGCACATAATATTATTCCTGAAATTCGTCAGCTGATTCTTCATTAGATTCTTCAAAAAGCTCTTCACCAGCTGCATCATCTGCCTCAGGAGAATCTGTCTGAACCATTTCTTTGAATTCTTCTTCTATTTCCTGATGAATTTCATCATTGACATCTTCATCAGGAGCTGGAATTTCTTCAACGGCACTTTCTTCAGCAGAAACTGTAGGAGCTACAGCTTCTCTTTGCGCTTGTTTTTCCATTTGTGCAGCCTGAGATTCACTCTTAATATCTATCTTCCAGCCAGTCAATCTGTGTGCAAGCCTTACATTTTGTCCTTCTCTTCCAATCGCAAGAGATAATTGATCATCAGGCACAATAACAAAGGCTTCTTTTCTAGCCTCTTCATCAGCCAAAATATCAACAGATACAATCCTTGCAGGGGAAAGTGCATTTACAATGTATTCAACTGGATCAGGCGAAAATCTTACAATATCAATCTTTTCATTCTTCAATTCACCGACAATTGTCTGAATCCTTGAGCCTCTTGGCCCTATGCAAGCACCAACACTATCAACTGATGGATCATTTGACCAAACAGCAAGCTTTGTTCTGTATCCTGCTTCCCTTGCAATAGACTTAATTTCAACAATTCCATCCTCAATTTCAGGAACTTCAAGTTCAAATAATTCCCTTACAATCTCTGAATGTGCCTGGGATACTATAACCTGCGGCAGCCTTGTTGTTTCTTTTACATTCAATACAAAAACCCTGATTCTGTTGCCTGGTTTATAGTATTCACCAGGAAGTTGCTCTCTTGAAGGCATAACAGCATCAGTCTTACCAATGTTAACAATAACATTGTTTCTCTCATCCCTTCTTTGAACAATACCAGTTATCAAAGTACCTTTTTTAGAGAGAAATTCATCAAGAACCATCTTGCGCTCAGCTTCTCTAATTCTCTGGGTAATAACCTGTTTTGCACTTTGTGCTGCGATTCTGCCAAAATTTTCAGGGGTTACTTCAATTTTAACCTCATCATCCAATTCAACATCTTCATCAATTTCCTTGGCATCTTCGAGAGAAATCTCCAAATCAGGATTTTCAACCACATTTACTACAAGCTTTGTCCTAAAAACACCGATTTCACCTGCTGTTTCATCCAATATTGCTTCCACATTCTCAGCATCTTTATCCTTTATGTGTTTTTTATATCCCGCAACTAAAGCATCGCAAAGAGAGGATACCAAAACATCCTTAGAAATTCCTTTTTCCCTTTCAAGCTGTTCAGCTGCTTCAAACAGGGCAGTTCCAATCTTAATCATATTATTCTCCTTTTAAATTAATATCATCCAACCGAACCGAAAAAATATTGTCGGTATCTATGGTATATTCTTTTTTTGTATCAATTGTTAAAACTTTTAGTCCAGCCCCTTCATTAAAATCTAAAAGTTTAGCGCTGAATTTTTTAGGATAATTAGCTTCAAGAGGCTCTTTTACCTTGACAATAACGTTGTGCCCCTTGAATATAATATATTCTTTATCAGACTTAAGGCGTCTATCTAAACCTGGGGATGAAACCTCAAGATAATATTTAAATGGTATCAATTCATCCAGCAAGTCCCCAAGCCCTCTTGTCATATGCTCGCAATCATTATGATTTACAGGATGGTCATTTGAATATATAAATATCCTTAAAAACCAATGGCTATTTTCTTTTTCAAAAGAAACCTCCAATGGAATCAAATTATATCTCATTGCCGTATTTTCAATAACCGGCATAATTGTTTCTAAAACATGTTTTTTATTAAATTGTTTATTCAAGCTCTTCCCCTTAAAAAAGAGCGGTTGAAAAAGCCGCTCTTTGTAAAAAAGTACAAAGTTTTGTCCATACCCTTAAATCTTTGGCTCAAAAGCCCGCTAAAAACAAAGCGCTTAAAGAGTACAAAATCAGTATATCATAAACCATCAAAATTTTATCAAAATACACCTAAATTGTTGCTTTTTATTAAAATTTTATGATAATATTAACAAACCTTCGCACCGTTGTTATCAGGCCATCACAATAATGATTAAAAAAATTTGCATATCTTTATTAATATTGCTAGCCCTTAGGCCAGATATCACAACCGCATATGAGGCAAAGTTAACAGATGAAATCACATTTAAACCTGTGCTTGATTTTCAAGGCACATACGATGCTGAAATTTCAGACGAAAAATCAAACTTCACATACCCGTTTTCCGTGGATGGAGGTAGCGAAATACATTTTAACGATGATAACGGCAAACTAAAAAACAAATTCAGAATAACCTCCTCCTTTACAAGAGATGTAGACGATTTAGACAATAAATTCCTTGGTAAAATCTCTGACGTTTATTTGGAAAGAAATTTGAATGATAACCACAAAATATTAATCGGAAATTCAAGAATTCCAATTGGAATGGAAGGCGGCCAAAGCCAATATAATCTACTATTCATAAAAAGAAGCCAAATAGCCTCAAATCTTGGCAATGCAAGAAGCACAGGAATAAGATTGAGGGGAGATTTTGGCACATTAGATTATGATATTGGCGGATACTCAAGTACTAGATATCTGCAAAATTTATCCGATGGAATAGAATTCGCAGGATGGATAAACTACAAACCCTTCAATAACAAAGAAGGCTCCTTATTTAAGAATCTCAAAATCGGCACAGGCTTAAATACAGGAAAAAATGGTCAAAATTACACAGTGACAGGCTTTGGCGCCGAATACAAATATAAGAAGTTCTTACTTAATGCTGAATACGCATACGCAAACGGGTCAAATGCTAAATCATATAATCAAAATACCCAACAGGGATTTTACGCAACAGCAGCCTATAATTTAACAGATAAGATTCAAATCTTGGGCAGATATGATATTTTTGATGCCAACACCAAACAATCAAATGATACATCACAAAAATACACAGTCGGCATAAACTATTACGCCCTAGGCCAAAGAATAAGATTCAGCCTAAATTATAGCCTGACACAAAATGATATTGCCGACAGCAACATTCAAAATTCCATTTACTTTATGACACAGCTAAAATTGTAACAAATAATCAAATTTTCTTTACAAATAGCAATTTTTATCATTCATACACATTAATAAATACACAAACAAAAGAAGGAAAAAATGCTAATAACCCCATTATCGAGCTTAAACAACAGTAACATAAACTTTACAAAAAACCTGCTTAAAACAGTCAGTGTAAGAAAAGCCAATGGCAAAACTACAGAGCTTAATTTTACGGAATACGATTTCAAAAATAAAAGCGACTTAAAACAAATCAAAAATCTTGAAAAACAATGGGGACAAAGTGCCAAATATTTAGGGGCTATTACAGGGTCATTTGAAGATTTGCATACCGATTATTTAAATAATATTCCAAACGATTATGAAAATCACCATTTTTACGCACTTGAAAATAAGGCAGGGGTAATTTTTTCAATTGCGGAAACATCAAATAATGAATATTCATATGACGATGATACAAAAAACTTAACCATTGAATACATACAAACAAAACCAAGCGAAATGCACTCATCAAGCAAGAAAAAATATAAAGGCCTTGGCGAAGTGCTGGTATCAGGTATTGTAGAAGAGGCGAAAAAACAAGAATATTCAAATATCAAACTAACATCCACAAATGAAGGTTTCTGGAAAAAAAACGGCTTCTTCAAAAGAAACAATGCAACAATTAACGAAAGGACGCTAGAAGGAGCCGACTATGCCAGCTATATTGACTATGTAAAAAACAAAACGATACAGTTAGATGTAATAGCCTAACAAAATTTTTATAACTTTTTACTTCATCATAAATTCTCAGCGCAAAGAATAATACATCTCCATGGCAAACTTCGCAACAACAAGCATAAAAGCTATGCTTATTAAAACCCCCATAATAAAATCAACAACTGATGCGCCCAGCATTTGTCTGTTAAATACAAAAGAAAGACGCTTTTTTAAAAACAGACTGCAGCCCATTTTCCAATAGAATGATGCACATTTCTTAATATTCATTGAAGTATTATACTACAAAGCACAAAAATGGCTTGAATTACGAGCATAAATTGCATATAATCACCTAAATGAAACTGCTTTTAAAATACGCCTTGAAACCCCAAAACAGGTTCCATATTGTATCAAAATTCATACACAATATTTATCAAAGACACTTAAAAGCACGCAGTAAGCATCATGTTATTTGAAAGGGGCATTTTGTGCATCTTGCCTTAGGATGAAGCATCAAATTGTCTTCTAAATCATACAGTTTTGCAATTCTTGTAATTAATTTACTACCACAAACAGGGCACAGTAGTACAAAGCCTTTATTGTTCTCATTCTCCAGAATCAAAGCCTTTAAATCTTCAACATCGCGTTTATCAGAAAAATGAAAATCTTGCTGCTTTTCATAAAGTTTAATCTCTGACAGTGTTGCCTTTAAGCCCTTTGCAAGTTTTTGCCTCACGGTTGATGATAAAAACAATTCTATACCTGATTCAATATTTTGAATATCTTCGATAGCAAGATTACACCTTTTTGCAAGCCCCGACTGGGAAAACCCGGCTTTTTCCCTTGTTTCTGAGACAAACTGCGCAAGTGTTGGATATTTTTTAACTTCCTTCATCTAAAATCCTCTTATAAACTAATTTTGCCGGCTCCAAATAATAAATATGGAACCGGCAAACAAAAATAATATAAAACTTTAGGCATTAGCCGTAATTCTTTTAGCCGCCCTCTTGTCTCTGATTTCTTTATCCCATGCTAAAAGCACACTGGCAAAGAAAATACTTGAATAGGTACCAACAATAATACCTAAAATCATTGCAAGAATAAATTCTTTTGTGGTAGACCCGCCAAAGAAGTATAAAGCACCCAATGTCAAAAGTGTTGTCAATGAAGTGTTTAAGCTTCTTGCAAGTGTCTGGTTAACACTGGCATTCACAATCTCATTAAATGTATATTTTTTGGCCAAAAACCTGTTATTTTCACGCACACGGTCAAACACAACAATAGTGTCATGCACAGAAAACCCTACAACCGTAAGCACTGCCGTAATAAACAAGGCATCAACATAAACATTTGAAAATATAGACATAATAGCAAAGACACCTATTACAAAAAGTGCATCATGTGCAAGCGATAATAGCGTTATTAAGGCATAGTCTGTCTTAAACCTTAATGAGATATAAATTACAATTCCAATAAAGGCAAGTAATAGTGCAATCATTGAATTTTTTAATAATTCAGATCCCAAAGAAGGTCCCACAGAAGTTGTCTGCACAAGCTCTGGCGAATCAACATATTTTGACACAATATTTGTGACCTTATTAGTTGTTTCACCTGTTTTGTCCTCAATAAAGCCTGTTTTTACAGAAATTATATTTTTTATTCCATTATCCTGTCCTTCAACACCAGCATTATTAATGTTCTGAACTATAGGTGTGGTAAAGCCTTCCTTCATCATATCATCCCTGATTTTACCAACATCGCTAACAGTAACATCGCCTTTTATTGCATATTGAAGGATAGTTCCCCCGGTAAAATCAATACCAAGCTTAACAGGCGCATGATTTGCCTGGGTTGCCATAAGATATATTATTGCAGCAACGCAAGGAATTAAAAGAATTGCACTTATTGAAAGCCACAGCCATCTAAATTTTACAACATCTATTATTTGTTTTTGATTCATCAAATTAGGGTTTGCCATTTTATATATTTCTCCTTATTCTACCAGCTAGAGCGTCGAGCATAGGCAGCTGGCAAATTCAAAATTAATCTAATACACCAAACTTTGCTTTTTCTTTCTTTGTTTCAGTTGCACTAAAACCAGCCTGAATATCTGATTTTTTAAGACCAAACAAAGCAGGATGTTTTAATTCACCTGTACCAAAAAGAAGATGCATAAAGTTTTTAGTAACTGTAATTGCTGAAAACATACTCACAAGGACACCGATTGCAAGAGTCAGCGCAAAGCCTTTAACAATGCTTGTTCCAAGGATATACAATATCACACAGGTTATAATTGTTGACATATTAGAATCAAAAATACTTGTAAATGCCCTGTCAAAGCCGGAATTAATAGCAGTAAACAAACTCCTTCCTGCCTTTAATTCTTCCTTTGTCCTCTCGAATATAAGAATGTTAGCATCCACTGCCATTCCTATACTTAAAATAAAGCCTGCAATACCTGCAAGAGTTAAAGTTACAGGAATTATCTTAAATATTGCAAACACTATTAAACTATATATTACAAGTGCTATACAAGCCACAACGCCAGGCAGCCTGTAATATAAAATCATAAATATCATAACTAAGGACAACCCTACAAGTCCTGCAAACTTGGATTTCTGAATACTATCAGCGCCAAGCGTAGGGCCGATTGAATTTTCTTCAATAATCTCAGCTCCAACAGGCAAAGCACCCGCATTCAATAAATCTACCATTTCTTTTGCTTCTTTATATTCAAAGCCAGTGTTGCCGCCACCTGTTATTTGAGCATTTCCACCGGTTATTTCTTCATTAATTCTTGGGGCAGAGTATAATTTGCCATTAAAGAATATCGCCATTTGTTGCCCCACAAGTTTTCTCGTAAGGTTGCCGAATTTTTTTGCCCCATCCATATTAAATTCCAATGAAACAATCCATTCGCCAGACTGAGATGTTGCAACAGATGCTCTCTTTAAATCTTTGCCGCTTAATCCAGTTGATTTCCAAACCTGCTCACCATTTTTGTTTGTGCCGGCGGGCTCTTTAAATTCAAGTTCTGCTGTTTCGCCAAGGAAAGTTTTTGCTTTTTGTGTGTCTGTGATATTTGGTATTTCAATCAAAAGCCTGTTTTCGCCAACCTTTTGCACAACTGTTTCACCAACACCCATGGCATTTACACGGTTTTCAATGGCATACTGCAAACTATCCATAACTTCGGGTGTTATTTTTTTAACAGCCTCTGATGTTTGTGCTTCAAGCATTAATCTTGAACCGCCAACCAAATCAAGTCCCAATGATGTTGGTTTCTTCCATATAATAAAAATGGAAGCTATGACAATTAATACAATCGCCCAAAAAAGAATAATTTTGTTTTTCATTTATTTTTCCTGTCTAATTGCTCTTCTTTGTTCATATTTTAACAAAAAAACAAAATCAAGTTAAGTAAATATTAAAAATCACTCCACAGGCTTAATGCTAACCTTGTTTCTATTACATCAAAATAATTATTTAAGACTAAAACAAAGCTTTTAAATCAAAATGCAACTTCCAAAACGTAAACCCTAAAACATTAGCCTGGCATCAATATGCATTTTACTGCAGGTGTCCTTAACAAACCAAAACAAAAGACACCTTCTTGGGTGTCTTTATTTTAACCTATTATTCTCTTTTTCTCCCACTCCGCAAAGTCTAGCAGCCTTTGCTTTAATTCTTTTTTTGATGTTAATAAATCTTTTAATATTCCTCTTTTGACTTTTTAGTAAATCGAAAACTGTATGGCATATTCTTCTCTCTTATAATATCCTTATTTCAGCTTCCTGATTTTGTGCCATCACTCCTTTCAGTATCTTCATCTTAACTATTCATTCCATATTAGCTGAAAGATTATGTTATTCTCTCGTATCCTGTATCTTATACTCTTCCTTGCCTCAGCTTGTTAATAGTAAATAACAATCAAACATGCCATGCAAGCACGATTGCGTAAATTTTTTTTTACAATTGACCATGCCCTTTATCTTAAAAGGTAAAACCCGGATTTACATTTTTTAATTTATATTTTTTAACAAAATTTGACCGCCATATTAAAATTTAGTAATTATAGACAACTTTACACAAAAACATTGATTCTTTTTCTTCTTGTAATGGAAGCCCATATGCATAAAAAGAGCATTCCAATTAAGTTTCCAGATAAAACAAAAACTCAAAGCTACTCTTTTTTGTTGCAGTATGGGGCTGGAATGAAAAGAAAACATCTAAGAAGCAGATGTGAAATTTATGTGTAAATACCCAAAATTTTAAGCCAAAACGCCTTAAAACATAATTATCCAACCAACCCCCTGCAAAATAATAGTAAGGATTATTAATATTAATATAGTACTCAATAAATACCATATTCACAAACTAGCCATAATCTCATTTAGGGTGTATTATTTTTGTGTTATGTTATATAAACACATAATGAAACACATACTAACCGTCATATTATTAATATTTACGGCACTTTTAGCGCCCTTATCAGGCATAAATTCAAACATTGCCTGGGCAAATACCCCACTTAAAATTACAGGGCTAAGTTTTGATAACTCCGACAACATTATTTTAATAAATTCACAGGGGCAGATAAAACTTCCCTCCCCAAAGATAAATACCCCAGCCGCGCCCAAAACAGTTGAAAATAAAACCGACGGCGCACCATTGCCTGATACAGCTCAAATTAACAAAGAAGAAACAGCCCAAAATGAAGAAAAAATAGATTATTCACAAAATATAATTACAAAAGGTTTTTTAAAAGAACCTGATAGAGCCTATATAGATATAACAAATGCAGTGCTTTCAGGCTCAGCAAAAAGCTATGAATTAAAAAATTCAATATTTAAAACCGTAAAAATTTCACAATTTTCAGTCAATCCAAATGTGGTAAGGCTTGTTTTTACATACGCATCCGAAAATTCTGCACAAACAGGAAATTTCAACGCACTAGCGAACGATAAATCCATAATAATCAAATATTCTAAACCACTTGGTCAAGCCATTAATAAAACTGCAAAAGAACAAATAATATACTCAGATACAGAAGACAAGAGCAGGCTCATTTTCTTTGAAGGCTCAACCTCGAGCCTGATAAGTAATTATGTAGTCCCTGTAAATAATGCAACCCAAAAAGACAACAAAAGCGAACTTAATAATATCTTTGAAAAAAATAATGAAAACCTTAATTCAAAAGAGTATAAATTGCAGTCAAAATATTTTATTGATTCAATCTCAAAAAGCCAAAAGGGGCTTATGATAAAGGGTATGGGCTTTTTAAGCCTAAAACCCGCATTTTACCTGGAAAACCCAGACAGAATAGTTGTAGATTTTGATGATACAGTTGTTTCAAAAAATTTAAGGGGTAAATCCATTAATATAGACGAAAATGGCAGCGATATAATAAAGCTTGGGCAGAATTCCACAAACGTAGCAAGACTTGTAATTGAAGGTCCTCAGGCAAAAAATTATAGGCTAGTTATTTCGCCTGATTTTCAAAATGTTTTTATAGCAAAAAAAACAGATATTATAAATTCAAAAATTACAGAAACCCAAACTTCCTTGAAATCAACTAAAAAAAACGATGAGACCATTCAAAAAATTAACGAAAAAGAATCACTCATAAAAACAACGATGGAGTTTAATTTTACCGCCCCAGTCGCTTTTTCTGTATTTCAGGAAAATGACAGTCTCTACCTTGATTTCAATAATGCCTCACAAGCCCTGCCAAACGTGCTCGATGCCCTAAAAACCCAGTACGAAAATGTACAGATAATTAAACTCGCACTTGATAAATTAAGAATTGTTCTACCGGCAAAAACTGCTCAAAACGTGCAATTGAAAGCTTCGCCTGACGCAAAAACCATTCTTGCCATAATTAAACATATAGAAGAAATAAAGGAAGAAAACAAAGAAGGCGAAAACCCTGAAGGCAAAAGGGAACAGACTATTTCAAAGGCAGAAAAGAAAGAACCTTCAATATCAAATCTTTACAAGGTTGTAATTGATGCAGGGCACGGCGGAAGCGATGTCGGAGCAACAAGAAACGGTATATATGAAAAAAATATCACCTTATCCATAGCAAAAATGGTTGAAAAAAATCTCCAGGCAAAAAAAGTAAAAACCACAATGACGCTTGATAAGGATAAAACCGTGTCATTGCAAGAAAGATGCGACATTTCAAATGAAGTCAGCCCTGATTTATTTGTCAGCATTCACGTAAATTCAAGCGTAAACAACGCCATATACGGAGTAGAAACACATTGGTGGAAGCAGGATAGTGTAGAGTATGCACAAACCGTACACTCATCCCTTGCCAAAAACTTTGGCAAATGGGGCACAAGGGATAGAGGTTTGTTTAAGTCTCAATTTTATGTTATAAATCATACTGAGGCGCCTGCAATTCTTGTGGAGATTGGATTCATCTCAAATGCAAACGAAAGGGAAGCCATAATAACTCAAAAAAGGCAAACCGAAATCGCAAAAGCAATCACAGAGGGTATTATGAACTATCTAAAAAATAGAGGGCAAGAAGAAAAATGATAGGTTTGTTTGATTCTGGAGTGGGGGGCTTAAGTGTCCTAAAAGCACTAATAGAAAGTAATATCAGGGAAGACTTTATATATTTTGGCGACACTAAAAATGTACCCTATGGCACAAAAACCAAGGCTGAAATCCTTTCATTCACAAGAGAAATTATGGAATTTTTCATAAAAAAAGGTGTTGATACCGCTATTATCGCCTGCAACACAAGCTCTGCCCTAGTTTACGAGGATTTAAAAAACGAATTTTCAAAGTACATTAAAATTTTTCCCCTGATTCAAAAGGCAGCTCCATACCTTAAAGACGAAAAAGCAGTGATAGGTGTAATTTCAACCGAGGCCACAGCAAGAAGCCAGGCCTACACAAGAGAAATTCTAAGATACAACAAAGATGCAAAAATTGTTGAAATCCCCTGTCAAAATTTTGTTCGAATAGTTGAAAAAAGGCTCTATGATGATGTTTCAAGCCTTGAATACATAAAAGAAAAAATGGATTACGTGATGAATACAGGCTGCAAAAAGGTAATTTTGGGCTGTACACATTTTCCGTACCTTGTGCCTGTGTTCAAAAAATTCACAAATAATATAGAATTTTTAGACCCAGCAAAATTTTTAATACAAACAATAAAAGATGAATTAAATACAAGGTTACCTCAGCGTGAAACCCCGTCAACGTTTAGGTTTTACGTATCAGATAATCCCGAAAACTTTAAAAGAAGCGGGTCTTTGTTCTTTAACATAAAAGAAAACGTCGAACTTATCGAATTTGCAAGGGTTTGAGCTAGTTTTTAAGACCATCCTGCAGCACGAAATATGCACGTGCATTTTTTAAATAGCCATCATCCGCTATTTATAAGGCTTGTAGCTTATATTTCCAGTTCAAACGCTGTGTTAATAATATTTTTTCAGCATCAAATCACGCATATCACAGTCCCGTTGTGTATTTTAAGTGAATATTATGTACGATTAGGAAAAAACCATACTCCTGCAAGGTTTTTCTGCGTGCAAAAACGCTATAGCCCATATCACAAAAAGCTTTCCACCCAATCAATAACAGGCTCGCAAAATTCTACAGTAAACAAATTGCCCTATATCTATTGCAGCATAAAGCTTTTTACCGTAAAAACAGTATAAAACTATTGCAGTATAAGGATTGCAAGCCACATAGCAAACACCAAACCCTAAAAACCCTATTTTTATAAAGACAAATTTCTGCACGTATAAACACTTTTTAGAATACCCCACAGGCACTATTTTGTAACATTTTCTTAACATTAACAAAACCTGGCTGATATACAAAAACTTCACAAAAATTTACCCAAATAGTAAAATAAAAAGACAAAAATTGAAACTTTTAACAGATTTTTACAAAAAATCATACCTTGAAACTGCATATTTTTGTTAACATTTCATTACAAAGCCTAAAAAATTCAGCACTTTTTTTCCTTTAGAAGTTTTATAAATATATGATTAACGGCATAAATAACAATATTTTTAAAGATTTTCAATATAAGAATGCCAAGGCGCCTGCCCAAAAAGCATCTATACCCACACATTCCGCTATTCCTTCCGATAAAAAAACACCCGAGGCTAAAACAAAAGAAAAAACAACAGTAAATAATTTTTTAGCCAGCACAATCGCCCTTTTAATACCTTTGAGTTTTTTATTCATCCGAAGATACGCAGTACCAAAGGATTACAGACAATTTTTTAAATCTTTGGAAAAAATAACGGATAAAAAAGAATACGCAAAACAGTCCTACGAAGGTCTTGTGAAAATTTTAAATATGCAGGATATTGCACCGGAAAAATTAACCACCGAAACCCTTGGTGCATCAGCATTTGAGACTACACCATCCACAATAGCTGGACACGCTTTCCTGGAAAATTCAATCAACCTTAATGAATCCGCAATAAATTTCTTTGAGGACGACAAAGGCAGTATTGTCGGTTCTTTAAGGCATGAACTTGAACATTGCAAGCAATCAAACTTTCTTTTGCAGCATATAGATGCAGAAAAATATGCAAAAATAGTACTTGAAAACAAATACGGTCAAATGAACTATGACGCACCGTTTTTTAAGGCATTATTAGAGCACTCCAAAAAGACAGTACAAGAAGGCTACAAAACAACTTTAAATAAGCCAAAAACCGCACCGACACCAGAAATTCAAGACAGAATTAATAAATATATTGATGCAACAAAAAACTATTCAACAGAAACAGAAAAAGCATACAAGGAAAATTTACTTGAAAAAGAAGCTTTTGAGGCACAGGCAAAAATCGAAAAAATGTACAACAAGTATTATCTTGGGCCCTTAAGCGTATTTTTTAAAAGCACAAAATTTAAATCTTAAGTTAAAATAAAAAGAATTATTAATCCTAAAAACACAGACACAGTCCGGTTTTAGGAGTAAATTAAAGAATACTCATCCATTTAAACAGCACACTAGCCAGATAAAACTTATGCAATCTTTTTAACCTTTTCAATCTCATCCTTGTTTTTTTCATAGGCCACGCTTAAATCATAAGCATTTTGCGCATTCAACCAAAATTCGGGGGTTGTAGAGAATAAATTAGCAAGCTTTAAAGCCATAACAGGCGTTATACCGCGCTTTTTATTATAAATTTCACTTATAGTTTTAATGCCAACCCCAAGAAGTTCGCAAAGTCTTTTTTGAGTGAGATTATATGGTTTAACAAATTCTTCCAGCAGAATTTCGCCAGGGTGGGTGTAATATCTAGCCATAATACATCCTTTCTTTAATGATAATCAACAATTTCAACATCATATGCCTGACCGCCTTCAAATCTAAATATTATTCGAAACTGGTCATTAATTCTGATTGAACAAAAATCTTTCAAATCGCCCTTCAGGTGTTCAAATCTGTTTGACGGAGGAGCCATTAAATCCTTCTCGCTATAGGCAAAATGCAGCATATCTAATTTTCTTTTAATGACTTTTTGTATATTTACATACTTTTTAGAATTATGCCCGTCAAAAATTCTTTTTGTCTCTTTGTCTTTGAAGGTTTTAATCATGTTATCATATTATCACAATATGATGACTTTTTCAACATCAAATCAAAATCTTACAGGACAATATCGGAGATTTTATGGCCCCAAAGCTACCCCACAATCGTATCCTTAGGCACGACAGTAATTCCGCCATCAGACACAAAAAAGCCTCTTTTTCTATCCTCATCAGGGTTGAAGCCAATTTCCGTATAAGGGGGTATCTCCACATTTTTGTCGATTATTGCCCTATTTATCCTAGAGTGCCTACCAATTTGTACATTTTCAAGAAGAATAGAATTCGATATAGCGCAAAAACTGTTTATTTTTACCTTTGGAGACAATACACATCCTGAAAGTGAACCCCCACTTATAATACAGCCCTCAGAAACTAATGAATTCTTTGCCACACCTACTCTTTTATCCTCATCCCAGATAAATTTTGCAGGCGGAAAATTATAATTAAACGTCCTTAGTGGCCAATCCTTTGAGTATAGATTTAATTCAGGATTATAATCTAAAAGATCCATATTTGCCTGAAAATAGCTGTCAACATTACCAACATCACGCCAATAGCCTCTCTCAGAAGGGGTTATACCAGGGAATTCATTCTTTGCAAAATCATAAATGTAAACTTTTTTTCCTGAATTCAACATGTTTGGAATTATATTTTTGCCAAAATCATGACTTGAATTCTCATCCAAAGAATCCTTTTGCACCTCATCAATTAGAACATTTGACCTAAATATGTAATTTCCCATTGATGCAAGACACATATCAGGTACGCCTGGAATGTGTCTTGGTGTATGTTTAGGCTTTTCAATAAAGCCTGTAAGGCGCCAATCTTCATCCACCTCTATTATGCCATATTCTCCTGCGAGCGAAATTGGAATAGGGATTGCAGCAATTGTAAGCTCAGCACCTTTCTCTATATGATAGTCAAGCATTTGCCTTACATCCATTTTATAGATATGGTCACCGCCAAAAACAAATATATTAGTATAATCACCGTCTGTTATCTGGTTTATATTCTGGAAAATAGCATCAGCAGTGCCTTTATACCAGTTGCCATCCGTTCTCATCTGGGCAGGAACACAATCTACATATTGTCCTACGGATGCAGACAAATTCCATCCCCTTGAAATATGTTTATTAAGAGAATCTGACTTATATTGAGTTAAAACCTTTATTTTATAAAATCCGGAATTTACAAAATTGTTCAACACAAAATCAATGATTCTATATCTGCCCCCAAAAGGCACCGCAGGCTTTGCCCTATCTCTTGTGAGAGGAAAGAGTCTTTTCCCCTGTCCACCTGCAAGTATCATTGTAAGTACCTTATCTCTAAACATTAAAATTCCTTTTAAATTCTATATATCAATTATATTTTCTAACACACATCTATGCAAATTTGTAACATAATTTTTTCAGACTGAAAATAGTACCAAAGGGTTAGCAAACAAGGACACAGAGATAACAGCAAGGTTTACTCCACAAGCAAAATTAAACAGCCTTGAATCAATAATCAGGGCACAATTATTTAATAAATCATTAGACGGTACTTTTTATTGAAAGACAATTCTTTTCAAAAATTCAGATAAATTCTGAAGTTAATAAGATTGTATTCATATCAAACTAAAACACTAAAAACCGCCTTTGAATCTTATCTTCAAAAGCGGCATATAAATTTATAATATTATCTATCTTTAAACAGCTGCCTGTCTTTTTAAATAACATTCTTTGCAAAAAATTTCTTTTCCTTCAATAGGTCTGAAAGGAACTTTGGTTTCTGCTCCGCATTCAGAACAAACAGCATCATACATTTTCTTTCTTGAATTTCTTTGACGTCTGTCTTTTCTGCATTCAGGGCATCTTTTTGGCTTGTTAACCAATCCCTTTTCAGCGTAAAATTCCTGCTCCCCTACTGTGAACACGAAATCTTGTCCACAATCTTCACATTTTAGGGTTTCGTCTTGGTACATTGTTTTTTGTCTCCTTTGGTTAGTAAATAAATTCAAACCATAATATTATTCTTATAGCCTGAATAAATATATTGTATCCTGTTTTCTAAGCTTTTGCAATAGGCATTAATATTTTAAGCCTTAAAATTAACCCATATGGGCTAAGTCAAAATACCAGTGTTATTTATCAGAGGTTTTTTCCATTGCTTTAACATAATTTTCATATTCCAGCAGAAATTCACCTGGCGACATAGAAAATCCCCTGGCTATCTTTTCTAAAACAGGATACTTTAAATCAAACTTTTTATTCTCAAGACGACTCAAAATACTTTGATCGATTTCATTTTCAATAGCAAACTTGTTTAATTTAAAGCCCATTTTAGTTCTTTTAAATTTTATATAATCCCGTAAATCAAACTGTTGCATTATTACAATAATCGTATATAATACAAATAAAATCAATGCATAAACCCAATGCATTAATTCATTGATTTATTACAAAAACAGGATATCCGGAAACTAACGCACAAAAGAGTAGTAGTTTAGCAGAAATTGCAAGCTTAAAAACTGAAATGGAGTTAAAATATGTCACAATTAAAATTTGATATTTGGATAGATGAAAAGCCTATGGCAATGAGATTGGGTGATTTAAAAGACCTAGAAAAAATTTTGCCCGCCTTTATGGAAACAGAGGAAGATATTATAAAATCGCAAAAACTTGTTAAAAAATTAATCAACACCCTTAATGAACTTAACAAAATTTTACAAAAGTAGACCGGTGCAAAACACCGGAAAATAAAACTTTTAACAATATTCATCTACATTTTTTTATTGTCGCCACTTACCTTATTCAACATCCTTGTCATCATTATTGCAATTATAATTAAACCTGCATAACAAACTATAAAATTTGCATCCATTACTCTTTATCCTCCAACATCATCTTGGTTTCATTATTAACATATATAAACTTACTGATAAAAATACAGTCAAAATACGCTCCGGCAGCCATAAGCAGTAGCACCTTAGTTATTGCAAAATTTGTTAGAAACAACCCTGCAACACCGCTTGAAATAAGCATTATCATTGAAAAATAATTAGTCCGAAGCGCTATAAGGTGTTTAAGTTTTAGTTCTTATTTCTCCATAAACATTATTATATCATCATTTTACATAGCTTTACAATATTATCAAGGGACAATTCGCTAAGTAAATGCAACTATTAATTCTTAAACTTTTCATTGGTATTATATTGCAAATACTGTTAAACAAGTCAGACTTTTGCTTCTAATTCTGTAAGATTCAATACTGGCACATTCAAAATGACCAAGTTTTTTCTTTCATCCAAGGTTGGATGCGCCTTGCTGTTTGCTTTTTTCAGCTGCCTAAATTCCTTGTTTATTACTAATATCATATTTTAAAATTAAGTGCTGCATTTTGTAAGAGAATCAATAGAAAAGTAAAGGTGCAAAACACCGGCTGAATAATAAAAGCAATAAATCTTATAATACTCCAGCATCCAAAATGAAATTTTTAAACAGCGCACCATCGAAACACAAACAAGAGTTAATGTTAAACATATGCATAAAATTTAAATATGAACTACACCAGCATCAAATATTTTGCCTTAAAAATTTAAAAGCACCATATTCTGCCTTGACATAAGTTGCTAAAGACTTTGTATCAAATTCCTGCTTTCATCAAAATCAATCTATTCGCTTTGCAGCCTTAAAGAATTTAAAATAATGTCACGGTATTCTGCCTGATGCATCATACCAGGTCCGCCATATTTTGGCAACACAAGTTTAATAAAGCTGCCATTTTTCATTAGAATAGTGCACTTCATAGAACCAGCTATTCCATTCTGTATTATACAGTTTTGAATATCTGAAAGCGCAAAACATTTTCCAATGTCTTTAGACAAAACGGGCTCATCTATTTTGAGACAGTTGACCTCCTGTGCATTTTGAACTTCGTTAAATTCATATAAATAATCACACTCTTCACACTCTGAAAGCAGTATATGCCCCTTGGTAATTCCAAAATATACATCATATTTTGAATATTTAGACTTAGATACCTCAAACGATACACCATCTTCATCTGGCACAAGATTTCCATCAACCATTGCGCAATTTTCAAAAATTTGCTTAATGCCTACTTCAATACCAATGCCATAAATTCCTGCCACAAGAGATTCATCAGCGGGAAGATACTTTTGCAGCACCCTTGCCATAATACTCTCATCGCGAATGCCAAAATCACCCTTGGAAATTCTTACAATAGAAGGAAGTACATACCCCAGGGCAATTATCAAAAACAACAGGCTAAAAAGTGCTGAAATTTTGTATAATGTAACGACTCTGTCATTTACATAGTTTTCCTTTAAATAAACTCCATAAAAGTCACCAGGATTTAATTTGTCGCGTTTTAATATATTATAATAACTGCTTGATAAAACAAATTTCTTAATATCTTTATCCATAATATTTACAACACCTTTAAATTCATAAGGCGTTGCAAGTTTTCCAGTTTTTAAATCAAGTCCTTTAGCTATCCTTTTAAAAGTTGCAGTGGAAAGGTTTGCAATATATGTACGGTTGTTCGCATCCATAACATAGTAAAACTGGCTCTCAGCTTTTAAGGGCGGAGTAATCAATATTGGCAAATTATTAATCTCTAACCTAGCATTTTGTCCTTCTTTAAAACTTCCATTTTGAATAAGCTCAGATAAATTGAATACCTCTTCGCCTTTATTCGCCGGTGCATTCAAAAAAGGTAAGCCCATAAACACAACAGCGATACCTAAAAATAGCAATAACAGCAACGATAATATAGTCAATGATTTCTTTTTTGCCGTTAAAAATTCTTTTTCATCCATCTCAGGCTTCCTTATATAAATTACTTCTGCACTAGTTATAATGATTCCTACCCCTTAAAAGATTTATTAATCCAAATTGTTTATTCATTTACAGAGGCTAAATCATGAGTCGATTATAATATAAAATATATTGATTTTCACCCAGTGCAATATTGACAAACACTGTTAGCTATTATTATTCAATCCGCCTTATTGCAAATATTTTAACCATTTCAGCTATTACTATAGAAATATATAATATAATCCAGATAGCAGTTTTAGCACCTTGTTAATATAATGTAACTTCTCATTCACCCTGGCTCACGCATTTAAACCAGCACTAGCTCTTGCAATAATAGCGGTGGTTTACAAGTAAACATTCAAGATTAAAATTTATCACCACTTTCCTAAAGCTCAACCGTTTTTATTATTATAACGTTAGTATATTGCAATATCATTGAGCTGCGGCTCTGTGCGCAGCAAAACAGTCAAACCGATTTTCCAGACCTGGTTTTATTATTTACCAAGTCGTTTCATTACAAGCTCTTGTTTTGTCCCACCAACAGCATATTCAAACAAGCCCAATAAAAACGTATAAAAAAAGGAGTGCTAAAGGTTACAAAAAGCACTCCCGAGAAATTGTTTATCGTAAAATTTGCTAATTATCAGATAACTTTGGATTTTTATTTAATTGCGGGCACGACTGCACCATTAAATACTCTTCACCCCGCCCCCTGGCGGAAGTGAATATATCACTCCCACCACTCAAGTATTATCTTTCCATTAGAACCATTGCCTCCTTTGGTTGGGTTGTTTGTGATGTT
>CATJOM010000079.1 GCA_949741915.1 uncultured Candidatus Melainabacteria bacterium | reverse complement strand
TCCTGACACTACTACATTCTCACTAAACTTCTTTGTCATTACTGGCGCTAGCGCGGCCAGTAATAGAGAAGCAACCAACAATGCCATGAGCATTTCGACAAGGGAGAAGGCATATTTTTTAGAAAAGCTTCTGTGAAAATCAGAATATGTTATACGGTTTGTAGCAACATTGTTGATTGTTTGCCTACCCCATCTAAAAGTTCGACATTTGGTTAACTTTTTGGCGAAGTTATGCCATTGTAAGGTTCTATTCCGCCAGCCCAACGCTGACGTCACGCTGTGTCCTTGGCTTAAACCTTCTGTTTTGAGGAGGGGGAAGGTTTCATATATTTTGTATTTATTTTTTTCACTGGATTCCAGCATATTGCCTCCTTGGGTTATTGTTAAAAGTGTAAACATTATATTTAATATAAGTAATATTTATTTATTATAATAAATAAGATTATCAAAAATTAACAAAATGTCAATATGAAATACAATTATTAAATGGAATGTCGCAGAATCCTGAAAATTTTAACAGTCAACGAAGGAACCTCTATTACAAAGGTTTTAGATAAACTTGCAGAATTAAGGAATAAAATCTATCCAAGGAATTCATTTTCTACAAGACTAAAAAATGGTACCGTAAGTTACGAGGAGATGAATGATATAGCGGGCATTTTGGGATATGAGATTCAGTTTGTAAAAAAAGATAATCCGCAAAAGATTGTAAAATAAATTTGGGCTTTTAAACTGAGCCTTTGCTATGAAACATTTTGTAGGCATTTATTATATAAATGAAATATAACCTTGAAAAATGGTAAATACATCAAATGTTGTGCCTTTAGTAACAATTTTATGTTATTATACATAAACACTGTGTATTGAATAAGGTTTTTATTATGAATGAAAAAATTGCTGCACCAAAGAATGCAATGACAAAAATCTTTACAATAATAGGTTTTTTAATAATATTATCAACACTTTTAGCCTGCATAAGCGGAATTGTCAAAGAAAGAGAAAGTTTTAAAAAAGAGGTTTCAAACAGCATTTCAAAAACTTGGGGAGGCATCCAGACAATTGACCTTCCGAAAATAGTTTATGAAGAAAAGAATGTTTCGCAAAATCCAAAAGAAAAGCAGGCGGGGGATATAAGATATGGTTATATTTATGCCGATAGTGTGGAGACATATGCTGATGTTGAAGGCGTGATGAAGCAGAAAAGTATATACAAAATTCCCGTCTATACTGCAAAGATAAGACAAAAGGGAAAATTTAAGAACAAATACCTAAAAAACACTAAAGTTATACTTTCGTTTAAGGTTTCCGACAGAAAAGGATTTATAAGTAAACCAAAAGTAAAATTTAACAATAAAGAAATTACTGACTGTTCCTCATATCAATGCAGTGTCTACCTAAAAGATGAAACGGTTATACCATATGAAATTGAGTATACTCTGAGGGGTACGGAAACCCTTTCTTTTGTTGCTGGTGGAACTTTTCACCAGACACAATTGAAAACAAACTGGCCAGAGGCAGAATTTACAGGAGATTTTTCCCCTGTTGAGCATAAAAATTCAAAGGATGGCTATACTGTCTTTTGGTCTGTGCCAGAGGCTGCTTCGGCCTTGCCCATCAATAGTAGTGAAGAATATGAGAATATGCAAAAATACACAGTGAATTTCATTGATACGGTTGATAATTACAGAATGACTGACAGATGTATAAAATATGGCTTTTTGTTTATAGCACTTACTTTTCTTG
Source organism: uncultured Candidatus Melainabacteria bacterium (assembly GCA_949741915.1). Classification (GTDB taxonomy): domain Bacteria; phylum Cyanobacteriota; class Vampirovibrionia; order Gastranaerophilales; family Gastranaerophilaceae; genus MGBC122484. The sequence continues at coordinate 11,777 of CATJOM010000079.1, read as the reverse complement.
CATTTTTTGTTTATGAAATTATCAACAAGACAAATAAACATATCCACCCATTTCAATACAGCCTGATTGGTGTTTCAATGCTTGTATTTTACCTTCTTTTGCTTTCAATGTCAGAATTCATTGATTTTGGATTTTCTTATTTGATTGCCTCAATTATGACAATCTCTTTGATAAGTTTTTATACATATTTTATACTTGTGCACAAGCAAGATAAAAAATTTTCTCTTTCTGTTGCGGGCATTTTAACTGCGATTTATCTATATTTATATATAACGGTTAATTTAAAAGAGCTTTCACTGCTTGCAGGCAGTTTTGGTTTATTTGTTACAATAATAATCGTTATGTATGTTACAAGAAATGTTGAATGGTATAAAGAAAGTTAATAATTATGACTGTAGCTGCTTTTGAAAAAACTTTCAAAAATTTTGGAATGTTCAAGGGAAATCTTAAGTATAAAAATGCAACTTCAAGGCTTGAAGATTTATATAGAAAAGATGAAGACATAAGACATCCATTTGAAAGGGATTATCACAGAATATTATATTCAAATGCCTACAGAAGACTTAAACATAAGACGCAGGTATTTTTTAATACAAACAATGACCATATTTGTACAAGGATAGAACATGTTAATCATGTTGCATCGGTTGCAGAGACAATTTCCGAGTTTTTAGGCTTAAATCCCTGGCTTGTGCGTGCAATAGCAACTGGACATGACTTAGGACACTCACCATTTGGGCATACAGGGGAAAAAATTTTAAACAAAATAGTAAAAGATAATGGATTATTAAACAGCTTTTGGCACGAAAAAAATAGCTTAAGATTCATTGATAAAATTGAAACTATGCCTGATTATGAAGGTTTTGAACGAAATCTGAATCTTTCATACGCCGTAAGGGATGGCATTATATGCCATTGTGGCGAAGTAGACGAAAGGGCGCTGAAACCAAGGGATGAATTTATTGATTTAGAGGCTATAACCTCAGCAAATCAATTTCAAAGCTATACGTTTGAAGGCTGTGTGGTGAAAATTTCTGATAAAATAGCATATTTGGGGCGCGATATTGAAGATGCGTTATCTAAAAAAATCTTAGAGGAAGAACAAAAGCTTGAACTTGAAGAAATTATAAAAGACTTATATGGCCACAAAAAATTAAAGGATATAAATACAACAAGTCTTGTGCACTTGTTTATCATTGATTTGTGCAAAAATTCAAACCCTGATAAAGGCCTTTGCTTTTCAAGAGAATATTTTGAAATAATGAGGACAATTAAAAAATTTAATTATCAAAATATATACTCGCATCCAAGGCTAAAGACATTTGAAGATTATGCAAATTTAATCATAAATACTATATTTAACAGACTTTTGAGCTATTATGATAAATCGAGCACAATCCATAAACTTAAATGTGATGAAAAATTTTACCCTATTCTATGCGAGCATTTCAGAGAGTGGCTTTTAAAGTATGCAAATTTTGAAAACCAGGAGTATAGGCGGTCGAAAAAATTTGTAAGCAAAATTATTTATGACATAAATTCCATAGAAGATTATAAAATGTCAATCGTAGACTTTATTTCGGGAATGACAGATAGTTTTTCAATAAAAATTTTTAATGAATTGATTGCATTTTAAAAGTAATTTTGAGATTTTTGCAAAAGTCAACAAAAATCTAATTAATTACCCATCTGTCCAATGAAAAAATATTGCCTGCAAACTAAAATTTTTGTATGGTTATTAAATTAGATGAAATATTAGACGAGCAAAAAAGCTATTTTAAATCAGGTGCTACGCTTGATGTTGATTTTCGTATAGATAAATTAAAAATTTTAAAATCAACAATAATAAACTATAAAGAAAAAATTATTGACGCTTTATATAAGGATTTAAGAAAACCAGAACTTGAAGTCTATATGACAGAAATCATGCCAGTTTTAGAAGACTTAAATTTTGCAGTCAAAAATGTTAAAAAATGGGCAGAAATACAAAGAGTTAAAACACCTTTCTATTTAAATTCAACACTTGAGGGTGCAGATAGTTTTATAATGAAAGAACCAGTTGGCAATGTTTTAATTATATCGCCCTTTAATTATCCATTTCAGTTATCACTACTGCCGATGATTGGTGCTATTGCAGCAGGAAATACTATTATATTGAAGCCATCTAGTGATACTTTATATACAACAAAAATTTTGATGGAGATGATAAATAGTATCTTCCCGAGAGAATACATTTATGTTCTAAAACCAAAAAGCATTCTGCATTTTGATTTATTAAGCAAGAGATATGACCATATCTTTTTTACCGGCAGTACAGCCACGGGCAAAAAGGTAATGGAGGCTGCAAGCAAATATTTAACCCCTGTAACACTTGAGCTTGGAGGAAAAAGCCCTGTTATTATTGATAAAAATGCTAACATAGTAAATGCTGCAAAAAGTATTGCAAGAGGTAAACTCTTAAACTGTGGGCAAACCTGCGTAGCGCCTGATTATATTCTAGTGCACCAGGATGTTAAAGAATATTTTGTTGAACAATTGAAGAGTGCCTTTAAAGAAATCACAGGTCCACTTCCGCAGGAAAGTAAAAATTTTGGCAGAATAATAAATGAAAGACAATTTGCAAAGCTAAAAGAAATAATAGAAATTGAAGCTGAGAATATTATATTTGGCGGAGAATTTGATGAATGCGGCCTTTATGTTGAACCAACACTGATTGATGTAAAATCATTTGAATCATTTGTTATGCAAAATGAAATCTTTGGCCCAATTTTACCAATTTTAACCTACGAAAATTTATTTGATACAATTAAAACTCTAAAAACAATGGAAAAACCGCTCGCTGCTTATATATTTTCAAATGACGAAAACAATATAAATAAATTTTTAACAGGATTTTCATTTGGCGGAGGATGTGTGAATGAAACCATGTTCCATACTGCCAATAATTATTTGCCATTTGGTGGAGTAGGTTTTTCGGGGCTGGGCAATTATCATGGAAAATACACATTTGATATCTTTTCTCATCAAAAGAGCATATTAAAAAGAAAAGGCGACAAAGTTAATAAATTTCTAATGTCGCCTGATGGTGATAAACTAAATTCAGTTAAAAGGATTGTAAAATTCATGGAGTTTTAAGAACACTGTTGAGTTGAATAAGTTTCTGATTTCTTAAAATACCAAAGAATTTTATTGCGTATAAAATCTCCAATTTTGTTTGAAGACAAAGACGGATTTGACGCCAGGTACATAATATCCGGCTTTCCCTTGCTGGATGTATGCGGATTTTTCTTGCCAAATTCATAGTGAGTCATTATTGTATCCTTTCTTATTGGAATTTTATATTCTCGGCACAGTCTTGCACAAAGTTCATAACACACCTCCATCTGTATTGGTTTTATGGGATAGTTTCCTATGTGTAAGTAGTCTTTAAAACCGAGCATCGCACAAATTGCAACTCCTATGCTGCCCGTATTTCCGCCGCCTGTATGCGCAGCATATGGGCTGTCATTTGAACACAGCAGGTTGTCTTCTGGTTTATACCTTCCATTATGGATAATGCCTTGTTCCATAGGGTTTTTGGAATATTCTACCAAGAAATGATAGTGTTCTTTTTCTAAACTGTTTGGTTTGTATGTTCCTGCTGTCCAATGTATTATGATTCTTTTTAATTTATTCATATTTTCTCCTGATAATTTTCAATAAAAATAAAGGGCAAACAAAATATTTGCCCTCAATGGCATCTATAATGCTTGAGGAATTTTTTCCTGGATTAACTGAAGTTTTTTTACAGCAGCTTCGATTACAAAATCGAATAAATCCAAAATTAGTCTTTTTATAACCCCTTTAAATGGATATAGAAATATTGGAAGCCTTTCTATAATAAAGTCAACAGCAACTCGTTTTTTAGTTTGCCCAAAGCCGTTTCCTATTAATTTTTCAGCATATAGCACAGCGGGTAGCGCCATATTATTTAGATAATTTTTCATTCTTTTAATAAGTACATCTTTAATCATATTCTTTTTCATTCCTTCCTTTTCTTATGCAGTTTGTATTTGTATTAATTAACATCCTGTGTCACGATGATTTTATATTCAACGTTAGATCTCAATAAAAAACTATAGCCGTTTGCGCCAAAATTATTGCAGCAGTGGTACAGGCTGTTACCAATTCCTAAAGATATCGAATTTGCATTAAACTTCAAAATGTATCCAATTTCATTGTTTGCTTCATTGCCAGAATAATTGGAATATAGGGTTTCAACTATGTCACCAGCACTATAGTTTCCAAAATCTTCTTTAACCCTGGCAATAACTCTTGCTCTGCATCTCAGGGGATCTAGGTTTAGGTTATGCTCAAAATCATATGAGCCTTTGGGTACGGCATCAAACCAGTCAGATTCAAATCTTTTTGAAATGTTTTCCCTGCTTCTTTGAGTTAAAAATCTGCAATCGGAATCAAGATATTGTGTATTAAGTTCAAAATTTAGAACTTTAGTGATTTTACCTTCAGCGATAGCGATATTTCCTATGGGAACGCCTTCATATTCAGTCCACGAAATTCCAGTGAACTTATAGCAAGCCCATGGCTCAAAGGTCTTAAGCCAGATGTCATTAATGAGAACACCTTTTGGTTCATTTGGCATTCTAAATATTCTTGCATTGAATAATTCAATATTACCCTCAAGAGTTAAGAAAATATTGTAGAAACCATCTGTGTATCCTTGAATGTCAATATCATCCAGATTTTCAAATGTTTTAGAATCGCCATAGGCATTAGTTATCGTTAAACTTGGAAATTCACCCCCAACCTTAAATCCCAATGTGGTACCATCGGCTTTGAAGATATCTGGTGTTTTATTATCAGATGCTAAATTAGCATAGTTTACACAAAATTTGGATTTACCTGTTTTGTATAGCATTTTTGCTTCGACAATAAAATCATCCAACATTTCATTTTTGATGTAGTCCAAGTCCTCCTTGACTTGTGCCAGGTTTTGATTACTTTTGTTGATTTCATTTTGTACTGAAGTGAAATTTTCATTTACTTCATCCGCCCTTGCTTTTGTTCCTGCAACAAAAGTATTGGGTATGTTAAAAGACATAACTCAGTTTCTCCTTCTATAAAGTAGTGTGTAATTTAAATATGATTTAGCAATACAAAAGAATTTATAAATTCAATTTATACTATTATTTTAAGTTTAAATTCAAACTTTGCAATAGAGTAAAATTACTTACATAAAATGTGCAAAAAATAAGCCTTTAGATAAGATGCACCAAGGCCTTGAATTGAATTCTAAAGATGTGCAACTGAATTGTTAAGTTTGTAACAATTTTTGAGAATTTTCATGAAATTTGAAATATTTTAATTATAAATTAATAATTTAAAAATAGTGAAAGGGGAAATATGAATACCAATCTAACAAAAATTTTAAGCTTGATGTTTGTCGCTCTATTTGCTTCTTCCTGTGCCTTGGCAAAAAATATACAAATGGAAGAAATAAAACCAGCTGATTCTACAATTCCGGCAATTTTTACACAAAAGTATGATGTTAAAACAATAAATGAAACAAAAGAAATTAATTCTGAGCAAAAAACTCAAAAAATAAAAGAGGTGCCCATGACTGAAGCAAAAACTTCTAAGAAAGAAGAATACACAAGAGGAGAGACCTCGTTGAATTCACCGGTAAAGCCTGAGCCAAAAGACCTGCCTCAAAGGAAAATAAACAGTACAGAAAATGTGGGTGACAATCATTATCTGCCAAGGGCACAAACTGAATCAGGTACAATCTTTGACGCTATTAGAATGCAGCAAAAAATGGAAAACAAAGAGAACTAAAATATAATATCCAAAAAACTATACTTATTTTTGTTGATAGTTTTGTTTACATCATTAATAACTTTAAATGCTTTCATAAGGTAGGGAATTTTATTTAAAATTCCTGCCTTTTTGTAAAAATAAGAGAAAGTATTGATTTTTCTATCGCAATATGCTTCTTTAATGTCATCAAAATACTTGTATTTAAATACAATTTTGTCTGCTTCATTATATGCATAAAAATAGTTAATCCAGTTTTTATGCGTACTAAATGAAAGCGAAGATTTTCTCCTTCTTATAAAAACAAGCTCGTCCTTAATAAAGCTGATTTTTTTTGCGCATAAAAGTGCCTTATAGGAAAACGGTGTGTCTTCTGCGCACAAAATGGATGGAAACTTTATATCATTTTGTAATAAAAATTCTTTTTTATAAATTTTATTCCACGGTTCGACAAATTCAAGAAGCGAGTTATTGTTAATTTCATGCAGGCTGTTTGCAGAATTTTGATATTTATCATCAATACTTTTTAGTGTATGGGCACTTCTGTGCCTTGAGATTTTCTGTTTTTTTTCAATATATTCAGCTGAAGCACAAATAACCATATCGCAGTCAAATTTTTCTGCCTTGGCATACATTTTTTCAAGAAACTTATTATTACAAAAGTCATCGCCGTCAAAAAATACAACCCATTTGCCTTTGGCCTTTGAAAGCCCGAAATTCCTTGCATTTGCGGCAGAAGATTTTTCGATAGAAAATATTCTAATCCTCTCATCATCAAAAGTTTTTATGATTTCAACTGTTTTGTCGCTTGAAGCATCATCCACAAAAATAAGTTCAAATTCCTTAAAACTTTGGTTTAAGAATGAAATCACACACTCTCTAACATATTTTTCAACGTTAAAAACAGGTATTACAACAGAAACTAAATTCATAAACCAATATTAACATATTTACATTGTTGCTTCAAAACCTGTAATATTATACAATTTTAATACAGGAAAAATTGTCAAACAAAAAGACATTTGTGTAGAAATCGTACATTTAAAATAAAGAATACAAGCTAAAAATTTCAATATAACATTTTGACTAACCTTAGAAAGAAAGTCTATTTTATCTTCGATTATTTCCACCTCAACCCTTTGTAAGGCTTTCGGCAAGGGCATTCTTATTTGCCTACCACGTCCAAAATCTGTTAGTTGAGATTAGCGAAAAAGAACCAATTTTAATTGTATTGGTTCTTGCAGCCAAGACTCTTCTAGACTAGAGTCGCAGGTGCATGTGTAGATGCCACCCTTGCTTGTATTCTTACTTTAACCGATTTCCACTTTTTTCAAGTCCTGACATTTTAACCTGCCTTAAGGAGAGAATATATGCCATTCAAGTTTCATAAAACAAAAATAGAAGGATTAATTCTAATCGAAAATGAAGTTTTTGGAGATAATAGAGGATACTTTTTTGAAAGCTATAAAAAATCAGACTTTTCAAAAAATGGCATAGATATTGATTTTATTCAGGAAAATAATTCAAAATCATCTAAAAATGTTTTGCGCGGCCTTCATTTCCAGGCAAAACCTTATGCACAGGGAAAATTAATAAGATGCACAAAAGGTAAAATTCTTGACTGCGCTGTAGATTTAAGGCAAGATTCAAAGACATTCAAAAAATACCAGCTATTTGACCTTAATGAAAAAAACAAGCATTCTTTATATATCCCAAAAGGATTTGCCCACGGTTTTGTCACGCTTTCTGATGAAGCCGAAATTACATATAAAATAACTGGGGGCGAGTACAACAAAACTTCCGAGAGGGGAATAATGTATAATGATCCGGCCTTAGATATAGACTGGGGCATTAATTTTGAACCGATTTTAAGTGACAAAGACAAAAAACACCCATATTTATCGGATATAGCAAGGGAGGATTTATTTTGAAGATTTTAGTAACAGGCGGAGCTGGATTTATTGGCAGTAATTTTATAAACTATATGTTGAGTAAATATGATTATAAAATAATAAATCTTGATTTATTAACGTATGCGGGTAATTTAGAAAATTTAAAAAACGTTGAAAATAACAAGAATTACACTTTTGTGAAAGGCGACATCAGTGATAAAGAGTTGGTTTTAGACATTACAAAAGACTGTGATGCAATAATAAACTTTGCCGCAGAGAGCCATGTGGACCGCTCAATAGTATCTCCAAATATATTTGTCGAGACAAATGTAGGAGGTACGGTAAATCTTTTAAATTGTGCAAAAATTAATAAAATAGAAAAATATTTGCAAGTTTCCACTGATGAAGTATATGGCAGTATAAAAGAAGGCTATTTCTATGAAACAACACCTGTAAACCCAAACAGTCCGTATTCAGCTTCAAAAGCAAGTGCTGATATGTTTGTTATGGCATACCATAAAACATACGGACTACCTGTTGTAATTACAAGATGCTCAAATAATTTTGGGCCTTATCAATACCCTGAAAAATTAATCCCGTTCTTTATATCGAAACTTTTGAAAAATGAAAAAGTGCCAGTGTATGGTGACGGCAAAAATGTCAGAGACTGGTTATATGTTGAAGATCATTGCAGGGCAATAGATTTAGCTCTTCACAAAGGAAGAATCGGTGAGGTTTACAACGTTGGTGGTCACAACGAAAAAACAAACATTGAAATTACAAAAATTGTTCTTGAAAAACTGGGTAAAGATGAAACTAGTATAGAATTTGTTGAGGACAGACTAGGCCATGACAGAAGATATGCTATATCCAATGATAAAATTAGAGCAGAACTTGGATTTGAGCCAAATTATACATTTGAAAAAGGAATTGAAGCCACAATAAACTGGTACTTAAACAACGCAGAGTGGATGAAAAATATCGAAAATAAGCTTGGGAGCGCAAAATGAAAGCAGTTGTAACCGGTGCAAAAGGAATGCTTGGACAGGACTTGTGCCCTGTTTTTGAGGATGCCGGAATATTTGTAAATAGTTTTGGCAGCAAAGAACTTGATGTCACTAATTATGATGAAACAAGGCAAATTATAGGAGAAATAAGCCCGCAAATAATAGTAAACTTGGCCGCTTATACAAATGTTGACAAGGCAGAAGAAGATTATGATAATGCCCTTAGGGTAAACTATGAAGGCGCTAAAAACCTTGCTAAGGTCTCTAAAGAAACTGGTGCAATCTTGATACACGCTTCGACGGATTATGTCTTTGATGGCACCAAAAATTCTCCCTATGCTCCAAGCGACAAAACAAACCCAATAAATAAATATGGTTTATCAAAACTAAAAGGGGAAGAGGCCATAATAGAAAATACTGATAAATTTTATATAGTAAGAACAAGCTGGCTTTATGGCGGTCTTAATGGTTTTAGTGGAAATCATTTTGTTAAAACTATGTTGAACCTTAAAGACAAAGATGAAATAAAAGTAGTTAATGATCAGACTGGAAGTCCTACATATACGGTTGACTTGGCCCTTGGAATGCTTATGCTTTTAAGTAAGCCTTTTGGCATCTACCATATAACGGGCGAAGGCGAAACAACCTGGTATAACTTTGCAAAAGAAATATTTGATATAGAAAAACTAAATGTAAATTTAAAACCCTGTACAACAAAAGATTTTTCAAGGCCAGCAAGAAGGCCTGCCTACAGCGTTTTGGAAAACAGCATACAAACAAGACATTGGAAAGATGCGCTTAAAGAATATCTTGACTATACTAGAAGCCTTAATAAGGGCAATGAGGAATTATGATGAACATTATATTCTTCATACTTGACATTTTCAGCGTATTTTTCCTTATAGCTTTTACGCCAATATATTTTCTGACAAGAAAACTAAGCAAAAAATCAACAGAAGGATTTTTTACAAAAGCGGGCTTCATAAAAAATACTAAAAACGCCAGCATTGCACAACAAACAGTAATGTTTCATGGCGTTTCTGTGGGCGAAGTTATTGCTCTTGAAAACCTTATAAAGCTTGCATATGTTACGTTTAAAGATTGCAAAATCTTAATCACAACAGGCACAAAAACAGGTCAAGATATTGCAAAAAAAAAATATGGCGAAATAGCAGAAGTAATTACATATTTTCCTTTTGATTTCCCATTTTCCGTGAGAAGATTTTTCAAAAATAACAACCCTGATTTAATTTTAATGGCAGAAACGGAGCTTTGGCCTTGCTTTGCTTCGTTTGCAAAAAAGAAAAAAATTCCAATACTTTTAATTAATGGTAGAATTTCTGATGATTCTTTTAAAACCTATAAGTACTTTGGCTGGTTTTTTAAACATATACTAAGCTGCTACACTGGCATATACACACAAAGTGAAGATGACAGACAAAAATTCATTAAAATTGGAGCTCCTTTAAATAAAACAGAGGTTATGAAAAACCTGAAATTCGATATAAGGAAAAACACAACGCCCTTAAATTTTAATAAAGGCAGCGAAAAAATATTAATTGCAGGAAGCACACACAGGGGCGAAGATGAAATCATTCTTAGAGCCTTTAAAAACTTACAGCATGATTTTCCTGATTTAAAACTTATCCTCGCCCCAAGGCATTTAGATAGAATCCCATCAATTATAGACTTAATGAGTGATTTTAAACATGGCAGAAGATCGCAAAATGATAATTTTAAAGAAAATGATGTAATTTTACTTGATACGCTTGGTGAATTATCAAGAATGTATTCAATTGCTGATGTTGCATTTATAGGCGGTAGTTTTAATAATACGGGTGGACATAATCCACTTGAAGCTGTAATTTACTCAAAGCCCGTTTTATCTGGCCCTTCTGTTAAGAATTTTAAAGATATTTATGCGCTTTTATGCAAAACAAATGCGGCAAAAATAGTAAATTCACAAAAAGAATTTGAAGAAGCATTAAGAAAACTTTTATCTAATAAGGATTTCTACCGAAAGGCTTCTAATGATTCGACAAATATTTTTGAAAGCCAAAAAGGCGCAAAAGATTTTGTAATTTCAAAAATGAAAAATTTCTTGCTGGATTAGTACATATGTTATATAAAATATTAAGTTTTGTAATAAAATGCGTTAAAAAATCTTAAAATTTTTACAAATGCAGGGTGGTAAAGTTATTTTATAAATTTACATCTGCAACATTATTAAAAAGCCAAAAAAACGCCATTCTATATCTATTTTAGCATTAACAAATACTGATAAAGCGCAGGAATTTTATCCTTATCTTTTTGAAGTACAAGTTCAATCTCTTCTTTCATCATATCAATGTCTTTAGAATCCTCTGTAAAATACAATTGCCAAGGTTCCACCCCTAGTGCGGATGATATCAAAACAAGATTTTCATACATAGGGTAATTATGTCCGGATTCAATTCTGGAGAGGCTTTTTGTCTCCATATTTACCATCTCGGCAAGTTGCTCTTGTGAAAGCGAAAGTTTTTTTCTAAAATATTTAATTTTTTGCCCCAGGCGAATTTTCAAATCTTTTGTAACGACTAATTTATTATTTTTACACATATTGCCTTCGATTCATCTAAAAGCCTAAACAAACACGGGCTTTATTTCTATTGCCCGGGTAACCTATTTAAATTCTAGACATAAAAAAAAAATTCTTGACTTATTTAAAATGAGATTTTTTACAAAATTCTTATTTTAAATTGCATTTTATGGAATTATAATGTAATATTTTCATGTAAAGTATTATTCAAAAGGGAAATTTTATGTCAAAACATAACATTAATACTTGTCCGATAAGCATAAATCTGCTGTTCCAGATATCCAGGTTTGCATCTCCATTCTTACCTGCTATCCTGAATTTATTTCGGCGTTCGACTAGTTTACAGGGCAATCAAAGAATAAAAAGAAAACTTTACCCACCCTCCCACCTCGTTGAAATGAAAAGCGTGAGCCAGGGCTCCCAAGGAACTTGCCCTTTAAGAGGACCCAATTTGCACAAAATTAAAAAGATTTTGGCAAATAGAGG
>CATJOM010000078.1 GCA_949741915.1 uncultured Candidatus Melainabacteria bacterium | reverse complement strand
GTCATTCAAAATATCGTAAATGAAAGAGCCAATACAATGCAGGATATTTTGAATGAAAGAACTGAAAACATTCAAAACAGTGTAGCTGAAAATGTTGGTGATATAAGAAGTGCTATTAACGATAAGGCTATAGTCATTCAAAATATCGTAAATGAAAGAGCCAATACAATGCAGGATATTTTGAATGAAAGAACTGAAAACATTCAAAATGCGCTTGATGATAAGTCTGGCAGTTTGCATTCTGCAATAAGCGAAAAGACCGACAGCATTAAAGACATTATTATTGAAAAATCCAGCATTGTACAAAATGTTGTAAGCGAGAGAATCGAAAACATTCAAGCCGCCGTGTCGGAAAAAATTGGAGACATACGTGGCTCAGTTAACGATAATGTGCATGGATTGCACAATGCGCTATCTGAAAAATTTGATTACGCAAATCAAAGACTAGATGAAATAACAGGTAATATTCTTGATAAATTAAATTCTGGTTTTAATGATACGCCTAATAATGTTGCTCAAAGGGTGATGGACGATATTGGAAACAGGATTGAGGAAGAAGGATATCAGGTTTCCGAGAGAACAATTGGCGACATATCATCAAAAATTGATATGAAGATGGATCGTATTAAAGAGGTTATCTGTGATGATATTAAAAGCGCAATATGCTTGAAGATTGATACGAATACCATTGATAGCTCAGATAGAATTATTAAAACAGTCAATGATTCATCTGAAGAAGTATCACAAAGAATAGAAACCATTGTGAATGAAGCATCAGAAAGAATTGCGAGCACTGTAATTGATAATATTAAGCATGGTTTGGGTAATATAGAATCTCAGATAGGTAATATTCAAAAAAGAGGTGCATCATCAATCTCATCCTCCCCCTTATCAGGCGCTTATTCAAGCAAAATTTCCGATGATATAATGGATAAGCTTAATGATATTTCAAATCTGATGGCAAAAAAATCTGATGGCTCATATTCCATGTCTGATTTAGAGGCAGACCTTGCAAAATTGAGATTCAGTCTTGAAAAATCAAATAAGAATATAGGCGCAGATTTTCAGAATATTGGCGGCTGGCTTAAAAACACTAATTCAAGGCTTGATGGGCTTGCGAGGCTAATTGATACATTATCCAAGAAAGTTGAAAATACAGAAAAATCAGGCATTGAAGAGATAAAAGCGAAGCTAATCCAGAACGAAAGAAATATGAGTGCACCACAAAAGGTAGAAGAAATTCTTGCTAATGTGCAGAAAAAGTATAAAATTCAAGAAATGCGCCTGGAAGAGCTTGATGAAAAGATTACACAGATTCTACAGAAACAGTCAGAAGGCTTTGATGTGAAATCATTTATTGATTTATTCTACGATAATACAACCCAGACAAAGAGTTTGACTTCAAGGGTTGACGCTATTGAAAATAAATTAAACAGTATATCTAAAAATATTGAGAAGATTATATCTTATATTGATGAATAACGAAGAGCTTGAGGTAATTATATCTGGCAAAGAAGTTTAATTCTGTTTTGAATTAAACTGCATGTTTATAAACATGCAGTTTAATTTGTCTGCTTTATTGTGAAGATATTTTAAGACCGGGAGAATGTTTGCAATTTTTTCGTTATATTCTTCCCTGCTGCAAAATTCAGTTAGCAAGGATGCGATATTGTAAATATCTGCAGATAGATTTTTTAATTTTTCGTAATCGTTTTTCATTGTGATTTCCTGTTATTAAAATGTCCGTGTCAGGGTATACTTATTTTATGCGTGTCGCGCTATATTGTCAAGTATGGTTGATGAAAAACTTCTAAAGCAAATTGGGCAAAATATAAGAAAATATAGAAAATTAAAGAAATATTCCCAGGAGAAATTGGCCGAAATTGTTGATGTTTGTTATACTACAATTGGAAGAATTGAAACAGGTAAATTAAATACATCAATTACTATGATAGGAAAAATTGCTAAAGGCTTAGAGGTCCATCCCAAAGTATTTTTTGATTTTGCTGAATAAGAACGGCAGTCATGAACAATATTATGAGTATAATTGGCTTTAATATTTTCGATGGGTACTGGGTGTAATATATTTTTAGTTTGCCATATTAAAAATTGACTGGCGTTATTTTTTAATAAACTCTTCTTCGCCTTTTAGTTCACGGTTCATAAGGCTTAAAAATATTTCTTTTGAATTTTCTTTTGAATAAACAGCCCTGTAAATGGCATTTGAAATTGGTGTTTCTATATTTAGTTTTTCTGCAAGTTCGCAAACAGCTTTGGAGGTTTTAACGCCTTCTGCAACCGAGCCAAGGCTCTTTAAAATGTCATCAATTTTTTTGCCCTGTGCAAGCATTCTGCCAACCGTGTTGTTTCTGCTTAGGTGGCTTGAGCAGGTGGCAATTAAATCGCCCATGCCTGATAAACCCCACATTGTAGAAGGGTTTGCGCCTAATTCAATCGCAACTCTTGCAATCTCTGCCATTCCGCGAGCTAAAAGTGCACCTTTAGAATTATCGCCAAAGTCCATCTCATCTAAAAATCCTGCAGCAATCGCTATTACATTTTTTAAGCTTCCACCAAGTTCTACACCCACCATATCAGTATTTGTGTAAAGCCTGAATTTATTTTTAACGGTGAGAGCTTTTTGTACCTTTTTTGCTGTCTCTATGTCATATGAAGCTACGCTAGCAGCTGTAGGGTATCCCATCAATACTTCTTTTGCAAGAGTTGGACCCGAGAGGACTGCGAATTTTTGGTTTGGCAGCTCATCTTTGATAACTTCACTCATTCTTTTGAGCGATGGCAATTCAAGGCCTTTGGAAGTATTCACAAGGATTTGTTCGTCCTTGATTCCTGATTCTTTTAATTGCTTGCATACGCTTCTTATTGCAGATGTTGAGACAACAAGAAGGATTATGTCCGCATCTTTAATTGTTTCTTTCAGGTCGCTCGTTATTTTGACCTTTTTATCAAGCTGAATTTCAAATGGTATTGTAGTTTTACCTTCTTTTAGAAGTGTTTCATTTAAGTCTTCTCTTCTGGACCAGCCATAAACAACATCAAAATTATCTGTTAATAACTTTGTTAAAACTATTCCCCAGCAGCCAAGGCCAATAACGGCAATTTTCAATTCTTTGTTTCCTTAAAATCTTTTTATCAGAACGGGCTTAAAAATTAAATCAGACCCATTTCGTATAACTCTTTTTCGATACGAGCATCTCTTGTGCTGGCGGCGGCTAAACGGACAAAAATATCGTTATTGTCTAAATTTTTGTTTGATATGGCGGTGTTATTTGAAAAATTCTGTCTGAAAGTATTGCAATTATTGCCTTTGCATTGATTGTTTCGAATCATATGAATAGCTGATACTTTCATTTGTGCTCCTTCATAAACAAACGGTGCCAACGCACACTGCCTATTAATAATACAACAATTGGCCAAAATATGCAATAATACATTTGGTCTTATTGGTGTTTGAATATTTCATATAAGACAATTCCTGCAGATACCGCTAAATTGAGCGATTCTACATTTTTTTTCATAGGAATTGTATATGAAATGTTACAAAAGGTTAATAATTCGCTGCACAATCCGTCTGCCTCGGAGCCAAACATTATAATAAAAGGCTCTGTTGAATCAAAATTTTGAATGTCATTTGGTGAATTAACAACCGTTGCTATCATTTTATGCGTTTTTTTGAATTCTTGCAATTGCTCTGTTGTGCAATGAATTATTGGTATTTTGAAAATATTGCCAGCAGCAGACCTTATTGTTTTTGGTGAAAATTCATCCGTACATTCGCCGTAAAGCATTATTCCTTCTATGTTAAATGCAGATGCACTTCTTATAATTGTACCAAGGTTACCGGCATCTTTTATGTTATCAAGGAGTGCAATTTTTTTGAACTTTTTGAATCCCTCGATATCATTCTTTGGTTTTTTTACAACTGCCAAAATGCTTGCAGGGCTTTCTGTTGTGGAGATTTTTTCCATAACTTTTTCATTTGTAAGGTAGGTTTTGAAATTCTCGTAATTTTTTAGTAAATCTTTATTTGCCGAAAAAATGTGTTGAATTTTTAAATCGGCCTCCATGGCGCCAT
The DNA here is from genome assembly GCA_949741915.1 of uncultured Candidatus Melainabacteria bacterium. Classification (GTDB taxonomy): domain Bacteria; phylum Cyanobacteriota; class Vampirovibrionia; order Gastranaerophilales; family Gastranaerophilaceae; genus MGBC122484. The sequence goes on along the minus strand of CATJOM010000078.1, from coordinate 60,581 downwards.
CTACAGCTTTTTTGCCTTCGACGATAATATATTCATTTCTGTATTTTTTTATATGAAGTTTTGTGGTTTCTTTAACGATATTGTTGGAAATGCTTGTAATTTCAATCATCTGCCAATCGCCTCATCATTTTGGCTGGCACCGGTTTGCCACTCATTAAGCCATTTTAATTCTTTTTTTGTAAGCATGTTTTTATTAATAAGATTTTCTTCATATGGGAATTTCGAGAGGGATATTTTTTTATTGCTTTTTTTATCAAAATATACCGTATTTTCAAGCCTTATCCCAAAATCGTTCTCTTTATAGAGTCCAGGTTCAATTGTGAATACCATATTGTTTTGTAGTTTGCAGTTATATGTTGGATTTGGAGTCAGAGTTGGAGGCGCTTGATGAACGGGAATGCCCACGCCGTGGCCCAGTGAGTGAGGAAATAAGAATCCTTGTTTTTCATAGGGCTGAAGGATTTTTCTAGCACAATCATCCATAGAGCTTGTGTCTTCAAAATCATTAAAGTATACGTTTAACTGCGCCCTTAAAACTGCTGTATAAATTTCTTTTATTTTGTCATTGCGGGGTTCTTTGCCGCACAGGAAAACCCTTGTTATATCTGTGGCGTAGCCTCCTTCATAATATCCGCCGCAATCAATCAGCAGAATGTCCCCATCTTTTATCTTTTTATCTTTGTCATAGCTTGAATAGTGTATAGAGCTTGAATTTTTGTCTACAGCAAGGATAGTCTTAAAGCTCGTACATTTTGCGCCATTTTTAATGAGTTCATCCTCGAAAATTTCTTTAAGCTCAAATTCGGTTAAACCTACCCTGGTTTTGTTTCTAAAATTATACAAGGCATTGTCAAGTTTTTTAAAACTATCTTTAAAATGCTCAATCTCGTATTTGTTTTTTAATGATGCCATTTTTGATATCGGGTTTTTCCTGAGAGTGGTAGGTTTTTTAATCAGGTTATAATCATTTATGGTGATTGTATTTTTATCAACCAAAATTTCTTCGTTTGTGCTTGATAAGACTGTATCAAGTTTATTTAGGGGCAAGGTTTTAATTTCTTTCAATGCTGGCATTATATCGTTTGTGAAAACATAAGCCTTGTCTCCCAAAATAAGCATTTTTGCCTTTATGACAGAGGTATTTTCTGTTTTGTAACATCTTAAATTCAGAAGATATGACACGTCTTCAGGGTTTGAAATAAAAATATTTTTATTTTTTATGGCCTTTTTTAGTTTTTCTATCTTCTTATTATATGGAGTGCCGCAAATTTTAGGGCTAACGGTCTCGATGATGGATTTTTCGGATTTTATGTCTTTTGTGCTATAAGGTTTTATTTTAATATTTTTTAGGGTTTTTTGAAAATTTTCTAATGTTGAAAGTCTTGTTGATTTTGCAGGAATATAGAGCGTGTCCCCTGCCTTTAAAGTGTTTTTTAATCCCTCAGCAAGGCTTGTTTTCATATCAAGCTTTATAACCTTGACATTTCTGCCCTTAGTCTGTGAATCAGCTTGCAGGTGGTATCTAGGGTCAACAAAGAGTGTGATGTTATTGTTTTTATCGATGATTGCTTCGCCTGCTGTGCCCAAAAATCCTGTCATTTCAAACAGCGTAGAGTTCTTATTATGTTCTAAGGTTAAATCATCCTTGGATTTTAGGAGGATGTACTCATTATCATTTTGTATGTTAATAAAATCTTCAAAGCTTTTCATAGACTTTCCAGTATTTTTAATAAGGCCTATTCTTAGTATATCGTTTGTACTATTATGCTTCTTGTTCTTGGTTTATTGTCAAAGTCCATAAGTACAATTTGCTGCCAGTTGCCAAGTTCCAATTCGCCGTTTACAAATGGAACATTTATTCCATTTCCTATGAAGGCGGCTCTTATGTGCGCATATCCGTTCCCGTCATGCCAGGTTTCATCGTGATGATACGTTTTATTTTGGGGTATTAATTCATCTAGAATTTCTGGAATATCCCTAACAAGCCCTGGTTCGTATTCTATTGTCGTGATTGAGACGGTTGAGCCAGGGGAAAATATGTGCACAGCTGCATTTTTAAATTTTGCAGCTACAGCAGATTTTTTAACTGCCTCATCGACCCTTAATGTTATGTCGATAATATCATTGAAACCCTGTGTTTGTACTAAGAATTTTTCGTTTTTAACAGTCATATTTGTTTTTAACTTGTTTTTAGGCAATAAACAATGTCGCACAGACTAATGATACTATGGTCATAAGTTTTATTAATATATTTAAGGATGGACCAGATGTATCTTTGAATGGATCTCCTATGGTATCGCCTACCACGCTTGCTGCATGCTGGGCTGAACCTTTTCCGCCAAAATTTCCTTCCTCAATATATTTTTTAGCATTATCCCAGGCGCCTCCTGTATTTGCCATCATAATAGCAAGGCAAACGCCGGTTGTTATTGCCCCCATTAGTAAGCCGCCAAGCGCCTGGGCACCAAGAGTTTTTTCTCCTGTCAAAAGGCTGATGCCAACTCCAACAAGAATTGGGGCGCCAATTGCGATAATTCCAGGTAGAAGCATTTCAAGAATTGCTGCTTTTGTTGAAATGTCAACACATTTTTTGTAATCAGGCTGGACTTGGTGGGTCATAATGCCAGGATTTTCTTTAAATTGTCTCCTAACTTCGTTCACCATCTTTTCTGCTGCACGGCCAACCGCCCCCATAGTTAATGAGCAGAATAGAAACGGTAGCGATGCACCCAGCAATACGCCAGATGTTACAAATGGATTTAATATATCAATATTTTCAAGGTCAATAACTGTTGCATAGGCACACAAAAGGGCTAGCGCTGTCAGTGCCGCAGAACCTATCGCAAAGCCTTTACCAATTGCCGCTGTTGTGTTTCCAACAGAATCAAGCTTATCAGTCCTTTCCCTAACAGTCTTGTCAAGGTCTGCCATTTGTGCTATTCCGCCTGCATTATCCGAGATGGGGCCATAAGCATCAACCGCCACAATTATTCCAACAGTAGACAGCATTCCTACAGCAGCGATACTTATTCCGTATACGCCAAGAGTATAATTATTCATTCCACCTATAACAAGAAATGCCGCAATTGTTGCGATACTTATAATCACCATTGGGAAAAATGTTGATAACATTCCAATATCAAGACCAGAAATAACGGTTGTAGCTGTACCTGTTTGTGTCGATTTTGCTATTCTTTTAACAGGGTTAAAGTTATAGGAAGTGAAGTATTCTGTCAGATACCCAATCAACGTTCCTGCAGCGATACCTATTAGAAGTGCAAAGAATATGCCGAGTCCGCCGTTTTGCTTTGGAATCCAGTTTGTAATAACAAAGTATGAGCCTGCAATTACCATAAGCATCGCAGCAGATGTACCTATCTGCAATGATTTCATTGGGTCTCCGTTTTCTTTGGTTCTAACAAAATAAACCGCAATAATTGAAGCAAAAATTCCAAGTCCAGAGATTACTATTGGAAGAAAAGCTCCCATTAGGTTTAAACAAATTGCACCTAGTGTAATTGCAGCTATGATTGAGCCTACATATGATTCAAAAAGGTCGGCGCCCATTCCTGCAACATCTCCAACGTTATCCCCAACATTGTCAGCAATAACAGCCGGGTTTCTATGATCATCTTCTGGAATTCCAGCTTCAACCTTTCCCACTAAATCTGCGCCTACGTCGGCCGCCTTTGTAAAAATGCCTCCACCAACACGTGCAAATAGCGCTATAGAGCTTGCACCCAGAGCAAATCCATTTATAATTTCATGGTCTTTAAATATATAATAAAGAATAGTTAAGCCTAAAAGTCCTAAACCTGCAACCGTCATTCCCATTACAACGCCACCCGAGAAGGCTATCCTGAATGCTTTATTCAATGAGCTTTCGGCTGCATGTGCTGTTCTTGTATTTGATTTTGTTGAAACTGTCATGCCTATATATCCTGCAAGTGCAGAGCACGCTGCGCCACACAGAAAACATATGGCGGTTTCGGGCTTAAGAAAATATGCTATAAGGCCTGCAATTATTACAACAAAAACAGCAAGAATTGAATACTCTCTTTTAAGAAATGCCATGGCGCCAGCATATATATTGTTGGAGATAGAGCTCATAGCATCTGTACCTCTATCGTGCGACATTATTTTGGCAGTTTTAATTGCTGCAAACAAAAGGGCAGTCACGCCTGCTATTATTCCTATAAATATTGACTTTGCATCTTTTAAATAAACACCGAATGACATATAAATTCCGGCAAGAAGAACTATCCAGAATAACACTTCCCAAAAAATGTGTCTTTTATTTTTCATTTGAATTCCTTATCTATTTTTACCCATCATTTCAAGCGAAATTATAACACATTATTCCGTTTTCTGTAAATTTGGAATCCATTTTTCCTTTATTCTGTTGAGTTTTCCAGATTGCTGCATGTGATTAATTATTTTGTTTAATTCCTCTTTTAGTTCCTTGTTTTCTTCACCCTGTCTCAAGGCTATAGCATAAAATTCTCGTGTGTACCTTGCAGGAAGGATTTTGTAGCCTTTATTATCCATAATAAAGCCATACAAAATAGTATCATCAGCTAAAATTGCATCGACTTTATTTTCTTTTAACAATTTGAAAACATCTTCATAGTTTCTTTTTCCTATTACCATAGCATTTGGAGCAAGCAACCTTATTGTTTTTTCGCCTGTTGACCCTAATATTATTCCTACTTTTCTCGTATTCAGGTTTTCAATGGAGTTTAATTTTGAATCCTCTGGTATCATAAGAGCTTGACCTGCTATAAAATATGGGCTCGTAAAATCTATTATATCTGCCCTTTTTGCGTTTATGCTCATTGTGGCAATAATTATATCCACTTTGCCTGAATTTAAATCGCTAATTCTTGAATCAGCTGTTACATCCACAAACTCTGTCAGATTGTCATCTCCCAAAAGCCTTTTTGCTATATTCTTTGCTACATCGACATCAAAGCCTGCGAGCTCGCCATTTTTAGTAAATCCAAAAGGTTTCGAGTCTTTTTTAATTCCAATCACAATCTTGTTTCTGAACTTTATTCTGGACAACATATCTTTGGGTTCTTTGCTTGAGTTAACGCACCCAGAAAGAAATACAGAAAATATTATTAATAATAAAAGACTTACTTTTTTCATTTTTTTATTTTATCATAAAACCATGACTAAGGGCTTTTTAAAAATATTATTACTAAGATTATTGTTTATTACAATAGGTTCTGCCATTGCGGCATTCGCAATTGAGTGTGTACTAATTCCCAGAGACGTCATTGACGGTGGGGTTGTAGGTGTCTCAATCATGGCAAATTACTTAACAAAGCTTCCTTTGGGATTATTTTTAATAGTGTTTAACCTACCCTTTGTTGTTATGGCGTTTCAGAAATTTGGTAAAACATTCGTGGGCCTTATGCTTTATGGTGTTATCATGTTGTCTTTGTTTTCTGAAATATTTCTTGAAACAGGCATTGTCTTTTCAGAGGATACTTTTATTGCAGCAGTTTTTGGTGGGATAATACTTGGAATTGGTGTAGGTTTTGTTTTAAAGAGCAATGCAGCGCTTGATGGGACAGAGATTATGGCAATAAAGCTTGCAAAAAGATATCCCTTTGCAGTGGGTGAAATTGTAATGTTTTTTAATGTTTTTATATTCATTGCAGCAGGCTTCGTATATGGTGTAGATAAAGCCATGTATTCAGCTGTTACATATTTTATTGCTGCAAAGGCTATAGACCTTGTTTTACAGGGCGTGAATGAGGCAAAATCTGTGTTTATAATGAGCCCCAAGTATGAAGAAATCGGCAAAGAGATAATGAAGAATCTTGATAAAAGTGTGACATATCTAAGTGCTGAGGGTGGGTATTCAGGTGCAAAGTCAAAGATGGTGTACTGCGTTATTACAAAGATTGAGATTCCAAAGATTAAGGATATTGTAAGCGAGATTGACTCTTCTGCATTCATTGCCATAGAAAATGTGCATGAGGTAGATGGTAAGAGATACAGAAAGAAGAGCCATTAATTGATGCTAGCCTTCTGGCGGATAAGTTTTATCGTTTTAAGGATACATTATTAATAAAATATTAAAAATTGTATAAAAACGGAAATTATAAATTAATATAAAATTATGAAATATAAAGATTATTATGAAATTTTAGGCGTAAAAAGAGATGCAAAAGAAGCAGAAATAAAATCTGCTTACAGAAAACTTGCGCGCAAATATCATCCCGATGTAAATAAAGAAAAAGGTGCCGAGGAAAAATTTAAAGACATTAACGAAGCATATGAGGTATTGGGCGACAAAGAAAAACGACAAAGATATGATATGCTTGGTTCAGGGTTTCAGAATGGTTCAGATTTTGATCCGTCATCTGGCTTTGGTGGATTTGATTTTTCGCAGTTTGCACAGGGCGCAAGAGGTTCTTCTGGTGGTACTGGCGGATTTTCTGATTTCTTTAGTGCTATATTTGGTGATTTAATGTCGGGCGGTGCTAAAACCTCTTATGGCAGAGGATTTAACCAGGATATTTTTGGTGGAAACTCAGGATTTTATACAAATATGGGCGGAAGTGACCCTAGAAGTAGCTCGAAAAGAAGGGATAATCCCAATAAGGCCCAGAAGGAAAATCTTGATATAAATCAAAATCTTGTTTTGAATGTTAAAGATGTGATTAATGGCGGTGTAAAAAATATTACAATATCTGATTATCAAAAATGCAGATACTGCCATGGAAATTCATCAGGCTCTTTTTGTTCTCACTGCGCTGGCTCTGGCATAGAAAAAAATTCAAAAAATTTATCTGTTAAAATTCCCAAATTCGTCAGGGAAGGCCAGAAAATCCGCCTTAAGGGCGAGGGCAGGGCTGATGATTATGGTAACAAGGGAGATTTGTACCTTACTGTTAAAATTAAAGATGCAAATTTTTTAATTGACGGCGAAGATTTAATTAAAACTATTGAAATAACGCCTCCGACAGCGGTTTTAGGTGGTAAAAAAGAGATTGAAACGCCAGATGGCAAGGTAACCATTACAATTCCTGAAAAAACAAGCAGCGGCAAAATGCTTCGTTTGAAGGGGCTTGGGCTTCCAAAGAAGGATGGCAGTGCCGGTAATTTAAATGTGAAGATATTAATTGTTCTTCCAAAAATCATATCAGATAATGAATTGGAGCTGTACAGGAAACTAAAAACGCTTGAAACCGTGTAGGGATATTTTTTGTGCAGTCGTTATATCGTGCCAATATTTCTTGAACTGTAACGCCAATTTGGTTTGGTCAAAATTACGGCAGACTCCAAAAAAGCTGTAAATATGGCCTTTGTCTAGGCGTTTCCATTTTTTTCAAGTTCTTCTATAAGTTCATCCAAGACTTTTGAGGCATCTTCGACTATTGCAATATCTGAATTTTCGATAATTGGGGCATTTTCGTCGTTGTTTATTGCAATAATTTTTTTAGCGTTGCTTATCCCTACCATATGATGAACTGCACCTGAAATGCCAAAAGCAATATATACTTTAGGGGCAACAGTTTTCCCTGTTTGGCCTATTTGATATTCTTTACCAATCAAGCCCATATCTACAGCGCCTCTGGAGCCCGCATAGCTTGCGCCAATCAGATTTGCAAATTTTATTAATTTTTGAAAATTTTCTTCATTTTTAAGGCCTTTGCCTCCAGCAACAACAATCTGTGCATTTTCAAGTTCTGCAGACAGCTTGTTTTTATTGATTTCAGTGTTTAATATAGTCAAATGATTACAAAAATCGTCTAAATTCGGTATGAATTCTTCGTACTCGCCATCTTCTTTATAGATGTCACCTCTTTTTTGCAGTACAGAAGGTCGGACAGTCGCCATTTGAGGCAGATTTTTACATAAAATTGTTGCCATCAACTGCCCACCAAATGTAGGTCTTGTTGCGGCAAGTTTTTTTTCATCCTTAAAATTTGTTATTTCAAGTTTTGTGCAATCAGCCGTAAGGCCTGTATTCAAATCAGAAGAAATTAGTGGCGCAATGCTCCTTCCTATTATTGTGGCGCCTATTAGGAATATTTCGGGAATCTTGGCTTTGCAAAATTCTGAAACTGCTTTTGCTATTCCTGTGTAATTTTGTATTTTTTCGCTTTTAATAAAATAAATTTTATCGCTGCCATTGATATATAAATCTCTTTTAATATTTTCAAAATCTGAATCAATGTTATAATCAGTGCAAATGATAGAGCAAACCTTTAGCATGTTTGTGTATTTATCTGCAAGTTCTCTTGCAGCATTTAAAAGCTCAGGCACAACGGCATGTAGTGTCATTTTATCGCTCTTTTTGATTATTTCTGCAAAGACAAATATATCTCTGGTAATCATTTCTTCTGCCTGATTACTTGATAAGTTTTCATTTTGATTATTGCTGTTCTGTTTTTTCTTCTTTGCCATTTTCTTCCCTTATATGCAATAAAATTTCTTTTATATAGTCGTATTTTACTTTTTTGCACCATCTGTTAACTTCTGGGCGAAAGGCTCTTTGAACAAATGTAGGCGAACCTTTTATTCCTGTCTCTTCTGGTATTGATTGTATATCATCAAGGTTTAGAATCCCAATCCGTTTCGTTTGTGCCCGTATATAATCTTCAATTCTTGGTTTTTTTAATTCCGCACAATTCTTTAATACGCATAATACGGCTGGCAATTTGGTCTCGAAAGTTAATACTTCATTTTCCCTTTCGCACATTGCAGTTATTTTGCCTTCTTTTGAATCTGTAATTTTCTTTACATAAGTTAACACAGGAATGTTTAAATGATATGAAAGTGACGGGCCAGTTTGCGCAGTATCTCCGTCAATTGCAAATTGCCCTGTGATTATTAGGTCAAAATCTTTAATCACATTTTTAATAGCCGAAGCCAAAGTTTTACTTGTGGCACAGGTATCTGCACCTGAAAATCTTTTATCCGAAAGCAAGATGGCATCATCTGCCCCCATTGAAAGTCCATATTCAAGCGCATCCTTGGCGCAGTTTGGCCCCATGGAAAGAAGCGTAATCTTTGTATCGGGGTTAAATTTTTTAATATCCAATGCTGCTTGAATTGCGTATTCATCATAGGGGTTAATTATATTAATAAGCCCTTCTCGTATAATATTGTTTTCTTTGCTCCACTTGACATCATTTGTATCTGGAACCTGCTTTACACATACTATAATTTTCAATTTTTCTATCCTAAATTTTATTTATGTTAATTATATCACATTATTAATTGTTACAAAATGTAAAAATCGGTAAATTATTTTTTCTATTTTGACTTTATTATAATATAGAGATAAAGCGGGATTATTCATGGTTTACGGCTATAACCAAACACAAAATAATATGGCATTTGGTATGATGACTAATCAACCTGCTATGCAAAAAAAACAGCAGCAGAATAGCCAAAATGTTGTAAATCCTTATAATCAACAAAACTTTGGTGCAATTGATACAGAAAAAATTAAACAGGATACCGTAGAACTTGCTGGTAGGGCTTCAGAACAAGCCAATGATAATGGTTTTGTAAAAGCAGCAAAGAATATTGTTGGCGGCAAGGGCTTTAAAAAATTCATGACGTCTTTGGGGCTTACCTTTGGAACGGTTGTGGGGCTTGCTGCATTAGGCAATAGTAAATTTTCTGTTCATAAGCTGCCTGAGATAGGCATAAATGTTGCAGAATCACTGGACAATAACGGCTTATATAAATCAATTACAGGATTTTTTAAAAAGGGCAAAGACGGAACCCTTGATATTCTTAGAAAAAGTAAATCGTTTCAGGATATAGAACATACGCTTAAGGTGAATAAAGCAAAACCCAAATGGAGCATTGCAAGAGGCCAAGGTCAAGGTATGAAAACCATATTTTCTTTGACTCCGCCTGATATTTTAAAGCATGCTCTTGGTGGCTTAGGAAATGAAGCTGAAAAATTGAAGTCATTAAAGAAACTCACTGGTTCAGATAAAAAGGCAAAAGAACTTTTGACCATGATTGAAAAATCGATGGATTTAAATGGTGAACAGCTTACAAACGTTCAAATATGCAACCGCTTTACCGATATGATTAAAGATAACTTTGGATGTAAAAATCACAAAGATTTATTAAATATATTATCACAGCTTGAAGAAGGCAAAATTACAGGGCTTGACGGCAAACTAAGCCTTGATATGAGCGAATTTACCGGTGTTCTTATGGACAGTGATGGCAAGGGTCTTGCAAAACTGCAAGATATAATGGGCTCCTGGTGGCCTGTTAACTTTATTGATAAGGCAGGTAAAAAGATAATGGGTGATTCTTGGAAGCCTTTCTGTAAAGGCAATCTGGGAAATTCATTGATAAAATATAATGTTATATCTGATAATCTTGCAAGCAATAAGGTTGGTTCTCTTATTCAAAAATCATTACTTTTCCCGACAGAATCAATTTCAAACTTTGTAAATGATAAATCTGGTATGGGTGCATTATTATGCCTCCAGATTATGAGCTTGTATAACAGCGCACAGGATGCACCAGAGGGCAAAAAGGCTTCTGTTGTAGCACATGATTATATGGGTACAATGGGCTCATTGGCATTCACAATGCCTATGGCATTTGGTTTGACTTATGGTGTTGCATCAATGGGAAATGCCGAGGGCAAGACTTTGTTTACAAAGATACTAAAACCTGTTGGTAAATTCTTTGGTATAGGCTTAGATCCTGTAATTAACGGACGTGCTGTAGAAAAAACCGCTAAGACTGCTGTAGGCAGAGGATTTCAACATATAAAAAATGGTGGCGGTGGTGTAATGAGGTTTATGTTGATTTCTATGGTATTGCAGGGTATATTCTCTAAGCCAATAACTGCTGCAATTAATAAAGTATTTGGAAAACCATATGACCCTGTTGAGGCGCAGCAGGAAGAGGCACAAAAGGCTCAGGCGGAAGCTATGAAGAATCTGAATATGACAGAGGAACAGGCACTTCAAAAACTGCAGGCACATCCTGAGATTATACAGGCTCTGCAGAGCAGCCCTGAAGCAATGGCGCAAATACAGCAAAATCCTATGCTTTTATTAGAATTATTGGCTTCTATACCAGATGAGCCAGCAGCGCAAATACCTGGGGGGCAGATGTCGAATGCTTCAACATCAAACGACCAATTGCAGCAGGTCTCTAAGCAAACTCCTCCAAGCCAGCTTCTTCAAAGTTATGTAAATAATCCAAATAATAGAATGCAGTCAAATTCTTCCCTGAACACAAATACAATGCAGGAAAGTTCAGCGAGACCGAATGCAGACCAAGTGCATAATAATTCCCAAAGCATTCAGCCTCAAAGACAACGGCCTGCAAGCACTCAAAATGACACAGCAAATGCGGCAAAACAAAATATAAAGGCGCCTGAGAATACGCAGCCTGAAGCAACTGCTGAGCCTGCAAGGACCTATATACCGTCTTCGAAACCGTTTAATTACAACGAGACAGCTACACTGGCAGCACAGAGCAATGCCACCCAGGTGAATGCGGCAGCTGATGCAGAATCAAAGGCAAATAATTTATTAGATAAAACATCAGGCATCAGCCAAAATGATGCTAATACGCCTGTAAATGAAGCAGATATAACAAACCAGAATGTTCTGGATGTGCTTGATAAGGCGGATAAAGCAATGGATGATGCCATGAAATATTTATAATTTATTAGATTATAGTTAAATTAAGTACTAGGGCTTGCAGAAGCTGTTACAGAAGGAATTTTTACGCCTGATTTAAATATTGGTACAGCAAATCTGTCTATGCCATCAGTGTTTGGTCCCTTGACACCATTTGTATCAAAATAGATAATACCGCAGGCTTTGGTTGCATTTATTACGACAGGCGAGGTAGCGTTGCTGCCGCTTTTTCCGGGTAAAACAGTCAAGCCTGTTTTTGAAATATTACATGCTTTATCATATTCAAGGCCGAATATTGAACTATCTGCCAATCGTCCTACAACATCACCATTGAAACCGTTTGGAATATCACTTTTATCCATGACAGCTGAAATTTGAAGAAATTTTCCATAAAGATTAAATAAATCAGTGGCATCATTACAGCCTATATCATTCATTCTTCTGGTTTTTGACTGCGTCATTAGTATCTGGCTTGAAGCGCCCGAGAAATTGGTGATAATTTTTTTTGCCATGACGTCGGCTTCCTGTTCTCTTGTGCTGTTTGTTAAATTTTTGATTGATGGAACTGTCATGGCTGCACAAATACCTATAATTGCCAGTGTCAAAAGGGTTTCAGCCAAAGTAAATGCGTGTTTTTTCATAATATTTATCTCTCTTTATCAAACAATTATTACCCGTTAAAATTATTATAGGTCATAATATATGATTTAAGCAAGTTAAATACTATTTATGCTTGATTATTTTTTTGATTTTTGAAATTCCTTTCGGAATCAATATGGTTAAAGTTATTGCAAGAGAGCCCATTGAACACAAGGCGCTGATTTGTCCCGAGGTTAATTTTTTTCCTGTTGGACTTCCTACCGGTTTATTTTTTTCTTTGACCTTCTTTGGAAGTTTAGTCCTTGGGGTTTCTTCTTTTTGCTTATTTATTGTATCGGTTATTGGTGTTTTTGAATAGTTATTGGGCCCTTCAAGTACGCCAAGGTTGGGTTTTTTGCTGTCAGCTGATTGTGCACTTTGGGAATTATCTGAATTATCTGTGCAGGTGGCCTCTTCTGCTTGAATATTTTGTCCTTTATCTTCAAGGTTTGCTTGGTTATTTGGATTTATTTCAACATCCTGTTCCAAATTTTGGGTTGTTGCATTACTTGAAATAAATACATCTTCGCTTGGACTGTTTTCCAGTGTGCCATTTATGTTTGCGGGTTTGTTTTGCATCTTCGCACTAGTATTTTGTGCAGGCATAGCAACATTGATACTCTGCATATTTTGGGCGTTATTAATATTTGGGCTTATGCTGCTTGCCATAGAATTACAAAATTTCCCTGCTTTATGTTACATATTTTTATTCTACATATCTTATAAAACAAAACAGGTTTTAAAATTGCTCCAAAATGTCATTTTCATCCTTAATCTTTATAATTCTTGACATTTGTCTGAAAAACGTTAATTGCCTTTTGGCAAAATTTCTTGTTCTCTGCTTAATTTTAATAATCGCTTCATCAATGTTTGAATAAATGCCATTTTCAAGTTCAAAAAATTCTTTGTACCCTATGGTGTTTTCTAAAACCTTTGTCCTGCCGTGTTTTTTTGTCATCCTTTCCCATTCATAATAAAGCCCGTTTTCTATCATCTTATCCACGCGCAGATTTATTCTGCTATAAAGCTCTTCTCTTTTTTTTTCCTCAATAAAATCATTCGAAAACCACAAGGTTTGATATTGCGTATTTTCTTTCCTTTGCGCACCTGAAACATTGCCGTTTAATGCTTTCGCCATTTCAATTGCGCGAATTATTCTCTCTTTATTATTCGGATGAATTGCCTCCGCCCTTTTTTTATCAGTATTATTTAGCATATGCCAAAGTGTTTTGGTGTCATATTTTTCTAATTCTTGTCTGAGTTCAATGTTTTCTGAAATTTCATGAAGCTCTTTTTCATCCAAAAGGCATTTAATATAAAACCATGTTCCGCCTGAAATAATAACAGGTTTGCCTTTATTTTGTATCTTTTCTATACAAATTTTCGCATCCTTAACAAAATCGCCTGCGCTGTAAGGTTTATTCAATGGCTCCATTATATCCATCAAATGATGCACAATACCTTCCATTTCTATAATGGAAGGCTTTGCGCTTACTATATCTAATCCTTTGTATACAATTCTTGAATCAGCGCAGATTATCTCGGCGTTAATTTTTTTTGCGAGATTAATTGTCAACGCTGTTTTGCCCGAAGCAGTTGGTCCTGTTATTACAATCAGTGGTGCATTTTTTTTGTTTAGAGTCATATAAGTCAAATATTAGCACAATTATGAACGCTGCAAAATAAATCCTTAAAATCATTGCAATGAATGAAATTATTACATTATCTATAAAAACTGCCTGCATAAGCATAAGTACAAAGTTAACAATTGTTAACAATATAAAAATTGAAATTGTTTCAAAAAAGTTAAGAAACATCGTCTTGAATGAATCTATGAGTGCTCTAACAGGGTTTATTGAACAGTTACAGTTTAAATAAAGACTTGCAGCCCAATATAGAAATGTAAGCGTAATTAGGCATAATGTAACATATGAAAATACACTTTTTTTGAATATTAAATTCCATGTTGAATTTGGAAGACTTATAAAGTAATTCTTAAAAGCCTCTGGGTCATTTGCATACTTTGACAAATTATAAAGCACATCATCAATTTTTCCGAACAGAATATCGGATAGACAAGAATGGCCGTACAAAAGCGCCGTAAAAACCAAGAATCCTGCAAACATTGGCAAAATAAAGGTTGAAACGCCTGAAAAAAAGTCATTTTTAAGTTTTATTGCTTCGTTAAGCTTTTCTTCGGGTGTTTTATCTTCTTTATAAACAAGTACAGAGGTTCGAATCATTCCAAACCAGCCTGAAATAAATGCGCAGGTTAAAAGTGAAAGCAAGATTCCTATGATTCCTGCAAGGGCAAAGTTTTTCGCTGTTACCATCGCCTGAATTACTAAAAATAGCGCAATTAGATATAGCACAAAAAATAATGTTATAAACGGGCTGTCTTTTACAATATTAAAAGACTTCTTAAATAAACTCTGCATCTGTCTTTCCAATCTTTAATGAGTTTGCAAATATCAATTATTACTTATAATATTATTAACAAAGGGCACTAAAAAACAAGGTATAAAATGTTAAGATTTAATAAAAATCATGACCTGAAAGGCGTACTCATTTGTGTTGAGGGAATTGATGGCAGCGGTAAATCAACGCAGCTTGATTTATTATACAGCTGGCTAAAAACCAAGGATTTAGATGTAATTTTAACCTGCTGGAATTCATCTGATTTGATATCTGAAACCACAAAGCGAGCAAAAAAGAAAAACCTCCTCTCGGGAAGAACATTTTCTCTTCTTCATGCTGTAGATTTTGCTGATAGGCTTGAAAAGGTTATTATTCCTGCCATGAAAGCTGGTTTTATAGTGCTTGCAGACAGGTATGTCTATACTGCCTTTGCCCGTGATGTTGCCCGTGATGTTGATAAAAAGTGGGTAAGGAATATGTATGGCTTTGCAATAAAGCCTGATTTAGCTGTATATTTTGATGTCAGTGCAAAGGTCTCTTTGGAGAGAATCTGTTCTACCCGACAGCCGAAGTATTATGAGGCTGGCATGGATTTAAAATTATCCAATAATCCCTATAAAAGTTATGTATTATTTCAAAACAGGGTAATAGAGCAATATAAAGATATGGTGGATGAATATGGCCTTATAAAGGTGGATGCCAATGATACAATCCACAAAAAACAGGTGTATTTCAGGCAGTTGGTTGTTGAGCTTTTAAAATCGAAAGGTATAAATATATAAATGTATCAAAAACACGGCTATGACGGGCTTCTAATAGTTATTGAAGGAACAGACGGCGCTGGAAAATCAACGCAGGTAAATCTTCTTAAGAAATATATAGAAAATGAGTGCTATGGCTGTATGCTATCTGAGTGGAAAACATCGCGTTTGATATCTGATGTGATTAACGAAGCAAAAGAGCGAAATCTATTAAATACAACGACTTTCAGCCTGTTATATGCGGCAGATTACGCCGACAGGCTTGAAAATGTTATAATTCCTGCTTTAAAGGCTGGTTTTATAGTACTTTTAGACAGATACATATACACAGCATTTGTGCGCGACACTGTAAGGGGCCATGACATTGAGTGGGTGAAAAAATTATATGATTTTGCACCAACTCCTGATATTGTATTCTACCTTAAAATGCCAGTAGATAAGCTTCTAAAAAGAATGATTGGTACAAAAGGGCTAGATTATTTTGAATCTGGCCGTGATATTGGCCTTTCTACCGATATTTACAAGAGTTTTGAAATTTATCAAGGAAGGTGCCTTGAAGAATATGACAGCCTTCAGGATGAATACGGCTTTATAACAATAGATGGCGAACTTTCAATTGATGAAATTCATCAAAAAATAAAACAGGAAGTAAAAAAAGTTCTTGACTTAGGACTTGTGGAATAATGCAAGGCAAATTTTTATGTATTATCAGGCTTGATTTTGCAAAACAAGGCGTAACAATCCATCTGCATGTTTTTAGAAGAATAGTTTGTATAAATATTGCTGTTGACTTTTTTAAAACTTTAATCTAACTTTGATTATCATGAAAAGGGATACAAAAGGAAGAATAAATGCTCTGGTTGGAGCGGTTAGCTATGGTGCCAATCCATTATTTGCGCTTCCTCTTTTTGCAGGTGGAATAGAGGTAAATTCTGTACTTTTTTACAGATACTTCTTTGCGGTAATGATTTATGGCGTTTGGATTAAATTTTTTAAAAAAATTTCTCTTAAAATAAGCATAAAGGAGTTTTGTGTCCTTTTTATACTTGGGCTTTTGTTTTCATTTTCATCACTAACACTTTTTTGGGCTTTTAATTATATTGAAGCTGGAATTGCCTGCACTATTTTGTTTATTTACCCTGTTATGGTTGCTATAATTATGGCTTTGTTTTTTGGGGAAAAAATAACCAAAGGCATTGTTTTTTCAATACTGTTGACCTCAATCGGAATTTCGCTTTTGTATAAAGGCAAGGCAGGCGCTGTTCTAAATTTATATGGTGTAATACTTGTTTTATCAGCCTCTTTATTTTATGCACTTTATATGGTAGGCATTAAGACTATTGGCGCCGTGAAACATATGAAAAGTGAAAAATTAAGCTTTTATGTTATGCTCTTTGGGCTTTTAGTTTATGTTTTTAATTTGAGGTTTTGCACGCAGCTTCAAATATTAGATGGGCCAATGATGTTGTTTTTTGCACTCGCATTGGCAATTTTTCCTACCATTGTTTCTTTTGAGACTACAATAATAGCAATAAAGCTTATAGGCTCAACAACCACAGCTATTTTAGGAGCTCTTGAGCCCATTACTGCATTATTTTGCGGAATTGTGTTTTTTGGTGAGCATTTGACACCAAAAATAATCCTTGGCGTACTGTTGATTCTTATTGGTGTTTCAATAGTTATTTTGAGGTCAAAAAACCCTTCCATTAAAGGATTTAAAACGCATAGAAATGTCCTTTCTAAATAAGGCTTTGACTTTATATTGATGCCATTCGTTTGCCTGCTTCATAAGCATTTTTTAGATCTTTTGGAAATACGTTTTGTCTTTGCCATTCCTTGTCATTCGCATCCCAAATTTCTGCATCATATTTGTCATAATCACTAAATTGATATGTGTTATGGGCGCAAATTCTTTCGGGTTTTTCAAAAACTTTCTCAATCCAGCTTTCAAAAAGGCCTAATTGGCCTGAATTATCCGCCCTTAGATAATCATTTTCAAATATTTCTTTTGTAACATTCATAGTATAAATTACTGCAGTCCTTAGCCTTTTTGGGGCAATTGATGTGAAATCCTTGTCGTATCTGATGTATGGAAATAAAAGTCTTTCTGCGAATGATTTCATAACTCCTGAAGCATCCCCGAAAAATATGGGTGTTGCAAATACTATTCCATCCGAATGGCTGATATCATTGAGTATAGGCGTTATCTCGTCTGAAAAAGCACATTTGCCGTAGTTCTTGCCGTTTTTTAGTTTACAAGCAAAACATTCTCTGCAGCCCTTAAAAATCAAATCGTTCAAATAAATTATTTTACCCTCTCCGCCTGCATTTTCAACACCTTTTTTAAAGCTTTTGCACATTTCATCTGTGTTTCGCCCCTTTCTTGGGGATGAATTAATAATATATATTTTGCACTGTTTTTGAGTGCTGGCTTCTTTATCTTTTTTTTGAAGTACTGTATTTTGTTCCGTTTCTTTGTTTATCATGATATGCTCCTTACATTCTTTATTTTATGCATTTTTATAATATTTACAAGTATTTACTTTTTTGTTATATGCTATAAAAAATGATAAAATTAAGGAACAGCTTATGAAGAACAGGATTGAAAATTTTAATTGCCCTGTGGGTGTCACGCTTTCTATTATTGGTGGAAAATATAAGGCTGTGATTGTTTGGTATTTATACAAAGAGAGCGTTTTGCGCTATGGAGAACTACAGAAAATCCTGAAAGATGTCACCCCAAAGATGCTCATAGCGCAGCTTCGCGAGCTTGAGGCTGACGGTATTATTGAAAGGCGGGTTTATCCTGTTGTGCCGCCAAAGGTTGAATATGCACTTGCTGATCTTGGTAAAACCCTTGTGCCGATTCTAATTGAGATGAAAAAATGGGGAGAATTTTATTGCGATAATCTAAAAAAAGACTAAATTGCATTTAAGTGGTTTTCAAATTCGTGAGCACATTATTAAGCAATGCCAAAACGCTCTTTAGATGTGAACTGCTCTGTCCTGTTTCTGTATAGTTCTTGTGTAATGTTGCTTTTATAAGAGATTTTAAAATACTTGCCTTGTGCTATATTTGTCTATCTATGTTTTGTAAAATTTAAAATTTTATCAAGCTCTAATTCCAGTTTTTTTAGATTTCCCGTTTTTTTGTGTATTTTTTTCTGTTCGTCCATAGCTTTGTCAAGTGCAATATTTGCATTTGTAGTGAAATCCGGCATATTAGATATAGCTCTTGCACTCTCAAGGGTACTTTCAGGTGTTAACACTGCTACAAATTGACTAATGCAGACTAAGACTTCGCGAACATCGTTAAAGGCATCGGCAAAATCAGATATTCTGAGCGCATCTGTTGCTATAATTCCTTTGATATCCGGGTCATTAGTTTTTGGCGGCATAATTTCAATTGATTTTGAACCGCCAAGTCCGTTGTATTCCACTTTGGCGACTGCACCATCTGGGATTCTGGTGTTTGGTTTTGTAATTACAATTTCACATAAAATTTTATCATCTTTGCGTTTTAGGTTTCTTACATGACCTACTATTATGCCCATAAGCCTTACAGGAGAACCTTTTATAATGCTATCTATATCATGAAATTTAATTGTATAAAGATTTGGCTTTACTATAGTATGATAATATGCACTGTATGTGGCCGAGATGCCCGAGATGACAAGCCCTAATAAGATTGATATTTCAGCCAGTCGTTCTTTTTTGATTTTCAATACTCAACCCCTTCTCTTGCCTCAACCCCTATGTCCCAGTAGTGCTTTACAGGTTCTATCTTGGAGACAAGGTGTGCTGCCTCTATAATTTTTTCGTGTGCATTTCTTCCCGTGAGCACGATTTCAACCCCTTTGGGCTTGTTTTTTAAGGTTTCAAGCATGTCATCAACATCAATAAGTCCTAAATCTATTGCTATGTTTGCCTCATCAAGGATTACAAGTTCATATTCGCAATTGTTTATGGCATTTTTTGCAAATGTCCACCCTTTTTGAATTTCAGACTTATCGTCTTCATTCATATTGTTTTTATATACAATCCTGTCAAGGCCTGCATTTATTACTTTAAAGCGGGTTTTAATATCATCAGACAGATTTGAAAACGAGTGAATTTCTCCATAATCAGACCCTCCTTTTGCAAACATTACAATAAGGACTTTCCAGCCTCTGCCTAGCGCCCTTAAGGCTAAACCAAGACTGGCTGTGGTTTTTCCTTTGCCGTCACCTGTATAAACCTGTATATACCCGATTTTATTGAAACACGGGTTGTGAAGTTCACTTTTTTTCATATTAAGATTTTATCACAAAAACTTATGATAAAAATTGGCATTAAAGGTAGACGAGAACGGGGTTTTTGTGTGCAAAACCGAAAAGCATTGCGCTGCTTGACTAATAACAAAAATGTTAGAAAAAATTTACACGTGGAACATATAAATGTGTACTTAGTTTAAGTTAAGGCTTAATTTACTATGTCAATTTCCCCGATTTCCGCATCCAGCTTGTATCAGGAGCAAATTCATTATTTTTTATATGCAACCCACACAGACTACTCCTCTGTTTCAAATTTGCTTGCTCTGTATGGCGTGAAATCTAGTGGGGACGCTCAAAAGGACCTTGCAAAGTTACAGGAAATACAAACAAAAACAGCCGTTGAAAATAAGCAGAGTCTCTCGGAGGACGATAAGACAGTTGAAAACAGCTCAGGGCAGGCATCAAGGGTTTGGTACAGCATAATGTACCAGCTTGGGCTGGAGCCTACAGGCACTCCTGAAAAGGATTTTAAGGAAATCATGGAAAGTCTTGTCGATAAAATTCGCAGCGCTGAATCTCAGAGTGAGTATGATGAATATATGGGTCTAATGGACCTCGTAGAAGGGCTTTTCATCTCTTCGGGGGTGAAAATCAGCGATATTGCTGCAGATTCAGTTTCAATAGGCGAAACAATGAATATACTTGCTAATTACAGCAAGGCATCAATTGAAAATGTATAAAATAAGCAAAATTCCATAAAATGTAATTTTTCAAGAGTTTAAGGCGCCTGATTCGATTAGGCGCTTTTTGAGCATATGAGCGGTTTTCACGTCTATAAAGCTCCAAGGCAGTGTCTCATCTGGGTTTTGGGATACAGGAAGTCTTGCGTGCGATTCTAAGTCAGGTAAAATGCCCTCTTTTGCCATTTGGCGCCAAGTTTGCCTGAATGCACCCAGATTGCCCCCGTTCTCATTGACTTTCAGCAAATATGATGAGAGTGAAAGACCTGTCCTGGAAAGGATTGCTTGTATTAAATCCCAGTCAATACTTGTGGGGCGCAGGTTTATACCCAATTTAGAAATTTTATTTTTTAATTTTGTTAATTTAACGCTTAATTCCTTGCTATCAGCCTTTCTTACCCTCTCAAAAGGTGTGTGTGCCTTGGGAATAAAGGATGACACGCTAAGTGTAAGCTCAAACCCTTTGTTGGCCTCCTTTAGACGGTGCATTAAATTTATAAGTGCATCAATATCCTCATCCGTTTCGGTTGGAAGGCCAATCATAGCGTATATTTTAAGCCCTTTTAACCCGAACTTTCTTGCATTTTCAACGGTTTTAAGAATTTGTTCATCTGAAAGGTCTTTATTTATAACCTTTCTAAGCCTTTCACTTCCTGCTTCCACTGCTATAGTGGCTGTTTTCTGGCCGCACTCTACAAGGGCCCTTATCACATTTTCGTCTGCAAGGTCCGCCCTCAGTGAGGATAACGTTAATTCAACAGGGCTTTTTTCGTTCTTTTTTCTTATATATTCTAAAATTTTATCAAAATTCGGGTGCCCTGCAACATATGCTCCAAGAAGCGCGATTTTATTTGTATATTTGAGTCCTAAATCGATTGCATCAAGTATTTTATCAAGTGGGGCATATCTTACAGGCAGGTTTAACCAGCTCGCTAGACAAAAATTGCAGGTTTTCGGGCATCCTCTTTCAATTTCTATTATAAATGTATCCTTAAAATAACTTTTGTCGCTCAAAATTGGCGTATATACAGGCTCCTCAATAATTTCTGTCATTTTTTTAATGGTTTTTTTCTTGCCAAATTTTGGAACCCAAATGCCTTCTATTTCAGACAAGGCCTTTAGTTTTGCCTCTCTTGTTTCATTTCTTTTTTCAACTAAAACTTGAAAAACTTTATAAAATGTATTTTTGGCATCTCCTATACTTACAAAGTCATAGAAATCCTCAAAGGGTACTGGGTTTGCAGTCATAACTGGGCCTCCGGCAAATACCAAAGGGCAGTCATCTCCTCTGTCTTTGTAGAGAGGCGGTATGTTGTATTTTAATAACATCTTCATAATGGTTAAAATATCAATTTCAAAAGAGTTTGAAAAACCAAGTACATCTACGTCTTTGACGTTTGCTATCGTTGTTTTTGTGTCAGAATAAATTCTTTCAACAAAAATATTTTCAATCAAATCGAGCTGTTTAAAGATTGAAAGAAAACCTAAAGATGCCATTGCAAAACTTTCAATGGCCGGAAAAGCAAACCATACATTGATTTTCGGGTCTTTATTCTGGAGCCTCTCGTATAAAAATTTTTCCATCTTTTATATTTTTTCTTTCATATTTATGGGTTTTATATAAAGTTCATCAACTAAAACGCAGACTATGCTTGCAATTGCAGGTGCAAGAACAACGCCCCAGAAGCCCATAAATTTAGCACCGATTAAAAGCGAAACTATTATTAAAAGCGGGTGTGTGTCCATAAATTTTCCAAATAAAATTGGCCGGAATATCTGATTTTGCAACCATTGAGCTATCATCATAATCACAAATGTTAATATGACATAGAAAAGACCGCCGCTAATTGCCATATACAGGGCGATTCCAACGGCAATAGTTGCTCCTATTACAGGAATTATATCAAGTATGCAAGCTAAAAATCCTATTAATAGTGCATTTGAATGGCCTATTAATAATAGCCCCACAAAAGTAAATACGCCTACAACAATCATTGATAAAACTTGCGCAAATACATAACCGCCGACTTTTGTTCTGATGGAATCAAGGATATGTGCGGCTTTTTCCTTAAATTTTGGAGGAAAAAATTCCAAGAACCTTTTTATCATTAGCTTTTCATCGTAAGAAAAATAAAAAACCATTATAGCTACAGCAATTGAACCTGTTAGTGAACTTACTATTAATTTTGAAAAATCCATCCCCTTTGATACCAGCTCACTTGTGAGGTTTGTTATGTCTGTGTTTGCTGTGTTAATCATATCGGAATTAATATATTTTGAAAGAAGTATTCCAAAGTGCTTTGTGTGAAGGAAGATTTGTAGATTTTGGATATATTCGGGAATATTTTTTATAAAAATGATACCCTGTTTGATAGTGAGCGTTAAAAGTGGGATAAAAATCACTAAGATGCCTAAAAGAAGCATTAAAAGCACAAGACTTACTGCTAAAACTCTTGGCATATATTTTTGCAATTTATTAACAAGCGGGTCTATCGCGCAGGTAATTATAAAAGCGACAAACAGCATCAGTGCTATATCTGCAATGTTTGATAAAAACAACAAAACCAAAATAAGCATTATTGCGAAAATAATGTTTTTATAAGTTAAAAGACTTGTATTGTTTGTATCTGTTTGGCTTTCAGAGTTTACAACATCATTATTTATATTATTATCTTCCAAAAAAAGCTCCTCCTTTATTAACAATTTATCTTTATGTTACAATTTAAGCAAAGATTTAGCAAGGAGTTAAGAAGATAATGCCGGACAAAACAGTAAACCAAAATATAAAGCCAATAACAACAAAGATAAGCAAGAAGGGTAATCTTGAAATTTCAGGCTGCGACACGGTTGAGCTTGCTGAAAAATATGGCACCCCTCTATATGTTATGGATGAGGTTACATTGAGAACAATTGCAAGACAGTATAAAGAGGCATTCGGCGACTATAAAAAAGTGAATATGATGTTCGCTTCAAAGGCTTTGATGACAGCACAGATAGCCAAAATTCTTCACTCTGAAGGGTTTGGTTTTGATGTTGTATCAGGCGGTGAAATTTATACAGTGAATAAGGCCGGTGTAGATATGGATATGACAACATTCAACGGCAGCAATAAAACAACAGATGAACTCCTTTTGGCGTTAGAATTGGGTGTCGGGCGTATTAGTGTTGATAATTTTTTAGAACTGTCATTATTGAACGAGGTTGCAAAATCTTTCGATAAGGCGCAAAAGGTTCTTTTAAGGATTACTCCAGGGATTGAATGCCATACACATGAATACATCCAAACAGGACATCTTGATTCTAAGTTTGGTTTTGATTTGGTGCAAATTGATGAAGCGGTAGAGCTTGTAATGAATGAGTTCAAAAATCTTGAAATCATGGGGCTTCATGCACATATTGGCTCACAAATCTTTGAAACACAGGTTTATTATGATGAAATCGGTGTTTTGTTAAAAGAATTAAAGAGGATAAACGATAAGTTTAATCTAAATCTTAATGAAATTAACATAGGCGGGGGCCTTGGAATTACATACACTGAGGCTGATTGTCCACCATCTGTATTTGAGATAGCGGATGTTATTAAAAAATCAATAAAAGACCACTGTGAAATGTATGATTTAGATGAGCCTCTCTTATATATTGAGCCCGGCCGCTCTATAGTTGGCACTGCAGGTGTTACGCTTTATACAATAGGTTCATCAAAACAAGTGCCAAATGGCAGAAGATATGTGGCTGTGGATGGCGGTATGGCTGATAACCCGAGGCCATCTATGTATGGAGCTAAATATGAGGCTGTAATTGCAAACAAGAAGGAAGATAGCAAGCCGCAAAAGGTTACAGTAGCAGGCAGATTTTGCGAATCAGGTGATATTTTAATTAAAGATATAGAATTAAATTCACCGACTGCAGGAGATATCTTATGTGTATTCAATACTGGCGCTTATGGATATTCTATGTCAAGTAATTACAACAGGGTATTAAAGCCTGAAATGGTACTTGTAAATAATTCTCAATCTGATATTATAGTTAAAAGGGAGACATATCAGCAATTAATCCAAAATGATGTCATCCTTTAATCTGTATCAAATTTCGGCGGAATTAAAGTAAGAATTTAGCACAGGAAGGCGCAAACATTGGATTTTTCATATATTTACCAATATTTGCTTAGGCAGTTTTATGAGCTTGCCCATTCATTTGCAGGGGCTCAGCTTGGGGTAAGCGTTGCTGAAATAATTGTCCTTTCTTTGATATTGATTTTTTTATATAACAAGTACATTAAAGGAACGCATTCTGAAAGCCTTGTGAGGGGTATATTTGCGCTTCTTATCATGTGGCTTTTTTCAGAATTTCTAATACGGATTAATCTTCAAATATTTGGCGTGTTTTTAAAAACTCTTGTGTCAGTTGTAACAGTGAGCCTGATTGTTATTTTTCAGCCGGAATTGAGACGTTTTTTGGGTTATATTGGACAGAATGATTTTTTGACAAAAATATTATTTGGCAGAAAAACTTTTGAAAAAAGGGCTGGAAATATTGATGTTGTAAAGGAATTAATAGAAACAATAAAATATTTATCAAAATCAAGAATTGGAGGACTCATTGTTCTTCAAAAAGAAGATAAAGCCTTGAATCACTCTGATGTGGGTGTTGAAATCAACGGCAATCTGTCCCAAGAATTATTGCTTACGATATTTCACCCCAACACGCCTTTGCACGACGGGGCTGTTGTTGTGTGTAATGATGTTGTACAATCTGCAGGAGTATTGTTGCCATTGACTGAAGACCCCAAATTAAGTTGGAGATATGGAACCAGACACAGAGCAGCTATCGGTATTACTGAAATTTCAGACTGTGCTTGTATTGTAGTTTCAGAAGAAACTGGAGATGTTTCTATTGCAATTGATGGCGTTTTAAAAAAATATGATGATTTGGGCAATTTAAAAGTCGACCTGGAGCGCATTCTTGGCCTAAAAGAGGAAGAAGAAACGCAAAAATCTTATGTGTTTAAGTTTGAAAATATTTTGCCCACAAAGAAGAAGTAAGATTCGTTTTATTTGAAGCATATGCATTTGCAATATATTTTGGGCGATGAGTAATTTAAATGCTTTGCTTATATTGGCGAAAATAATTTTAGATTTTACGGCTGTAAATCACCCGGGATTGTTCTTTATGTAAATATAATTATTTTAGGCTAATTGTGTGATTAAACTTATTGGTAATGTTTTGGGGCTTTAAATTTTTTATTATTAATTGTGTTAGAGTGGTATGATTGAATGTGCTGATTTTTATGGAAAAACGTTTTAAAGAAGGTTTTTTATTAAAAAGGTGTGATTGTGATGGTTTTTTAGGAAATGCCAAAGAATATTCTCTTATGGTTTTTGAACGATTAAGAAGAATATTTGACCGCAAAAGCGCATGTAGCGGAGATTTTGAATCTGCTAAAAGGCATTTGTCTAGATATCTTAATGATTTGAAATTGCATTTTGATTTGACAGATGATGGAATTCAAAAGATTTTAATGGAAACCTACAATTCAAATAAACCCCAAAACCCTATTGTAAAATGCTTGACTATGTTAAAATATTGGAACTGAAATTTATAAAATTTTAGAAGGATAGTTTAATGATAGTTAAAAAGTTTATACCGCAGGAGTTTGCAGCCAATAATTATCTTTTATATGATGATCATAGAAAAGAGGCAATTTTAGTTGACTGTGCGGGTTGCAATCAGGCCTTATTTGATTTTATTGATAAAAATGGCCTGAGTGTGGAATATATTTTAATTACCCATGCTCATTTTGATCATGTGGGCGGTTTGAAGGAATTTAAGAGCAAATATCCTGATGTTCGGGTTTTGATGTCTGAGGCCGACAAGATATTGTATGATAATCTTTCAATGCAGTGCGATTTATTCGGACAAAAAAGGGTAGAACCAATTAGGATTGATGAATTTATAAATGATGGAAAAGAGATAGATTTTGTCAGTACTAAGATTAAAACCATAGCAACACCCGGGCATTCAAAAGGCTCAGTATGCTATTTAATTGAGGATAATTTATTTTCGGGCGATACTTTGTTTTTTGAGGAAATTGGGCGTTGTGACTTGCCTGGTGGCTCGTTTGATGAGATTAAAAATAGTATTAAAGAAAAGTTGTTTAAATTAGATGAGAATATTAAAGTTTTTACAGGTCATGGCGATAATACTACTATAAAACATGAAAAGATTAACAACGCATATTTTGGTAAAAACGCAATTTATTCTTAATGTTATTATGTGATTTTTAAGGAAAGCAAAATGGAAGAAGTAAAATCAGATTTCAGTAAACTTTTAGAAAAAGCAAAAGAAGCAAGCAAAAACAGCTATTCGCCTTATTCAAATTTTCCTGTTGGCGCTGCGTGTTTATTTGAAAGCGGAAGTATCTATCTTGGTTCAAATATTGAAAATGCCAGCTATTGTCTTGGTCTTTGTGCCGAGAGGAATGCTCTGTCAAGCGCTTTATGTGCAGGCGAAAAAACCAAATTGATTGCAGTTGCTGTGTACAGTCCAAGGCAGAAAAACTGTTTGCCTTGCGGTGGATGTTTGCAGTGGCTTAATGAGTTCAGCACAATGAATGGCAAATACAGTGATATTAAAGTAGTTTTGGAAGTGGATAATGGTTTTAAGGCCTATAGTTTAAATGAACTTTTACCATATGGCTTTAATATTAATTAAACCTTTTTAATACATTATTTCACCCTTTGTTGTAGGCTTAGCTAGTCATTTAATATTTGCTGCATTTCAATATCTGGTTTGCCTAAAACCCTTACAAGTTCAAGAACTGATGCTTTCATTTGGCATTTTTGAGATGATTTGCCAAAAAAATCTGTATAAAAGCATCCTTCGCAGTTGCATCCTCGTTTATAACATTCTATTGCAGTTGTTGTCCATCTTCTCACTGCAACTGCCCGCCCCATATCTCTGCTTTTATGCACTTTTATCTCCTAATCTTAATTTAAGAACTACCCAAATCTGAAAGCCTTTAAGTTTGAAAAGGCTTGTCCTAACTGAATTTATTACTATTATAGCTTCTAAGAGCTAGTATACAAGTGTATTTCCGCCAATTATTAACAAGATTTAACATACTCGTTTTGGCTTATATAGCTTATATATTAAGGGATTAACCCCCCTGAGATAATCTTTGGACATGGCTTTCCATGATTTCATACATGTAAAACCCATGGGGCATGCATGTTTTCATGATTTTAAAAATGGACAATTTTAGTTAAGAAATGTAAATCTTCTCATTTTTCCATGCCAAATTTGGCATGGATTTATAAAACATAGTATAAATTATACTTTATTAATTTTTGTAAATATTTTATTTAGTAAGCAAATGTTTCGGTCGATGTTTGTTTTGGTATAAATAAAAATCTGTAAAGCCATACTATCTATGGCTTTACAGATACCATTTGCATAGCTTCATTTATTATTTATTTCTATTGTGCTTCCATCATCAGGAATAAGTAAATTTTTGATATTATTTTCTTGTTTAAATTCTTTTAAATCTTTTCGAGTGATACTCAAGTGGCTTACTGTATCCATATGGCTTGCAATAATTATTGCCTCTGGTGCATATTTCATTACTTCTTTTATATCTTCTATGCCCATTATTATTTTTTCGCCATTTAAAACAGTTGCTGCACAAGCGTTTACTATGATTATATCCGGGATGTATTTGTTTATTGCCTCATTTATTTCGCTGCACCATATTGAATCGCCTGCCAGATACAATGTTTTTTCATTTTTGGATTTAAAAACAACACCCATTGCATCGTAGGGCATACCGATTTTTTCACATATAGGCTTTAAAATTTCTTTTTTGCCGTGCTGGGTGGATGTTTTATATAAGGTTGTATTATTAAATTCTGTCCCCTCTGTAGAGATAATTTCAACATTTTTGAAGCCTTTAGATAAAATATAATCTTTATCACAATCAGATTGCACAAAAATTTTTGTGTCTTTATTAAGATCTTTTTCGGCAAAGTTATCCCAATGATCAGGGTGAATATGGGTTATAATGACAGCATTAGCATCTATAATTTTTTCAATTTCAAACGGCAAGTCTACCCTTGGCTGGCGTATTTCAAAATTTATTGCAGCTTCAAAGCCCGGCATAAAGTCTTTTGGCATAAGCCATGGGTCAATTAAGAATTTAGTGTTGTTATATTCCACTATAATTGTTGCATTTCTTACTTGTGTGATTTTCATTTATTTCTCCTTGCTGCAAAGTTTTATATTCTAAAATTATTTTAAGTAATGATTTTCCTTTTTACAAGAATGTACTTTTTTGTATAATATTTACTAAAAAGTAAGTATGGAAGAATATGGCAAGAAAAAAACAGGAAGAATACAAATGTCCGCTTGAAGCTACAATGGACATAATTGGCGGAAAATATAAAGGGGTTATAATAGGGCATTTAATCAATAAAACTCTAAGGTACAATGAATTACAAAAACTAATTTGTCACAGCACCCCTAAAATGCTTATTCAACAGTTAAAAGAATTGGAAGCTGATGGAATTGTTAAAAGAAAACTTTATCCCATTGTGCCGCCAAAGACTGAATATTCGCTCACTGAAAGAGGAAAGACTTTAATCCCTGCGATTATTGAATTAAATAAATGGGGCATGAGTTATTTAAAAGAAGAAAATATTCCCTGTGCCTATAAAGAAGATGCGCCCATAAACAGTTAAAAGAAAATTTACTTAATCACAGCAAAAAGCACCCTAAAAAATAAGGTGCTTTAGATGTTGTTAATACTTTGGTGTATTTGCGGGGTAAATTTTGTTTGTATTGATTGATTGTTAAACTTTTAATCAAGCAGGGCTTCTAAAATTGAAGCATTTTTCTGGGCAAAAGTATTTTCTCTCACCTTTGTGCGGTGAATATATGTCCTTAACGCTTCCCTGATTAATTCAGAGCGTGAACGATTTTCATTGTCTGCTACGTGGTCAATTTCATCTAAAAATTTTTCGGGCATTGAAATAAGTACTCTAGCCATTGGTTTTTAATTCCTCCATTATGTTTTCTCTATTTTGATTTAATTTGTCCTTGTACTTATATAAAGTCTTTTTTTATAAAAAAATTGACTATTTTGTATATAATTTTTATATTTTTGTAATATTTCTTAATAAAAAAGTATCAAAATAGACTGATAGCTTGAAAGTGTGAATTCTACAAAATCATTATGCAAAGAATAATTATCCTGCTTTAAAAATAACGATATTAGAATTTAATTTTATCAAAACCTAAGTGCTAAGAGTTTAGAAATCAAAATGACCCTCAAAACAAAAAGGGGATTGCTTATATTTGCTGCAACTGTCAAGACTGTGGGCTGGCTGCTAATCTGCAGCTTCTTCTTTGTAGTCCTCATATTCTAACAGCCCTAGGGAGTCTTCTTGGAATGTGCTGCTTTCAATTTTAATCAGCCACCCTTTTTCCCAAGGGTCTTCATTTATTATTTCGGGTGAATTGATTAGCTCTTCATTTACTTCAATGATTTTTCCGCCAACAGGCATATATATTTCAGATGCAGCCTTTACGGATTCTATTGTTGCAAATACTTCGTTTTTTGCAAACTCAGTACCTGATTCGGGCAATTCTACGAAAACGATATCGCCAAGTTGTTCTATGGCATAATCAGTCAGGCCTATTGTAATTATGTTATCAGACTCAAGCGCCCATTCATGGGTTTTGGAACATAATATTCCTTCAGGTGCTCTCGATTCCGGTGTGCTCATATATTTTCCTCTATTTACTACAAACAGTTTTTAGTAACTTGTACTGTACAATTAATTTATTATCATATTTTATATGATTGTGCCAGTAGTTTTTTAAAAGTGTTAAGTTGAATTTTAAAAGCAGCAAGGTATTTTTGGCGATATTTAGAGCTAATATTCAGGATATAATTGTTTTTGCCCGATGGGTATTTTA
Source organism: uncultured Candidatus Melainabacteria bacterium (assembly GCA_949741915.1). Classification (GTDB taxonomy): domain Bacteria; phylum Cyanobacteriota; class Vampirovibrionia; order Gastranaerophilales; family Gastranaerophilaceae; genus MGBC122484. The sequence continues at coordinate 30,141 of CATJOM010000078.1, read as the reverse complement.
TTTATACAGGTATTTATTGGAATATTGAAATCAGAATTTTAATAGTAAGTTTTTTAATGTTTATTTGTTTTATCTTACGTATATCCTTGGAAGTCTTACTTTTAGCCTGCAGGTCAATTCATAGTTTATAGTATTTAAAATTTTTGCCCAGTCATCGATTGAATAATATTTGTCTCCGTCTTGTCCAAGAAGTGTTATAATATCGCCTTCCTTTGCCTCAATATCGCCAATATCAAACATCATTTGATCCATAGTCACTCTTCCGATTTGTTTTATGTTTTTCCCATTTAATGAAGCGGTGATTTTATTTGATAAGTTTCTCGATATGCCATCAGCGTATCCTATTGGGATTGTTGCAATACGGGTTGTCTTTTCTGCGATATAAGAATAGCCATAGCTTACTCCATCACCTTTTTCTATTGTGTGAATATTAGTAATTCTGCCCTTTAAACCCATAACAGGTTTTAATTCAGGCAGATTTATATTGCACTCTTTTCCATATGTCAATGGGGAAAGGCCGTATAATATTATACCAAGTCTTATCATATTGCATTTTATGTCTGGGTCTATGAAGGCGCCAAGGCTGTTTTGGCAGTGAATTATAAGATTTTTTCTATCAATTGAATTTATTACGTTTTTAAAATTCTGTTTTTGTAGCTCAAGGACATTTTTGTTTTCAACATCTGCAAAGTGGGTAAAAACTCCTTTGAGTTCAATATAATCTGCATTTTGCACCTCTTTTATAAAATCTTTTGCGAATTTATGGCTAATTCCTATCCGGTTCATTCCTGTGTCTATTTTTATATGAGCTTTTAACTTTTTTCCTGTTCTTTCGTATAGAATTTTTGCTGCTTCAAGGTGATCTTTATTGAATACTGAAACTGCGATATCATTTGCTGCAGCACTTTCAAAGGCCCAAATCGGTGCAGCGCCCAGAACAAGAATGGGTGCACTTATTTTACTATTTCTTAATTCAAGACCTTCATCGACACTTGCAACGCCAAAGGCGCTAACCCCACATGCAATTAATGTGGGTGCACACACAAGGCTGCCATGGCCATAACCATCAGCTTTTATTGTCGCTAAAAGTTTTGGCATATCTTCTTTTTTGCAAAAATTTTCTTCAATCTTTTTTTTGATTGAGTTTATATTGAATTCTAAATTTCCAAGGTGTATTTCAACCCAGGCATCTCTTAATTTATTTACTGGTAATGCTCTGTTAATCATAGTTTATCCCTTATTCAAAAGGTGCAATTCTAATGTATTTTCCATTAAAGAAGCAATCGTCATAGGGCCCACTCCTCCTGGCACTGGTGTTATGTAATCTGCAACTTTTTTAACATTATCAAAATCAACGTCGCCTCTTAATTTTCCATCGCTGTCTCTCATAATTCCAACATCAATTATGGTGGCGCCTTGTTTTACCATGTCTTTTGTTACCATATTTTTTTTGCCTGTTGCAGAAATCAATATATCGGCGCTCTTTGTAATATGAGAAAGATTTTTTGTTTTAGAATGAGCGATAGTAACTGTTGCATTTCTATTTAAAAGGAGCATGGAGAGAGGCTTTCCAACGATATTCGAGCGTCCTATGATTACGGCATTCTGACCGGATATTTGTATATTATATTCATCCAAGAGTCTTATGATGCCTTTTGGTGTACAGGCGATTGCATACGGTTTTTCGTTTATCATCAGATTACCTGAATTTGTTGGGTGAAAGCCATCAACATCCTTTTTGGGGTCAACTTTATCAAGAAAATCATATGCATTTAGGTGCTTTGGCAAGGGCAATTGCAAAAGGATGCCATCGATATTATTATCGCAATTTAGCTTTGCAATTAAATCCAAAAGTTCTTCTTTTGTGGTGTTTTGAGACAAGTTGTGGATGTATGAATTAAAACCCGAATTCAATGCCTGTTTCTCTTTATTTTTAACATATACAGAGCTAGCAGGGTCATTGCCTACAAGTATTACAGCTAGTCCCGGTTTTGTTTTAAGATTTGAAACTTTATGTTTAATATCATCAAGAATTTTATTTGAAAGGGCTTTTCCATCTAGTATTACAGTCATATTTAGGCCCTCTTGAATTGTATGTTTTGTGGCAAATTAAGCCTTGAGTATAGATTTTTCATTATTTCAGTTGCTTCATAGTTTACTTTATTATTATCAGCTGCATCGTCATATTTTTGTATTACCCCTAAGATATCCAGAGAGTATGCTTTGGAAGCTTCTTGAATAATATTTTCCTGTCCATTTTTTAACTGATTTAAAATTATGCTAAATTGGCCTGCTGCTGCGTATTTTTTATTGCTCTCGTATATTTTTGATGCCAGAAGGATTGATTTTGAATCAGGCTTTGTAACAAGCAGTGTTGTATCAATAGGATAATCAACAAGCTGTGTTAAATATTTGAGGTCGTATTCACAATCAAAAATTACAAAATCATATCTATCGATTAACTTTACCAGTGCTTCATTCATTATCTTTGTTATTGGGCAGATGCAGTCTTTGGAAGCTACAAGGTGAGATACGAGTATCTCGGTGTTATCATCAATTTCGGTTAAGATATCTTCAAGCGCCCATTCCACATATTCTTGTTTTGTCATTTTTTTAGGAATACCCGTGTTGTATTCATGTTTGCCGCTTCTTATTCCATACACAGTGTTATTTATCGCAAGGTTAAACCTTTGTGCTAATTCTTGTGACAAATCATTATCAATAAGAAGAATTGATTTTTCAGGAAAAAAATCTTTAATAGTGTTTTGCAGGGCCCTTACTATTGTGGTTTTTCCGCTTCCTGATTTTCCTATCACAGCAATAGTGGATGTCATAGCTTCACCCCGTTTTCTTTCTTTAGGGCTTCAGATAATTCTTTTGAAAGCATTAGGGCCTTTTTTGCCATTTCTATGTTCAAAGAGCCGCAGCCGCAGCTTGGGGTTATAAAACAATGATCTAATATAAGTGTTTTATCAATATTTTTTGAAACAAAACAGTCTAGGGCTTCTTTGAACTTATTATATATTTTGCTTACATCCAGTGATTCTAGTGCGTCTTTATCAAGTGTAGGCACAATTCCAAATGATAAAACGCCACCGTTTTTTATGTAGTTTTCTAATTTTTCAGCATATGTTCCAACACTTTGAGAGTAAAAATAGGCATCAAAGTTTATTATGTTTACACCGCTTTCAATTGCTATATCCCAATCCGTTTTCCCACAGCAGTGAATGCCTGAAAGGGCACCAAATTTTTTAATGTCATCGGATATTGTTTTTAGCATAAATGTAACATCATCTTTTTTAACGGTTACAAATGCGCAGCTTCCAACTTGTGAAATTGAAGGCTCATCCATAAAAATTACAGGCATCGCTTGGGGGCAAGCTTTTTTGAATTCTTTTATTTGCCATAAGGCTTTGAGGCTCAATGTTTTAATGATTGCTTCCCTTAATGTTTCATTGTAATAAGCGGATTTTCCATTCTTATCGCAAATGCTTGTTGAAAATGTGAAAGGGCCCGTAATAGAACCTTTTGTAAAACTTGGGATTTTTATATAATTTTTGTTTTTAAGCCTATCTATAAAAATGTCTATAGTGTTTGAATATGGCTTTGCAATTTTATACTTATCAAGAATTTCTTCATTTTCTATCAAGGAATGGGCTGAAGTTATGGTTTCATAGTCAATAAATAGATTCTCAAGGCCTTCAAAAAATATATCAGCCGTATCGTCGAGGTAATATTTGAATTCCTGCTCATCATATATTATTCCAGCAAGATTTTCTGAAAACTGGAGTGTCATATCCTCTTCTTTTTTATAATGAGGAAGTTGTGCCCAGTAAGGAAAATCAGCGCAGCATTCAAAAACATAATCCATAGCTTCATATGGTGCATTATCATTTTTGAATGGAAGGGAGCCTATGCCTGTGTAAGACAGACTTAATTTTTTTATAGTTGTATCCAACGAATTATTCATGAACTTTCTCCATAGAAAATATTTTATTATAAAATAATACCAGAGGATAGTTGATTATGGAAAACTTTAACAAAAATATGATAAACAAAGATGCCGATGATTTTTGCAATGCACTTTTTATAAACTATGGCGGGCTTGGAGATGAAATATTGTTTTTGCCTGCAATTGAAGATTTTAAAAAGAAATTTCCAACTTGCAAAATAACGCTCTGTCTTGAAAATAGGGCAAGAGGCATAAAACAGATAACAAACTTGGTAGATGAAGTAATTGAGGTTGATATAAAGGCTAAAGGAATAAATAAATATCTTAATGTGCTTAACCTTATTAAAAAAGCAAGGGCGGGAAAATTTGATGTTGTTATATCAAGCGGCAAATCTCCTCTTGTTGCAATAATTCTATATATGACAGGCATTAAAAGGCGCTCAGGGTATTTTAGCAAGACATCATTTTTGCTCACAGATGGATCTGGCCTCGATGAAAATCAATATGCTGGCAATATGTATCATGATTTGATTTTACCCTTTTTGGATGAAGAATCCATTGTGGAAGAAATATGCATACCCCATCTTGTTGCGGATAAAGATTATGTCTTGCCAGATAACATCGAGCCAGGTTTTATCGCACTTCATCCCGGGGTTTCTTTGATGAGCATTAATAAAGGAATATATAAATGTCCAGAATCTTCTTTTTGGATTGATGTTATCAAAGGCGTATTAAATAAGGGTAAAAAATTGCTGCTATTGGGTGGGCCGGATGATGCTGCCATCATAGGAAAAATTTTAGAATGCACAGAAATTGCATCTAATCCAGATTTTATTAATTTCTATGGCAAAACAAAGAATTTAAGAGAATTAATGAATGTGTTATCAAAGGCAGATACATTAATATGTGCTGATAGCGCACCTTTGCATATTGGTGTCGGGCTAGACTTAAATATAATAGCGATTTTTGGTCCTACAAATGAAGAAAAACTTGTGCCAAAAAAGGATAATATAAAAGTGATTAAAAACAAAAAGATTGAATGCAGGCCTTGTCTTTGGCATAAAAGGCAGGTAAACTGCGAACAATCTTTTTGTTTAGATATTAAAACTTCTGATGTTTTAGAATGTATTTAAAATTACAGGTCTGGATTACTTGGAATAATTAAGTCGCCAGTTAATAGAAGGTAGATGTCTTCATTCTTTTTAATCTTTGTTTTTACAACTGGTCTTAATTTGTCTACATATTGAAGAAGGAAATCGCCCTTTGTCAGTTCTTTTGAGCTTTCCTTGTATTTTTTCTTTGAATTAGCATCAGTTACAAAAACAATTCGGCCTCTGTTTGTTGTATAAGGAACTGCAGCCAATTCTTTTTCTGTGTCATTAGGGTATTTTCCGTTATCAAATATGAATAAGGCCTTTTGCTGTTTATTAATCCAGATTCTGTTTTTTACTATATGAACCCGGCCGTTGAATTTGGCACCTTTTTTATATAAAAGCGTTCCTTCATCAGTATACATATCTTCAGGGGCCAAAAATGTTACATAGGAATCTTTTTGGATTTTTCTTGTATCTATAAGGCTGGTTGGGTGTGCCTTAATTACATTGCCTGCCTCAATTACTTTTTTATTATTATAAATTTTTACAACTGTTCTTGGCGCTTTGTTGTATGTAGACAAGGTTTCTTGACGGAGGAAGGCATCTTTGTCGCCAAGGGAGTATTTTAATTTCAGCATATCAAAGTCTTCTGCCATTTTCGCAAACAATACAGCAGCTTCCGCCCTTGTCATCTTTGCTTTTGGGTTAAACTTTTCAGGGTTTGGATAATTTACATATAATTTTTCACTTACAGCAGTTGCATAAGAATCTACTGCCCAGCCAGGGATTTCGCCCACATCTGAAAATTCTTCAAGAATTGATTTGTCGCCCATTTTTACTCTTGAAATGTTGGCAACAATACTCGTTGCTTCAGAGCGGGTTATTGCTTCATCAGGCTTAAAAGTTTTGTCAGGATAACCAAAGACTATACCTATATTTTGAGAAACAGCAATATCATTGCTGTATGATGATTTTCTATTTACGTCCTTAAAATAAGCTTTTGCACCTTTGACCGCATCTTCGCTTTCAATAACCTTTAATAGCGAATTCAAGAAGGCTGCTCTTTTAATGGTACCCTCTGGATAAAAATTATGTTTAGCATCTAATTGCAAATAACCCCTGTTAATGCAGTCTTTCACAGCATTTTCTGCCCAATAACCTTCGGGTACATCCTGCATAATAGATGCAAAGCTCGATTTTGTACCTGTGACAATCAAACATAAGACTAAAAATAGCCTGTAAGCATTCTTTAAAAAACTCATTTATTTCCTTCCTTCACTTTCTAGCTTTCTAGTAGGCGATAGCTTTCTTGTATAGAAATTTTACAACAATGAATTTTTAAAATCAATCATGTAAGAGCATTGTGCTGTCCATGTTTTAGCATATTTTAACATTTCTCAACACAATAATTAAATTTAAAATTTCCATGGTAAGATTTTTTGTGGATAGATTAGAATTATTCCCCAAAGGAATAGAAAAAAGGTGATTTAAGTGTTAAATTTATTGTCAAAGAATGTATTGGGCGGAATCAAACTACAGGATGTATTTACAAAATTAAAAGAAATATACTGTATCAACGATGTTTCAGAAGAAAGAAGACAATACCTTTCTAAAACAATACAAAAATATGGCTATTTGCCTTATCCTCACTATAAAGTACTTGAAGAGCTTAATCAGTCGGAGATTATTTATTCTTTTGTTGAAATTTTAAAACTGGAAGGCACTTATGAAAATAATAAACTTAAAGATATAAGCAACCCTTCGCCTTTGGCAAGAAAAAAGGTAAAAAATTCTAATTGGATTAAAAGAGAAGGACACAATATAAAGCTTATTTCACTATCTGCACTGGGGGATGGAAATAAAAGTCCAAATGTTGGCACATTTATTGAGTGGGTTGCACAACTAATCATTCTTCCGAGGGGAAGCGAAGAATTCAATGTCATGGCAGATACAGTATATCTTTTGCCTTTCCATCCAAGAGAATTCGGCTGTGCTTATCTACCCATGTCATCAGACGTGAGCCCCAGAATTGAAGATAAAAAATTAAGTAAATTTTTGGGACTCAGCGCTAAAGAACAGGTAAAATTATTCGTTCTGTTTGCCCAGTTATCAGGTCACCCCGTTATTTATGATATACTTCCGCAAACTGGAAGGTTTTCAAAGATTGTGCTCTCAAAACCATATGTTGCAAGATGGTTTGATGTCAATGATTTAATGAGTGATTATCTTGCCGAAGTTGAAAAAATTGCAGTTGTTTTGAAGGACAAGTTTGATTCAAATCAGGTTAATGAAGCAAAAAAACTTTATGCTGAGATATTAAGTGGTTCAAAGAAAACCATAAAAGGCGATAACGAAGAGATTCTGCAAGAATTTGATACTATGATGCTTGATGTCAAAAAGACACTTTGTGAAAAGATGTCAAATAGATTCAGCCAGGATGATATATTAAAAAAAGTTTACAAGGTTATAGAAGATACAAACGGTAAAAAACCAATCAGGGAAGAAGATATTACAAAACAGCCTGAGATTGTTAAGGCGCTTATAAATGAAGGATTGTGGCCAGCCCCTGGAGGTGCTTGGTGTTCAGCTGGCATGCCGGTATTTGATAAAATGCATTTAAGCAAGGCTTATCCTATGTTTAGACATTTTGATTACAAGAATGAAGATGTAACACATTTTGCAAATCTTGACTGTCAGACGCCATATTATTTTGTATATTTTGAAAATGGAAGATATAATAAAAAAGTTTGTGACTTTTTCTTTGAATATACAAGGGCAATTGCCGAAGAATATAATTTTGATGGCTTTAGAATAGATCATATTGACCATGTTGTGGATGATTTTTCTGAGAAAAATAAAATGCCAATCAGCTATCGGGCACCAAGAGAAGTTCTTGGCAAAATGAATGGCGTATTAAAGAGAAAAATACCATATTTTGCAACGCTTGCGGAGTATATGCTCTGGGATAATTATTATAAGGAATATCATCTTGATATGAATTTCGACCTATTGTGGGGAAATGATATTGTTTCTCAGAATACAAAAACGCCTTCGCAAATTGTTGCGGATAATAAGTATCTTGAAACTTATAATTCTAGAAATAGTGTATTAAATCCGCTTTCAATACTAAAAACTTATAACAACCAGGATGGTGAATTTGAAGCTATAGACCAGTATCCAGGTCAACTTGGGGCCGAGGGTGCCTTATACAAATGGTTTAAGTATAAGTTTTTACCTGGCGGAAGCGGCGCCAATCGTTCTTCATTGTATATAGATGGAGATGAGAGCTTTACAAAAACTGGCATAGAATATGTTATTGGCAATGAAGTTTCAATGAAAAGAAACAAAGACTGGGCATTTTTTGAAAAATTTAATGCTATAAATTATTTTGTACAAAATTGTTCTGTGATTTTAAATGGCAAGGCAAGCATGGTTGAACAAACTAAAGATGGTCTTGCCGCCTGGGAAATATTGTCTGATGATGGGAATTTTCTTGTGGTATCAAATTATCAAAGTCCCACAGAAAAAATGTGCGTTGAAAAAGAGGATGGCACAAGCGCTATCGAGACAAAGCGCGGAAAAATGTTGATGGATAAGGTGATAAAGCTTGAGAATAGGGTGCTCATCTCTTTCTTTGAATTTGATTATGATGAGATGCAAAAGTGTCAGTTTGTTGAAAAAAAGCTATTGAATCCTATAAATAATATGATTACATTCAATATTCTAAAACCTGGTGAATTCAAAGTTTACAGGTTTGTATCAAAATAAAAATTCAAACCAAGCTTTGTTTTAATAGGGTTTGTCAGGTTAATGCAGTTTGGCATTATATAATAATAAAGTTAATTAAAGACCTCCAGCAAGTTGTAAAGCCGGAGGTCTTTAAATATTGAATGATTTTTAAAAATACATACCAATTACTTCTTTTGCACCGTCAAGTACTTTTTTTGCCTCAATTCTTGCCTTTTTTGAACCTTCAAGCAGGATTTCTCTTACGGTTTCAGGGTGTTCGGCATATTTATGCCTTTTTTCTCTTATTGGTGCAAAGTATTCATTTACTTTCTTTGCAAGGCATTTTTTGCAATCTGTGCAGCCAAGTTTTGCTCCTCTGCAATCTGCTTCAATTTGCCTTACTTCTTCTTCTGTGCCGAATATCTTCCAGTATTGGTAGGTTACTTCGCAGTTTTCAGGGTGTCCCGGGTCGTCTCTTCTAATTCTTTCCCTGTCTGTTATTGTTTTCATTATTTTCTTTTGGGTTGTTTCTTCATCATCTGATATTTTTATATCATTATTGAATGATTTTCCCATTTTGTTGCCGTCAATGCCCTTAAGGAGCGGAATATCTGTTAATAGCGGTTTTGGCTCATTAAAATATTCCACTTTATAAATGTTATTAAAACGCCTTATGATATCCCTTGAAATTTCAATGTGTGCAACCTGATCAATTCCAACAGGAACATAGTCAACATTAAAAGTAATAATGTCTGCTGTCATTAAAACAGGATAGCCAAGAAGCCCGTAGGTTATGCTGTTATCCGTTGCACCCTGCGTTCTTAAGATTTTTGTCATATCCTTAAGGGTCGGGTCTCTTTCTACCCAGTTTTGCGGGGTTATCATGCTAAGATATATGTGAAGTTCAGCTGTCTCTGGTACAAGAGACTGTAGATAAATGGTTGATTTATCAGGGTCAATACCGCAGGCAAGCCAGTCCAGGGCAACATTTTGAACATCTTCTCTTAAATTTTTTGTATCATTGTATTTTGTTGTGAGGGCGTGCCAGTCTGCAATAAAATAGAAAGCCTCATATTCATTCTGTAGTTTTACCCAGTTTGTTAATACGCCAAAATAATGCCCCAGGTGGAGTTTTCCCGTAGAGCGCATTCCGGACATAATTCTTTTTTTAGTCGGGTTCATTGTTTTGTGCCTCCTTTAGTACTTTTATTGCATCTTCAAAATCAGAAAATATCATCAAAGCTTTTTTTGCGTTTTCCTTCGCATTTTGAAATGCGCCTAATTTAAGCTGGCATTTTGCAAGTTCTGTCAATAAAATATGATTATTTGGATAAGTTTTTGCAAGTTTGTTAAAAATGCCTGCAGCACTTTTAAAATCTTTTAATTTAGCGTAACTTTTTGCAAGAAGGTTCAAGGTCTCAGGGCTATTGTCATTGCCCGCAACGTCTATCAATAAATCTTTTGATATTGAATATTTTTTCTTTTCAAAATAAATCTTTGCAAGTGCAAATTTTATCCTGCAATTGTCAGGTGAAAGCCTTAGAGCGGTTTTTAAATTTTCTTCAGCTTCATCATTTTTTCCTGTCGCAAGCAGGTTTTCACCCCTGTATAAATAATAATCCGCGTTGTCATTATTTAAATCTACGGCTTTTTTAAAATATTCATCAGCTTTTGTAAAGTTTTGTGAATTGTTCAAGGCCACCGCATAATTAAAATAATTTTCAGGATTTTCAGGCTCCAGTTTGATAGCTGTCTTTAGCTCGTCAAGCGCCCATTCCATATAGTTCATCTTTAAATATAAAATTCCTAAATCCCTGCGTGCAACAGGGTTTTCAGGCTCTAATGAAATGCATTTTTTAAGATTTTCTTTTCCTGCCTCTAAATCTCCTGTGTTTATAAAGGAAATAGCGAGGTTGTAGCAGATTTCAAAATCTATTTTACCTCTTTTTAAGAGCTTTTCCAAAACTTCAATCGCGCTTTGAGGTCGCTTTGTCAGCCTGAATAAATATGCAAGCTTTTTCTGTATATCTGTAGATTTAGGGTTTAATTTTGCAAGAGTTTGTGCTATATCTAGTCCTTCTTTATACTTACCAGTTTGAATGCAGCAATTTAAGTAATTCATTTTGAAGTTAAATTTTTCAGGATGTATTGCACTCAGGCTTTTGTATAAATTTCTTGCAGTATCCCATTCTTCTGCCTGTATCGCACAATAGGCAAGGGATGACAAAAAGCTTGATGTTGGCTCTTTAATATATGCCGCGTTAAAATGGCTGAATGCCTCTTTATATTTGCCCTGCATTTGATATAGTGACCCTAAGTTGTAATTTGTCATCGGGTTTTCATTATCCAGAGAAAAAGCCTTTTTAAGATATTCCTCAGCAGCATCACATTCGCCTTTTGCAATAAAGCAGGTGCTAATATTGTTTAAAATCTGCAAGTGTTCAGGATTTAAGCTATGTGCCTTTTTTAAGTAATTAAGCGCATTATCATCATCCTTTTGCGCCATATGGGCTGATGATAAAATGTAATAAAGCTGGTAGTCTTCTTTCTCAAAGGCAACTGCCGTGTTCAAGGTTTCAATTAATTCATCAAGCCTTCCTGCTTTAAGAAATAAAATTCCAAGAGCCTTGTAAGCATCAATAAATTCGCGTCTTAATTCAATCACTTTTTTATATGCTATTATGGCTTCATCAAAATCTTCCAGTTTTTCTTGTGCACTAGCTAAATAAAACCAGGCGTTTGCATTTTCTGGTTCTTTCTGTATTATTTTGGCAAAGATTTTTTTAGCTTCAATATAATCCTCAAGATTTATTAAAACAAGACCTGTATTTTTCAGAATTTCTATATTTTCAGGTTCAATTTTTTTTGCTTTTTTTAATGTTTCAAATGCCTCTTCAAATTCTTCTTTGCTTATTTGCTCTAAAGAAGCGTTTAAAAATTCTTGTGCTTCACTGTTCATAAGTTAAATTATATCAAAAAATAGGAAAAGTACACACTTTAAAACGCTATGGCTTCAAAGTGTGCAGGTTAGGTTTGATAAGTAAGTTTATTTTATAGCTTCAATGCTTTTGTTGTATATTTCGTTAGTTTTAGCTTTCTTTGATTCTAAAGCCTCAATCTGTCTTTCATAAGACCTTACTCTTATATTTTTTTCTGTTTCAGTCATTGCTGTAGATTTTTTAACTTCTTTAATCTGCTGCTTTTTTGTCTTAATCTGATTATCTATAGCATTTACCTGATTATCTCTTTTTGTCTTCAGGGCTTCTTTTTTATCTTTGTTCTGTGCATCTCTTCTTGCTTTGTTTTCTTTGTCTGCATTTTGTAAATCTTTTTTAATGGCATCTTTAGTGCTGGTTATATCTTTTTTAATTGCATCTCTTAAATTTGTGCTAGTAGTGGCTGATGCAGCGGATGCAATTGAAGTTGTAAAAACTAAAGCCAAAAGTACAGCTAGAAAATTTTTCATAAATAAAACTCCTCTTTTTAGAATTATAAGGCTATTATAAAGCCTGATTAATACTGATTAGAAATAATTATATATCCATCATCAAAAAAACATATCCCCAAATGTTCTAAATAAAATCATACAGTAAGATGCTATCAATTTTAACTTCAAACATTTGTCAGCGCCGAATATTTTAGCCGGACTGTTTTATTATTTTATAACAAAAAAAATGAAACGCAATATATGGTTAATTGCAAAATAGAAATTGAAAATTAATTCTACAAATCGGATTTGCACAGACAATACAATTTATTCTTTTTGCTATACCCGTTTGTACAATGTAATTATTATTTATTCATTCTAAATTTTTTGATGTAGAATAAGGGGAGAATATAAAATGGAAAAATATGTGTGCTTACTTTGCGGATATGTTTATGACCCACAAGTTGGTGATTCTGATAACGATATAGCACCAAACACATCATTTGAAGATTTACCTGCAGATTGGAGATGTCCAATTTGTAATGCACCTAAGAGCCAGTTTGCAAAACAAGGATAATTCTGCGTCTAAATATTGATATTTGGCGCCAGAAACAATTGAGAAGAATATATGGAAAAAGAAAAAGCGCGCCAAATAGTAAATGAGGCAGAAGAAGAAATAAAATATCTGTTTAAAAAAACAGATGAAATTGCAGAATACAATCAAGAGAAGGTGCTTAATGCCTTTAGAAGAAACAAAATAGGCGAAGAGCATTTTTATACTGTAACAGGCTATGGCCATGATGACCTTGGCCGCGAAGCTCTTGATAATGTATTTAAAGATACATTCAATACAGAAGCTGCAATTGTTCGTCCACATTTTGTTTCTGGTACGCACACCATTGCCTGTGCGCTTTTTGGGGTGCTTCGTCCAAATGATGCTCTGCTTTCAATAGCGGGAAGCCCATATGATACGCTTGATGAAATCATAGGAAAAAATGAAAATTGTGAATATTACAACTGTTCCCTTAAGGCAATGGGCGTAGAATATGATGAAGTGCCACTTTTAGGTGACTTGGATGTTGATTTTGAATCTATTTCAAAATATATTAAAAAAAACACCAGAATGGTAACTATACAACGCTCCAGAGGGTATAGTCTAAGAAATTCTTTAACTATTAATGATATTGAAAAAATTGTAAATATTGTAAAAAATATTAATCCCAATATAGTTTGCTTTGTGGATAATTGCTATGGAGAATTCACCCAAACTCTTGAGCCAACGGATGTAGGTGCTGATTTAATCGCAGGTAGCCTAATTAAAAACCCTGGCGGCGGCATAGTAGAGGCTGGCGGTTATCTTGCAGGCAAAAAGGATTTGATTGAAATGTGTGCAAGACGATTGACGGCTCCTGGCATAGGGGCAGAGGGCGGCGCTATGTTTAACCAGACAAGAGTTATGCTTCAGGGGTTTTTTATGGCACCAGGCGTTGTATCTTATGCAGTCAAGGGCGCGATTCTTGCTGCAAAAGTTTTTGAGAATGTTGGGTTTAAAACCCATCCAAAATCTGATTCTGTGCGGTGTGATTTAATTCAAACTATTAAATTTGAAGAACAAAAGGCGCAGGAAGCTTTTTGTTGTGCACTTCAAAAATACTCGCCTGTTGAAAGTTATCTAACCCCTATTCCAGATGGCGTTCCTGGGTATGAAGATAAACTTATAATGGCAGGAGGCAGCTTTATTGAGGGTTCTACCATTGAGCTATCAGCCGACGGCCCTTGTCGCCCGCCTTATGCGGTTTATATGCAGGGAGGGCTCAGCTATTTTCACGTAAAACTTGCTCTAATTGGTATTTTAGAGGAATTGTTATAGTTATTATGCTTAAGGTAAAGGCATTTTATTAGTGCAAGTGTACCAATTGTATTGTTTTGACTGGGTTAAGACACTTTTGGTTTTGGCAGATATTATTTTGTATATGGATTATATAAGCTTTAATTCTAGGAAGCTATATTTAGCATTTTGTACTATGTAACTAGCATTATTTTTATTGATACATTGCTCCGTCTAATTTCCATATCTATAATGATGGAAAACGAAGGCACTAATAAATGCTCTTTTAGTAAAAGCCATGCCAGCCTAGTTTTTGATGATATAAAAAATGGACTTATGTCTAAAAGCAACTTAAAAGCTATGCCTTATCTTCTTCTCTTGGAACAAGGACAGAGCCATCCTGATGATAGATTGATACAATATTTTTACCGTTATTTTTTGAAAAATATAATGCTGTATCGGCACTATTTATAAGGGTTTTAGCGTCTTCGCCATCCATTGGATACTGGCATATGCCTGAGCTTATTGTGGGTGAAATGAATACCCCTTCTTTGGCTTTTACCCTTATTCTTGAAACATTCATTCTAAGCCTTTCTGCAATAATTACAGCATCCTCTTTTGTTGTTTCAGGAAGGATTACAATAAATTCTTCCCCGCCGTATCTTGCAGGAATATCAATTTTTCTTACTGTTTGGGATATTTCGTTTGATAGTTCTCTTAAAATCTGATCGCCAATTAAATGTCCATAGGTATCATTTATTTTTTTGAAATTATCAATATCCATCATTAAAAGTGACATTTTGTGCTTATATCTTGAACATCTTCTGATTTCATTTTCAAGAAGGGTATAAAAATGTCTGCTAATGTATAATTTTGTAAGTCCGTCTTTGGTTGCAAGCTCATATAGTTTTGCGTTGTCAATCGCAATTGCAGCCTGGTTTGAAAGAGATGTCATAAACTCTAAATCTTTCTGGTTAAAGAGTTTATTATTTTTTTTATTTGAAATGTTTATTACACCAATAGATTCGCCTTTCGCTATTAAGGGCACACACAGAAGCGACTGAGTGTTTGTAAGCGCATCTTTTTTTACAAACCTCGGGTCATTAGAGCCAAGATTTGTAATTATGGCCTTCTTTTCAAGGAACACTGTGCCTGCAACACCTTCTCCTGCCTTAATTTGCGAACATTGGATGAGGCCGTTGTTTATATTCTCTTCCACTCTTTTGTCATTCAAACCGTATACAACTTTTACCTGAAGTGAATTTGAGGTATAGTCATACAACATTAATGAACCTTTTTCAGCCTCAAGAGTTGTCAGTGCTTTACTTAAAATTATTTGAAGAAGCCTCTTAAGATCATCAATAAAGTTAACGGCCTGTGAAATATTGTAAAGGATTGAAATATTGTAAAGAGATTTTTGCAGCTCAATGATTTTATTGTCTTGTGCTTTTCTATGGAGGAGTTTTACAATAACAGGCTCCATGTATTCAAAAACTTTTGTTAAGAATTTTAAATTTTCAGGATTGATTTCTGCGGTGCCATCATCATTTTTGCCGATAAAGCATAGGCATATTGGCATATTTTTTTCTTTGTCAAAAAATACCCTTATATATTGCACTTCAAGCTCAATAAGGCCATTATTCTGCCAGAAGGACGAAAATATCTGCTGATGGTTTTCATTTGTTGTTTTAATGATGTCGCCCTTGCTCATAATAGACCAGAAGGCTTCATTCTCGTATTCAAAATACTCATCAAGTCTTGAATTTTGGTTAGTTAAAACACTTTTAAATACGTTATTTTCAAACAAATAAAATGAAACCTGATGGTTTTTTATAGCAGATGATATTAAATCAGACATTTTGGTTATTAAATCTTCAACACCAATTGCCTGACTGGCTATTGCATTTATTTCAAACATTTTATCGAGCATGTGAACCACGCTCTCTAAATGACTATAATCTTTTTCGGTCATCTCTTTCATTGTTTTTTGTTTTTATAATATTATAAGATAAATTTATAGTAAATACAATTTGTATAGGATTTTAACCTGATAAATGCAAAAAATCATAAATAGAAAATGCCAAGGCTGTAATGGAGTTTTTCCAAGGGAGAAACTTATTAAAATAACACTTTCAGGCGGTACCCTTCATATAAATCCAACATCTAAAATTTTGGGCAGAAGTATGTATTTGTGTCCAGACATTAAATGTATCAAGACTGCAATAAAGAAAAAAAGAATATATTCTGCCTTGAAATTTAAAAACTTTGATGAAATTTCAAGTTTGGAAAAAGAACTTTTGAATCCTTTTGGCAAGTTAAATGTATAGATACAACAAAATAATAAGCTTTGCCTGAGTGTAATTTTGCAGCACAAGCAAAGCTCTTATGCTTGTTTTTTATTTTATCATTCCTTGTATTTCTTTGAAATTAGGATTTTTGGCGGTTTTAAGCCATTCAAATAATACAATTTCAAGGCAGGTAATTTTGGCGCCAAGGCTTCTTAATAAATCCATTGCGCATTCAAATTCCACCTTGTTTCTGCTTGCGCATAAATCTCTTAAGACAAAAACTTCATATCCTTCTTCTAAAAGTTTTGCTGCAGTTTGATAAACACAAATATGGGCTTCAATTCCGCAGATTATCACCTGTTTTTTACCTAGGGATTTAATTGTTTCGGCATACCCAGGCTCCATTAACGCACAAAAATCAGTCTTTTCCAGGGGATGATATTCACCAAGTTCTGATTTTACGGCTTCAATAGTGCCACCTAGGCCTTTTGGGTATTGTTCTGTAACTAGTGTGTTGACACCTAAAATTTTTGCAGCTTTCACTAGTTTTGGTGCCTTGTTTAGCATTTGTTCCTTTATTCCCTGATTCAAGGCAGCCATTAGCTTTTCCTGAATATCTATAATTAAAACTAAACTATCCATTGTTTTTAGCATAATATTTTCCTTTGTTTAATTGTTATATCTTCTGTCGTGTGTATACAGGGAGCCATGTTTTGCCTAAAGGCATTGAGCGCACTGCGACACTATTTATTATATTTACTCAAGAATAATAAAAAAGATTTTATGAAAAATCCTCTGATTGGTACAGTTTCCTTATTTTGATGAATGCTATAATTGTCCCATGAAAAAGATAATTGCATTTACAATATTTACATTTATTGCATTTTTTGGCTTAAATCCTGTATTTGCAGGTACTGGCAGGAACAAAGTGGCAGTTGAAAGCTTGGATGATTTTTCATTTAACCATCAGGTTGATACTGTAAAGCTTAAAGTTTTAGAAAAAAACAAGTTTCAAAATGGTGTAAAATTTGAAAAAGACGCCATAATAACAGCAAAGGTGGCAAAAGTTGTTGATCCTAAACGCGGCAAAAGAAATGGCTATCTTGTTGTTGATCCTTTAAGTTATACTGTTCCATCAAGCGGGGCTGTTGTAAAGCTTGAGGATGAGTATTGGTTTGCAAATGTTGTAGGCTACAAGCCTTTTGATGCCAAAAGTGCCGCTGCAAAGGCTGGTTTATCGGTTGCAGGTTTTTTTGTAAAAGGAATTGGCCAGATTTTTTATTTTGGCAAAGGTGTAATCTCTCCGGAAGATGGTGAGAACCGTCTCAAATCAGGCGCAAAGAGTGTTTATGAGAATTCGCCTCTTGCGTATATTGAAGAAGGCGAAGAGGTGGACATTAAAACTGGAGATATCATGCTCTTAAAATTTTACTATGAAGATGTTCCCAAATGGAAATTTTGGGAGAGAAATAAATAGATAATTTCACTTTAAAATATAATAATCCTCTGAGCTAAGAGAACTGTTGTCATTGGCTCGAAATATAGATAAATCTTTATCAAAAATCAGTCTGAATAAGCCCCTGCGTAGGATTTCTATTCTTTGAAATAATGCTTTTGGGGTTTATGCATTTCTGTGCAATTTTAATTTTAGGCATTTTCAATTATATTAATAATTTATCCCTTTTTGCTCAAGAAGGGTATTTATGTTGCCTGAAATCTTTTGTGGAAGGCTTTTAGACAATATGTAAAGTTATGTAACAGTTTTTTGATTAACTATAAAGTTTAATTAAAAAGTATCCGATAGCTAAAACATAGGGAATGATAAAGAAAAATAACCTTAAAGAACTAAACAAGGAGAAACCAGGAAATGAACAAAATTAATAATCTTAATCTTTATGCTTTGAATTATCAAAATCAGGTAGAAAAGAAGCCTGACAAAAAAGCAGAAGAAAAACAGGCGCCACTTGAAAATGCGGGCCAAAAAAAAGCCCAGACTGGCGCACTTTTAGATGCCATGACCCTTTCAGGTGTTCAAAATATGACATTTGCAGGAATAAACAGAATTAATCCCAAAGATTATCTTGATGATGCCTCTATAGCAAGGATTCAGGCTTCCATGCAAAATTTTACAGGCGTTGTAGATAGTTATACAAATGCCGTGCAAGCAGAATTGCCGGGCATATCAGCCAATCAGGCCCAGGCGCTTGCACTTCGTGCCGTGATGAAAGATGTATAAACCAAGATAAGCAGATGCAAATGATCTTGTTATTTTGTTAAGACTTTTGCAGCGGCTATGTTTGAGGCGTTATGATGGTTTAAAAAGTAGTTTACAAAAATACATAAAGTCCAATTCACCCTAATGACGGGCCAATCAGCCCAAAAGCTAAATTTCTCCTCCTATATATCTCCATAGTTCTTTAAAAGTTTTCCCTCCTTTAGTTCACAAGGAGGGATTTTTTTCAAGCTATGACAGGGTTTCAGAAATGTTATCCGCTTATACATCACTATATCTATGTAATTGTCACTGGTTGCATAATAATATCTGCTACAATTTGCTAAGGCCAAGGCTTTTAGCCTATTTTATATTAGATAAACCAAATTTCTGTATACATAGAGAATGTATAAAATTATACGTACAAATGCCCTTATTTGGCGCTGATTTTTGCCTAGCTTCTAAAATTATTACAGGGGCAATTGGTAAAATCGGAGAAATTTGCTAAAATCAGATTATAAATATGAAAAGCAAGAATTTTTATGAGATTTTAGGTCTAAATCCCGATGCTACAAAGGAAGAGATAAAGCTTTCTTTTAGAAAGCTGGTGAGAATCTACCATCCAGACATTAATAAAACAAAAGAGGCTGAAGCTTACTTTAAATTATTGAATAATGCTGTTGAAACCTTGCTTGATGACACAAAGAGGCTTCAATACGACAGTATAGCGGGCATTTCGGCATCTCAAAAAGTGCACGTGCAAAAAAATACTACCACATTTGAGCAAAAAAGCAAAAATAGCTCAAATGACTTTGTCAAAAAAACATCTAAAAACGAAGCTCCATCTGCATTTGGTCTTTATAATACAGTAAAAAACCTTAATAACAGTGCATTTTGCAAAAATAAAAGAGCTGAAAACGCTCAAAAACAGGCTTCGTGCGCTGATGGAAGCCTTAAAAACGAAGCTGCAGGCCCAAAATTGGATGGCAAAGATATTGAAACTGTAGCAGAAATATCAAAAAGCGAACAAACACGCGGGACAACCAGAAGAATCAATGTTCTTCATACTGATAAATGCCCGAAATGCCTGGGGCGCAAGTACATTAACGGTAGCATATGTGCCCTATGCCGTGGTGCAGGCGAGAAATCAGAGCACAAAATCATGAACGTGAAGATTCCAGCCGGCATTAAAAACGGCGCAAAGATGAAAATAAAAAATGAGGGTGAATATGGAAAATTTGGCGGTAAAAATGGAGATTTGTATCTTTTAATAAAAATTCATGATGAAACTCAGGTTAAATATGAAGGAAATGAAATTGTTTATGAAGTCTCTATTCCGCCCTGGAAAGCCGTTTTGGGGGGCGAATCAGAAATTTTTATAAATAATGAAAGCATTAAGATAAAGGTGCCGCCTTTGACAAAATCTATGACAAGATTTAAACTAAAAGATAGGGCTGTGAAAATGCCATTGTCGGCCTTAAATGCAGAATATTCCGTGGTTTTAAAGGTACAAATTCCTGAAAATATAAGCCCTGACGAGGTTACACTGTATAAAAAATTAAGGGAAGCTGATTTCAGAGAATAATTTTTTCAATTAGGCTTAATCTGGCATAATTAGAGGATTTTAGGAAATAAAATTTTGGAGAAAACTTGCAAAATAACAGAAATTTTTGAATCAATTCAGGGAGAGGGCCAGAATATTGGTGAAAAGCACCTGTTTATAAGACTTTTTGGGTGTAATTTGGCGTGTGATTATTGCGACACTAAGCTTTTAGATGATACAAAATCTGTAATCTTAACAAAATCGGCACTTTATGATGAAATAAAAGGCTATGGTGCAGACATAATAAGCTTTACGGGTGGTGAGCCTCTCTTGCAATCAGAGTTTTTGGCTGATTTTTTAAAAGAGTATAAGGGTTCAATGAAAAAAACAATATATTTGGAAACCAATGGCAGCCTACCTTATAGGCTGCGTGATGTCATTGATTATGTTGATATAGTTGCAATGGACATAAAACTTGAATCTGCAACTGGCCAGAAAAACGACTTTGCAATTAATGATGAATTTCTGCTTGTAGCAAGGGATAGCAGGGTTTTTGCAAAAGTGGTTTTTGATGAAAATATAACTGATAAAGAAATATCTGAATTGGCAAATTTAGGATTAAGACATGGAATAGAAATTATTTTGCAGCCAAAAATGCCTATATCTGAAACCCTTGATATACCTGGAATTTTCCAAAAATTATACGAAAAATATAAAAGAATCAGGCTTATTCCACAAATGCATAAATTTTTAAATTTGCCGTAATATGCTCTGCTTATTGCATTCGCTGTTTAATCACTCGAAAAATCAGATATATTAGCTATTTTGTATATATTGTATAGCTAAAATCCACTCATAGAACCAATTTTTGAGTTTTTGAAAAATTTAAGGACACCAAAATTCTTTCTTTGCTATAAAATCATAAAACACCAAAATCATTAGGGCGCAAGTGTTTATGGCATATTAACATCGCAAAATTATTCCAAAAGAGGCACAAAACAATGCACGCAAAGGTATCAAAAATTATAAAATACCACTTATGACTGTCTTTTAAATTTATTTTTAATCTGATATTCTGTATCTTTTATGCCGCGCG
The DNA here is from genome assembly GCA_949741915.1 of uncultured Candidatus Melainabacteria bacterium. Taxonomy (GTDB): domain Bacteria; phylum Cyanobacteriota; class Vampirovibrionia; order Gastranaerophilales; family Gastranaerophilaceae; genus MGBC122484. The sequence goes on along the minus strand of CATJOM010000078.1, from coordinate 8,972 downwards.
CATCCTTGCTCGCTCTGAAAAGCTTTAGCTTGGCCTCATACAGCGCTCTTTCATCAGGATATTTGTTTATGCCTTCATCCAAAATTTTTATGGCATGATTTGTATTTTTTTTGTCATAATAAATTGTTGAAAAATCCAGATAATCCTGCACAGTCTTTGGTTTCAAGCTTGCAATTGCCTCAATCTCTTTTGTGTATGAATTATTTTTGCCAAGGCTCTTATAGGCTTGTGCCAGGTTATACAGGTATATGGCCCTGTTTGGTTCAAGGTCTCTCGCTTTTTTGAACATATAAATTGCTTTGTCTGTATCAAAATTTTTATACTGTATAAGCCCAAGGTAATTGTAAATATCTGCCTCTAAATCAAACCCTAAATCCAGTTCCATAGCCTTTTTGAAGGCATTTTCAGCAGATGAATAATCTTCGTTGTGAAAATAAATTTTACCAAGCTCAAAATAGTAATTATGATTTTCATTTTGCCTCAAAGCATCTAATAGATAGGTTTTTGCCTCTGCAAAATTTGCATTTGCGATGCATATTTTAGCAAGATAATAGAGCATATCCGGGTTCTTGGCACCATTCTTTTGTGTGGTCGAAGCTTTTCTTAAAACCTTTATCCCGTCTGATAAGTTTCCCTCTTCAACGTAGCTGATTCCAAGCCCCATTAGTGCTTCAAAGAAATTGCCATCAATTAAGACTGCATTTTTGAAATTTTCGTTGGCCAGCGTATATTCTTTGTTTTTGAGGTAAAAATTTCCAAGTTCTAAATAGGCATATTTGCTGTTTGGGTTTATCTTTACAGCTTTTTGGAGGTATTTTTCTGTTTTATCATTTGAAGATTTTTTATTTTCTTTATTTTTAAGCATCTCAAGCTTTGCAAGATTTATATATGTTAAATTAAAGTTCCTATCTGCTGCAATTGCTTTATTTAAAGCCTTTTTCGCGTTTTCAAAATCATTAAGTTTCATATAGGCTGAGGCCATATTATTATACACAGCAGGATTTTTGGGCTCCATTTCGGCGGCTTTGATAAAATATTTGATTGCCCCTTTGATATCGGCCGAATAGTAGTTTTCAAGCCCTTTTATGTTGTAATATTCATAATTATACTCTGGCACCTTTGCTATATTTAAATTTTTTGCCCAGATGGAATTTGTCAGGCTGTTATCTACCATTAAAGCCTTTTTAAAGTATATTCTTGCTTGATTAATATTATTTTGTTTGTAATATATTTTGGTTTTCAATATGAAGGCGTTTGCACTGTTGGGGTTCACTTTTAGCATTAAATCAGCATATTGAAGGCTTTTTTTATAATCACCATTGTCAAAATACATATTTGCCATATCAAGATAATCATCCTCAGCAGATATATCATGGTTGCTTGAAGGCGAAACGCTTATTTTTTCAAGGTTTGGACTCAATTCATATGCCTTTTGCAGGTGTATTGATGATTTTTTCATCTGATTAAGATTTTTGTAGCATAGCCCAAGGTAATAATGCCCATCAGAATCATTGGGGTTGCTTTTTACATATCCTGCAAAGAATTTTAGGGCATCTTCGTATTTTTTTTGGTTCATAAGTTCAATACCGTTATTCAAATTCCAGTTTGGATTTGAAAAACCTTGCCCATGAAAGCCAATCATAGTAAGCATTATAAAAAATATTACAACTTTTTTGTTTAATCTTTTCATAAGTTTAAAAGTTCCCCGATTATTTTGATGGTATCATTAAAAACCTGCTCTATACCCTGGTTTGCATTTACTATCTTTACTCTTTTTGGATTTTTTTTTGCTATATCAAGATAACCTGCCCTTAATTTTTTGTGAAATTCGATACCCTCGGCTTCAAGCCTGTCTTTTTCACCTGTGAGCCTCTTTTGCGCAGTTTCAGATTCAACATCAAACACTATGGTTAAATCAGGCAAAATGCTGTTTACTGCAATTTTATTTAGCCCTTGAATCGTTTCTATATCCTGATTTCTGCCATACCCTTGATATGCCAGTGTTGAATCAGTATGCCTGTCGCAAAGAACAATCTTCCCCTCTTCTAGTGCGGGTTTAATTTTATATTCAATGTGCTGGGCTCTGTCTGCAAGGTATAGGAAGGTTTCCGCTATGTTTGAAACCGGTTTTTCATAATGTAATAAAATTTTTCTTAAATGCACCCCAAGCTCTGAGCCACCCGGCTCTCTTGTTAGAATATTTTCAATATTTTTATTGTCAAGATATTTTTTAATAAGTTCTGTCTGCGTTGTTTTTCCGCATCCGTCTGCCCCTTCAAAAGTTATAAAATATCCTCTTTTTTCTTTTTTCATGCTTCTAAGAAATCCATAATATTCAACTATTCTAATAATATTAGATTTTTTGATAAAATGCAAAAAAAGTCATCCTGTTTAATAATGCAGCTATTTTCATTGGTTTCTTAAAAGTAAGTAACTAAGCCTTATAAAAGTTTTTGCAAACATTGATTTACATATACTAGTCTCATTTATCTTTAATGAATAGTTCCTTGTTTAAAATGGTAAACGGCATCGTAACATTTATTACAATTTCTTCAAAATTGTAAAGATAAAATAGAAACTTGTAGTTTTTTAAAAAATTTAATTTATAATATTGTAGTAAGATAGACAATAAAATTTGTCTTGATAGACGGATGACATAAAAGTTACCACACACGTTTAACACTTGGCGAGAAGGATTTGCAGTGGAAAATTTTGAAGTTAAGCAGGAAGATATTAATCAGATGGAAGAAATCATAAGTGCAGGGCAACTTTTGAAGATTTTAAATTCAAACCCTAAAGAAGTTTCTACGCTATGCCAGAAAGCTTGTCTGAAGCCCAAAAAAGACGGCTTTGGAAATATTTATTTCTCTAAAGATGATATTGATGTATTAAAGAAAGTAAAAGAGCTTTACAAGCACACTAAAGAGCTGCAGGAAGAGAAAAAGCGCGCCGTTGAAGAAGCTGTAAAAAAAATGGCGATGGAAAAAGAATTTGCTGAGGTAGAAGTAAATAATTCTGACAATTTATATAAAAGCGTAAAGGAAAGCAATTTTCTTCAAAAAATGAAACATAAAGCTCAAAAGCATGAAATAATGTTTGATGAAGAAGATGCCTTGCCTGCTGTTGCAAAGAATACGCCTGCAAGAAGCATAGAAGCTCTTGAAAATAATATTGTTGACAGGATTTCAAAAGTTTTAAGCGAAAAAATGGATGGTCTTGATGAAATTGTTGTAGAGCTAATAAGAACAAAGACTGAAAATGAAACCTTAAGACAAAAATTGAATGAATTAAATAAAGAAAATTTTAGCTTGAAAGGTGAAAATGCAAGCTATAAGGCAGTTGGTCTCGGTTTTTATGTAAAGAAAAATACTGACGATTTTATGATGTAGAATTAGGCTGGGCGGATAATTTTGCCGTTGCTTTTAAACTGCTGTATTTCTGTTTTTAATGAATACCTGTTTGATTTGCAGTTTTAAAAGCCAAAGTGCTGCAAAAAGCTTGAAAAAGAGGAATTATGAGCACCGTATTGAGGAGTTTTTATCACAATTTACGTGAACCCATTATAATTTGTGATTTCCCCCCTTGTAATAATTCTCGTAGCGGCTCTTCCCAATTGCCTTCAAATGGTGTATTTGGTGTTGAAGTTTCAAAAAATGGCAACGAAAATGCTTTTTTATGCGGTTCAGAGAGTAAATCAGCTCCTTGTGACGATATTTGTATTCAAAAGCCCATAATAAACAACAAGCTTGAAAACATAAACGGCGTGTATTTTAATAAGGCATTTAGGAATATTTTTGCTGATATTTTTAATCAAGATGAAGCAGAAACAAATGGTTTAAGAGCCTTGAAGAAGCTTGATTACAAGTTTTATTTTGACCTGTGCCTTATCGAGAGTGAAAAATTAAAAACTTATTCGCCTCTGAAAGATGCAATAGAATCAAGAGGTAACCTGTGCCTTTACGGGCTTTATCAAAAGAGTGAGCGGGAGTTTTTATATTTTTTAATTCAGGCGTTTTCGCTTAAAAAGTACCGTATTTTGTATTTTTATGACATCACAAAAGAAATAATGCTTGAGAGAATCACCTCTGAAAATGAAAGGCTTAAAATTCAAAACCAGGAATTTTTAAATACTAATTCAAAGGCTCAGAACCAGGCTGTTAAAATGGCGCTTTTAAACCGCATTTCAACAAGTATATCAAAAACCATTGACCTTAATAACATGATAAACACAGCGCTTGGCGAGTTAAGCATCATTTTTGGCGCAAGAAAGGTTTATTTTGCAAAAAGGTTGCAAAGCCCAGATGGCGAGGCATTTCATGTGGAATATGTTCATTCACATCAAAAAGGCAATGAAGAAAAATTTAAGGGCCAAATATTAAGATATGACTCAACAACCACCGATGAAATTTTAGATAACAAGATTGCAATTTCAGTGTGCCTGAAAGAATTTGAGAACGCCGAAGAGCCAATGAGGGCACCAAGTACAAGGATAATTTTGCCAATCGCAAATAAGGAAAATTTAATTGCAATAGTTGTAATTTTGACACCAAAAAAACACATTGAAGATATTGAAAAGGAACTTATACTTGGTGTTTCAATGCAAATTTCTAGTGCTATAACTCAGGCCATGCTGTTTAAGGCTGTTTCAGATAAAAAAGAAGAGCTTGAAAGTGCCCTTGCAGAGTTAAAAGAGACGCAATTGCAGCTTATAAATTCTGAAAAAATGGCATCCCTGGGACAATTAATTGCATCTGTTGCCCATGAGATAAATACGCCCCTTGCAAGCATTTGCGCTAACAATGAGATTTTAAAAAAATTCTTTGAAAAAGATACAGTGTTTGATAGTGATACAATAGAAATTCTTAAAGACACTAATTCTATTGATACTGAGGCTATTAAGAGGATTACAAATCTTGTGCAGTCATTAAAAAGGTTTGTCCGGCTAGATGAGATGACAAGCCAAAGTGCCAATATTAATGATGAACTGGATTTAACCCTGAATTTATTAAGGCACAAACTTAAAAAAGATATAAATCTTGTTAAAAAATATGGAGACATTCCGCTTGTTGAGTGTTATCCAAACATGTTAAACCAGGTATTTCTGAATATTCTGATGAATTCTATTCAAAGTATAGAAAAACAAGCAGGTATTGAAAATGCAGGCCTTGGCGGCTCAAAATCTGCTTTAGATGTTGGATGCAGCACATTGAAAGACGATATTTCCGTATGTGGTGTGCGTTATGCGGGTGAAATAATTGTTTCAACCGAGATTATTGATAATGTGCTCATTGTAAAAATCCAAGATAATGGTGCTGGCATAAAAGAGGAGGATAAAAAGAAAATTTTTCAGGCAGGCTTTACCACAAAAAAGGTTGGAGAGGGTACAGGGCTTGGCCTTGCAATATGTAAAAAAATAATAGAAAAACACAAGGGTGAAATAACTTTTGATTCAACAAGCTATAAAACTAAAGATGGCAAAATTGCAAAAAGCACAGTGTTTGAAATAAAATTACCGGTATAAATGTATAATTCTATGTCGGGGCCCGTCTTTTTGCACGCCCAGTATAGTGTCTGGACAAAACTCACCGGCACAAATATCTGCCAATTGCCTTAAGCCCTATTCTACACTTATAATCTTGCTCTTTATAGAAAATTTATCATCATTTTTTTTGATGCTTATTACTTTATATTCTTTAGCAGTACTTAATGACGGCACATTTATGTGTTTTATGCCGTTTTCATCCTCAATCTCAAATTCTTCATTCTCATGGCCAGAAATAATTGCCCTTACATTATCAAAACCAGATAATAATTTAATATAGCTTTCCCTGTTGTAGGTTGTCTTTGTCTGCTCCTTCATCTTAAGTATCGGGAAATGCTGCACTATTATTACATCTTTATCCTTATATTTGATTAAATACTTTTCAAGGGCTATTAATTCCTTATCTTTAAAATATCCCCTCGGCAAGGATGCCATTTCATTTGTGCCATCCATAAAAATAAACGTAAAGCCATCTATATTTTTTGCATAGGGCAGTCTTGGGATTTTATTCTTTGAAAATTTATTTAAAAGTCTGTAGTATTCTTCCTTATCCAGGCGCTTTGCCCTTTGAATATCTTTATTGCCAAGCCCTGCATAGACAGGCTTTCTTATTTTGTTGATAATTTTTGCAAACATAACAAGGTCATATTTATCTGCCTTAGCAACGTTATTACCAAGGAATACAACGAACTTACTTCCTGAATTATTAATGTCATCCTTGGTCCTTAAAAGATTTTGGATTGATGGCGTCAGGTTGTTTTCCATCTTGTCTGATTTCAGACACACATCGGATATTGCAGTAAATGTGACATCATTTGCATATACCCCTGTCTGAAAAAACAATATAGATGCCAGAATTAATAACGGTTTGCAAAATTTCATAGAGCTTATTATACACCAATATAAAAAGAATGGAAACATAATTAAAATTTTTACGTCAAGCAAATTAAGAAGAGATGGAATTTTATAAAGAAGGGGATTTATGGAAGCTATGAAGGATTCATTAAACAGAAAAGATTTTTACGATGAATATGAATTGTTAGAGCCAAATTTTGAAGACGAGGAAGAGAATGGCGAAATTAAAACCTTTAATACCATTGCTAATAAGGATGAAATTTTGCAGATGTACTTAAAGGATATAGGCAAGATTAAACTTTTAAACAGGTCAAATGAAACACTAATCGGCAAGACCATAAAAGAGGGTACCAAAAAAGAGGCAAAGATAGCAAGAAAGAAACTTATCCAGGCAAATTTAAGGCTTGTTGTTAGTATTGCAAAAAAATACACAGGCCAGGGAATTTTGTTTATGGATTTAGTCCAGGAAGGTTCTTTGGGGCTTATAAAGGCTGCAGAAAGGTTTGACTATACAAAAGGTTTTAAATTTTCAACCTACGCCACATGGTGGATAAAACAAACCATAATAAGGGCAATAGCCAATAATTCAAGGACAATAAGAATTCCCGTACATATGAGCGATAAGATAAGAACTTTGAAGAAGGCTCTTGTAAAACTGCATGTAGAATTAGGCAGAGAACCTGTCGATGAGGAATTGGCGGATTATTTAAAGCTTGATGTCAAGAAAATAAAATCTATAAAAAAAGCCATGATAAAAGAACCTGTAAGTCTTGATACACCAGTTGCACAAGATTTATGTCTTGAAGATTATATAAAAGATGATTTTAAAAGGCTTCCTGACATAAAAACAGAAAAAGAATTTTTAAATAGGGACATAATAAAGGCTCTTGATATTTTATCTGAGAAGGAAAGATTTATAATAATTAATCGTTTCGGGCTTTGCGGGCGTAATACAAAGACCCTTGAAGAATTAGGCAAAATATTAGGGTTTTCAAAAGAAAGAATAAGGCAAATTGAAGGTGAGGCTTTAAAGAAGCTTAGAAAATCAAAAGATACAAGCGAACTCAAAAACTATTTAACGTAAGTTTTTCATAGTTTTAATTTTTGCTGGGGTGACGGTTTATATTATTAAGCATTTTTAAAAATTTAAAAAAGTTCTAATTGACAGCTCCAATTGACATATCATTACCCCACTCCTCACTATCAGAATATATAATTACCGTCACACCCGGCTTTTCATAAGTTTTTTATTCAAATGTGGTTAATTTTGAATTTTATTTTTGTAACCTTTATTTTAGCCTCTGCCTTTTGCAGAGGTATTATTTTAGATAAATTGTATTTAATGCGCAGATAGTGCTCTTGTTTTTTGTAATGGAGGGCTTTATGCCACAAGATAACGTTCTTATTAAGTTTTCTAAGTGAAATATTTTGGTAACAAATGCATTTAATGACAGATGTAAAACCATATTTAATTGTCTTTGTTAATTCTTTTTGTCGGCAAAAGCTAAAATGCTCTTCCAGTATTGTAAATATGTGATTATCTGATATTATGTATTATACAAAAAAGATTGCAGCGAGGTTTTTTATGTTAGGTGTAAACAGAATTGCGGTTGACCAAAGAATAGGTTTTAAAGGTTCAGATAAGCCCAAAAAAGATTCAAATAAAAACAAGGATAATATATTTAGTGAAATAAGCCGTATACACACTAAATGCATTGTGAGTAATTCAATAAATCTTTCAAAAAATAGAGAAGAAAAAAACGGCAAATTTCTTGTTGCATCTAATTCTTTGTTATTGTTTGGAGGTGGCCTTTATGCTTTTTCTGACGTGCGGAGTTTTGCAAAGAAAACTGCAAAGTTTGGCGCAGGTAAGATTATCGGACTTTTAATGATTGCAGGCGGATTAATAACAGGCATGCTAAATAAAAATGACGCTGATAAAACTAAAAAAGAAAGAGGTATAAAAGATATAGTGACAACGCCCGAGATGGAAAAGGCAAAACAAGAACAAAAAGAGCTTACAAAAAAAATTGGTGAAGAAAATTCAAAGGCTCTAAAAGAAGATTATGATAATATTGTGAATGCCTCTGATGGTGCTGCTTCTGATAACAATATTAAAACGGATGAACAATCAGAAAAATAGACTGATTAATTCCAATATAAGTTTTTTACAATAATGCGGTATATATTTGATTATATACCGCATTATTTTTTTATAGACTTATCTTTGTGCCTCCACTACGGCTTGTGCCGCTGCAACTTTTTACCTGTGGTGAAAACGCAGCTTGTCTGCAATCAAAGGCAAGGCCCTTAAGGTTATTTAACCGTCAATTGCTCCTGTGGGTGTTTCACAAGAATTTACTTCGCTTCGCTGCCGTAAATTTTGCTCACATCCTACGTCGCCATCGTTATGCTCCATTCAAACTGCTTGCCGCAGTTTTCATTTTGAGCACCGGCTTGCGCCTTTTATTTTCGCATTTCCACTACGGCTTGTGCCGCTGCAACTTTTTACCTGTGGTGAAAACGCAGCTTGTCTGCAATCGAAGGGAAGGCCCTTAAGGTTATTTAACCGTCG
>CATJOM010000077.1 GCA_949741915.1 uncultured Candidatus Melainabacteria bacterium | reverse complement strand
TAATATACATGTCATGGTATTATTGGATAAAAGAGGTGTTCTTATGCAGAGTCAGAAAATCGAAGAAGATGTTAGGAAGTTAGTAGAGAATTTTTCGGAGGAAGATTTTATTTATGATTTCTTATTAGCATTCGGTTTTACCAAGATGCAGATAAAAAGACTTAGGGAAGGTAATTCCAACCTCTCTAAGAAAGAAAATCAGCTAATTATAAAGCAGAAATTGTTTTATGAATTCAGCAAAGATGGTGATATTTATTCAATAATTGACGATTTGAAGAAGAATTCTGCAACATATACGCACAAGCCAAGATTTATTGTTGTAAACAATTCAAAAGAACTTTTGGCAATTGATACTAAAACCCGAGAAACACTTGCCGTTGAATTAGATGAATTGTATAAGAACATTGATTTCTTCTTGCCTTGGACCGGGAAAGAAAAATATGTAGCACACCAAGAAAACCCTGCCGATGTTAAGGCTGCCGAAAATATGGCTCGTATTTATGATGAAATCATAAAACTAAACCCGGAACTTGCACAGAAAGACAAAAATCATTCCTTAAACGTATTTTTAACAAGGCTATTATTTTGTTTCTTTGCAGAGGATACAGGAATATTTGAGGGCGAAAATATATTTACCAAAACAATTAATGATCATGCTAATGATGATGGCAATGATTTAGCAGAAGTTATTGCTATGCTATTTGAAGCATTAGACAAAAAAGACAGCGAGAAAGCCAGCTATCCTTCATATGTTCAGAAATTCCCATACGTCAATGGTAAATTATTCGCTGATAAAGTTACTGTTCCTAAGCTTAATTCCAAAGTCAGAAAACTTATGATTGATTGTGGGAACCAAGACTGGAAGGAAATTAACCCGGATATTTTCGGTTCAATGTTTCAAGCTGTATCTGTTGCAGAAGTAAGAAGTGGCTTAGGACAACACTATACTTCTGTTCCCAACATCATGAAAGTTATAGAACCATTATTTTTAAATGATTTAAGAGAAGAATTTGAAAAAGCTGAAACGGACAAGAAGCTAAGAAAATTATTGGATAGAATTTACAACCTAAAGATATTTGACCCGGCATGT
>CATJOM010000076.1 GCA_949741915.1 uncultured Candidatus Melainabacteria bacterium | reverse complement strand
AAGGCAGCAGGACCGGCGGCAGATTGTGAAGGATATGCCACTTTTTTTACTTTATTTAGATATGAGAAAGAACCGTTTCCTCTATGTTGGTTCTTGAAATACAAAATTTCAAAAATTTATTATTACCAATTTTTTCTTTAGATTGTAATACATGTACGTGATTATTAGCCCAAAATAAGCCATTTACATAATTCACAGGATAATTTTTCAGATCATTTGCACCATCTTCGGCAATAAGAATAAATTCACCCTTATGTGTAAAACCTTTAACATAATCTTGAATTCCATTTGCACCATAATATGGAATGTTACCTTTTTCTCTTTGATTAGCTGCAACTGGAACTCTTAAATTATCAAAACGATTGCATATTTCTTCTAACTTACGTTGTTCCCAAGAATATTTTTTACAAAAGCACTTACGTTGATGAAGAGTGATAAGGTTATCTATTTCTAAAAATAAAGCTCCAATTTGCTGTTGTTCATTTCCTTTCGGCATACTAAATTCGTAGGCATTTAACTCATCCCTATTAATTTTAGGCATACCAGATCTCATTGATACAGAAACAGAATATTTATAAAAATCAGTTGTTTGTAATAAAGTATATAAGTATTTTTGATTTAGTCCATTCTTTGCATTCAGAACATATGAATCAGCACTTGAAAGTCCTTCAAATAAAGGAAAAACGTATTTCCCCAATTGTGGATTTATTTTGCCATAAATTATGTCCTCAGGATAAAAATGAAACTTTCCACTTATTAAATTTTCTTCTCCAACCTTTTTAATATTGTCATAAAATTGACCTGTAAAAGATTCAATGTTTCCAGGTCCTATATGAGGAAGATTATCATATTTTCCACTTTTTGGATCAACCATTTCCGTTGATATATTTACCATATCTATCCACTTACGTTGTTCCCAAGCGTCAGTAAATCCCTTAAATCTTATTTCTGGAAAATTTGATGAATTTTTTGGAAACATTTTTTCTAACATAGATTTTTTAAAATTTAATAGTTTATCACACTTACGTTGATGAAGAGTGATAAGGTTATCTATTT
>CATJOM010000075.1 GCA_949741915.1 uncultured Candidatus Melainabacteria bacterium | reverse complement strand
GCGGTGCAGGCGGTGCAGGCGGTGCAGGCGGTGCAGGCGGTGCAGGCGGTGCAGGCGGTGCAGATATAGAAATTACACAATTCAAAGAGGTGAAAGCCTTAGGCTGCCACAATGATTATCCATTTTTCTTAAGAAGCCTATTGAAACCAATCCAGGCAAGCATCTTAGCTGATTTAGACACACATAAATTTTATGATTTTTCACAAGAAGAACTCGCTATAATGCAGGCATCACATGCTGGGGAGAAAATTCATACAGAGCTTGTTAAATCAATATTAGATAAAACAGGGCTTAATGAAACTTATTTAAAGTGCCCCGCCATTGAGCCCTTAAACCCTCATGCTTTAAGCCCATATGAGTCCTTTAGACCAATTCACAATAATTGTTCAGCAAAGCATGCCATGATGCTTGCAGCTTCAAAGCAACTCAATTTCCCTCTTGAAAATTATATGGATATCAATCATCCTTTGCAAAAGTTGATACTTGATAAAATATGTGAATTATCAAAATATGAAAATCCCCCGCAGACTTGGGATGGGTGTACGCTTCCTGTGTGGGGCTTGCCATTTGAGAACATAGCGAATGCGTTTTTTAAATTATATAATGACAAAAAATATGCTTTTTTAAAACAGGCGTATAAGAATAACCCTTATATAATAGGCGGAAGGGACACTGATGGCTTCAGGCAAGATACTTTTTTTATGCAGCTTAATTTTGATTTAATAGTAAAAACAGGGGCAGGAGGATTTTTAAGCATATATAATGATAAAAAAAATGAACTTCTGTTAATTAAGATGGCACAGGACAATAACAAGGCGCGTTTCTTATTGGCTGCAAAACTTTTGAATGAACTTGACTGGATAGACTATAAAGCTGATTTAAATTATTATAATCAAAACAACGAACCTGTTGGAAAATTTCAGGTTTGTAAATTATTTTAGAAAAATTTTAAATATGCTGGCGCATAGTTTTGTTTTAGTGTAAGATATAGTGCATGCCACTTGATCATGTAAATACCATAGCTAAGGATAACCTTAAAGATAAGCTGCATAAGGAGCAAAGGAAAAAGAATAACAAAATTAAGTTTTATCATTCTTTTATGACAATTGTTCTTCTTTTGTGCGTATGCCAGATAGGCTACAGTGCGCTTTTAAACATATCTAAAATTGTAATTTACAGGGCAAAAATTATAAAGTCAAACGACCTGAAATTAAAGGCTGAAAAAAGAAACAAAAAATTAAAAGAGGAATTGGATAATTTTAATTCTCTTCAAAGGGTTGAATCCATAGCTAGAAACAATTTAAAAATGGCAGCTGAAAATGAGGTGCTTGTTATAATCAATGAGCCAGAGCCTGAAACGTATATCCCAAAAACATTTAAGCAAAAATGTATTTTTTTCTTTGAAGAAAAGATTGCAAAAAAGTTTGTAAACCAGGATTCACTTCCTGTTAATTAAGCCATCATAAAGTATGCATATTAAAATGTTAAATCTTAATAATTCCAATAAATGCTTTAAAAATTTTCTAACATATTTTTGCATTTAAAAACCGGCCATAACTTGGCCGGTTTTTTTGTTGTTGTTTGTGCTTTGCGTGTATACAAAGGGGGGAAATTTATCTTATCTTAACATTACAACATTAGAGCTATTGCCTCTGCCGCTATCTAATGCCTTTACTGCTGAAAGTGCCATCATTCGCCTTTTTTTAGCGCCCTTTAGCATCATATCGATACAGTTAAATGTATTAACAGAAGGCTTTGTACTCTTTTTTAGCATCAGATAAAATTCCTTTTAATTTTCCAAGTGCATTTATGTTATCGTCAATTTGGAGGAGAAACTTTATGATTTTAAATTATATTGTTACAAAAGTTTACAGTATTTATTTCAATTAATACAAAAACAAATTTAGGATATGAGTCTGTTTTTGGCTATTGTGCAAGAATTTGGTAAAAATTATTCATGTGATTTAAATAACAACTAAGACTAAGCATACAAAAAAGCCCTTGTTGAATAGCAGGGGCTTTAAAATATCATAAATATTACTAAAACTTGATTTCGCCGTTTTCATAGGCAGCCATTAAATCAGTGTAGCCGCCAATTCTTTTGCCATCAATGATTATCTGAGGCACAGTGACTTCTTCTTTAATGTTATACATTTCACCAAGTTTTTTTCTCATCTCTGAATCATTGCCATCAATTTTAATTTGGGTAAATTCAACATTATGGTCATTCAAAAAAGCAAGTGCGCGCTTGCAAAAAGGGCAGTAATCAAGAGTATAAATTTCTACGTTCATTCTTTAATCCTTTCAAGAATTTTAACTACAGAATCCTTTTCATCCTCAGCAATATCTAATTTCAGATAATCTTCAAAATATTCTGTGGCGCTTGTTTTATCACCTCTTGCCATAAAAAGCATGCCTAGTTTTTTATAGGCAAATGGAAATTTTTCATTTATCATAATTGCCTTAAGGCAGGCGCCTATTGCTTTATCCAGCTGCTCATCAGCCTGATATGCTTCTGCAAGCATAAAATAAAGCAGGTCGGTTTTTGTTTTTTCCAATACTAATTCTAAATTAGATACAGCAGAAGAGTAATTACCCATCTCCATAAATATTCTGGCTAATTCATAATTGTAGTCCACATTATCAGGCTCATCATCCATGGCTATTTGAAGCGCTTCTAGTGCATCATCATACCTGCAATCCTGAATAAGTCCACGTATAAAATCAATTCTTGAAAGTTCACTCATACATTAATTATTACATAAACAAGAATACATGTAGTCTTATCTTGATAATTATATTGCCCTATGATTTAATAAAATAAAAAAGATTAAAAAGGAAACCATATGTCAGGACATTCTAAATGGGCAAATATTAAACATAAAAAAGCAAAAGCAGATGCTGCGCGCGGTGTAAACTTTGCAAAGTTTTCAAGAGAGATAATTATAGCAGCAAAAATGGGCGGAGCAGACCCTGCTGGGAATTTCCGTTTAAGAACTGCTATAGACAAGGCAAAGGCAGGAGGACTGCCTAATGACACAATCAAAAGAGCAATTGAAAAAGGTGCAGGAGGCTCTGCAGCTGATAACTATGAAGAATTGACATACGAGGGATATGGTGCTGGCGGAGTTGCGATATTTATTGAGGCTGCGACCGATAATAAAAACAGAACAGCAGGAGATATCAGGAGCTTTTTTACAAAATTTGGAGGAAACCTTGGCGCAGACGGTTGCGTTGGCTGGATATTTGAACCTGTTGGTATGCTATCTTTTGATAAGGTAATTGAGCCAGATGATAAAAAAAGCAAGGAAAAGCCCAGAGAAATAACTCTTGATGAAATACTAGAAGCAAGTCTTGAGTTTGAACCCAAAGACGTTTATGAAGAAGAGGAAGAAATCAAGGTTACAACCTCTGTTGAAAATTTTCAGAGCACAGTTGAAGGATTTGAAAAAATTGGTTTAAAACCAAAAACTGCAGAATTAACAAGGATTCCAAGCAATTCAAGCGAAGTTACAGACCCTGAAATTGCAAAAAAGGTACTGCTTTTGATGGAAAAATTAGAAGAGCATGACGATGTTCAGAGTGTTTATTCAAACTTTGACATTGACGAAGATTTAATGAATTCTATAAATATATAGATACAAGTCCAGAGCAGCTTTGCATGGTGCTGTAGGAATTGTATTCATTTTGGGCTTTAGTCTATATAGGGTAAATTTATGACAGAAACTTTAACAAGAAAAATCACACCAAACCCAAGGCAAAAAGAAGCCATTGAAGCAATCAAAGGGCCTGTCATGCTGCTTGCAGGGCCAGGTTCAGGCAAGACTTTTACTTTAATTGAGCGTATTAAAAACATGCTGTCATTTGGTGTTTTACCTTCTGAAATATTGTGCTTAACGTTTTCTGATGCTGCAAGTAATGAGATGAAGACCAGGCTTGTACAATCAAGCGGTGCCAATGCAATGGGAGTATGTGTTTCAACATATCACAGCTTCTGTAAAGACATTATAGACAGGTTCCCAAGCAAGTTTGAACTATTAGACAATGTGCAAGTTGTTGATGACATCACAAAGCAGACAATCATTAAAGAATG
Organism: uncultured Candidatus Melainabacteria bacterium; assembly: GCA_949741915.1. GTDB lineage: Bacteria > Cyanobacteriota > Vampirovibrionia > Gastranaerophilales > Gastranaerophilaceae > MGBC122484. The sequence goes on along the minus strand of CATJOM010000075.1, from coordinate 26,125 downwards.
TTTGGATGAATACCATGCGAATTTCGGAGTGGAATTTTTAAAGGACAAATGGAATAATCGTTATCATTACATCGGGCAGATAATTTCAGGTATTGATTTTGTTAAGAGAGAGAGGGTTGATAGGGAAGAATATTTTGAATATTTTAACCAAAACCCCGAATGGCTGCCATATTTAGATGATTTAAAGCTTGAATATAAGGAGAGGAAAGAGAAAGGAAAGCTTGTACAGAGCTTTTTAAATAAATTTGAGACGTTTGAAAAAAAGCTTGGCAAAGCAAAAGAATTTTATGCAATTTTCGAGCTTTATGAAAAAAGCCTAAAGCAGCATAATCTAATTGATTTTTCAGATATGCTAAACCTTGTTCTTAAGACAATTGATTATGATGATATGCTCTTAAATGAGGTTTCATCAGGGTTTAAGTATATTCTGGTGGATGAGTATCAAGATACAAATTCGGGTCAGAATGAATTAATTTTTCAGATAGCGAGGGGTGCAGATACCGACAATGTTTTTGTTGTCGGGGATGATGATCAGATCATTTATTCTTTTCAGGGTGCAAGATGCGACAACCTTAAAACATTCCTCAAAAAATATCCAGATACAAAAGTCATTTGCCTGAATGAAAACAACAGATCAAGCCAGATGATTTTAAATTTCGCAGAGGCTATTATAAAAAATGATGCTTCGAGACTCACAAACGACACTGAATTCAAGAGACATAATATTGATAAAAAACTAATTGCAAAGAATCAAAATGTTATAGAAAAAGAGGAGAAGATTCATTTTTCACTCTATGCAAATACGATTCAAGAAAACAATAAGATTATAGACAAGATTGAAAGCCTAATAAAAGAAGGTGTGGAGCCTAAAGAAATTGCAATTTTATCAAAAAGAAATGATTTATTAATTCCTTTTTCAAAGATTTTAAGGGCAAAAAATATACCATTTCAATTAAACAGGCAGAAGAGCGTTTTTGAAATTCCTTCGTTTATTATTTCTTATTTTTATCTTAAATGTTTGGATAATAGTTATACCGGGGCAGACAAGCTTTTTGGGCTACTTGTAAATGAGCCTTTTTTAATTGAGGAAAAAGATTATTACGAATTATTAAAATTGAACAGACTTAATGGAAAAAATTTCTTTAAAAATATTGAGGAAAATCTTGACACCATCTTCAAAAATTCAAAGAAGATACGCGATTTTTATGAAACCTTTATTTCCATTAAAAAATTAAAATCAGCAAAAGGCCTTGTTGCCTTAATATATGATGTTATTTTAAAAACCGGAATTTTAGAATATTTTTCAAACGAGGGAGAAGAAAAATTTGAGAATATAGCTGCCATTAAGCGACTTATAAAGGAAGCTGTTTCATATTCCTCTCTTCATAAGACAGCTACACTTGCTGATTTTATTATGCATCTTGACACCTACTTAAAACAGGGAATCAAGATGGAAATAGAAAAAAATCCATACCTGAATAATGCAGTGCAGCTTGTGACATACCATGGTTCTAAAGGAAGAGAGTTTGAGTATGTTTTTATGCCACAGATGACAGCAAAACTATGGGAGAAATCGCGCCCACCAGGAGAATTAGACCTGCCAGTTGCTAAGTCTCAATTTTCAGATGATAAAAAGGAAAACAAAAAGGCAGAACTATTAAAACTTTTATTTGTTGGAATAACGCGTTCAAAATTCGGCCTATATTTAAGCTATGCCAATTGCGACGAGGATATGAATGTTCAAGCAATGAGTGAATATTTATCATCTGATATGCTTGATAATCCTATCATATTCGAAAAAAATACATACAATATGGATTTGAATTCATATGTGGATGAACTGAAAGAATACATTTTGTATCAAAATTCTGATAACATTCGACAGGAGCTTGCTCAAAAGACAGAAAACATTGTGGTAAGTGCATCCTCACTAAATGAATATTTAAGCTGCCCTTTAAAATACTACTATTCGGATATTTTAGAGGTGCCTGTTATGTTTGATGATGTGGATAATCTTTCTTATGGTTCAGCTGTGCATTTTGCACTTGAAAAGATGGCAAAGATAGGCAAGGAACGTGGGAATTACCCATCATTAAATGAGGTTTTAGGTTTCTTTAAAGAAAAAATGTCTGCAGTTGAATTTAAGGATGATGAAGCAAGAGAGGAATATTTAAAGCGCGGAGAAGAGCTATTTAATGAAAATTATCCAAACTTTATTGAAACACCAATTGAAAATATTATCGCAAACGAATTAAGGCTTGAGTGTCAGGAAGAAGGGTACATACTAAAAGGCTTTGTTGACAGGGTAATTAAGGCTGGAGACAAATATTATATCTACGATTTTAAGACAGGAACACAAAAGAAGGTTAAGCCCGACGAAAATTATCACAATCAGCTTAGATTTTATAAATATTTATATGAAAAGATTAACCCTGATGCAAAAATTTTTGACTGTGCACTTTTATATGTTGAAAAAGGATTTAACTATTCTTATGCAAACCTAACCGATGAGGATAATATCGAGATTGAGAATAAAATTAAAGATTTTACTCTAAATGTTAAAGAGTTAAATTTCAAACCAACACCAACAAAGGATGGTTGCAAATACTGCAATTATAAATTAATTTGCAGACTTGCTTCTGAATAGTCATTGTTTTTGATATTTTCAAAGCCCTTACGTTTGTCTGCTTTAAAGCCGAAAACCTTTGTATCATCCTTGCTGAAAATAAATTTTATTGCGCCAAATTCTTTTGTAGAGTATATTTTTGTGCCAGAATCTTTCAAAAGTCTTATGGTTTCCGCGTTTGGATGCCCGTAGTTGTTTTGGCCGGTTGAAATTATTGAATATTCAGGTTTCAGATATTCAAGCATTTCTTTATTTACTACATTTTTTGCGCCATGGTGGCCAACTTTTAAAAATTTAATATTTTTTGGAAGATTATTTTTTACATTATTAAAGGCCAAAATTCCACCGTCTGCCAAAAAGAGAAAGTGCTCATTCTTGTGTTTAATTAAAACAAAAATAGAATTTTCATTTTCTTTATCATCTATATTAAGCTTTTTGACGACAGGCACAATGGTTTTTACCTCAAAATCATCTTCTCTATAAAAGGTTTCATTGTTTTGCGCAATTCTTGCATTCACATTATTATTCTTAATATAGTTTAAAATGTCACAGGAATTTTTAGTATCACAAGTTTTCTTTTGAATAAGAGTATTTTTAACCCTAATATTGTCTAATATATCAACAGTTCCTCCTGAATGATCGCTGTCAAAATGTGTTATTATTAAGTATTCCAAAGTTTTTATATTTTTATCATAAAGGTGTTGAAGTGTTATTCTTTTTGCGCTTGAAACGCTCTTATAGGGCAATCTTCCTGTATCTATCATTATGTATTTATTTTTTGGAGTTTTTATTAAAAAATTATCTGCATTCCCCACATCAAAGGCGATTACTTCTAAATCCTTATTAAAAAAATTTATCAGCAGACTTGAAAACACACAGCAAAAAAGCGCTACTAACAACACTCCGAGTGCAACATTCTCTTTTGCTTTCTTAAAATCATTTTTGATGCACATTGTTAAAACAACAAGCAAAATATAATATATTAAAATTTTAAAAATAGTACCAGAAGGGGCTTTGATTATTGATGCTGGAAGATTTGAGAAAAATTCCGAAATGAATAATAAAAATGTAATTAAAGGGTTTAGAATAAAGCTTGAAACCCATATTACAAAGTCTCCTAAAAATGGTATGAGGCCAATAATAGAACTTACAAAACCAACAAAGCTAATAATTCCAACAAATGGAACAACGGCCATATTTGCAAAAACACTGTATGGTGTAAATGTATTGAAATAATACATCTGCAGCGGAAAGGCCCATAATTGCGCGACAAAAGGGACTATAAATACACTAAGAAGAGAGATTGGGGAGAATAAAAGCGCAATTTTTTGTCGCCAAAAAGGAAGCCTTGAGATTTTTTTCTTATATAATTTATCTGCACTTTTAAATTTGGCACAAACAGGCTCAACACAGGCAATAAGCCCTCCAGTCACAAGAAAAGAAAGCTCAAACCCAATATCAAAAAGCAAATTTGGCTCAAACAATAACATCAAAAAGGCTGTAAAAAATATCAAGGCAAGGTTATCAGCACTTTTAAACATCAATTTTCCAATCAACACAAGGACAAGCATAATTGCAGCCCTAAGAATAGATGGCGGAAAACCTGTCATAAAAGTGTATAATGCTATAATAAAAATACCTGAGATAAGCTTTGCTTTGTATCCAAGATTTATTAATCTGCAAAATGCCCACCAGATAGCAAAAATCAACGCCACATTGAGCCCTGAAGCTGCGAGCAGGTGCAACAATCCTGAATTTATAAAATTTTGTTTGACATCATCTGGAGTATTTACGGCATCATCACCAAAAACTATTCCACCTAAAACTTCTAAATTTGGGCTTTTAATATGCTTGGCATGCTTTGCAATTATACTGTCGCGTACAATATCAAGTGTTTGCAGAGCTTTCCACCATAGTTCTTTTGGTTTGTTCTTTGAGTCTTTTATATCAGGATGCTTTAAAATTTTAAAAAAATCACATTTTTTAGGCTGCTTTTTTGTATCTATATTTGAATATAGAATAGAGAATACACCTTTATTCTTAAGATATTTTTTATAATCAAATTCACCAGGATTCGATGCTTCTTTTGGCTGTCTCAGCCTGCCTTTTATTTCAATAATATCGCCTATTCTTATATCATCATAAGATTTATTATCATCGTATATTGAAACTAGAATTTTAGTATTTTGGGGCTGGAAGTCTCTATTGAAAATTTTTGCCATGTATACCCCAAGATAAAACTTTGCAATTTTCTTCTCTGCACTAATGTTTGGAATGGAATAGACTCTTCCTTTTATTGTGACATTATTTGCACTGGATATTTCAGAAAAACTGTCAAAATTTTTGTTTTGAAATTTAGCATTAAAATAACCTACAAAGAATAACAGAAAAAGCAATATACAGAAAAAAGGCTTAATTTTATCAGTCAAACACAAGAAAATAATTGCAACCGCAATAAAGCATGAAAAAGCAATCTGGCACTGACTGAAAAAAGTACACAAACCAAATATATAAAATATTGTAATCAGCGCTGTTTTAAGGGTTCTGTTTTCCATAACAGTTGTATAGATAATTATAATACGAAATAGTTTTGTACATATGTTAATAAATATTAAGCAAAGTATATATTTTATAGCAATTTTTTATAACTAAAAAACTTTATAAATACATAGAGAGTTTTTAAAAAGATTTTTAATTAGAGGAGAAACATATGTCCACAAATGCCATTAACAGTGCCAGCATCCAATATGTAGATGTGTATGACAACAATGGCAACACAATCGGAAGCATTCCAAAAGAAGATATTGATAAATCGATTTTTGCTGCAGCTTACACAATTGACGATTCCGATAATAGTGACAAATTTAAAGCCGCAGAAGATGATTCAGCAAATGAAAAGATTAATATTGACTATATTGAAACAGATGGCAATGATGATGGCAAATTAAGCGGTAAAGATATTGCAATTACAGCATTCAAAGGTATTACTAAAATTTTCACAACCCCATTCACGGAGGCTGCCAAAGGAAATTGGAAACCAGCACTTGCAACATTATTATCAATAGCTGGTTTTAGTGCTGCCGGAAAAGTTTTTGGAAAAACAGCAGTCTTACTTGGTGGAGGAGCACTTGGCCTTGTTGGTGGAGGTGCACAAACCATTAACGGCATAAGCAAAGTACAAGAGAATTGGGGCAAAGAGGATGGTAAGGACGGAGAAACAAAGAAGGGCATTGAAGAAATAGCTCAGGGATTATTTACAATTGCTGGTTCTACAGCGGCTGTTGCAGGTGGTGTAAAATCATTAAATAATTTAAAAGCCCATTCTGAAAGTAACTTTGGAAGCTTGTACGAACAAAATGCTAACGGGAAATTTGTTGCAAAAGAAGGCGTTACCACAGGTGATAAATTAAATGCATACTGGCAAGATAGAAAAAATACACTCGCTTTTAAAGGCCAGCCAACCTCAGCAGATACCGATGATTTACCAAGAGGCCTGGATGAAGATACGCGCATATCACAAGATATTGACGAGGGAATGCAGAGCAATGTAGATGATGGCACTCAAATTATAAACAATGATGATGGAATTCCAGCATATGATAAAACATATTTTGATGAACAAATGGAGTATCTAAACCCAGATAATTTAAAGCAACAGCCTGCAAATAGCTTATCTTCACACAAAGCAACAAGTGCAAATACAAGCAATACACAGCCACATTTAACAACAGAGCAGCAGGCACTACAGCAAGACATAATGGAATATCATGAAGATTTCAACAATACAAAGCCGACTCATACATCAAGCAAAAAAGCAGCACCAACAATGGAATCTCGGCTGCAAACAAAAATTGCACAACTAAAACAAGCCTACAAAAGCGAAAGCGCGGCACTTGAAAAATTACAAAAACAAGAGCCTAAGCAAGGTACTGTAGAATACAATGAATGGTTAAACAATAAAACAAATCTTGAAAAACTTCTGAAACAAAAACGAGATGCTCTAGATGCATTTGAAAAACAACAAGCAGATATGAATAACAATCTTGATGCCGCAGATACTGTAGGAACTTTTATGGAAGATATTTTCAGACAATACTACAATACAGCTGCGTAAAAAATATTAAAATTCAAACCATCACCCCATGCCGGCATTTAGCCGGCATTTTATTTTATCGCATTCATACTAACTTAACCAAAATAATTTACAGAGCACATCAATATACACAAGTTTTGAGAAATAGAAGCTTTGAGTACATCTTTACAAAACTTAAAACTTGTTATGTAAAAACGCAATTTCTTGGACTAGATATACTTTATATATATAAGAAAGATATAGTTTATCGAACATTAAGAGAGTATAAGAAAAAACCTTAAAAACCTATTTGGCCCTATGGAGAGAATTTATGACAAGAATTAACAGTGTTTCACAGGTTGAAACAACACAGAACAATATCAGAACAGTCTACATTAAATCTAGTGAAGATGAGCTTATTCCAGTATCTATATATGATAACGGAACACTTGCAACTGACAACATAGGTGATTCGCTTATAGTGAATGCAGCTGTTAAAAATCAAGATGAAATTCCCGATGCAGAGACTGTTTCAGAAACAGAAACGTCTGCAGGAAATTTAATTTCGGGCTGTTCTGATGATAAAGATGATGGCAAAATAGGAGTTGGTGCTGCAATAGGAAACTTTCTCTGGGGAGCTGCAAAATCAGTAGGCAACACAATAAAAGGCATAATTGAAGATCCCAAAAAAGCTATTACAGCAGCTGCAACCACAGCGGTGTGTGTTGCGTTTCCTCCTGCGGCTGTAGGCCTTGGTGCTATAGGCGCAGCGACAGGGGCATTATCCCTTACCAAGAGCGCATTCAAAGCTTACAATATTTATAAAAACGGCGGTACTGATGAAGATATGAAGACAGCAATGCAAGATGCTGGTGCTTCGACATTACAAATAGGATTATCTATTGCAGGCGCAAAGGCCGGAGCAAAGGCTATGAAAAATACCGCAGGCTCTGCTATGAGCAAACTTGAAACAGTCAAAGGGGAGGGCTTTGGTGGTATTGTAAAAAATACCGCAAATAAAGTTAAAGCCTTTGCAGAAGATGCTGCAACTGGCGGCAAAGGTTTTACACGCTCAGCAGACGGCAGCATAACAGGGCTTGGCGATGGAAGCGGCTACAAAGCCACACAAATAATTTCAGAAATTAAGACAAATGTTCAAGAAAACGGAATGGCAAAAGGCATACAAAAAACTGCCTCAGATGCTAGGATTTCACATAAAACAGCACAACTTGAAAGAAAGGCACAAAAGCAGCAAAACAAGTATGAAAAAATGAGCGACGAGAGCAAAGCAAAATTTGACGATAAGATGAAAAAAGAGCTAGATGAGGCAAAAGCAAAGGTTGGCGATGCCAACAGTAATCTAAAAGCCGCAGAAACCGCAAAAAATAAGGCAGAAAACGGGCTTACAGATAAAGAAATGCAAAACAGTACAGAATATCAAAAAGCACTAAAGGATTTTGAAAAGGCGGAAAGCAAAGTCATCAAAGCAAAAAGAAACTTTGATGAAGTAAAAAATAGCCAAAATGCTTTCAATAAGGCAAAGGTTGATACTGCAAAACTAAAGCAGGATACACTTGATGCAGAAAAAATTAAAACCGGCGCAAAAGAAAGGCTTGAAGATGCTCAAAAAGCGTATGAAAAAATAAAAAGCAAAGAAGGCGGCACTGAAGCAGAGCTTGCAGTCGCAAAGGAAGCTGTTACAAATACACAGAAAGAATATATGGCGGCACAAAACAGCTTAAACCAACTAAAGGCAGCCCAAAGACTCAGGTCCTCTTCAAATTCAATTTACAAGGTGCAGAAATTTACAAATACTGCAAATGAAGCAGGCTACAGCTCAGGATTTGGTGCTTTGACATCACCGCTTGCGGTGCAAACAGCATTAAATAGCACTAGTTCTAATTTAGAAGCAGAAACCGCTAACTATAATACAGAAAATGCCAATGATACTGGAGATAACTATGATTTTTCAATAGATTATAATACGGAATTAAACAAGGTTGATAATTATAAATACAATATGGATTATTCTGACCTTGAAGCTGCAGGCAAACAGGCACTCGGAGAAATCATATTCTCTTAGGGAAAAGTTCGGATGGCGCTAGTATATAATTTTTACACCGCATCCGCCACCAGTCGAATTAACATTTCTTTTGTATTGCCCATCATCATAGTACATTTCGCTGCCCGATGAGCCATTTGAAAACAAATCCATAAAGTTAGAATTTGGCCTTGAATTTGAATAATAGCCTCCATTATAAGGATTTTGAAGATTTGGCCCAGCATAGGTATTATAAGTACTTCCCGAAAAAGGGTTTTGGTAGCTATTTGACCAAGAATACCCGTTGTTTCCATATTGATTATTATATCCTGAATACGGGCTATTATATCCACTTTGCATGTTTGCAAAGTTATTGACAGAAGGACTAAAACCTGTCAGCGAGCCACCTGTTACTACTTTAAAAAATTCTTTTAAACCAGTTCTTTTGTAGGGTCTGTAAGGTGCATACATATTATATGGATTGCTATCAAAATTATTATAATTTTTTGCAAACCTTTTTAGACTATTTTGATTATATCTGTTTGCATAATTATTCGAAAAACTTTTTGTTGCAGAATTAAGTCTTTTTAACCTTATTGTTGCATCGCCATTTTGCACTGCGCCAAAAACTCTTTGCTCAAGCCTTGCCAGTCTGTTCAAACCAGCATCACCAACAAAATTTCTGCCAAATACTTTGCGTTCGATTTTACTCAATTGAGCATTCGAAAGGTTATTTAAGACAGTATTCATATTTGATGCCATATTTGATTTTTTCCTTGTAATTATTTCTTCATCCAAGGCATTTGAATTATCCTGATTTTCTACAGTGTATGTTGTCCCATCAGGATTTAAATATGGTGGATCTTCAAGTTTTTCAATAACAATTTCCGGGTAAACAGCTTGGCTGAACAACAATAATCCTGCAATCAATATAACTTTTTGCCTTAAATTCATATCAATGATACCCTTTATCTAAACTTTCATAAAAACTTTAACCTAAAGGGCGATTTTTTATATTAATCTTTTTGTACATCCACAAGAATATTATTTTAGCTGCTGCAATGCAAATATCGTCTTATCAATCTCCAATAAAAGTTCATAGTCTTTTTTTGCAATATTTTCATTTGAATAAATGCTATCAGACAAAGGCATATATTTTGAATAAAAATTTGCTTCATATTTTAGATTCCCCTGCAGTTTTGATAAATATGCAACATTTCTTATAAGATAATAACTTTCACTGGATGCATCAAATGTTCCACTGTAGTCTTTTTCAAGACGTCTTGCATATAAATCAACTAAATTAACATTGGCATTAAAATGCTGAATATTACAATTATTGCTTATGCATTCCTTAAATTTTTGAAGCAATGGAATAAATCTCAATACGTCCTTAATGTATTGAGTATCTTTTTCTTTCTTTAAAATTACATCCAGAAACAAATCGTCATTCAAGGGAGCCTTTTTAAGATTAACTTCGTCTATTAGCGTATCTTTATACTTATTTTGAAAGGATGTTTTGCTACTTGTTTGTTTAATGTATTCAAATTCTCTCTCAATATTAGGAAGAGTGCCATAATATCCACTATTTTTATATTTCTCAAGCATATCCAGTCTTTGCTTGCGCGAAAGCCTTGAGATGCTTTCATCTGTTGGCTTACCTGTTGTTTTCAGAATGGTATTATTTATGCTTTCTTTTGTCTTCTCAAGTTTTCTTTTACCTTTGCCAGTTAATGACTTAATATCATTTTTGACATCATTAATGTCTGCTGAGCTTTTACTCTTAACATTATCAAGAATTTGTATTGATGTATCTATTGTACTATCTTCAATATTATTGGTTGCATTCTTTACTTGTTTTTCAGCATTAGGAAAATCCGGTGCATCCAGCAACAACTCATTTGCGGTGCAAAAATTAATATTTAAAAATAAAAGTAATATCAATAAAACAATATTTCTCATATTTATAATTATACTTTTTTTACTTTAAAATCCAAATTCTAGAAAAACTTTTTATTGTATTTTGATTGCAGATGTTCAAAATCTGCATCCATCCACTCCAGGGCTGCATTCTTTGCTATATCAACCACTTTGTCAATCAGCTCAAGTTCAAATTTTGAAAATTTCTGCAAAACAAAATCCGCCAAGTCTATTTCCTTATTATATGGGCCAATTCCCACCTTCAATCTATTGAAATTTTGACTAGATAAACACTTTATTATTGATTTTATTCCATTATGCCCCCCGGCTGAACCATCTTTTCTAAAGCGCAGCGTGCCAATATCTAGAGTTATATCATCATATATCACAAGAATATCTTCATGCCTTAGTTTATAAAAATTTACTAGTTCTATAACAGATTCACCCGAAAGATTCATATATGTCTTGGGTAAAAGTATAAGCATGTCATCCTTTTTAGCAAAAAATCCTTTAAATTTTTCGGTCAATTTGATATCCTTGAAATGATGTAATATCTTATCTACAACCATAAATCCCATATTATGCCGAGTCTGAATATATTTAGTTTCCGGGTTGCCCAATCCAATAATTGCTTTCATATGAACTCCTATGTTTATACTAACCGGGAGACAAGCTATCATTAATATTTGTAGCTCGATATAAATTAAACTTATATTTAGCTTGTCAAGCTATACAAAAAAAAGTTGGGAAAAGTTATTCATTATATGCATAATAACATAAACACCAGGAGCGCATCTATGAAGGATAGAAAAAATAATAAACAAAAGCAAAAAATAAATCAAAAAAGTTCAAAAAAGGTTAGTGATTTTTTAGAAAAAAGCAAACTGCATAAAAAAGACTTTGCTTTAATGATTGGTGTAACTCTTTCTTATGTGTATAATTTAATTGATGATGCCATAGCCTTTTCAACAAGAGGAACAACTCTTGAAAGAATAGCAACAGTTATGGATATTATGCCCGAAGAATTTGACGAGTATGTTATACCATCAGACCCAGTTCCTTACAATAAAAACCTAGAAACCCTTAAAGAGTATATGAAACAGAAAAAACTTTCTACGGTTGAATTTTTGAAAAAATTTGAAAGAAAAAAAAGGCTGCAGGTTGTAGATATTCTACGAGGCGCAAAACCATTATATATTGATTTTTCCGAACTTAAAAATATTGGCGAGATTCTTAATATTACAGATGAAGAATTGTTTAGCTTATGGAAAAATGTACTTGCCGATTACCTTGAAGATGGAAACTTTGACATTCAAGGAAACCAGGGACTTGTTGATGCTATGTTTAAGGGTGCACAAAAATATATCTTAAGCAGCCAAAATAAATAAACCCGTTGATTTGTAATATTTCTTAATGTTAATTTGCGTTTGCCTTGAATTTTGACCATTTTTTTATTACCATTGTAGAGAATAAATCCTGAATGGTTAATAATTATGAAAAGTTCAACCCTGCATAGATCAAATCTTACCAAAGAAAGAATGTCAATGCTTGAAAATATAAAGTTTCAAGGCAAACGTCCTTCTGTTGTACCCAGCCAGTTTGTAAGGGTTAATAAAACCCCTGAATTAGATGTTCTATATAGAAGCCTTGGCAAGAATACCTTAAAGAAATCTGTGGCAGCCGGGGGTGTTTCAGCAAATGGTAAAATCAAACCCGAAAATCTAGGCATTTATTTAGGAATAGGCGCAATAGGCGGTACAATTTTTCTATTAATTGTAAGTATAGTGGTTTGGATTTCTTCACTTCCCACAAAAAGGGTAGATAACCCACAAAAGGCAAAAAGCAAAGCTGCGCTTGAGGTTGTATCTGAATCGAAAGAATCCGAAAACACAAGCAAACAGGAGAAATACGTTATAAAAAGCGGTGATACGTTGGATAAAATTGCATATAGATTTTATGGCAAGTATGACGTACAAAAAATTGAAGAAATAAAGAAAATTAATAATATCAAAAACCCAGAAGGGCTTCAAATCGGACAGGTTTTAACAATACCAGTTGACAGATAAAAATCTTTATTTTTTTAAAAATCGAATTAGAGTGAGAGAAATTATGGCAGGAAATTATATTTTGCGCAGATTGTTTATTGCACTTGCAATACTGTTAATCAGTCATACAAGTGTTTTTGCAGCAAGCATTGACAAAAAAATTGATAGATATTTTGCACCGTTTTCAGACGCATTTTCAAGTGTTGTATTCTATTCTATAAACATTGCAGGAGTAAAAGTTCCTCTTGTCATACTTTTTCTTTTAATCTCAAGCATTATTGCAACCTTTTACCTTAGATGGATTGGCATTTGGGGCTTTAAACACTCGTTAAAGCAAATATTTGTAAGAAAAAAAACAGAGTTCAATGAATCACACAACTCCAAATGTGGAGAAGTATCGTCATTTGGCGCTTTAGCTACTGCATTATCTGGCACAGTAGGTTTAGGTAACATTGCAAGTGTCGCAATTGCAATTTCTGTAGGTGGCCCTGGTGCGATGTTTTGGATGTGCATTGGTGCAATTTTTGGCATGGCGCTAAAATTTTGCGAAGTAACGTTATCTTTAAAATACAGAAGATTTAACGCAGATGGTTCTGTTTCTGGCGGTCCTATGTTTTATATAGCCCACGGACTTACTAGAAAAGGCTTTAGGTGGCTTGGGCAGCCATTAGCCACATTTTTCGCCTTAATGTGCATTCCAGGCGCTTTAAGCGGCGGGTGTATGTTTCAAGCAAACCAAGCTACAAAGCAATTTATAGGCATAACAGGTGGTGAAAATAGCATATTTTTTGTACACAGCTGGATTTTCGGACTCATTATCGCAATCCTTGTGGGGTTAGTAATTGTGGGTGGAATTAAAAGCATAGCAAATGTAACATCAAAGGTAGTTCCATTTATGTGTGGACTTTATATAATCTCAAGTTTAATCATAATATGTTTTAACATTACCCACATACCCCATGCAATTAGCGTCATTTTTGAAGAAGCATTTTTCCCAAAAGCAGTTGCTGGAGGCATAATTGGATGTATTATAATGGGTATGCGTCGCTCAATCCAATCAAATGAGGCAGGCTCGGGCTCTGCACCTATAGCTTATGCTGCTGTTAAAACCAAAGAACCCGTATCGCAAGGATTTGTATCTTTAATGGAACCTTTCTTTGATACTGTTATAGTATGCTCTATGACAGCGTTTGTAATAATTATCACAGGTGAATATTTAAATTATAGAGAAGGCATTTCAGGAGTTGAGCTAACATCAGCTGCCTTTGCAAATGCTATAAGTTTCTTCCCTTATATATTAGCATTTATCATAATCCTTTTTGCAATATCTACAATTATTTCCTGGTCTTACTATGGTCAAAAAGCTTGGGGATATATATTTGGTGAAGGCTTTAAGCGCACAAAGGTTTATCAGATTTTATTTTGCCTATTTGTTGTTATAGGTTCATCCGTGAACATTCAAAGCGTTATCAACTTTACAGATGCAACACTACTTGCAATGGCTGTGCCAAATTTAATTGCAATATTCATATTAATTAAAGAAATAAAAAGTGATTTAATAGAGTATTGCAAAAAACACAATCTGATTTGTACGATGAACAAAGCCTGGTTTAAAGATGAAAAATAATTATTACAAGGCTGCGCTTAATGACTTGAAAGAAAAATCCCAATTCAGAGAGATTAAAAATATCAGACAAGATGGCAAATACATATTTTTAAATGACAAAAAATTACTAAATTTTTCAACCAATGATTATCTTGGAATTTCATCTGATAAAGAATTAAGGGAAAATTTTCTCAAAGAATATTTAAAAAATGGAGCTAAAATTTCAAACCCTTCTGCAAGACTGCTTTGCGGGACAGATTCTATTTATCTTGAATTAGAACAATTCATGGCCAAAATTTTCAACAAAGACAAAGCACTTATCTTTAACAGCGGCTATCATGGAAATGTCGGCATTTATTCTTCACTTGTTGATTCAAATGATGTAGTATTTATAGACAAATTAAACCATGCAAGCATAATTGACGGAGTTAAACTTTCCAAAGCGCAAATTATACCTTACAAACATTTAGATTATGATGATTTAAGACTGAAACTTCAAAAATACAGGCATAAATATAAAAAAGCAATAATTTCAAGCGAGAGCCTTTTTAGCATGGATGGCGACATAGTCAATATCAATATGCTTGCCGATTTAAAGGAAGAATTTGATACGCTTTTGATAATTGATGAAGCACACAGCTTTGGGGTTTATGGAAATGGCATTGGCATTACCAAGGAACAAAATGCGCTTGATAGGGTAGATTTAATTTTGGCAACATTTGGCAAAGCCATAGGCTCTTATGGTGCATTTGCAGCAGGAGACGGGGTTTTAATCGATTATTTAATAAATTTTGCACGTTCATTTATTTTTTCCACAACGCTTCCTGAAATAAGTGTTGCATTTGCATATCATGTTTTAAAAACAAAAATTTTACATTCAAATACCTTGCAGAATAAACTTTTTTCTTTGAATGACCGTATTAGAAAAAATTTGAAAAAATATAAAATCTTAGGCGAAAGCTATATTGTGCCAATTATTTTTGGCGCAAATGAATTAAGTGTAAAATTTTCCAATATGCTAATAGAAAACGGTTTTTATATATTGCCTATAAGATATCCAACGGTGGCGAAAAACACGGCACGACTTAGGGTTTCATTGAATTCAGCTATGGATTTTAAAGATATAGATTTGCTTATTAACTGTCTAAATTCCATATAGAGCAAGACTTTGTGTTATATTGTTTAAAAGTTTAAAAACTTATCGCTCAAAATGATAAACAGTGTTTGAGCCTGTTTCAGCGAATGTTTTGAGTTTTTGCACACCAGCAACAGGCTTGTTTTCGGGCGGATTTATGTATGCTTTATTTTTCTTATGTTTTGAAATTAAAAAAGCTGCTGTGCCTAGAATAGCTGCAGCTCCTGCAAAAACGACTATTCCTTTCTTTGAAATACCTGATTTTTCAATGTTTTTAGCTGTAGAATTTATGCAATTGTCCGTTAATTCCTGTGCCCAGCCTTTTTTAAAAAACAATTCATCCGCATTTTTGTAAAAAATCATATCTATAATGTTATCAGTGTCTTTGGATAGCTCAGAATCATTTCTTATTGCTGTTTTTATCTTATTTTGCATATCATCATAAATTTTTGAGGGACTAAGGCTTGAGAAACCGGAGGCCTGCTTTTCGCCAAACATACCAACAGGAACGTCCGAGCCAAACAAAACTCTATCGAGTGCATTTTGCTGCTTCAGGGTTTTTATAAGATTGACAATGCTTTCAGGGTTATCAGACGGCAAATCGTTTTGAAAATCTATCCAGGAAATATCGCAATACAGCCTTGCATCGCCGTTTTTTATTGATTCCAATATAACATCAAGTGCCTTTTTGTGGCCCAAAGCGCCGGCACCTGCGCCTGTATGGCCCATTATGACGGGGACATCGGGATATTTTTTAGCTAAAGTATAGATTTTAGAAGGATCTGAGGCGTCAAGCTTTGACATATCTTCAATGAGTGTTGGAATAAAATTTCCTTGGGCGTCTTTTGTGTTCCAATCTGCTGCAACCTGCGAATGGAAGAGTACAGGAAGTTTATTTTTTGAAGCAAGCTGCATATAAGGTTCGTATAAAGGACTATCGGCGGGTAAATCCAATTGTTTTGGGTGAAGCTTTATTCCGACAAACTTTTCAGGCGCCTTATTTATCACCTTTTCAAGGGCCTCTGCGCTTCCTGTGCCAGGCTGTCCTGTTGCGTATAAAAATTCGTTTTTGTTTGTGCTTTTTTGCAGAAGTTCAAGATTGCCGTCGGTTTCGTTTTTTAGAAACGGGGTATTTTTATCCGTGCCCGGCGTGGTTTTTACCATACAATCAAGGTTTGAAACTATTGCTTTTTCAACAGCGTTATCCTGAGTGCTTAAGGCGCCATTTGCAAGCTCGAAAACATCACAGCTTAAATCTTTAAAGACAGCATAACCGCCATCCGGCGTCCTTACGGCGTTTGGCACATCAGAAGAAGCAGCACACCACCAATGGCCTGAGTGCACATGCATATCATAGCTTTTTCCAAAAGTAAGATTATTAAGTTTTGTTAATTTCACTCAAAAATATCCTCAAAAATCGCAACCGCAGCATACATCCAAAGGCTATGATGCCAGTTTATCAATTAGATTGTAATACCAGGACATTATGCCTTCTTTGTGTCTCTTTTGATAATTATCAAGCTCTTCCTTGGTCATTTTTGTTGACGGCATACCGGTCAATACTCTTGAAGCAGCATCTGTTAAAACGGTGCTTGCAGCAACAACAGCGGCTGATTTTGCAATTGAGCTGTTATATTGCTTTTGGAAAATGTCATTCAGGGAGCCTGAAATTATAACCTGCACGGTCATTCTGAAGAATTTATTTATACCTCTAAGCCTTGCCTCTTTTTCGGCTTCTTCTTTTGTGGCACCTGTTCTAACGGATGAATTAAATTCATCATTCATATTAAACCATATACCGGTTAATGTGCCAAGGGTTTGCGCCAATACTGCAATTTTAGAGTTATCACCCTTGGATGAGGTTACTTCGTTATTTGACATAAGACGCATTTTCCTTACGTATTTGCCAAATTCTTCGGTTAATTTTGCCTCATCATC
This sequence comes from uncultured Candidatus Melainabacteria bacterium, assembly GCA_949741915.1. GTDB lineage: Bacteria > Cyanobacteriota > Vampirovibrionia > Gastranaerophilales > Gastranaerophilaceae > MGBC122484. The sequence continues at coordinate 8,742 of CATJOM010000075.1, read as the reverse complement.
GCCGTATTTTGCTTCGTATTCGAGGAAGCGTTTGTAGAGATTTTTAATATTATATGTATCCGTTGTTTTAGGTGGCGTATTAGGAATTTCTTTACCTTGTTTTTTCAGGTTAGAGTTTTTAATTGCTTCTGCAAGTTTATTTGCCATTTTATAAGGATATGAAACAAGCTCTTTTGCAAAGCGGAAAGGTGCGGTTTTAAGCCTTTTTAGATCTTTTACTCTTACTTCAATTCCAAGGAGTTTTGTTGTTTTATAATCTTTGCCAAGTGAAATCTGCGCTTTACCCTTATTTGTTTTTATTGCACTTTTTGCTATAGAATTACCAAGATGCTCTTCTCCGCTAGAGTTAAGAATTTCAACCAGTTTCAGCAAAGACTCTTTACTTGCTACAACTTCTTCAATGGTTTTGGCATCAAATTTATCACTATGTTTTTGCATAATATCTGCAAAATATTCACCTATTTTTGTATTATTCTTTATACCCTTAAGTGAAAAGCCGCCAGCTATGCTTAAGGCACAGAAAAGGAAAATATTCTTTGCACTTAAAAGCGGTTTTTTGTTATCTGGCTTTTCTTCTATGTTTTCAGGCATTTGCAAGCCTGCATTTGAAGTGCGTATTTGCAATTTTTCATCAAGCAATTCTTTTACGTTGCCATTTTTGGCTGATTGTGCAAATTCACCCATTGATAAAAGCGGAGCGGAAAGCACAGGAGCAGAGGCATTTTTTCCCTTATTTGTTTCGGGTACATCAATTCTAAATATTGGCATATTAGATGAAAGCCTTGAAATTATGCGCGAAACAAAGCCAATTCCCGCACTTATTATTGCAGGCGCCCAAACGCTTGAATTTACAAGTTTTGAGCAGGTGGCAAACACTGCAAACTGCGTTATGGCTTCGCATACATTTTCTTTTATTTCCTGTCCCTGCTTCATATGTTGTTCTTTTTTAGCTTCTTCTTTTGATTTTCCTTTTTGAATTGCTTTATTAAAGAAATCAGTTCCAAGAAAAATTGCTGCAGTGAAGCCTGAAATAAGCCTCGTTCCAAACCTTTCTTTTTTGGTATCATAGTCTGCAACACTTACGGCCATAGAATCATTTAATTTTTTATTAAATTTTTCCGTAATCGGGTCGCAAATTGAGTGACAATAATCATTGCATTCGTCTGTAGGGTATTTTCCCCCTTCGGGCATTGATTCTTTTAAGAATTTTAAGCTGTTTTTATGAATACCGTGAAGGGCACGGATTTCTTCTTCCAGCTGGACAGATTCTCTGTATTTTTGCAGGAATTCTGCATTATTCAGGCTTGAATTTGGAAATTTCTTCGCGATGGAATCAATGACATCTACTGGCATACCAAAGAATGTTTTAAGGCCTGAAATTGTTTTTCTTTTAAAGTTATCATCAGGCATATAAAATTCTCCGCCTGTATTTTGCAGCAAGTGCGGAGCTTTATTATTAATTGATGCAACTAATTTTTTCTCTAAATCATCCAATGCACAATTTGCAAACCTTTTAGCAACGCGAAGTTCGTCAGCATTTGGCACAATAGAAGCTGTAAAGCTTGTATTACTGCTAAGATTATTTGCATTTTGCGGACTAATTTTCATAATTTATTGGAGTTTCACCTTTAAATATAATTTGATACAAAGATAAAACCTATAAATATATAAAATTGCATGAAAAAAATATCTCTGTTACAAAAAGTTACAAACAATATTTTTATTTGTACTTTTTACGCTTTTAAAAGAGTTATTAGCGATAGGCTTCTTCTTCAGCACGCATTGCTGCATAGCTTTTTTGTTCTGGCTCAGGTTTCTTGTCGGTATTAGCTGGCTCTTCAGGATCTTCCCAGTCAGACAACAAGTCTACCGCTTCACCTATCTTTACTGCATCTTTATGGGTCTTAATGGTCATCTCCTCTGGAAGACCGAGCGCTTTTGCCGGGAAATCTATCTCGAAACAATATTCCATATTAGCCTTCATTTTCAAATATGCGCCATCCATGAAAATCTCTACGTTAGGATTTTCTTTGACCCTACTAAATAAATGTGTATGACACCAAACCCTATCTTCATCATTAATTGGATCTATCAATAATTTTTTATATTCTTCTTCTGCTCTTTTTTCTGCACCATCTTTTCTAAACATTCCAAAACTTACAGTGTCGGAAACGGGATTATTTTTTAAATTATAATGAACATTGTTGTTTCTATTTGCTGCATTTATTTTGTTAAGCTTGTTTTGACCATAATTAAACCCTGTTGGGGAAACATTAAAAATTCTCATTACCTTAAACAACCTCATATTTTATTATCTAGCACTTTTTAACGGAAATATATTATAAATAAAAATAATTTTTATTGCAATGCATAACCAATCACGAGAAGTTCACTAAATATTATATAAATTTCATATCACTCCGCCTTAAAAAGTATATATAAAGCCGGCGCCACAAGCAGAGTTATTAACACAGAGGATATAAGCCCGAAAATAATTGCTATTGCAAGAGAAGAGAACATAGGGTCACGTCCAATCCATAAAGGAAGCATGCCGCCGATTGTTGTAACGGCAGTTAAAAACACAGGAACAACGCGTGATTTTGCAGCTTTTTGAATATTAAGTTTAATATTATCTGTAGCTTTGTCTATTGATTCCAGCAATATTATAGAATTATTTGTGGCAATCCCTACAAGACAGATATAGCCCAAAAATGTCATAAAACCAAAATAGGAGTTGGTTATAAAAAGACCAATATTTGCGCCAGATAAAGCCATAATGGCACAAATTGCAATTATCAACGGTTTTTTAATACCATTAAAGAAAGCTATTAAGATAAGGAGAATGGCACCAAATGCTGTCGGGATTTCATTTGCGATTGATTTGTTGCCTTTTTTGGAATTTTCATACGTGCCGCCTATTTCATAGCCATAGCCAAAATCCCAATTAACATCGTCGAGTATTGGCTTCATTTTTTCAACAACTGCATTTGCCGTTGTAGTTTCGTCTATCCAAGCCTGAATTGTAACGCAATATCTGTTATCACGTCTAAAGATTTTAGGGTATTCAAATTCAAGCTTTGTCTCTGCAACCTCTGACATAGGAATTAACTTTTTGCCATCGCTTGACATTATTTCAAGCGTATCAATGTTTTCTGTTGTAAGCCTCAAGTTTTCATCCAACTTGTAGATTATAGGAATGTTTGTTGTGCCTTCGTAATAGCTCGAAAGTTCTTCGCCCTCGTATGAGGCCTTAATGGATGATAAGACATCATACGAAGTTAAATTCAGCCTTGCCGCCTGGGCATTGTCTATTGAAATTTTAATTCTTGGGGTTTTATAGCCCCAATCATTCTTTACGAGAGTAACGCCAGGCAAATTTTTGAGTTTTTCCTGCATATTATAAACATGTTTAAAAATTTTATCAGAGCGAAGCCCTAAAATTCTAATTTCAACCGGGGCGTCATATGGAGGCCCTAGAGGCACTTTTCTTACAACCGCATTGATATCTGAAAAATTATCATTTATGAATCGTTTTACGCTTTTAATATTTTTATCAACATTTCTATAATCATCTGTGTTTACTAGTATCATACCGAAGTTTTCCCTGTCAGCAACAGGGCTTGAAGACAAAACATATCTCGGGGCAGATGTTCCAATATAGCTTGAAAAGTTTCTGATTTGCGGTTCTTTTTTTATAAAATTTTCGATTTTTATTATGGTATCTCTGGTTTGAAAAATATTTGCGTTTTCTGATAAATTAACCCTAATTTCAAACATATTCCTGTCTGAATCCGGAAAGAAAATTTTAGGAACAAAGGAGAAGATTAAAAAAGAGAGGAGAAGTATAGCGCTTGCCAAAAACACACACTTTTTCGGGTTATTTACGCTGAATTTTATTAATGGAGCAAAAAATTTTGTAATATTTATGCCCTTTTTGCCTTCGTTTGCAGGTCTATTTTTTGTTAAAAAAACAGAGATAAGATAAGGAAGCAGGGTTGTCGAATAAAACCAACTGAACATCAAGGTTATAAACATGACTTTAAAAAGGGCAGAAGAATATTCACTTACAGCACTTTTTGCAAGATAAATAGGCAAGAAAGCAAGGGATGTTATAAGGCTCACACAAAAAAGCGGCAGTTGGTATTTTTTTGTTGTGTTTATTATGATTTGCAAAATTTCATTAGAATTTGCCACATTTTTAATTTCCTTGAGACAGCCTTCCGTTACAACAATGGAATTATCAACCAGAATACCAAGAGAGATAATGAGCGCGCTCAAAGAAATTTTGTCAAGCCCAAGACCAGTTTTCTCCATAATAAAAATGGTTGAAAGTATTATACAAAGAATGATTCCACCAATTATAATACCGGACTTAAGCCCTAAAATAAAGAGTACAAGGACTGTTACAATAGCGATACTTTGGATAAGACTTGATGTAAATTTACTTGTTAGAATTTTTACATAATCACCCTGCATTGCCTGAATATCGAAATTTACGCCTATGGGGTAATTGGCTTCCAATTCCTTAATTTTATTTTTAACCTCATTTGACCATTTTAGGATGTTGCCGCCCTCTTTCATTGAAAGGATAAAAAGAATTGCATCTTTGCCATTACTTCTTGTAATGCTGGCAGGTGGGTCAACATAGCCTTTTTTAATATCATAAGCATCTGCTAACTTTATGCTTTTTCCAAAAATACTTATTGGGATATTTTTTAAATCATCAAGATTTAAAAAATTGCTGTCGCCTTCAATTAAAATATTTTCATTATTTAGGCGTATAAAACCGCCTTTTCCTAGGATATTTGTTTTTTGGAGATAATTTTTTAAAAGATTATGGTCAATCTTATAGCTCAAAGTATTATTGGGATTAAAATTCAGATATACAACTTGTTTTTGCACACCCATTAAATCAACTTTTGCAGCGTTATCAAGGGTTAAAAGCTCATCTCTTATATCATCTGCAATATCTTTTAATTCCCTGGATGTATAGCCGTCTGCTGTTATTGCAAAAACTGTGCCGTAAACATCTGCAAATTCATCATTAACAAAGGGCTGCAAATCATTTGGAAGTGTGCTCCTTACTTTATCAACCTTTCGCCTCAATCTATCCCATATTGGCTGAATATCCATATAGGTTTCAAAAACATCGACAAAAATCATTGAAAGACCGTTGTAAGACTGTACTTTTATGTGTTCAACCTCTTCCATTTCAAGAATTGCATCTTCAATTTTCTGGCTGACGTATTTATCAACCTCATTTGCGTTCATGTTTGGGCATTTTGTTGCAATCGTGGCTGTTCTTATCTTAAAACCCGGATCCTCATTTCTTTTAATGTTTTGATATGAGAAGAAACCCCCAAGACAGAGAATTAGCGTTAAAACTATCAAAAGTATTTTATTTTTTATAAAAAATTCACTTACATTCATTCGAAAACTTATTCATTTAAACTTTTGATTTTTACCTTTTGGCCGTCAACTATTTCATTTGCACCTCTTGTTACAACCAAATCATTGCGTCTCAAGCCTTCTACGGTAATTAAATTATTTCTAATATCAACTGTTTTGATGTTTTGCCTTTTTACTTTTGCAATTTCATTTTTAATATCTTCTAAAAGCCACACATAGCTTGAATTTTCATCTTCTAAAACTGCATTAACAGGAAGGCGGATTATTTTTTGATTCTCTGTTTTATCAGGTTCAAATTCTATTAAGGCTCTTATTGCCATGCCATCTTTAAATTCGACATATTTTCTGTCAAATAAAATTGTAACCCTGTAGGCACCCTCATTGATGCTTGTTTTGGTTATGCCTTTTATTTTGGCAATTTTTGGGCTCTCATTTTCGGCTTCATTAATCCATATTTCAACCTGTTTGCCCTTATATAGGCTATTTATATATTTTTCAGATACAAATATTTTTGCTTCACTTTGTCTGTCATCTTGAAATAAAACAACGGGCTGTCCAGGATCAGTAAATTGATTAACTTCTTTGATTTTTTTTAATATTATTCCATTGGCAGGTGCGTACAATTTTCCATAACCACTTCTTTTTTTTGAGGCCATAAGCTGTTCTTTTGCTATTTCGATTTGATGCTGTCTTGACTGCATTTCAGTCCTAGCTTTGTCCCAATCATTATCTGAAATGCCACCCACTGTGTGGAGTTTATCTATTCTTTCATAATAATTTTTTGCATTCTCATACTGCACATAAGCATCCGAAAGAGATGCCCTGCTTTCCTTTTCTTCAAGTTCAAGGATTCTATTGTCAATTTCTGCTATAATCTGCCCTTTTTTAACTATATCGCCATCCGTAAAATTGATTTTAGTTATCATTCCGGCTGTCTCAAAGCTTAGCTCTGCATCACCTCCGGCTTTAATATATCCAAAAAATTCTTTTTTATTGTCTGGTGTTACCGGAGTTATCTTTGTGTATTCAACAAACCTTAAATCAGCAATTTCCTTTTGCTTACAAGATATCAAAGGAAAGGCAGCGAATAAAATTATGATTAATGTTAATATTGTTTTTTTCATGTTAATTAAAATTTTATTTAAACTAACATGAAAAAATATTACCCTTTTGGATAATAAACAGAAAAATGCTAAGACAGCCATCCTCGTAAATATCTAGAAACATATGCCGATAGGCTTGCTTTTTGCATATTTTTTGGGTATTTTAATAATATTTTATAAGGAATGATATCTGTATTTGTTTTTTGTTTAATTAATCTAAATAATTGCAAAACAGGACAGAACAAGAAGGGTTGGAGACGATTTATGAAATTTTTATTCTCGCACAGGAATTATCCAGGGCAATTTAAGCATATTCTTTTGGAATTAGCCAAAAACAAAGATAATGAAATTGTGTTTTTAACTAACAAAAAAATTAATACAAAAAAGTTTACCATACTTGATAATATAAAGATTATTACATATGGCTTAAAAAGAGAAGTTCCAAGAAATTGTCACAGATATTTAAGACAATTTGAGGAAGCAATAATACATGGACAAGCCGCAGCAGAAGAATTAATTAGATTGAAAAATGTTGGATTTATTCCCGATATTATGTACGCACATTTCTGGGGCAATTCATTGTTCTTTAAAGACATTTTTCCCAATACCCCTTTGATTTCATATTGCGAATGGTATTATAACTTTGAAGGAAGCGACATTGATTTTGAGAAAAGAAAACATACCCAGGAGCTTGAACGCAACAATGGAAGAAATATGCCTGATTACGATAAAAAGGCAAGATTAAGGTGTGATAATTCCAACTTTCTTTTAACAATGCTGTCATCCGATAAATTAATATCACCAACGGTGTGGCAAAAGGAACAATTTCCAAATATATTTAAAGATAGAATTGAAGTTATTCATGATGGCATTGATACTGAATATTTTAGACCGAATCCTGATATTGAATTTAAAATACCTAATTCAGATATTGTATTGGGCTATCAAGATGAAGTTTTAACTTATGCAACAAGGGGAATGGAACCATACAGAGGGTTTCCTGAATTTATGGAAGCTACTTGCGTATTATTGAAAAAAAGGCCAAATTTAAGGGTTTTAATAGCTGGAAAAGACGGAATTTACTATGGGCCAAAATTAAGAAATAGCACGTATAAAGAGATAATGTTAAAAAGATTAGATTTTGGCAAAGAGGAATTAAAGAGACTGCATTTTGTGGGGAATTTACCATATAATGAATATTTAAAATTATTACAGGTTTCATCAGCACATTGTTATCTTACTTATCCTTTTGTATTATCCTGGTCATTTCTAGAGGCTATGGCTGTTGGGTGTTGCATTGTGAGTTCAAAAACTCCGCCTGTTGAAGAAATCATGAAAGATGGATACAACGGCTTGCTTGTTGATTTTTATGATGTTCAGGGGTTAATTAATACTATTGAATACGCTTTGGATAATCGCAATAAAATACAGGATTTAAGAGGCAACGCAAGAAAAACGGTTGTTGAAAAATATGAATTAAGGATGTTATTAAAAAACAGATTGAGATTATGAAAAATGTTGCATACAGAAGCAGAAATGCTAATATTACACGAGAATGTTGTTAGAAAATTCTTGGGATATAATATATATTGGCTAGCAAAACTGTTCTTACTGTTGTTCCAATAAAGATATTGAAAAGGATAATGAGACAGCCAAGTTATAGCTGTCTCATTTGTTTATCAAGTATACTTTCAATAAAAAATGCTTTTAAGGCATCTTGACATTAATTTTACTTTCACTTTTAATTATCTTGTTTCTTTTTGTTTTTAATGTTTTTGGTTTTTCTTTAAAATGATGTTAATGAATATTTTTCTTTGATTTCAGTCATTGTCATTGTTTTGTCATCGAAGGTTATGGCTTCGAATCTGCAGTTTTCATACAATTGACGGTAGAGTTTAATTTTTTTGTTTGGATAGTTTTTAAAGGTAATGTATACTTCACTTCTATCATCTGTTGCAAACATTACTTCATCGGATGTTACGCCTTTTAATATAACAGTGTCATATCCCCAATCTTCATTGAGTTCAGTATAGAATGATTCATCTGAGTTTGGGATATCAAAGATATATGTATCATCTCCTCTGCCTCCAAATGCCTTGTCGCTTCCTTCACCGAGATAGAAGATATCATTTCCATCGCCGCCGTTAAGCTGGTCATTTCCAGGGCCGCCATAGAGAATATCGTTTCCGGCATCGCCATTGAGATAGTCGTTGCCTTCGTTGCCGTAGAT
>CATJOM010000074.1 GCA_949741915.1 uncultured Candidatus Melainabacteria bacterium | reverse complement strand
GAAGTCTCTGTTTGTTTTTGGACGCCCCTTAGGATTGCCGGATTGACCGGGTTTGAATTGATATTTGCGAGGAGGGCGTTTATACCCTACCTCGTATTCGTTTTGGGAGTTATCTATCATAACAAACCTCCTTCAAATTTAGCTAGTTCTGCTTTTTTACCTGTCAAATTTTCCCAACGGTATAAAATTACATCGCAATATTTAGGCTCCAACTCAATAAGACGTGCCTTTCTTTTGGTTCTTTCGGCTGCAATAAGCGTGGAACCCGACCCTCCAAAGGAATCAAGGACAATGCTGCCTGCTGATGAACAATCAAATAGAGCGTCCATAATCATTGCAACAGGCTTCACCGTCGGATGGAGTTTTACCAAAGTTTTTGCCTGCGGGTTGCTTGCATGCATTCCTTTGTATTTCCAGACATTCGCACGATAACGCCCGTGAACTCCAAGCTCCACGTTATTAATATGGGGTTCGATTCCGTTTTTAAATACAAAAATAAATTCGTGTTGAGAACGGCATAAGCTCCCCATACCCGCCGTACCCTTATCCCAAACGCAAATATTTTTAAGAGATGAATAAATCTGATTTCCGGCATTCATCATTTCTTCAACATGTCGCCAATCCATACATTGATAATGTATTGAGCCGCCTATAGAGTATTTAGCCTGCAACATCATGGCTTTTTTAGAAAATCAATAAATTCACTTTGCCCCATTTCGCCTGAGGCAAAAGCGAATTCATCATGGTGTTTTTGTTTTGTTACATTACCCTTAACCTTTACATTATATGGCGGGTCAGTAAATATAATTTGTGCTTTGCTGCTGCCCATTAGTATTTGATAACTACGTTCTTCCAAAGCATCACCGCAATAAAGCAAATGTTCGCCAAGTTTCCACAATTCACCTTTTTTAACACGCTTTGGAATATCGACAACGCTTTCAAGGAACTTATTATCACTATCCAGTCCAGCATTGCTTTTTGCTTCCTCTATTGATTCAGGATTTATAATAAAATCAATCTCAGGAATATCAAAACCTGTTATTGTAGCATCAAACCCAAGCTCAGGCTCTAAATTCATAAGAAAATCCAGTTCAATTTTAAGAATTTCTTTATTCCAACCTGCCGCCTCAGCCAATTTGTTATCAGCAATAATATACGCCCTAATCTGCTCTTGATTCATATGATTCAGGCATATCACAGGAATTGCATCCATCCCCAGTTCTTTGGCTGCAAGGACTCTGCCATGGCCTGCAATGATTGTATTATTTTTATCAATCAAAACAGGATTGTTGAACCCAAGAGTATTAATACTTTGTGCAATTTGCTGTATTTGCTTCTTACTGTGAGTTCTTGAATTTTTCGGATTCGATTTTAATTCGGTTGGGTTTTTATAGAGAACCTTTAACTCCTCTTTTAAAAATTTCATAATTTTCTCCTGATTATCTGCGGTATGCAAAATGCATCCGTATAAAAATTAGGAAAAGTGTCAAAAGTCTTTTGAGAAAATTTTTTTTAAATTTTTATAAAACCCTAAAAGCCTTGTTATCATTGAGTTTAATTTTTCATTTTTCTTCATTTTGATAAATTTTGTGTTGCAAGACTTGAAAATTTATAAGTTCAGAGTGATGAATGCAACAGCAAAAATTAATAAGGAATTTTTATGAAACTTCACGATAAAAAAGTTAAAGCTTGGTTGAAAAAATATGGCGGCTTATCACCTGAAACTGAACAAAAAATAAATCGTTTGGTTGCAAAACTTGAAAAAGAACAGTTATTAACTAATTACACCGCAAAAAAGGCTACACAAGCCAAATATAGAGATAATGCAAAATTTATAAGAGAATACAGAGGCAAAAAATACGAAGTCGACAGTACAAAGGATGGTTTTAAATACAACGGAAAAATATATAAAAGTTTGTCTGCAATAGCAACTGAAATAACCGGCACACGGTGGAATGGCAAACGATTTTTCGGGGTGCGCGAGCCGAAGTACTCTGCCGAGAAAAAGTTGACTAAATGTCAAGTTTTTCGAGAGGAAACACGCACGGCGGCGGTAAGCCGGCGAAGTAGTGCGAAACTAAACGATGGCGACGTAGGATTGCAGGCACAAAGTGCCGAAACCCACAGGAGCGTGGCATCATGAAAAAGCAAATAAGATGTGCTATTTATACAAGAAAGTCTTCAGAAGAAGGGCTGGAGCAGGATTTTAACTCGCTCGATGCTCAAAGAGAAGCGTGCGAAGCATATATAAAATCTCAAATGCACGAAGGGTGGGTTCTGGTAGAGAAACAATACAATGATGGTGGATATTCCGGCGGAACAATGGAAAGACCAGCATTTAGAGAATTACTAGATGACATAGAAAATGATGAAGTTGATATTGTTGTAGTTTACAAAGTGGATAGATTAACCCGTTCATTGATGGACTTTGCAAAAATTGTTGATGTGTTTGATAAACATGAAACATCTTTTGTGTCGATAACTCAGCATTTCAATACAACAACATCAATGGGAAGATTAACGCTAAATATTTTGCTTTCATTTGCCCAATTTGAAAGAGAGGTTACGGGCGAAAGAATTAGAGATAAGTTTGCCGCTTCACGCAAAAAAGGAATGTTCATGCATGGCAATGCACCAATTGGATATATTAAAAAGGACGGTGTTTTATATGAGGATAAAGAACAATCCCTGAAAATAAAAGAAATTTTTGAAAAATATTTAGAATTTAATAGTGTTTCAAGGCTGCAAAATTATCTTAAAGAAAACGCCATCTACACAAAAACCGGCAGAATGTTTTACAAAGGACATTTGCACAAAATTTTAAGGAGCAAAATTTACGTTGGAAAAATTGAACATAAAGACGAAGAGTACGAAGGCCTACATGAAGTAATAATTGATAAAACAATTTTTGATAAGGTTCAAAAATCTCTTGATGAAAATATGGTACGAGCCAATAATGCAGTCGGAGCCAAACATTATTCGCTTCTTGCAAGTAAAATATATGACGATAAAAATAATATAATGTCTCCATCACACAGTAGAAACCGACACGGTGCTTGTTATAGATATTATATAAGCCAAGCCGTCATTCAAAACAGAGAATATGATGCCGGCTTAATTTCAAAAATATCAGCCTCTGAAATTGAAGATTTTGTACGTTCAAAAATATCTGAACTTATAAAAGATAAAGAACAAATGCTTCAATATATGGAGACTTTTACGGTTAGAAAACAAAAGCAAATTTTAAAATTTTTAGAAACATATACACCGGATCAGGTTTTTATAAGAACAATATTAAACAAAGTTATATTATCGACAAATTACGTCAAAGTTTTAATTGATAAGGATCTGCTGGTTAAATCAGCTGAAGCCATATCTTTCGGACAGCTTTTAAACTTCAAAAGCAATGAGAATGATATTTTAACATTAAATTATGAAGTCAAACTTTCACCCCACAGACAAAAGGGCACAAAGATCGTTATTGACAACAACAAGGTTGAGTACAATTTAACATTGATACAAGCCGTTACTAAGGGATTTTATTACAACAAGCTTATTGAAGAAGGACGAATGCCAAAAGAATTTGGTGACAGCAGCTATATTCACAGATTAATGCGGTTAAGATTCTTGCCACCAGATATTATTGAAGCAATTCTTAACGGTACACAAGACAAAACCTTAACGCTAAAGCAGTTGTATAAGATGAGTAAAATCTAGGAGAATTTAATGAAAAATAAGACTCAAGAGAACTTTACAAAAATAAAAACATTAATTGTCGAAATTTATAATATTTCTGTTGTTGCAGATTATTTTTGTTCTAATCAAAATGATATCGAAGAATTGGATAATATATCACCAATAATAAAAACTCTTAGAAAAAAGGCTGATAATCTTAACAGTATTTTTATTGATTGTAATACATTTGACGATTTCGCTAATTTTTAATCTATGTATGATAAAATTCTAGTAAATGAGCTCAAACACTGTTTTTTATAATACAGATATTATAAGCGCTAAAACTAATGCTTTCCATCAGGAAATGGGAAAGTTAATCTATTATTTTAGCGAAATAATACGCTCTACTAAATTTAAAACGCCAGAATTATTAGTTGTTCAATTACTGGTTGCAAAAATAATCTCAAATGCAACCGCTGCAAACATTTTAATTTATGATGAATGTTTTAAAGAAGCTCAGATGATTTTAAGAAGTGCGCTTGAAACCGTTGTACTTATTGCGTATTTAATAAACTTTCCGGAAAAAACTGAAGAATATCTATCCGATGCACAAATATTAAAAATGAAAAATAACTTTATTATTTTTAAAGAAACAAAAGAGGGTGAATGTTCAGATATTGATGGGAAGAAAATATCAAAAAAGGCATTAGAAAAAGAACTTGTAAGATGCTTTGGTTTAATGACCCCAGTATCACAAAGCAGGATGCTAGATGGAATAAAGGAAACCAAATTTAAAATTAATGAACAAATAATTCAAAAACTTAATAATTTTTTTAAAAAATTTAAACCATTCTTTATGAAACTGGAAGATATGTATAAAGAGATTGATGACAAAGGTTTTAAAATTGATAAGAATTTTTCTCTTCGCGATACATTGTACTACTTTTATAATGGAAGTTCACAAATTACGCACGGTTGCTTCTTAGATTGGAACCAAGAGGAAGATATAGATAAAATACTTGAAAATTTATTTCATTACTTCTACAAAACAACTCTTTTCTTAAAATTAATATTAAAGGAAGTTGTTGATATGGAACCAAACGCGGAAACTAGAGAGTATTTTGTGGAAATGAAAAAAGCAAATGATAATTTAGAAAAATTAATTTATGGCAAAACTCTGGACCACTGCTATAACGTTTAACCTGCACTTTAATTTTTCAAACAGAGACTTTTGAATAAAAACAATAAAAATGTCTTGCAAAAAGTCTCTTAAATTAGTCTCTATATTTAAAGCATTGGCTTAAAGGCCCCATAATGACGGGATGAAATTTAAACTAAAATCCACCTCATAAAACAAGGTGGACTAAAATTCGGAGAACGAGGGATTCGAACCCTCGATGCAGATTACTCCACATAACACCTTAGCAGGGTGCCGCCTTCAGCCACTCGGCCAGTTCTCCATATATTAATCTTATCAAACTTTGAGCTTTATACTGTTATTATCAGTAAATCCAGCCAAAAGCTACCAACTATGAAATTATAAACTTTATTCTACCACAAATGAAATATTATTTTCAAGAGCAAAACAAAGTTTAATGCAAAACGATGATTTTTACACAAATTTCCAAAAAGTTTTATATATTTATCAAAATGCAGCCTTGCACACAGAGCTATAAAACTTGGCAGCATAGACAAACTTGCTTTTAAAACAGATTGCAGCCCTATTCCCTGATTCCGAGAGAAATTCTCTTATCATCAGGGTTAAATTTTAAAATTACAACATCTATAAAATCACCTGCGCCAAGAATTGTCTCGTTCTTATTTTGATATTTTGCAAGCTCATCATTAGGAAGAAGCGCTTCAACAGAGGGGCAGACCTCTACAAAGGCGCCAAAATGTTTGATTCTTACGATTTTTCCACTTACAACAGCACCCTCCTGGATTGAACCTTTAGCTTCAATCCAAGGGTCGGGCTCAAGACTCTTAAGACTTAGCGAAACCCTTTGTTTATCATAGTCTATACTTATTATTTCAACATTTATTTTCTCATCAGGCTTCAAAACATCACCAGGATGTTCTACCCACTTCCAGCTGATTTGTGACAAGGGCAAAAGGCCATCCACCCCGCCAATATCAATAAATGCACCAAAATCTGTTATTCTTACAACTTCGCCTCTTACTACTTGTCCTATTTCAAGTTTTTCAAAAATATCTTTCTTAATATCCTCAAGAGAGTCTTCATGAACTTTTCTATTTGAAAGAATAAATTGATTTTGAGATGAATCAATGTTTAAAATTTTCAGCTCGATAGTCTGTCCTGTCATTTCCTCAGAAATACGCGCCCTCATATGCGAAACAGGAACAAAACCCCTAATACCCATAACATCAACCAGGATACCGCCCTTTACCACTTGCACAACCGTGCCTTCAATAATTTTATCTGCTGCCTTAATTTCCTCTAATTGTTTCCAGCTGTAGGCATTGGCCACTCTTTTATATGAAATAGTGAAACGCCCGTTTTCATCTTCATCTGTTATTATTAAAAATTCATAAGTTTCGCTTTTTTTAAGAATATCCTGAATGTTGTCTTCCCTGTTTAACTTTGCCTCTCTATCAGGACAAATAGCGGCAGTTTTTGCACCAATGTCAACAACAGCACCCTCTGAATCATAGCCAATAACAAGCCCCTTAATTAAATCACCTTTTTTGAAACAATACTCATACTGCGCCAAAAGCTGCTCGTATTCAGCGTTGCTTAATTCACTAGACAACATTAAAAATGCTCCTTCATATTTATCAAACCTAACTATTTTTATTAGATGCATTATAACAAAAAATTAACTTTATAACAAAATTTGACTTAATAGAACTTAACAATTATAATTACACATGCTGGGTTATTTTGAAAAATAGAACTTATGGAATTAAAACAAAAGGCTTCAATAACAGGCTTTCGAGTACTGTTTATTTTAAATATGCTACTGTCTGAAGAGTTGTCAAAAAACGAAATATTGGAAAAACTAAAGACAAATCCTGATTATGCATTAAATAATATTACAAAAGAAACAATACGCCTTGATATCAATACGCTTAAAATGGCTGGTTTTGATATCAAAAACACGGGTAAAAGTAACAATTACAGATATAAAATAAACTGGAGCCCTATCAAAATTAAGCTTTCAAAAAAAGAGATGAGGGTTCTTTTAAATACCAAAAAGGCAGTTATAGGCCTTGCGAAATTCGGCTATATATTAAGACTTTATAAATTTTTAGAAAAAACATGCAAATTTCTTTTAGACGAAGGACAGATAAATGAATTGTTAAACTTTGAAAGCATTACCAATATTGATTTTCAAGTTTTAAACGAACTAAATGCGCTCTCAAAAAGGAAAAAAGAGGTTTTACTTCTTTATAATTCACCCAATTCAGGCATTAAGGAAATTTCAATAAAATTAAAGGAAATGAAATATTCCAATAAAAAAGTCTACATCACAGGCATATCAAAGAATTACCCCGATAAAACCGTTTTAAGGGCAGAAGGAATTATAAAAATTATAAAAATTCTAAATCATGAAGAAACACTCAAGCAGCAAAAAAATACTAAAATAATATATAAGCTCAAACCAAAGACCAAAGAACACTTTAACTTGCTTGATGAAGAAAAAATCCTGGAAGAAAATGGTAATTATATAAATATAGAATTAGAGGCTGATAATTCTTTTGCAGCAGTTCAAAGGCTTTTAAGCTATGGAGATGATTTAATTGAAATCAAAAATAAAGAAACAAAAGCAGAATATATAGAAAAGCTAATGGCAATAAGAAAAAAATATATGCACAGCCAAAAGTTGTTATAACGGGTGCTTACAAGGAAAATATATGAAATTAAAAAGCCTCACTACGCCATATAGAATAATAAAAATATTAAAAATGTTGACAGAAGAGCCTAGAAATATGAGTGAAATTCTTCTGGGGCTTGAATCTGAGAATATTTTTATTAACAAAGAAACTATCACAAAATATTTCAAAACCCTAAGAGAGGCTGGGTGCTTCATTGAAAAAAAGAAAAATAAATTTTATATCAAATACCCTATTTTAAATTTCTCAGCAGATGAGCTCGAAACCCTTGCAGAGTTTGAGAAAATCAGCAGCAATATAAACTGCAAAACAAATTATGCAGCCTTCTTGAAATTTTTGGATAAACTTTTTGTACTCACCCACAAAACAGAATATGAAAAATATAAAAAAATATGCCTAAAAAGCAATAAAAATAAGAATTCTTGGAGTGAAAAAATTTCGTTAAAATACAGAGATAAAATTGAAATTCTTTCCCGCTTTATGGATGAAAATTCCGCCATGGTTAAAATAGTTTACAAAAATAAAAACTATACCATAACACCCATCTCGTTTCGCTATTACCAAGATTCTGCAAGTATTTTCGCCTATGATAACAAAAAAAATGTAAATAAAAATTTCGCACTGGATGGCATAGAAGAGATTAAGGGAACACCGATAACAAGCACAGGGGGTGATTTTGGACTTTCAACCACATTCAAAATCACAGGCAGGCTAAAAAACAACTACATTCTAAAAGAAGGTGAAATAGCGATGGATAGTGATGGTGCGCTTATTGTGACAAACAATAAAGAAGATAAGACAGAGCTTTTTAACAGACTTTTAAAATATGGAGAATATTGCGAGATCTTATACCCAAAAAGCGACAGGCAAAAATTTTTAGAGCTGGTTGAAAATTTAATTGCAAAAATAACTTTAGGATAAATTTTCTACAGATGACAAAAATTAGCCAGGCAATATTCTGCAGTGTTTATTTAAAAAATTTTGCTTTAACATTGGCGTCCTGAGATTTTAACAATGGATTCAAACAAATTGCCCTACGTGCAAACTATAAAAGCCTTGTCCACAATGGCTTTCAGCAAAATTATGAACAAAAAATGCTCACAAGCAGGCATATGGAAATGCTTGAAATATCTAAGAGCAAGATATTACAAGGTTTTTAAAGATTTCATCACGTGCTAATGCAACAATAGTAATAATTTACAAGAAAATAATAAGCTTAAACGCTTATGTTACAATACAATTGGATTATTTTTAATAAAAATATAGCTATAATGCAAGCAACATAACTATTTTGCGCGTGCAAAAAAGCTATAATCTCATTATAATAAGATTTTCAACCTATTAAAAATATTGGTTTTTCATAAATGAAAAACCACTAAAAGCATTAAGGTGCATTTGGCAAGAGTTTTCGAGATAAAGTATACGTGCAGCAAGCATTATTATTGGGTTTTAGGGATTTAAAGATGTGTATTAATTTTAAAAAGTGAGAATTTATGGGTGCTAAATCCTTGCAGCATAGAGCTTTGCAGATTGTTAAATATATCAATCAACATAAATTTTACTGTAAAAACAAGCAGAAAAACTTGCATAGCAAGGTTTTATGATACATTTAGAATATTATTTAGATGATAAAAGTATTTTTGAGTCTTTTTGCTTCTGCACGTACAAAAAATAGCTCAATTATTGTAATGATACGCGTTTACGGCTTAATTTTAAAATTTGATTACGAATTTCTAAATCATTCGGGTTTATATTGTATGCCATTTCGTAATAATTTATTGCAAGATCTATATTTCCGCTTACCTCAAGCATTTTAGCTATATTAAAGTATGCATCGGTACAGTATGGGTTGATTTCGAGGGTTTTTGAATATTCTTTTGCGGCTTCTTTAAAATTTCCGGTTTTTCTTAAAATATCAGCCTTGAGAAAATGCCCAAGAGCATAGTTATAGTTGAGTTTTAGAGCTTTATCGACCTCTAAAATTGCACGTGCGTAATCCCCTTCATTTTTTAGCTTTGCCGCCAAAGCAAAGATATACTCTGCCTTTTGAGGATTTTTCCTCACAAGTTCTTCAAGAGTTGCTGCATTTAGCTGAGATTGCACTTCTCCGCCATTTTCAAAAGAAATGTTATAGGCAGTGGGTGTCTGCAATGGCCTATTTGTACGGATATTATTGGTATTATTATGTTTATAATCAATAATTTCAAGGGTTGACAGAATATTAATAGGCTTAAAGCCAATAAAATAGCCTATATCAGCATAGTTAACTTTTGGAATATCAGCCATATCAAAGGGCGCAGAATATATTACATTTTCATTTACATCCTTAACATAATCATAGGAAATTCCAGCACTTATACCGTTAAATGCTTGTGCCACCTGGCTTACAGCCAATAAAATAAGCAAGGCTGAAACACTGAAAATACGCTTTTTTATATTCATTTAATTAAATAAAACCTCTATGTCAAAAACTTTTTCCAAGAATTGTTTTTTCTTGCTCAAAGCCGCTCCCTGTCCGATATTCAACATTATATTCACCCCAAGGTCAATTGTCAAAATTCTTTGATTCCTATCAAAATCCAAACTAAAATCATCCACCATATTAAAATGATTATAGTCAAAAGCATCAATTAGCCTGACTATTGAGGCAAAAACGTCTGTTTTTTTTCTATCATTTTTGCTTAACATCTTATAACATTTATGCTGATTTTCATCAGGCAAAGATTTTCTGTGATACCTCACAATATTTGCCACAACAAGGTTTTGAGCTTCATCCAGCCCAGAGATTTTATTTTCCAAAATAAGATCTCTTCCTATTTTGTGGTGCGGTTTGGGTGGATTTTTTTTGTTTTTTTCAAACATAACCCCAATATCATGCAGCATTGCACCATATTTAAGAAGTGTTAAGTCTTGAGGATTGTTGAATACTTTTATTTCAGGAAAAAACCTTAACAATTCTTTAAAGAATTTCAGGCTTAATTTTGCTGAAAGTTCACTGTGTTCAAGGGTTTGAGCTGAAGATAGATAATTTTTCTTAAATTCATTGATATCCATATGCTTAGTATGCCTCAAAACCACTATTTATAATCAATTCCGGCCTTCATGTATTTATCTATAATTTCAATAAATCTTTTCTGTTCAAAGTCATCCTTTTGAATAATCTCCTGTACATTAGCCATTTCATAGAGTTTCTCAAGAACATGCCTGTTTACCGATGACAAAACGATTATTGGAACTCTTGCGTGCTCTTTATTAGCTCGAATCTTTCTTGCAAAGTCATAGCCTGACATTGAGGGCATTTCATGGTCTGTTATAATAAAATCAAATTTTTCATTTTCAATAGCCTTAAAAGCTTCATCTGGCCCGCTTAGTGCTGTAACCTGATAACCACAACCAACAAGTATACTCTTTTGCAGGGTTCTTGTTGTCAAAGAATCATCTACCACAAGGATTTTTCTCTTAGAATTTTCTTCCAGCCTCTGCGCCCTTGTTGATGGAATTATTTTGCTTGAAATTTTTCTTGAAATCGTTGTATTTAAAATATCTGTCATATTTAAAATCAAGCACATATCACCATTTGCAAGAGTAGTAATTCCTGCAATATTTTTTACCTTAAACAAAGGTGGAGAGAGCTTTTTGTGCAGAATCTCCTGATCGCTTATCAATTTTTGTATGATGATGCCAAGCCTTAAATTTTCAGACTGTACAATAACAAGTGTATATTTGTCATTTTCCCTTGGCCTGTTTTCAAGCTCTAAAATCTGCGATAAGGTGTAAACCTGTATTACTTCACCATTGTGGATATAATGATTTTTTCCGTCCCGAACAAAAACGTCTGATGGATTAATTCTTAGAACTGTCTGAATTGATGAAGCAGGCAGGGCATATAATTGCCCATGTTCCATTGTAATGAATGTCTTTAGGGTTGCCATTGCGGTAGGCAATTCCATTGTAACAAGTGTTCCTTTGTTAAATTCAGAAAACACATCAATTCTTCCATTTAGCTGGGAAATCTTTGTGTGGACAATATCAAGCCCAAGCCCCCTGCCTGAAAGCTCTGTCACAGTGTCGCCAGTTGAAAAACCAGGATAAAATATTAAATTTACTATCTGCTCTTCTGGAAGATTATTAATTTCTTCTCTTGTTAATAATTCTTTTTCTATGGCTCTTTGTTTGATTTTTTCAACATCAATTCCTCTGCCATCATCTTTGATATTGATAATAATTTTGCTTTCTCTTTGAATAGCCTGAATTACAATGCTGCCAACTTTGCTTTTTCCTGCCTTAAGTCTCTCTTCAGGCTCCTCTATCCCATGGTCAATAGAGTTTCTTATTATATGCATAATGGGAATTTTTATGTCTTCGATGATTTTTTTATCAGCGCTAACCTCAGCACCTTCTATTTTAAAATCAATGTCCTTGCCTTTATCTTTTGCAATATTATGCACCATCCTTGGAAACAATCCAAAAACAGTTGAAAGCGGCAGTACGCGCATTTTTTTAACCATACTTTCAAGCGCCGATGAGGTTGAGAATAATTTTGAATTATTTTCCTGCAATTGCCTCATTAGAACATCTATTCTTTTTATTACGGTATTCATGCGCTCTGAATTGACCCCATGAAGAGACATCAATTGCTTATTATAAGCAACAAGCGACTGCATATTCCGAAAGGTTTCTTCAGGGGTGGAGTTTGCAAGATATTTCTTATCGAAAAATTTCATATAGTAGCCTACTTTATGATAATTTTTCTGCCAGTCCATAAGTTCGTTTTGAATATTCTTTGCAAGCGTTAAAAGTTCTCTGGTTTTTATCCTGGTAATGATTAAATCACCGATTTGATTTACAAGCTGGTCTAATTTGTTGGAATCAACCCTCAAGGTCTTAATTGCAGTGGTATCAAAGCTTGTAAGCCAGTCATTAGAGCTTAATTGCTGCATTTTTATCTTGGTTTTACTTTTTTTGCTTTGAATTTGCGGCATTGTGCTATTTAGTGAAAATTGCACCATCTGCTCAACAATTATTGCCCTCTGGTTTAAAAGTTCAATTTCATCTGTTGTATCTTTGTATGATTTTTTTGAAAGCCTGTTTTTTATAATATTTGCAGAAACTTCTGCAATTTCTTTTATAATGCCCAATGCATCTTTATCAAAAGGGGTATTATTGTTTTCATATATTGCAATAATTCTTAGGACGGTTACAAAGATTTTTTTAAACTCTTCTCTTTCTATCCTTGAAATTATTTCATTTATAAGGCTTTTCACCTCTGCAAGGCCAATTTTACTCTCATACAATGATGGCAGTTTATTAATAAGATTTGTAATCAAATCAAGAAGTTCGGCATTTTTGAGCTTATTTTGAGGGGTGGTTTCCCTGGGCTCTTCATTTCTGAATGCCCTTGGCTCCTTTGAAACCATTTTGTATGCATTTTCGTAATAATTCTTAACATTAATATCTTCGTCTTTACATACTTTATTAAAATACTGAACAAGTTCATTGATTTTAAGATTTAAATCAAGGACTAGCCCATCTGAAGCATTATGTGATTCAGAAGCAGATATATTTGCCGAGATATCAAAGATTTGTTTTGCAATATCATCCATATCACGAAGGCCGATTTCAAAGAGAATCTCTGACAGCCTTCTTATAATCGGCCTCATATCTGTAATTTGACTAAAATTATTTTCCTGGGCGCATTTAGAGTATATAAATATAATTCCTGTGAGGCAGTCTTCAATAACATTAAGCTTTTTTAAAATTTTCCTCTTTGTTTCTGAAAACTTAACGGATTCTTTCTCTAAAACCTGGACAGCACCTTTATTTTCATCGCAGTCATTAACTATCTGCTCAAGCTTCTTGATATGGATTTCTGTATCGACACAAATGAATTCACTTTTTTGCTGAATTGTTTTTTCAATAAGCATTGCAATGAATGACAAAGCACTTGAAATAGTATCGGTAACGTTTGAAGTTGGGATGAGCTTGCCCTCTTTTATAAGACCAAGAATATCTTCAATTTTATGGGCAATATTTTGAATATTATTAAAACCAAGCATTCTGGCTGAGCCTTTAAGGCTGTGGGCTTCCCTGAATAAATGCATAGCAATTTCAACACTGCTGGGCTTTTTTTCAAGTGCAAGCAAATTTTTATCCATAGATTGCAATATCTCGCCGCTCTCTTGCTGGAAAATATTTAAAATCTCATCAAGTTCTTCCTGTAAAAATTCCATTATTTTAACCCGGTAATCAATGTTTATCTTGCTTTGTGCCCTTAAGCTGCCCTTATTTACGCCCTTATTCGCCTATACCTGTCAATATATTATAGGCTTTAAATAAAAAGCACCTTTAACCATGGTAAAAAAACCAGCTACTCATCCAAAACTGATGTCTTAAATGTTTTTGTCAAAGCATGAAGACTTTCGACGTTTTTGTAATTTTCTTCAGTTATTTTAAAATTAACCTCTAGCATTCCAGTTAATTCTTTAATATAGTTGCCTGTATTGTTGGTATCCTTTTTGAGCTTATCAGCAGAAGATATAATATCGCTAACACTTGATGATATATCATTCATAAGGCCCATCAACTCTTCAATGTTTGAGCCTATGCTGTGGGCCAAATCAATCCCTGATTCAATTTCTTTAGTGCCCTCTTCTGTTGCCATAACGGTTGAATTTGTTGTCTGCTGAATATCTGTAATAAGGGATGTTATCTTGGTTGTTGCTTGTTTACTTTCATCAGCAAGTTTTCTAATTTCACCTGCAACAACAGCAAAGCCTTTGCCATGCTCGCCAGCCCTTGCAGCTTCAACTGCAGCATTCAAGGCAAGAAGGTTTGTCTGTTCAGCAATATCCTCAACAACGCCAATTGTAGATGAAATAGACTGGATAAATTCAGATAATTCAAGGATTAACTCCGCAATGGTCTGGATTTTGTGTCTTATAGCAAACATTTTTTCAATATTTGCCTTCACAGCGAGATGTTCTGTATTGGTAAACTCAAGCGAATGGTGAGTTTTTGCCCTAGTATCATTAATTACGCTGTTCATTGATGTTATATATTCTTTAAGATTTTCTATAAGAGAAACTATGTTTGTCAGCTTAGCAAAAGAAAGATTAATATTTTCCTTTTGATTATTTGTAACGCCCTCAATCTTCTTTGTTTCATCATTTGCAATGTCTATTACATCATAAACGATACCATCTACTCTCTTTTTAACGCGTTTTTTGGTAAACTCAAAAACAAGAACAGCAAGTATAAAAAGAAATACCATAATTGAAGCCAGGATTACAGGCTCCACATTAAGGAACACAGACACAACAACAATCAGAGTAAAAATTGCAAAAAGCACTGATATGTCAATTATGCTTTTTTGGGTAAGTTCACTTGAGAGCGTGTTGCGTTTTTTATAATCTTTAAACATAATTCCCCTTTTTCGTAAAATAATGTATAATCTAACTTAATTATATTAGATATTCTTAATTATGGCAAAAAAAGTTCTGATAATAGATGATAGTGTCACACAACTAAGCAGCCTAAAGATTTTTTTTACACGGGCAGGCTATGAGGTTGAAACGGCGCAAAATGGTGTAGATGGCTTTGTAAAGGTATATAAAACTGCACCAGATTTAATAATCTGTGATGTCATTATGCCGCATCTTGGCGGATATCAGCTTTGCAGGCTATTAAAAAGCAACCCTGAAACAAAACAAATTCCAATAATAATGCTTACAGTCTTGGATAAAAAACTGGACAAATTTTGGGCATCACAGTCAGGGGCAAACCGTTTCATACAAAAAGATTCAGACTTTCAAAACATAATTCAAATTTCAGATGAAACAATAAGTGAATTTCCCGTCTTTCAAAGATATAAAGATTTGTTAAAAACATATGAATTTGATGAAGAGGGTATAATCTTTCAAATCAACAAAATCCTTGATGATGCCCTTATGAAATCAACCATTACAAATGAATTCAGAAATTTAACAGACTATACTGCAGATGACAAAATAATTGGCGAAAAGATTTTTAAAATATTATCTACAATCATTGAGTATGACGTTGCATGTATATATTTTCATTCTCCTGATGTTTCCCATAAAAAAAGGCTTATTTTTGATACACAGGAATGCAAATTAAAAGAAGGCGTTTTTTTAGATATCTGGAGACAGATACTGCCAGATTGTGTAGATGATTTCGAGATAGAGACTGTAAATAAAACAAACAGCGAGAATGTGATTGAAAACACAGATGAATTTCAATCAAGAAAAGAGTTTGATTTTTATTATGAAAACAACTTGATAGGCAAAGTTTGTTTTTATTCCACACAAAATATTGAATGGAATAAATTAAAATTTATGCCCACAGCAAAATCTGAGCTGGATTTATATCTGAGGCTCAAATTTTTATACACAAAAACCTGTTACCTTTCTATTACTGATGAATTAACAAAACTATACACAAGACGCCACCTGGAGAGCGTTCTAGGGCAGGAATTTGAAAGGGCAAAAAGATATGGCACAATCATTTCCGTTGCAATGGCAGACATTGATAATTTTAAGGCAGTAAATGACACATTCGGACACCAGGCCGGTGATTATATCCTGCGAGAGGTTTCGCATATATTTACAGACACCCTTAGAAAGACTGATTTTGTATATAGATACGGCGGAGAAGAAATTTGCGTCCTTATGCCTGAAACCTGTATAAATAATGTGGTTATGCCCCTTGAGAGGATAAGGAAAAATATTGAAAACAGAGACTTTATCTACAATGATGCAAAGATAAATGTTACAATTAGTATTGGCGCGACCACATATTCAAAGGAAATGCGTCTGCCTTCAGATTTAATTGAAAAATCCGATATGGCTTTATATAGGGCTAAAAAATCAGGTAAGAACAGGGTTATAATTGAAAATGAATGAAGTTATAGCAAGTGAAAATATTCAGGAAAATGATATATTTATTTTTACTGAAATAGGAAATACTTCCTACGCTTTCAGTGCGCTTTCAATACTTGAAATAATAAAATTGGTGGAGCTTGAATACCCTGAAAAAATGCCCTCATATGTTGCAGGCATCCTTGAATATAGAGGAAGAATCATCCACATAATTGATTTAAGGACAATCCTAAATATTGAAACAAAAGAATATGATATGAACACACATATTCTTATCATTCAAGGACAAGATGCAATTTATGGTATAATCGCAGATTCGATTGTTGATATCAAGAAGATTGATTCAACAATAATTGCCCCTCCCCCGTATTCAGCTGCAGGCACATTCACAAAAGGAATCTACCTTGATAATGGCAACAACACAACCGTAATAAACCTTGAAGCGCTTGAAGAATGGATGAAATCAACCAATAATTCCGAGACAAACTTTAACCAAAAGGCTGCAAGGCTTTTACCCAGAGATATTTCATCTAAAGAAACTCTGCACCAAAGAAAGATGCAACTTGTTGAAAAAAGCAAGGGAACATCTTACAAACTGTTGAAAAATAAAGATGTATATGTAAGCTTTAACATCAAAAACAGCACATATTGCCTTGAAATAGCATATGTTGGCGGGTTTTACAAATATTCCGAAACAAAAATCATAAAGGTGCCCTGCACGCCTGAATTCATAAAAGGTTTGATGAGCGTTAAGGGTGATTATATTACAATAATTGACCTTAATAGGTATTTTGACAATGAGCCTACAGAAATTACTGATAAATCAACAATTATTGTAATAGAATCAAAAGATTTTAATATAGGATTTATAGTTGATGAAATCTCAGAATCATTAAATATTCAGACAAACGAACTTTTTAGCGGAAAAAACAAAGGAATAAAATCTGAAAACAAAAATGAAGTTATTGAATATGTTAAAAACGATAAACTATATCTGGTACTCAACATAAAAGAAATTCTGAACAGCGAAAAATTATATATAGGATAATCTATAATCAGAACTTGCCTTATATAAAATAAAAATTAAACATTTAATTATGAAAAATCCAAAAACCATCCTAAAAAATACTTTTATATTACTTGCCTTCATATGTACAATGGCATTCATGGTTCCTCTTTATGCAAATGAAAAAGACACATATGAAGAAATTTATAATAAACTTGAGCCTGCTGATTTTGAATATATGTTTGGAATAGACCCTTATCAGGCAGAAGATTACACAAAATATATGTACTCTCCATATCCACTATTCAGGGTGGGTGTACCCTTTGTATTCAAAGATATAAAAATAGAACCCGGCTACTACATTTTAACCCCAAGAAAAAGGGATGGAAAAAATTTTGTATTATTTAAGGAAAACGGCAGGGTAAAATACCTTATACCAGTATATGAAACTGACCTGGTGGCACCAATGTTCTATGATCAGTATATTCCTGAAAGAAAAAGAGGTTTTTGGGAAAAATTGGGAAACGGTTTTTCTAATACTATCGGCAGAATTTTTCCGAAAAAAACCCAGAGAATGCCCGCACCAAAGGCATATATTGAGGTTAATGACATAGAAAGAGAATTCTATCAGGTAATTTTATACTATGGTGAACAAAAGTACTATATGATTTTTAAACAAAGATGATAGAATAATTATAAGAAGAAGTTTTAAGGAAAAACGATGAGGAAATTTTTTATATTTTTGGCGCTGCCTTTTATTATGCTTTTTTTATCTTTACCATATGAAAGCCAAAGCACTTTAGCGGCTGAGGCTACATACAAAAAAGAAAAGGCTGAAATCAGGACTCTGATAAATGATTTAAACAAATATTCAAATGAGCATGATATTGAAAATATAAAAAATTATTACTCAAAAGACTATAAAAGCTATGACGGCTTTAACTATGATGCATTTTTTGCATCAGTAAAAGATACGTTTAAGAGCTATCCTGATATCACATATAAGAGCAAAATAAAATCCATCAATGTGCATGGAGGCTGGGCAAGCGTTGAACTTATTGACACATCAACCTCAAAGAGGCAAACGGCAACTCAAGCCATTATTAATAACAAACCTGTTTTAGATGAAAAAATGTTTGGCACGATGGAGAGCATTTGTCATTATGTTGTTTATCTTAAAAAAAATAACGGAAGATGGCAGATTTATTCTGATAATATCATAACAGAAGAGACTGCTATAAAATACGGCACAACAGAGGATATGAAGATTGGAATATTATCTCCTCCAGTTGTAGAGGAAGGGAAAGAATATTGCATAAGCCTGAATGCCAAAAATAAACCGAAAAACTCTATTATGCTTGCCTCCATAACAAGGGAAGAGATTAAATATCCACCAAGCACGCCTTTTGATGCATTTAGAAAGGTGCCTAAAGATGGTACCCTTGAAAGGCTTGTTATAGCAAACAAAAAAGGAATAAACGAATATTCTCTTGCTTCTCTTGGAATTACAGAAATCTCGCTAAATGAAGAAAAGACAGCAATAAACTATAAAATGTCTGGCGTTGCATTCATTATGAAGAGGGTGAACGTTTATCCACAAAAAAGGAATGCAGTCGATAGAGAATACGTTAAAAAGCTTCTAGATGGTGAAGCCAAGGCTAATAACAATACGGGAAAAGAAACCGCAGAGGAGTCCTTATAGGCTATGCCAAAAGATAAAAGAGCTTTTATTTTCTACATAATAACAAGCCTTGTCTTGTGGCAGTTTGGCATATCAATAAGGGATTTATGCATAAGGCCCGATATGCAGATTATAACGAAAGATAACCCATTTGTTTCTTTTGTATATCTGAAAAATACAGGAGGAGCTTTCAGCCTTTTTAATGACTACACAAATCTACTTGCAGCTTTTGGAATTATAGCACTTTTAGCTATTATTATATATTCATACAATAAGCTTGAATTTGACGATAAATATAAGATTTTAACCATAACATCCCTCACAGCTGGTATTTTAGGAAATCTGGCAGAAAGATTAGCGGAAGGATATGTAATTGATTTTATAAAATTGAATTTTGTAAACTTTGCTGTGTTCAACTTTTTTGATATTTTGATTAGTATCTCAATCTTTTCTCTAGCAATATTAATATTCTATGATGAATTTAAGAAACGTATAATTGAAAAGCACAATGAGGATGCCACAGATACTGCTGTAGAGCAGGCTGAACTTTTAAAATAGGTATCATTATGGAAATTATAGCTGATGAAAAATTCAATAACACAAGGCTTGATTTTGCAATAACAAATATGTTGCCGACTTGCTCTAGTAACAATAAATCAAGTGCTATTACAAGGTCAAAGGTCCAAAAAATGATTGAAGAAGGTGCTATCACTGTAAATTCAAAGCAAATAAAAGCCTCTTATAAAATAAAGATTGGGGATGTAATTAAAATAAATGAGTCTATGGCCAAAAATCCGCCTATCGTACCTGAAAATATACAACTTAATATTATTTATGAAGACGACAGTCTTCTTGTCCTTAATAAGCAGAAAGGCATTTTAACCCACCCGACACCAAATAACACAAGTTGCACCCTTGTAAACGCACTTTTATACTATGGCTGTAATTTATCAGACATCCAGGGGGATGAAAGGCGAGGAATAGTGCACAGGCTTGATAAAAACACATCAGGATTAATCCTTGTAGCAAAAACAAATAAAGCGCACCTTAATCTTCAAAAGCAGATTCAGAATAAAACTGCAAAAAGAAAATATCTTGCTGTTGTTTATGGCTGTATTCAGGAAGATTCAGGAATAATAAATAAACCCCTTGTTCATCATATGAATAAAACCGTAAAAATGAATGTTTCAAATGAAGGCAAAGAAGCCATAACGCACTACAGGGTGATTCAAAGACTTGATGATACAACACTTTTAGAGGTCGAGCTAAAGACAGGCCGCACCCATCAAATTCGCTGCCATATGGCATCAATGAACCATCCCGTATATGGTGATACTTTATATGGCGCAAAAGGTTTTAAAAGCAGGATGAATCTTAAAACAAAAGAGCAACTTTTAATGTCTTATTATATTTGCTTTACACATCCTATCTCAGGCAGGATTATGGAATTCCAATTAAGCGAGGAGCAGTATGATGAAGATTTCAAACGGTTTTTTGATATTATAAGGAGATAAACAATGCACCACAGTATTTTATATTTTATCAGTTATTTTGTCTTAGGCCTTATTATGGGCGGCTTTATAGTATACACTATGATGAATAGAAAACAAAAGGCGCTTAAGAAGCAATACGAAAAAACCTCAATCGGGGCTGATGATTCAGAACTGCGCGTAAAAACCCTTGAAAACAAGGTAAAAACCCTTGAAGCAGCACTGGAAAAGAGCTTGAAGAATAATCTAAAATAAAAAAGTAAGTTTTATCTTTTTTATTAGCTATCCTTTATAGGGGACATCTGTATTTTATCCTGGTATGCAAATGGTTATTGAAGACATTCAGAAAGTTAAGCAGAATTAATGTCTACAGAGACGGTTAAATTTTTACCTCTTTAGAGACCATAAGTCTTTATGCAAAATAGCCAAAAATGGTATTATTTCAAGTCTTCCAATCAGCATATCAAACATAAATACAAACTTTGTCAAAACTCTTAAATCATCAAAATGATTCAATGGTCCAATATTACCAAAGCCAGGGCCTATATTTCCAAGCGATGATATAGAACCAACAACAGCAATAGTGGCATCTCTCTCAATAAATGCAACCAAAAACGAACTAATTGCAAAAAGTGCGAAATAAAAAATCACAAATGCCATCATCTGTCCTGCTGTCTCCTGGCTAATTGCAGCACCCTCAATCCTTATAGGGTATACACCTTTTGGATGGACAATTTTATTTAACTCTCTCTTAATATACTTAAATACAAAAATCCAACGCAAAATCTTTAGCCCGCCACACGCTGAAATAGCAGAGGCACCTATAAACATAGGCAAAAGAAGCAAAAGTTTACTTGAAAAATCCCACTTTGCAAAATCAGAGGAGGCAAAGCCGGTTGATGTCATAACGCTTACGGTTTGAAATAATCCTGTCAGAATGCCTTCTGGTATTGTAAAATGCATATTTTTGCATAATGAAAATGCAATCAAAAGACAAATCGTGAGTGTTATTACAAGATATGTAATAAATTCTTCACTTTTAAACGGCGCCTGAAATTTTCTTTGTACAAAAAATTTATACATCAATATAAAGTTCGTCCCCGCAAGAAAAGCAAAAATCAAAACAGTTGTTGTGACAAAAACATTATTATAGCCTATAATGCTATCTGCATTAGGAGAAAACCCACCGGCACCTACGGTTGAAAAGGCAGTGCAAATACTGTTATAAAAATCAAGCCCTAAAAGCCTTAATATAATAATCTGAATAATGGTTAACCCAAGATATATCCCCCAAAGCCAGCTTGCTGTATGACGTATTCTTGGTGTCACTTTTTCTTCAACAGGATTTGGAGACTCAGCAAAAAACATCTGCCTCCCTGCGACAGCAAACTTAGGCAAAACTGCAATGAACAAAACAATTATTCCCATTCCGCCAAACCATTGTGTCATAGAACGGTAAAAGAAAAAAGTTTTGGGATACATTGAAAAATCTTTCAGAATGGTTGCGCCTGTGGTTGAAATACCAGAAACCGCTTCAAATAAAGAATTTACGATTCCTAATTTATAAAAGAGGTAAGGAATTGAGGCAATGAGCGCAAAAAATGACCATGCAAAAAAAGCAATTGCCAGCGCCTCGGCCTTGTTAATTGTGTCTATATCTTTTTCACTTGCCTCATTCAAAGAGAATAAATAGCCCAAAAATAAAGATATCATTGAAGCTGTAAAAAATGGAAAGATTGAAGAATATTCCCTGCAGTAAATTGCAAATATCACTGGAAGGAACATAACAATTGCGATGTATCTTAATATTATTCCGACCGTATTTATTACAATGTTTAGCTTCATCTCGTACCTGTTTTCGCCATCTTAAACATTAATCTTTTGCAAGCTTATTAAAATAATTTCTTATTTCCTGAGCATCCTCAGTCTTTGTAAAAATTATTAATGAATCGCCACCTTTTATAATAGTCTGTCCCTTTGGAATAATTACCTTTGAGCCTCTTTGTATAATGGCAATTACAGCACGTCTTGGCAGCCTTAAATCCATAAGAACAGTTTCATTAAAACCATAGGAAATATTGATTTCAAGAATTTCCGCAAGCCCCATTTCAACTGTTGCAAGGAGTCCTTCCTTGTAGTCAACAATTCTGTTCTTAATTTCATTTAATGCAGCTTTCTTTGGCGAAACAGCCACATCTACACCTACTTTTTCAAACAAGGATGCTGTTGCCATCTGTTCCACCCTTGTAATCACTCTCTTTGTGCCTAGTTGTTTTACAAGCAAAGAACAGAGAAGGTTCTTTTCATCACTGTCAGTTACAGATATTACAACATCACACTCACCTATATTTTCCTGCCCCAAAAGCTCAAGGTTTGTGCCGTCATCATTTAAAATTAGAGTTTTTTTGAGGCTCTGTGATAAAAACTCAGAGCGCTTAAAATCCTTTTCAATCAATTTCGTTCTTATCTGGGTCTTTTCAAGAGACTTTGCAAGCTCAAAGCCAACGGTACCTCCGCCAATTATGGCTACACTTTTGAGACGTACATTTTCTTCCACAAAAAACTGAGATGCAGTTATATCAAGCCCTTCAGCTGTACCCATGAAAATCGCCTTATCATTCAGCCGAAATTCATCGTCTCCCCTTGGTATAAAAAGCTCTTCTTCCCTTTTGATGCCTGCAACAAGTGTTTCTTCATTAAATGCAGCATCCTTGAGCTTTTTATCTAGAAGTATAGAATTTTCCTTTATTCTATATTCAAGCAATTTTGCCCTGCCTTGTGCAAAGTCTTCAACATTAATGGCATCGGGAACGGTGATTATCCTAAAAATTTCCTGCACCAGAAGCCTTTCTGGCCATATAACATAATCTATATACAAGGAGCCTTCTTTTTGCATAGATTCTTTAACTATATTCAAAGAATTTCTACACTCCTTTTTTGATACAAAGCAGGCAGTTAGAGCGTTTGATAGTTGTTTTGCCATAAGACAGGCGACAATATTTGCTTCATCAAGGCAGGTGCAAGCAATAAAAACATCTGCTTCCTTAATTCCAGCATCTTTTAAAATGTTAATATTTGAGGCTTCACCTACAATCGTTGCCAAATCCAGATTATTAAACTTTTCCAGACGCGAAGCATCAGAATCTATAACAATTATGTCATGGTCCTCAAAAAACTCCCCAGCAATAATTGAGCCAATTTCGTTTGCCCCGTAAATTATTATTTTCATAAAACCTGTTATACCCTAAACAATACTGTTTTACAAGAATAATGATTATATTTTTCAAAAATTAAAAGATAAATATTGTAATAAATTTTATGTTTATGATATCATTTGTGCACGCATACATTATTTATTAAAAGGAAGGGGATACTGTTTTGAAAATAGGTTTTTTAAGCAGCCAAAATTTTGGAAAAATAACACAGCATGCTTGGCAGACATATACAAGTACAGCAAATGCCAGACCAGACGATTATAATTTCCTCAGAGAGCAAGCCAAAAATCAAAAATACCATGTTCACTATAACAATATAACGGAAAAATATGAAGTCTGCACTATGAAAGAAGAAAAAGACATCCAGGTAAATGAAGATGGCGATAGTGTTTCAATCAGAAGGTTTATACCGGCGCTAAAGGACAGCAAGCTTTTATCTGATAAAGATATTCATAAAGTTGGCAAAATGGCAACCGATTACGAAAATGCACATTATCTCCCAAGCATAGACTCCAACGAACTTCTTATATAATCGCTTGTAAAATTGAATAAACAATTCAGTTTTTGTCATTTTATTTTATTGGCGCTAAAATTACATATGTTGAATAATAAAATAAAAAGCACAAGCTATGATAAATAAATTAAATCCAAAAGAAACTGCAAAAACAAGTATTAATGGCATTAATGGCGTCAACAATAATCATAACGGACAAAAAAAGCAGCTGATAATCTGGATTAGCGCTATGCTTATTGGCGGAATACTAGGCTGCCTCGGCATAGCAAAACTAAACAATCTTTTTAACTTCATTGCAACCATTTTTACAAAACTTTTTCAATTTATTGCTATACCAACAATTGCGCTTGCTGTGATAACAACATTATCTGAACTTGGCACAAAAAAGAATACAGGAAAAATTTTTGGACATGCGGCAATTTACACTATACTTACCACATTTGCTGCAGCTATAGTTGGCCTCGTTTTATATATTGTTTTTGCTCCTCAAGATATTACATTTAATACAACCAGCCAAATGGCAACAGGGGGCGTTGGCGGAATCTCTTATTATGAGCATATATTATCAATTATTCCTGATAATATATTAAAACCCTTACTTTCAGGCAACATCCTTTCTGTCATCATAGTTGCAATGGCCGCAGGTATCGGGCTTTCTTTCACTCCTGATACGGAAAACAAAGCTGTGCTGATTAAACTATTATATGGGCTGCAAGAATTATTGTTTGTGCTTATCCGTGGGTTATTATTTATACTTCCGCTTGGAATAGCCGCTTTTTGTGCCCAGCTTTGCGCACAAATGACCACAGGTTCTATTATGGGTGCTCTTGGTAAATATACAGCAATTGTTCTTGGCGGAAATTTAATACAAATGTTTATAATAATTCCCCTGTTTCTTCTTTTCAAGGGCCTTAACCCTGTATATGTATTTCAGAAGATGTCACCTGCTCTCATCCTTGCATTCTTTACAAAAAGCTCTGCTGGAACATTACCTGTTACATTGACCGCGGCAGAAAACAATCTTGGGATAAACACTTCTGTATCAAGATTTGTACTGCCAATTTGCACAACGATTAATATGAACGGCTGCGCAGCATTTATTCTAGTTACTTCATTATTTGTTATGCAAAATTCAGGTATAGAACTAAGCTTAGGAACAATGATTCTGTGGCTGTTTATTTCAATATTTGCAGCAATAGGAAATGCAGGTGTTCCAATGGGATGTTATTTTCTTACCTTGTCGCTTATGTCCTCAACGGGTGCTTCCCTTGGTCTTTTGGGCGCCATTTTGCCCATTTATGCTGTCATTGATATGGTTGAGACCGTAGAAAATGTATGGTCAGATTCTGCAGTATGCGCAATGGTGGATAAAGATGTGGCAACAGAAAAGCATACCAAAGACTTGATTTGCTAATTTGCTTTTAAAAGCTCTGAAACCTTCATTTTATATCTTTCGTTAGAAGCATCTAATAATTATACAGATTCTTTTGGATGCTGACTGCCATCAATAAGAACGC
Source organism: uncultured Candidatus Melainabacteria bacterium (assembly GCA_949741915.1). Classification (GTDB taxonomy): domain Bacteria; phylum Cyanobacteriota; class Vampirovibrionia; order Gastranaerophilales; family Gastranaerophilaceae; genus MGBC122484. Next base: position 16,360 of record CATJOM010000074.1, on the reverse strand, counting down.
TCGTAATAAACTTTTAATCCAGGCTAGACAAAATCTATCCTGGATTAAAAGCAAAAATTATAATAATAGTGCAGTCGTTTTACGCATATTGATCGAATAGTTCTTTTGCAAAATCATTACAATATTCCATATCTTTAACTGCCTGGTTCTTATCAAATTCACGCTTGAAGTTACGATAGAGATTACCAAGCTCTTTCAATGCCTTCTCTTTAAAATTGTCGTTATCATCATGTTTTCGTATGTAATCACAAGCCCCGTAAGGATGCCTGCCATCAAAAAGTTCAAGAGTAAATCGTGATTCATTTTCGCCCTTTGCTCTGAAGAAGACAGGTGTGTCACCTGAAAATTTATTAATCTGATCAAAAATTTTTGTGGTTTGCTGGAGGGCTCTGTTATCAGTTACCAATCCGTCGATAAAATCTCTTGTGGTTTGATCTCTTGATACAATCAACCTGCCAAAACTTTGCATTCCCTGATTTGCCATACCATTAATTTTCATTTTACAAGACTCTCCTTTTTCTTTCTACAATGATATAAAACATGTAAATAATAAAATTTGCGGGCCGCTGAAAATTTATGTTAAAATATTGTTTATGGCAAATAACGATAAAATTTTATATATAATAGCAGGCGCAAACGGAAGCGGTAAAAGTACTTTGGCGAAAGTACTTCTGAAAGAAAAAAACCTGGAATTTTTAAATGCTGATGAAATAGCTAAAGAAATATGTCCTAACGCGATTAATAGCGTACCTGTTTCAGCAGGTAAAGAATATTTTAAAAGACTAAACCTTTTTTTAAAACTAAATAAATCTTTTGCAGTAGAATCAACATTATCCGGCAATAATATTGCAAGAATTATTGAAAAAGCCAGAAAGCAAGATTATAAAATTATCCTCTTATACTCTTTTCTTCAAAATAGCACAGCCTGTATCGAAAGAGTAGAGAAAAGAGTTAGAAACGGCGGACATAATGTGCCTAGAGAAGATATAGTGCGCAGATACTATAAAAGTATTATAAAATTTTGGGATAAATACCGTTATCTGGTTGATGAGTGGAACCTCTTTTACAACGGTTACGATTATGCTCCAATAATTGTATCTTTCGGCTCATTTGATAAAATTAATGCAATAAATTTAGAGATGCAAAACAAATTTAATACAATATATGAACATTCAAAGGAGAAGATAAATGTCATATAAGGATGCTTTAGAATTATTAAATATGTTTACTATGGCGGCCCAAATAGCCAAATCTAAAAATAAATATGAAGTTCATCTGGATATGGATGAGGCCACACTTGCCGAATTGTTAAAAAAGGCTTTTCCTTCATTAAAAAATAAAAAAGATGTAATAAATATCGCAAGAGAAATCTTGGAACAGTAAATAAAAAAGGATAATATCACAAAATTTGCGCACCTGCCTTTTTATAGTACAATATTACTATGGAGGCAGGTTTAATTGTAGATTAAACTAACAATACGGCCAAATTTAGACTTTATAGGGGATAGCATGACAAATACAACAACAAATCAAAGCTATGATGCAAGTAATATTAGAGTATTAGAAGGGCTTGAAGCTGTAAGGCTCCGCCCAGGTATGTACATAGGCTCAACCTCTCAAAGAGGATTACACCACTGTATATATGAAATTGTTGACAACTCCATTGATGAAAGCTTGGCTGGATACTGTACCACAATAACAATAACAGTGCATGAAGATAATTCTGTAACCGTTGAAGACAACGGAAGGGGCATCCCTGTTGATATCAAACCAGATAGTGGTAAATCTGCCCTTGAAATTGTGCACACTGTGCTCCATGCTGGCGGAAAATTTGGAGATGGGGGCTACAAAGTATCAGGCGGACTCCATGGCGTTGGCGCATCAGTTGTAAATGCATTATCAGAAAAATATATTGTTGAAGTAAGCCGTGAGGGCTGGGTTCACAGACAGGAATATTTAAGGGGTGAACCTGTTAACCCTGTTGAAAAAATAAGAGAAACTGATAAAAGAGGCACCAAGACAACATTCTGGGCTGACCCCGAAATATTTACTGAAACTACAGAGATTGACTGCGACGTTATTGCAAACAGATTCAGAGAAATGGCCTTTTTAAACAAAGGTTTAAAGCTGATATTTATAGATAAAAAAAATTGCAAAGAGCACACATTTCACTATGAAGGCGGCATTGCAAGCTATGTTGAACATTTAAATAAAAATAAAAATGTAATGTTTGAAAAGCCAGTATATATTGAAAAAGCCGTTGAAGGCACGGTTGTTGAAATTGCAATGCAATATACTGATGCATATACTGAAAACGTTTTGTGTTTTGCAAATAATATTAACACCCACTTTGGAGGCACACACCTCACTGGTTTTAGAAACGGCATCACAAGAGTAGTTAATGACTACGCAAGAAAGAATAATCTAATCAAAGAAAACGACACAAACCTTGCAGGAGAAGATATTAGAGAAGGATTAACTGCAATAGTTTCTGTTAAAATTCCAAATCCTGAATTTGAGGGGCAGACAAAAGAAAAACTTGGAAATGCTGAAGTAACACCAGTTGTAAATGATGCTGTCAGGGATAAATTTATGGAATGGCTTGAGTTTAACCCTAAGTACGCTAAACTCATAGTTGAAAAAATATTACAAGCACAAAGAGCAAGAGAGGCTGCAAGGAAGGCAAGAGAGTTAACAAGGAGAAAATCCGCCCTTGAAACATCAACACTACCTGGAAAACTTGCCGACTGTTCAAACAGGGAACCTGAAAAATGTGAGCTGTATATAGTCGAGGGAGATTCAGCCGGCGGCTCAGCCAAACAGGGCAGAAACAGAATGTTTCAGGCAATTTTGCCGTTGAGAGGTAAAATTTTAAACGTTGAGCGTGCACGCCTTGATAAAATGTACAACAACAATGAAATTCAGTCTCTTATTCAGGCTATGGGTATTAATATTTCAAAGAACGAAGAAGAAGTTAACATTGAAAAATTAAGATACCACAAAATTATCTTTATGACAGATGCTGATGTTGACGGTGCGCACATCAGAACACTTCTTTTAACATTTTTCTTTAGATATGCAAAGCCCTTGATTGATAATGGTTATGTATACATTGCACAACCGCCTTTATACAAGGTGACAATTGGAAAAGTTGCAGAATATCTTTATGATGACCGTGCCCTTGAAAAGATGGTAAGAGAAAGAGGTATAAAGAGCGTTGTTTTGCATGACAAAAATAAATCAAAGTCCCTAACAGGCGATAATCTTGAAAACATATTGTATTCAATGTCAACATACTATAAATCTTTCCACAACCCAATAATTAACCAGATGCCATCTGTAATTGTAAGAGGTTTAATAAGGTCTGAAATCAAGCCTGAAGATTTTGAAAATGAAGAAAGGATGAAAGAAATTCATGCTTATCTTGCTCATTACATTCAAGATCATGCTGAAAACTACGGTATAGATGAAGCTAAGAATTATTCTGTAACATTGGCGCAAAACCCTGAAAATTCAAAATATTATATTAAGGCAAATTTAGGCGAAGACATAGAGCCCGCGTTAATTACGGTTAATATGATTAAATCAAAAGAATTTGAGAGATTGAAAAATTCTTATCCTAAAATCCGTGAATTCTTGATTGAGGAAGAAAAAGCATTAATCTTTGAAACGCCTGAAGGAGAATCTGAAATAACATCCTTTGCTCAGCTTCAAAGACTTGTGGATGAAAGAGGCAAAAAAGGTATGCAGATTCAAAGGTTTAAAGGTCTTGGTGAAATGATGCCGCAGCAATTGTGGGAAACAACGATGGACCCTGCAAACAGAACTCTCCTAAAGGTAAGCATTGAAGATGCTATGCTTTGCGATCAACTCTTTGATGTATTAATGGGTGACAATGTCGCCCCAAGGCGCGACTTCATTGAACAAAACGCAGTATACGCTACAAATATTGATACATAAAATAAAACTTGCTATTCAAACAATAGACGTACATCAATTTCAAGTACATCCGCAATTTTACACAAGACATCAAGCCCAGGTTTTTTTCTGCCTGCTTCAAGTGCTCTTATATGGCCTTCTGCAACATCGGCTTGTACACCAAGCTGCAATTGTGTTAAGCCACGTTTTTTGCGGTATTTTCTAATATTTATTCTGATATTTTCTTTAATTCTGTCTATATTACTTGCCATACAAATATTTTAATAATATATTAATATTATAACCGCACCTACAAGATACTATAAAACAACAAAAGGCTGTAAATTATGGAAAAGAATGAAGAGTATAACAAACTTATAAATCAAATTCTAAACATAGAAGACAGGTGTATAGAAATAAAATCATCAAAGTGCTAGATATCTGGATAAAAGAAAACAGTTATGAAATGATACCAGTTATAAACATGCTTAATAATAAAATGAATGAACTACTGGAAAGCATAAAAAATTGTTTGCTGTCAAAATGAAGGAGATAATCATGACGGAAGTTATCTATTAATACATCAGATGTAACGATGGTAATTAGTAATTGTATTTACAGCACTTATCTTCAGTCTTCCAAAAGCCTTTGAAACAGGATATTTTGATAAAGAAAAAGAAACGAAAAAAAGCTCCTAAAATCAGGAGCTTTTTAAGCATCATGCAATCAAAGCAGTAAACCACCTTTGGATTACATCAAATTACAGGTAATTATCAATTTCCCATCTGGAAACTTTTGTTCTGTAATCATCCCATTCTTTTTCTTTTGACGAAACAAATTCATTATAAATATGCTCGCCGAGAGCTTTTTTTACAAGCTCATTTCTTTTCATTAAATAAATTGCTTCATTTAATGCGCCAGGCAAAGATGCAATGCCTTTTTCGGCTCTTTCTTTTGCGCACATTTCATAAATATTTTCTTCTGTTTGTTTTGGCGGATTTATTTTATTTTTAATCCCTTCAAGCATTGCTGTAAGCATAACAGCAAAAACCAGGTATGGGTTGCAGGACGGGTCCGGAGACCTTAATTCAATCCTTGTGCCATTCCCGCGTTTTGCGGGAACCCTTATTAGGGCGCTTCTGTTTGCAAGAGACCAGGCAAGGTATACAGGTGCTTCATACCCTGGAACAAGCCTCTTATAGCTATTAACAGAAGGATTTGCCACTGCGGTAAAACCCATAACATTTTCAAGCAGCGAACCTATTGAATACATGGCTTCCTGTGATAGCTGATATGGCGCATTCTCATCATAAAATGCATTTTTGCCATCTTTAAACAAAGAGACATTGCAGTGCATTCCAGAGCCATTAATCCCGAAAACCGGCTTTGGCATAAATGTTGCATACAAGTTATTCTTTGCAGCAACAGCCTTAACAGCATATTTAAATGAAACAACGTTATCCGCAGTTGTAAGGGCATCAGCATACTTAAAATCAATCTCATGCTGCCCATCAGCCACTTCATGATGGCTTGCTTCAATGTCAAAGCCCATTCTAGTAAGAGTTTCAACCATTTGTGCACGCACATTCTCGCCCCTATCATCAGGGCCGACATCGTAGTATCCTGCCTTATCGTGTGTTTCAAGGGTGGGCCTTCCTTTTTCATCCATATTAAAAAGGAAAAACTCTGCTTCAGGGCCCACATTCAATATATACCCTAGGTCTGCAGCCTCCTTGAGCACTCTTTTCAAATTACATCTTGGACAGCCTTCAAATGGTGTTCCATCTGCATTGTGGATATCACAAATAATTCTTGCAACATTTGTACCTTCTTCTTCATTCTTTCTCCAGGGAAGAAGTGAAAACGTTGACAAATCAGGATAAAAACACATATCAGATGTTTCTATACTTCTAAAACCCTTAATTGATGAGCCATCAAGCATACACTCATTATTTAAAACCTTGTCAATCTGGCTTGATGGAACAGCCATATTTTTTACTTTACCATTAATATCGACAAACTGAAGCCTTATAAACCTAACATTGTTTTTTTGAATGATACTTTTAATTTCTTCCTTTGTTAATGTTTTGCCCTGCTCAGGAATATACTCCATTTTAAATCCTCCTAAAATTGGTTTTTGTTTGACAACTTATTATTGCTCATTATGCACAAATAAGTCAAAAAATTGTAACATTTGTTACAAAAGTAGTAAAAGTAAGTAACTTACTATTAAGTTGTGTAAAAATTAATTGAATTTTGTTAAAATTTGAGCATAATTATATTAAAGGCTTTACTTATGAATGCTTTTTACATATAGTAATAAGTAAAGATATATTTATGTAGTATAGTGCCAAAATAATATCCAAAACGTTAAAACAAAATGAGGGTCACATAAAGTGGAAAAGTTCAGACTAGATAACTATGACAGAAAAACAACCGACTATAGCAGATATTCATCCCAGGCAAATATAAAAGTTATCGGCGTTGGCGGGGGCGGCGGAAATGCTGTTAACCGAATGATTAAAGCCGGCCTTGGCGGTGTAGAATTTTGGGCAATGAATACAGATGCCCAGGTTCTTGAAATGTCATCTGCACCAAAAAAGATTCAGCTGGGTGCAAAACTTACAAGCGGTTTAGGCGCAGGCGGTGATCCTTCAGTTGGCGAAAAAGCAGCAGAAGAATCAAGGGAAGATTTGCTTGTTGCGCTTGATGGCTCTGATATGGTCTTTGTTACAGCCGGAATGGGCGGCGGCACAGGAACCGGTGCTGCTCCTGTTGTTGCAAAAATTGCAAAAGAATTAGGTGCTCTGACTATCGGCGTTGTTACAAAGCCATTTGGTTTTGAAGGCAAAAAGCGCATGAATCAGGCTGTTGCAGGTCTTGAAAAATTAAAAGAAAATGTTGATGCCCTTATTGTTATACCAAACGACAAATTAATTGAAGTTGTTGAAAGAAGAACAACAATGAGAGATGCATTCCTTGTTGTTGACGAAGTTCTTTTAAGAGGTGTTCAGGGTATTTCAGATATAATTGTTATCCCCGGTTTAATTAACGTTGACTTTGCTGATGTGCGCGCTGTAATGCAGGCTTCAGGCTCAGCTCTGATGGGTATCGGCAAAGCATCCGGCGAAGGAAGAGCAATGGAAGCTGCAAAACTTGCAATCAACTCCAAATTACTTGAAACTTCAATCAACGGTGCAACTGGTATCATTATGAACGTTTCAGGTGGCCCTGACATGACACTCCATGAGGTAAATGAGGCAGCAAGCGTTATCCATGATGCAGTAGCAGACAATGCAGAGGTTATATTTGGTTCTGTTATTGATGATAGAATTCAAGGAGAAATCCAAATCACAGTTATTGCAACTGGTTTCCAATTAAAAGGTGGCGAAGCCCCACAGGCTCAGGAAAGAAAATTAAGTGCAGCTGATATCTTTGGCGGAGGCTTATCATTCTCTGACTTAGGAAATAAGCCAAGCCAACCACAGCAGCAGCCAAGCCAACCCTTCTTTGAACCATCAAGGCCATCTCATGAGCCTTCTGGCGGTGGTCTTTTAGACATTCCTGAATTTTTAAACCCTAAAAGATAATAGGATTCAAGGCGGATTTTTTATCCGCCTTTTTAAGTTATTGAGATGGTAATAAAATAAATTCAGAAATATTTACAAAAATACAAAAAATAGCAATTTTTTATATTTACATGTTTTATATCTACATAACTAAATAATAATTGGAGGGCATTATGAATATTTCACCTGTTAGCGCAAAAACATTTGCACCAAAAGCAGCGATAAAATTTAAAGGAAACAGTGAAGAAAACACTAAAAGTACTGCATCGGATAATCAAGATGAATATTATAACCCTGTAAGTGTAAAAACCGAAAGAAACCTGGCTATCTTATCATCAGTAGGAACATCCGGTGTTGTCGGCGCTGTTGTGGCAGGCATAGTTTCAGCTCTCAAGAACGAAGATACAAAATTATTTTCAAAGGTGCCTATCCTTGCAGGGATAGCTGCGGCAGCAGGTACGCTTGCTTTAACACTTCCATCCAGCCTTTATCACACAAAAGTAAATGCCACTGTTAAAGAAAAGGAAATGGACGTATTCACAAGAGATAAAGAACTTAAAAAAGATTTAACAAAAGAAGTGCACGACGCAGTAAAAGACCCGGAAGTTTCTTTAGATGACAAATTAAATCATAACCTGAAATTGCAGGCTGGAAACAGAGCTTCAACATTAGGAATCACGCAATTTTAATAATCAAATATGAGAATAAATTCTGTAAGAAATTTTAATATTCAAAACCGCAGCATGCAATGGCCTGTAAATTTCACTGGCCAAAGCACTGGTGTTCAAAAGCCTTCCGAAAACAGTGTTGAACATGACCCAGAAAATCCTATCAGGAAAGGCTTTGAGCAATTAGATGTCTTAAAGGCTTCTATTGTGGCTGGTCTTGGCTTTGGCGCAAAGGCTCTTGGGTATATATTTGAAGATACAGATTTAATAGACACTGCTTTTGAAATGGGCACAAAGCTTTCAGAAAAAAATCATAAGAATGTTCAGGGCTCCGGCAAGAAGCTTGCATGGGCAGTTGCCACAACGGGCGCCATTCTTGTCGGCATAGTAGGGCTTGTGGCAGGTATTTATACCATATACAATGCCCCAAAATCTATGTATCAGGGCAAAATTAACGCACACAAAAAATCTGAAGAAATGGATATATATCTTCAATCAAACAAAGTAGAGCAGGATTTATACAAACAAGTGGGCGAGCAGGCAAAAAATGCAACGACCGTTGAAGAACAACAAAAAGCTAAACAACAGTATGCAAAATTGAGGGCCGCTAAAAACCAAGCCCCGTCTTTTGTTAATGCTAAACTTCCAAACCAGCTTTCTGCTTAAAATTGCACATCTTAAGCTAAGCTGAAGCCAAAAGTGTTAATAAAAAACTTTAGCAAAAGAGAACATTGGTTAATTATGGGGTAAAAACAAAACACTAAAATACTCCATAAAAATCTTTACAAAATTTACAAATATTATAAAATTTTTATATGATTATTCAATTGGTAAGCAATTATCTTTCCCACCTTGAAGTAGAAAGGGGGCTTAGCCCTAATACCATTGCTGCCTATAAAAATGACCTATTTCTTTTCTTTGAATATTTTAACAAAATTTATAATATTGAAGAAATCAAAAGAAGCCATCTGAGCGAATACATAAAATATTTAACAAGCAACGACTATACACCAACAAGCATAACAAGAAAAATAGCCTCCATTAAAAATTTTTTCAGATACTTGTGTGCATCAAAAGAAATAAAAGCAAACCCCGCCCTCGATATCCTAACGCCAAAGCTTTCAAAAAAGCTGCCAAAGGTGGTTTCGATGGATGAAATGGAAAAGCTTTTCAAGGAAAAAATGGATACAAGAGGGCTTGCGGTCTTTGAACTTCTTTATGCCACAGGCCTCAGGGTTTCAGAGCTTGTAGAGCTAGAGATAAAAAATATCGATTTTAAGAATAATACAATAAAGACAATAGGGAAAGGTTCAAAGGAAAGAATTATTCCGCTTGGCGCAAACGCGAAAAACGCTCTTAAGAGCTATTTTAAGGAAAGGGATGTTGATTTAAAACTGTCAGGCTCAATGAATAAAGCACCTGAAAAAGCTTTTTTGAATAATTTTGGCGAAAAAATAACAAGGCAGTGGGTTTACACATTCATAAAAGACCTTGGAAGCATTATACATAAATCAATTTCTCCGCACACAATAAGACACACCTTTGCAACGCATTTGTTAGAAAATGGCGCCGACTTGAGGGTAGTACAGGAATTATTAGGACATTCAAACATAGTAACTACACAGCTTTACACCCACATTAGCAAAAAACATTTAAAGGATGTGTATTTTTCAATTAACGGCTGACACACAAACCAGGGAGGCTATTACCAGCTGATGCGTCAATTAAAATATCATGACAATTATAAGCAGCTCAAGCACAATAAAAACAAAAACGATTTCAAATAGGATAATTTAAGCAGCTTTATCGTTCTTTCTTTCGAGGATTACAGTCAATCCTAAGACAGCAATGATTTCGCTAATTTTTGTCAAAGAAACATTTTGATAGTCGTGCTCCTCGTATCTGTTAATTTGTTGCTTTGATATCCCCAGCATATTAGCTAAATCTTGCTGTGATAAACCTTTTGCAATTCTTATCTTTGCAATATTTTTTACAAGTTCAACAAAAGTAATATCCCTGGGTAAAACAAATTCGCCACGCTTAAGGGCTTCATATTCTTCAAGCTCTTTTTCAAGCTGCCCAATCATAGCAAGAACGCCGGCTTTACTATATTCACTTATGTCACTCAGACGATTTTTAAAATCTTCCAGCGCTTTTATTGTCCTGTTTTTTTGCTGCTCAGACTTAATCATTCAGCCCTCCTTGAATAATCTTTATTATACCCCTTTTAATACCATCTCTTGAATGCGTAAAGAAATTTTGAAAAATTTCCTGTCCTTTTACCTCAAGATAAAATTCAATTTTGTATTCATACCACATAGGAAATTTGTCTGCAGTACTACTCATTCCATAAAATTTGCCCCACACGGAACCTGAATTAATTAGTTGTTGCAGCCTGCTATCACCTTCATCTACATATAAATACCCGTCTATATCATTTGGAATTGGCTTCATTGTAGCAAAACTGCCATTTACGTATATTTCTAAAATATTATGACTCCAATAAAATTGGCAAGCCTGTTTAAGAAAATTTAATAATTTTTGTCGCTCGGGTGTGCCACCTAAAACACTGTGGTTACTAAGCTCTTCTATTGTCATGCAGTATACACCAGATTTTAAATAGCCTGTATTTTTATTAAAAGCAGGAATCCTGTATTCTTTCATATAGTATTAGTTTAGCTGATTTAATTTAAAAAGTCAACACTTATGATTACTTTTTAAAATTCCAAAAAGCTGGCGTAAATTAGAATTTTACTACAGTGCAATGTTTTCTATTTTGCTAGTGCCACTAGTTGTGTTTATAGCAGCCATAGGGGATAATTATTAAAGAGATTTGAGCAAGATTTTAATCAATCTTCAAAAGTTCATATGGTTCAACTTCAAGAACTTTTGCTATAGCCTGAAGCCTTGCAAGAGTGGTATTTATACCAGCTTCAATTCCAGCAATAGTTGATGGCGTGCAGTTTGTTTCTATTGCTAATTTAAACTGGGAAATCCCTCTTTTTTCTCTCATATTTTTAATATTTTTACCAACTTTTTTATGAAAATTTTTATCCATTTAAGAAATTATATATTATACTTCAATATCGTACACTCTATAACATTATATACTATAATATCGAACATAAGGAGAAAACATTATGGACAAAAAATACGATGAAATGCACAGGTTATCAACCGATATATTTAATATATCCACAATCCTTCTAAAATACTCAAAAGCAAGTGATGATGAAGAAACTCTGAGATTGCGAACTATTTTTGAAATTTTGTACAAAAAATCTGATGATTTATGCTACAAATTTGAAGACTGGGATAATGAAGATTTGCCTGCACTATAAAAAAGAATAAGGCGATTATATACAATTTTACACAAAAATATTTATTTTCCTTTTTCTTACAATGGAAGTCCCCATTTATAAAAAAGAACGGGATAAGTTTCACTTTCAGGAAACTTATTTAGAACGTTCTTTTTTATAAATGGGGACTGGAATGAAAAGAAAACATTTAACAAGCAAGTGTAAAATTCTATATAACTATCAAGAATAATTATGCTTATTTAAAAAAGAACATTCTTGCCTTTTTCAAAACACACGACAAAATACATACACCCAAACTAAAGAGGCCGCAAAACCAAGTCTTCAATAAGCGAAAACGCAATCCTGCAGACAAAATAGCCGTACTAAAAATGCCCGATACAAAACATATCGGGCACTATACATATTATTTCAACCTAAGCCTTTGGACGCATGGTAGGAAATGCTATAACGTCTCTAATCGAAGGAGAATCAGTCAAAAGCATAACGATTCTATCGATTCCTATGCCCATTCCGCCCGCAGGGGGCATTCCTACTTCAAGCGCTTCAATAAAGTCCTCATCAATGCTCATAGCTTCTTCATCGCCCATAGCTTTGGCTTTGGCCTGTGCTTCAAATCTGTTTCTTTGATCAATAGGATCGGTCAATTCAGAAAATGCATTCGAAACTTCCCAGCCGTTTATTCTGGTTTCAAACCTTTCAGTAAGCCTTGGATTGTCGCGGTGCACCTTGGCAAGCGGAGAAATATCTCTTGGATAATCAAGGATATGAACAGGCTGAATGAGCTTAGGTTCAACCCTTTCCTCAAATATTTTATCCAAAATTTTACCCCAGGTATCGCCCTCTTCTACTTCTATGCCAAGCTTTTTAGCCTCAGCACCAGCTTCTTCCACGGTCAAAAGGTCACTAAAATCTACACCTGTGAATTCTTTAATCGCTCCTATCATTGTCTTTCTATCCCAAGGAGGGGTTAAATCAAGCTCTTTGCCTTGATATGTAATTTTTGTTGTACCTAAAACATCCATCGCAACTGATGAAATCATATTTTCCATCAGAACCATCATTTCGTTATAGTCAACATAGGCTTGATACAATTCAAGCATTGTAAATTCAGGGTTGTGGCGGATATCAATACCTTCATTTCTAAAGTTTCTATTCAATTCAAAAATCTTTTCATTCAAACCGCCCACAAGAAGTCTCTTTAGGTGTAATTCAGGAGCAATTCTCATATACATCGACATACTGAGTGCATTATGAAAGGTCTCAAAAGGTCTTGCAGAAGCACCTCCCGCCTGCGTTTGAAGCATAGGTGTTTCAACCTCTAAAAAGCCTTCATTTGTTAAATATTCCCTGATTTTTTGAATTATCAGGCTTCTTTTTTTGAATGTATCTCTTACTTCCTGATTTACAACCAAATCAAGATATCTCTTCCTATACCTTGTATCCACATCCACAAGGCCGTGGAATTTTTCAGGCAGTGGCCTTAAGGCCTTTGATAACAATTTTAAATCAAGCGTTTTAATGCTCAATTCACCCCTAGGGGTTCTTCTTATTGTGCCCTTAAAGCCTACAATATCACCGACATCAATCAATTTAAGGATTGCTAGTTTATCTTCCTTGAGATTATCTTTATGCGAAAAAATCTGAATTTTTCCGGATGAATCCATAAGATCGATAAACATGCCAGAATTTCTCATCGCCATAACGCGCCCTGCAACAGAATAATTATCGTCAGTTTCTTCGCCGGGTGCAAGATTCTCATATTTTTTCTGCAAATCGTTTGCGCTGGTATTTCTGTCATATGAATAAGGATAAGGATTTATGCCGTTATCAATTAAATCGGTAAGTTTTTGTATTCTTGCCTCTCTTATTGCATCTATAGTGTTATTCGTTGATTCCATTTTATTCTCCAAACTCTTTATATAAAATATTATAATTGAAACATAAAAGATGATAAGTATTTTGATATAAGCCGGATTATGACTAAAATATCAAAGAGGCATTAAGCACAGACCAAAATAAACCGCAAGCTAATTTTAGACTTTGAATTCTTTATGACAAATCTCTATGGTAAAATCAAAACAGAAATAAATCTGTTGTAAACTTTAACTTTTGAGATTTCATGCTTTCTTCATCAAAAACAGCTCCTGCGGTTACACCAAAACTGCTTTGTTTAAATATTTTGGGTGAATATTTAAGGCCCACCTCATGTTCATATGTATTTGATGTTTGACTGAATTTATTAGCAAATGTTAAAGAAATGCCATCGCCCAACTTAAGGTTTGGAGTAATGTATAATTTTCTAGAATTTATACTGGCATCAGGGTTTTGATATGTAACCTCCATTCCGCCAGCTATAGAAAGCCTGCCTTCAGGGTTTAAAACAGCACCAGTAGTTGACTTATAATCTTCCACCATATAATCATTTAGGCTTTTAGATGAACCTGAAAATATCGATATACTGCCTTTTTTATATTCAAGTTTTGTCTTTGGTGCCTCAAAGCTTTTTTTGTAAGTTTCAGGTAAAGCCTTGCCAAGGTTAAGTTTTAGACTATCATCCTCAATAAAAATTTCATCACAAAAAAGTTCTTCCTCATCTTCAACATACGCAAAAGCACAATTAACAGAAAATAATATAGATATTATTAAAGATAAGAATAAAACTGCAATCCTCATATCAAAATTTTAAACCAATACAACAAAATTTCAATATAGAATTACAGCTTTATTGAACAAATATAATCAGCGCAAGCAAAATAAATATAGTAAATAATGCATCCTGCACAAACAGCCAAAGTGCCTTATCTATCAATAAGGCACAGGCTTATTGTGTGTAGGTAGTATTATAACAAAGGGGACAAAATTAAAAATAGGATTTACCATATGAGTACAGGTCTGTTTTTGATAAATATTTCATATAAGATGTTTTGAATTCAGTATCAGAAGTTTTTTCTATGACCGATGGCACAGCAATTAAAAGCAAATAGAAAATACCAGCAAATACTATTAAACTTAAAGCTTCAAACATTTTTACCTCTTTTCTTCAAAAATTATTTGGTTTAAGCTATACTCTGCGCACCGCCATTCACAGGCATTTACAACATCTTAACGACCATCTTATGTATATTCTTTTCGCATGCCTTTTAAGACAAAAAGGGCATTTAAAAATAGTCATTCTAACCAAAACCATAGTTATAGTGCATACCGCGATACAAACCACAATTTCTATGTAAACCTTCGTGCTTATAATTTTTATTACGGCACCTTTAACCAAAAACTTTATATTCAAAGAAAAAATTGTAATAAAAGTTAATATAATTAAAAACAGCCAGACTATGATGAATTTAGTAATACTTTTGTGTAAAACTGTATATGATATACCATATTTTTAGGTAAGTGCTTTTTAAATAAGCAGCAAACTAAACCAGGAAATATTTTTTTGCTAAAATAATCCGAGAGGAGAATTTTGGATATAAAATAAATTATGAATTTTAGCAGCATAAATTTTCTATTTTTGTTTCTTCCAATATTCTTTCCTGTATATTTTTTGATTACACCAAAATGCAGAAATTTAATCCTTATATTATTTAGCTTTGTATTTTATTATCTTGGCGAAAAGGCTTTTTTAATCCTTTTATTATTCTCATGTGTTTTTAATTATATAATTGGCAAAAATATTGAAAAAACTGGCAAAAAAACTGCCTTGATTATCGGAATCATGGCAAATGTATTACTATTAGCAGCCTTTAAATATCTAAATTTTTTTATAGAACAAATAAATCTTCTGAATATTTTTCCCCAAATTCCAAATACTAAAATACATCTTCCTGTTGGGATTTCCTTTTTCACATTCCAAGCGCTCTCATATCTTATTGATATTTATAGAAAAGATATCAAGGCATCAAAATTATCAGATTTTGCGCTTTATTTATCCCTGTTTCCACAGCTTGTTGCAGGCCCCATTGTAAGATATGTAGAAATTCAAAATGAAATAATAAAAAGAAACATTTCAGCAGAAAATTTTGAAGATGGCATAAAAAGATTTATAGCTGGCCTTTCAAAAAAAGTAATCATTGCAGACACTCTAAGCTATACTGCTGATAACATTTTTGCACTTGGTGTCAATGAGCTTTCAGCCCCTGTTTGCTTTCTTGGCGCCATTTGCTATACATTTCAAATATTTTTTGATTTTTCAGGATATTCTGATATGGCAATAGGTCTTGGAAAAATGCTTGGATTCACATTTCCTGAAAACTTTAATTATCCATATATCTCAACATCAATAAAAGAATTTTGGAGGAGGTGGCACATCACACTTTCAAGATGGTTTAGAGACTATCTTTATATTCCCCTTGGTGGTAATAGAAAACATGTCATCCTAAATATTATAATTGTTTTTATGCTTACAGGGCTGTGGCATGGGGCAAACTGGAATTTTATAGTTTGGGGGCTTTTTAACGGCGCACTTATTGCCTTAGAAAGAACTGGCTTTATAAATAAAATACCAAAACCCTTGCAACATATATATTTTTTCTTTGCAATCATAACAGGCTGGGTTATATTCAGAAGCGAAACTCTATCCTATGCAGCAGATTTTTTAAATAAAATGTATAGTATGGATTCTTTTTTTAAGGCTACCGTGCACCCGGCGCAAACAGCAGTAGCTGGCCTTCTAAATATTGAAGTTATCTTCACACTGATTATTGCGGTCATTTTATCATTCCCTATGTTGAAAAAAATAGAAAAATACATCCCGAGGTTCATAAAGACAGCAGGTTATATTATACTTTTCATAGTATCAGCCTCATACATTGCAGTAAACACTTATCAACCATTTATTTACTTCAGGTTTTAGCAGCATGAAACATTTCTTAATAATATTTTTTAT
>CATJOM010000073.1 GCA_949741915.1 uncultured Candidatus Melainabacteria bacterium | reverse complement strand
CCACCTCCTCCACATCCATAGCCAGATGCATTCTTACCATTAGGTGATGATGCTGTTCCTCCAGCTCCTGGGGTGCAGGTACCTGTGAATGGGGTAGTATTAGTTCCTCCTCTTCCACCAACTGTGCCATTGGCGATAGCAGTTGCATTGCAATTTAATGCTGCTTTATCACCGCCTGTATATCCATTTGTTCCAAAGAAACCATTGGGAGGAGTAGCCGACATTCCACTATTTGTTGGATAAGCTTGTCCGCCATTAGGAGAAACTATCCAGCTTCCTTCTGAATAATTGGGAGATACATTTGGACCACATGTCATACCAGTAGAGCTTCCAGGAAATCCACCATAAAATGATAATTGCTTGTGTCCTAAAATTATATCTGCATTTCTTTGAATGTATGTTCCTCCAGCATTTGATGGACGTTCAGGTTCAGTTGGATTTACTATTCCTGAACTATTAATCTGTCCTGGAGTACCACCATTACCGCCTCTTCCTATTATTACTTTTAATATTTCTAATGGTGTTACAGCTAAAGGATGAAGTGCGTACACTGTGCCTGAACCACCGCCAGAACCTCCAGGACCATGCGTTAAATATGATATTCGCATGGCACCGTCTTTGCCGTCTTGCCCGGAATTAGTACCAGGACCAACACCATTGCCACCATTGCAATAGCTGCTGCCAAATACGCTATTTAATACACCACCAAAACTGCTTGGATATGCATTTCCAGCACCTCCAACACCTGGCTGCCCAGGAAATCCATGATATGTAGCATGGCCTCCGTTACCGCCAGCTCCGCCTCCTATACCCCCGCCACCGCCTCCAGCAGATCCGTAATTATGTGGGGCGCTGTTATCAAAAGCAGCTCCGCCTCCTCCTCCACCACCTCCGGCAGCTGTCATATTTGCCATACGGAAAAATGGCATTAATACAGTTTGCCCACCGCCACCACCACCAGAGCCGCCAGCTCCGCCTCCGCCGCCTCCACCCTGATAATCTCCACCAGCGCCGCCAGCAGCAGCAGAGGCGCCATAAACTCCGTTGCCCAGAACATCACCACCTTTGCCAGCTCCAGCTGATGAGATACCTCCCAATATGGTTCCTGAGAATGCTTCGTTTTTACCATTTTGTCCAGCCGTACCTCCGTTTACGCCTCCACCTCCGCCATAGGCATATTTATCTTCAACCATATATCCACCCCTTCCCCCTTGGCCATCACCATTTCCTACAAGCGTTTGATGCTGTATGCCAGAGCCACCGCCTCCGCCATCCCATTTTCGACCATTTCGTCCAGGTTGGTTATCACTGCCGCCTCCGCCGCCTCCGCCGCCAATACGAATTTCAATAGTGCCACTGGCAGGTGCAGTACTTGGCGCCACTCTATCAACGAAGTACCCTCCTGAGCCGCCACCTCCGCCATTCCACCTTGCAGCTCCGCCACCACCACCTCCGCCACCACAGGCAGTTACAAGATAATATTGGCCTCTTGCAATGGATGGCGGAGTCCACAAGGGTCTACCTTCACTATTTACAGTCAACAAATTCGTCTCATTCTGTGTAACATTACCGTTACCATTGGTTACAAAAGTATGATTAACTCTAGCCTGTCCCCCAGCACCTCCACCAGCTCCTCCAGAGATAAGAGTAGCTTCAATGTTTCCTGTCATTGATGGAACTGTGAATGTATTTGTAGAACCTGCTGTAGTATATTCAGTGTATCCTGCTGTAGGAGATACTCCTCCTCCACCTCCTGCTGATATAACTGTTGCTTTTATATATCCACCTTTAAATGTTCTTGGTACTTCAAATTCTCCTTCACAATATTCACTACCATCTGTACTATCTATTTTTATT
>CATJOM010000072.1 GCA_949741915.1 uncultured Candidatus Melainabacteria bacterium | reverse complement strand
TTGTTTCACAGATTAACCAAATTCTGACTTTGGCCTGAATGTTTTTGCATTCAATCTGTTTGTTTGTAGCATAATTTTAACATAAAAAATAATAAAAATACAAAACTTTTTATATTTTGTTTAAATTAACAACAAATATTGAGCTGATATACAAAAATATTCAAACAGATTAATCAATGCGCTGGATGCGCGCACCATTCTCCTAAAATATCCATTATAAGATATCATTTTAAATCTGTCTCTTGAACTTTATTAAATCTTCACTATTTTTTACAATATTTTCATAAAAAATTTCTTCGTCCTTATTGCCAAGCGCATTAGCTATACACAGGGCTTGTTTCTTATATAAAATCTCTCCTGGTGCAAGCTCAATTGCTTCTTTGATAAATAGTCTTGCATCAGAATATTGCTCCATTAAAACATGCGCACGTGCTGCCTGTGCATAATATTTAGCTTTGGTAGGATTCAGGTTTAAGGCTGTCGTTAAATACTTTATTGCCTCAAATGGTTTTATCATGTCATTCAAGACAAGGCCAGTGAAATAGTATGCTTCAGCATTATTTTTATCTAATTCTGTCAGTTTTTGAAGCTCTAAAAGCGCTTCGGTATATTTTTCTTCTCTATAGTAAATTCTTGCAAGGGAATTATGTGCGCTTGGACATTCAGAATATTTCTCTAAAAAAACATTTGCATATTTTCGAGCCTCATCATACTCTTTGTTGTCAATCAAAATATCTATAAGTTCTGAAAAATAGTTAACCGATTCTGGAAATACTTGCAGAGCTTCTTTATAAATTTCTGCACCTTTTTTATAGAATTTTAATTCTTTATATATCATGCCAAGTGTTGAATACAGCATAGAATTGTCTTTATTTGCTTCATAAAGCTTTTCTAGGCCCTGTTTCGCTTCTATTATATTTCCTTCATTGAACTTAAGCACATTTTTTAAAATTTGGGCTTTATTGTATACTAAAGAAGTTTTATCAATCATGTCTAAATTAAGCAATGCATTTTTTACATCATTCTTTTTTGAATATATCCAAGCCAATAGAAAATAATGTTCATCCACAGAATCATCATAGGGAGTTGTTGCTGACAAAATACTTAAAGACCTTAAGAGTGCAATTTGGGCTTCATTTAGCCAATTTATGTCACAATATGCCTTTGCAAGCTCAAAATAATAATTATTTGCATTTGTCTTATCATATCTTATAGCCTTTAAAAAGCAGTCTATTGCATTTGTATACTCGCCTTTGCGACTATAAATTAAACCAAGATAATAATAAGAAACAGAACTATCTTCAGCGGCAATCACTGTTTCAAAAAGTTTTTTTGCATATTTAAAATCTTCTTTTTCAAAGCAAAGTACCCCTAAATCAACCATAGCCTCCAATCTTTCAGGATTAATAGCAATGATTTTTTCTAAAAGTTCAAATCTCTCCGCATAATCAGTTTTAGAAACTATGTACATTATTTCATCATTTTCTAAAACCTTATCTTTTAAATCTTCATATAATATTTTAATTTCATCAAAAAGATTAAGCTTGAATAAAACCTTAAAATAATTCATATAATTGTCTTCAGAAGGAAACTTACTACAAAGATTTTTTGCAATATCAAGCGCTTTTGTATATTTTTGCAATATAAAATAAATTTCACACAGCTGCCTAAGGCTGTGCATATGCAAATCATCATTATCCAGGACTTTCTCATACTGTTCAATTGCCCTGTCGTAATTTTTTAAAAGCATATACAAATCACCTATCTGGGCAATGATTTCGACGTTTTTGTCGCCAATATCATCACAGCTTAACGCCTTATATAGCATTTCAACCGCTTCTTTGTAAAGCTTTAAATTCTTTAATTCAAAAGATTTCCTTATATAATAAATGGCATTATTGGTTTCTTCTTTCATAAGAATAATTATATATTTTATTTTTTATATTTGCAAAGCTTTTTAAACTTTTTGCCAAAAAATTATATATTGTTGTATTATTTAAAACATGATAAACGGAAAGAAAATTGTTGTAATAATGCCTGCATATAATGCAGAAAAAACACTTGAAATTACTTATAATGAAATTTATAAGGATTTTGTTGATAAGGTTATATTGGTTGATGATAATTCTCTGGATAACACAAAAGAAGTATCCAAGAGGCTTAATATTACAACCATTGTGCATAATGAAAACAGAGGATATGGTGGAAATCAGAAATCCTGCTATACTGCAGCCCTCAAAGAAAATGCTGATATCGTAATAATGCTGCACCCTGATTATCAATATACACCAAAATTAATTCCTGCAATGGCCTCCATGATTGCCTTTGGAGAATACGATGCAGTTATTGCTTCAAGGATGTTAAATAACAGTGCACTAAAAGGCGGTATGCCTTTATACAAATTTATTTGTAACAAATTTTTAACAGGCTTCCAAAACTTTTTTATGGGACAAAAATTATCAGAGTATCATACTGGTTTTAGGGCCTTTAGCAGAGAAATATTGGAAAATCTGCCTTTGGTTGAATGTGATGATGATTTTATTTTTGACAACGAAATGCTTGCATTAATATATTATTATGGCTACAACATAGGCGAAACCTCTTGTCCTACAAAATATTTCCCTGAAGCAAGCTCTATTAATTTTAAACGCTCTACTAAGTATGGTTTTGGCGTACTTGGGGTAAGTTTAGGATATTTCCTTGCGCGTTTAGGGCTTTATAAAAGTAAAATATTTAAAAAGGGCGCAAAAAAATTAGATGTTGATTCGGATTTGAATTATTATTATAAAGCAAACGGGTAAAAATAATTAAACTTCGGTGGACAGGCTTGGGGCAATGACGATAAATTGTCTTACAAGCTCTTTATCCCACTGAACACCAGCACCAAGTTTTAATATTTCACAGGCTTTTTCAACACCCAGCCCTTTTCTGTAAGGTCTATCTGAAACAAGAGCGTGATAAGCATCTGCGATGGATACAATTCTTGCTGAAAGTGGTATTTCTTCGCCCTTCAGTCCAAAGGGATAACCTGTGCCATCATAGTGTTCATGGTGGAATTTAACCATAGGAATTAAATCTCTTAATGATTCATTCGGGGCAAGCACCTTTTCTGCGCCAATTGCAGGATGCTGCTTCATTATTTCCCATTCATCATCTGTCAGCATACTTGGTTTTTTTAGAACATTTTCAGGTATGCCTATTTTTCCAATATCATGAAGAAGAGCGCCAAGTTTAATTCTTTCAACCTCGGCTTCTGGAAGCCTTACCGCTCTTGCAAGAGCCTCAGAGTACCTTGAAACAAAGGTGGAGTGACCTTTTGTGTAGGGGTCTTTGGCGTCAATCGTGCTCGCGAGAGAAGTTACAACGTCAAGCAGGTGTTTATTTGAGATAATTTTTTCATTGTGGAATTTGCTGATTAATTCTTCCTCAAAATCTACGCCTATTTCAGCGTGCTTTTTGGTTAAAACTTCTGCAAAACATTTTAATGCCTCATCATCCCAGAAATTATAATCTTCACTCGTAACAACAATGCAGTTTCCTGTTTCATAAGATTTACTCTTTGAGATATACATAGCCTGCTCAGCCAAAACAAGCAATTTTTCCTGATTTTTAGACGCCACAGGATAAGCAGCAATACCGGCGCTAACCTTAATAGGGCCAACTGCATCCACAATAACACAAGAAAGAGTGTAGGATAAATATTCAGCCATATACCTTGCTTCATCAAGCGGCGTATTCGGCATTAAAACCGCAATCTCATCACCGCCGTATCTACCTGCAAAATCTGTACTTCTTATATTTTGCTTAATCTTATGAGCAACAGTTTTAATTATTTCATCACCTTTAGCATGCCCTAACTCCCTGTTTATCTGTGAAATATTTGAAACATCAAAAATACATATGGAAAGTTCTGAATTAGACTGTTCAGCAAGATGGATTTGCTTTGACAATTCTTCTTGAAAATGTTTATGATTTGCAAGCCCCGTTAGTGTATCGGTGTCTGAATTTTTTTCAACAAGTTCAAGCAAATTTATAGTTTGCGCAAAAAGTCCTATTGAATTTCCAATAAACTGATACAAATCAGTATACATATCCGCCCTGGAATCACCAAGGGCATACACTCCAAGACATTCATCAAGCGCGACTAGCGGAAATATAAGCATCGGCGAGGTATTCATATATGAAGCACTCAAAAAGCTTATATCCTGCGTTCTCTGCATTTTTCTTGTATGTATGCATTTTGCCACAGGATTTTCTTCATCCGTTAACATGATTTTGCTTGAATAGGTTGAGCCTACTTTGTCTATAAGTTTTATATTTACACACTTAGATTGCTTATTAACAAGACCCAATGCAGAGCAATTTATCTGCATCCTTGTTGATAAAACATTGTGAATTGAATAAAATAACTGTCCCAACTCATCCTTGTTTGCAAATGCCTCGTTTATAAGCTTTAAAATTTCCTGATAGTTAATATTTAGCTTAGAAAAATTTTGGTTCGAGTATCCACCGTAAAGCCTGTTTGAGGTAGTTCTTGCATGTATAGGAGTTTTCACATTAATCGGATTTGAAAAAACCGAATTAATTTTTACTTCACTAACACTATCCTTTTTTTTAGATATTTTATTGTCTTTAGATATATTTTCTTCTTTATTGGGATTCACTTTATTATTCAACCTTCTAAAATAAGTTTAATCTTCCACACTTGTATATTTTAAGTACAAAACATAAAAAATATTGTCAAAAAAATAACGATTGTTACAATTTTGTATCATTTTTTTACAAAACTTAACCATTTTTGTTTGATTATATTTTATCTTGGCATAATAAGCAAACATTTTTGAGATGATTTTTCACCATTCAAAATAGAAATATTGCTTTTAGGTAAATTAAAAATTTCAGAGAGATATTCTATCACGGCTTTATTTGCCTTGCCATCTACAGCGGGTTTATTTATTTTTACCTTTAAGATAACATCAGACGGCTGGTCAAAAAACTCTAAGCTATTCTTTTTTGAATTGGCACACACCTTTATTTTAAGCCTGAAACCCTGGGGTGACTTATTTATTTCATCTTTAAGGTTATCTAAATGTTTTTCAAGGCATACATCTTCCATTTTGTAATTCTAATATAAATAACAGATTGAAATATCCTAAAAAAGATGTAAAATCATAGCATGTCATATTTAATGCTGTTTAATGAAGTAAAAGAAATGCTTATTTCCCAAAACAGGGAAATAGGGGATATTGAAAAAATTGAACACGCCTATCTTTTTGCGGCAAAACTTCATGATGGGCAATATAGAATATCAGAAGAACCTTACATCATACACCCTATTGAGGTTGCAAAAATTCTTGTTGATTTAAGGCTTGATACAAATACAATAATTGCAGCATTCTTACATGATATTTTAGAAGATACTGATACTAAGCCTGATGAAATAGAGACACGGTTTGGAGCAGATGTATTAAAACTTGTAAACGGCGTTACAAAGCTTGGAAAATACCAGTTTCAGTCTAAAGAGGAAAGGCAGGCTGAAAATTTCCGCCGTATGTTTATTGCAATGGCAGAAGATGTAAGGATTATTTTCCTGAAACTTGCAGACAGGCTGCATAATATGCGCACACTTAATTATATGGCGGCAAACAAACAAAAAAGAATCGCCCAAGAAACACTCGATATATTTGCACCCCTTGCAAACCGTCTTGGTATCGGTAAAATAAAGGCAGAGCTTGAAGATTTATCGCTTCGATACATAAGCCCTGAAAAATATTATGAAATAGCAAAACTTGTTGCCCAAACAAAACACGACAGAGACAAAGTTGTATCCTCATTAATTGAAACCATATCAAACAGTCTTAAAGATTCAGGCATTCAGGCCACTATTTACGGCAGAGCAAAACATTATTACAGCATATACAACAAGATGCGCCGTTTGAATGTATCATTTGATGATTTGTATGATATAACAGCAATCCGCGTTATTGTGGATGATATTAGAACTTGTTATAACGTTCTTGGTATAATTCATTCGCAGTTTAAGCCTATCCCTGGACGTTTTAAAGATTACATTGCAATGCCAAAGGGCAATATGTACCGTTCCTTGCACACATCCGTCATTGGCTCAAAAAATAAACCTTTTGAAATTCAGATTAGAACAAAAGAAATGCATGACGTTGCAGAATATGGTGTTGCAGCACATTGGCGGTATAAAGAATCTGGCTCTGTTAGGACTGAAGATAAAAATGATATTCAGTTTAACTGGATGAGAAAACTTGTTGAGATAGATAAAGATTCAACCAATGCAAAAGATTTTGTTGAAAGTGTAAAATTAGATTTATTCTCTGATCAGGTTTTTGCATTTACACCAGCAGGAGATGTCGTTGATTTACCCGCGCTTTCTACCCCAGTTGATTTTGCCTACAGAATCCATACAGAGGTTGGACACAAAACAGTGGGTGCCCTTGTGAACGGCAGAATTGTGCCATTAGATACAAAACTTCAAAATGGGGATATTGTAGAAATTTTAACCTCAAAACAATTTATGCCAAAAATTGACTGGCTGAATTTTGTTGTAACAAAGAGTGCAATATCAAAAATCAGGCTGTGGTTTAAAAAATATAAAAGGGAAGATAATATTGAGATTGGAAAATCTGCCCTTGAAATTAATCTCACAAAGGCAGTTTTTGATGAATATGGAAAGACTGGTGAATTTGAGCGCTGCGCAAAAGAAATGAACTACAAATGTGCGGATGATTTATTCGCAGCCCTTGGCTACGGCGAAACAACGATTCACAAGGTTTTAAACAAACTAAAAAAACCTGAAGCAAAGCCCTTAGAAAACATAGCAGAGAAAGAAACATACAGAAGCAAAAAAGGAAGCAAAAAGAATGATATTATAGGGCTTGAAGGGATGCTCTGGAGTCTTGCAAAATGCTGTTCCCCAATACCTGGAGAGCCTATTGTGGGCGTTGTTACAAAATCAAAGGGCGTATCCGTTCACAGGCTTGATTGCAAATGCCTTTTTGATGTTATCCCAGAAAGAATGATGGATATAAAATGGGCTGACAAGGTTTCAGTTGGTGCATATGTTGCCCATTTAAGGATTGAATCACAGGACAGGGTTGGCATTTTAAAGGATATTTTAATCAAAATTGCTGACACCAATACAAATGTTGTCTATGCAAACAGTTATCTTAAAAATAAAAAATTTGGCATAATTGATATTGGAATTGAGTTACCCGACATTGAAACACTAAAGAAAGTAATACTAAACATTCAAACTATTCAGGATGTATTATCAGTCAGAAGGCTGCAACAAAAAAATGACCTTAACGCCCTAAATAAAAATAAAGGCAAGAAAACCAAAAAGCCAAATAAACCGGTATCATAGATGGAAGTTTTTAGCAATTTAAATGTTAATAAAGATTTATCGCTTGCGCTTGGATTTTTTGACGGGGTGCATATTGCGCACAAAAAGATTTTAAGCACGGCAAGCGTCCTTGCAAAAGAAAACGGGATAAAATCAGCTGTTATCACATTTAAAAAAAGCCCCAGAAGCTATTTTTGCGAAAATAAAATTTATAACATCCAAACACTTGATGACAGGCTAAAACATATTGAAAAAATAGGAATAGATTTTGTCTATGTCTTAGATTTTGAGGATTTTAGGGAATTATCTGCACATGACTACCTTAATGATGTTTTAATTAAGCATTTTAACCCACAATTTATTACAACAGGATATAACCATACATTTGGGCATCAAAAATGCGGAAACAGTAGTTTCTTATATGAGCACCAAAAAAGATATAAATATATTGAAATTGATAAGATAAGACTCAATAATGATATAGTTTCAACACTTGTTTCAAGTACAAATATTAAAAAATTTATTGAAAAAGCCTATATAAAGGAGGCAAACAGCCTCTTGGGATATAGTTTCAGTGTTTCAGGAACGGTTACAAAGGGCATGGGCCTTGCAAGGGAATTAGGATTCAGAACAGCAAATATCGAATGGAATGAGGATATTGTAAAGCCGCCGTATGGCGTATATTTTGCACTTGTTGAATTACCAAACACTAACGGTTTTGCCGACCGCTACTCCTTTGGCTATACTTATTCTTGTAACTCCAGCACTCTTTGCGATAAAAAATACCCTGCAATTTTAAACTGGGGAATAAAACCGACTGTTAATAATTGTGAAAACCCTTTATTAAAGCCTGTTTTGGAGGTACACATCTTAAACTTTGACAAAGATATTTACAGCAACAAAATAAGGGTGCACTTTATTAAACCTATAAGGGAAGAAAAAAAATTCAACAGTATCAAAGAATTAAAACAGCAAATTTCAGCTGATATAAAACTTGCCGAAAAGTTTGCACAAACAAATTAAGACAATTGCTGCAGTTTTATATCTATCCATTAAATATTTTCGTTTCATTTTGTTTTATATACAAGAATAAGTATTTTCAATAGACATATACGAAGCTTAAAGCCATAAACCTCTCATTTTTTAATCTATTACAATAAAAAATCTAATTAAACTTTTTGTAAGGCTGCATATGATTGCCTAAGTTTTATACTTAAACGTTAAATATTGCGCCATGCAGGCAGATTTGGCACGCACCTTGTTCTTTTAAAGAATAGCTACGTTGTCTGTCAAAATATGCCCACTGAAGGGACTGGCGATTATCCTAATATCACAAAGGTTAGCAAGGAAAAAACAGCCCACAAGCTTAATAAATACACGCCCGTAAACATATGTAAAGAAATCTTCATAATTTTTATTGTATCTCCTGGTTAATAGTAATTTTATTCTTAGGGATAATTAGTGTATCCCGTACATTCCTTTAACTTTGTATAATGTAAAACAATAGTTTTTAAAAATAACCTGCTCAACAGGATAGTATTATTTCTCTGTAGTATTCAAAAAATTGGGGTAATTGTACAAACCAATAAGGCTTTTTAATGCATTAGAAAGCCTTAAGCAAAAAGATAAGCTATCCTTTGTTACAGCAGATGATAACAAAGCAATTATTTTACAGTAAAACGCGATAAAATCACTAAAATAATATTCGCAAGACAAATCTAGCATTACTTAATGATAAATCATAATAGCTCTTAAGAGCTATTTTTATATTAAGTGTAAAGCAAACTGTAAATTTTTGTTTAAAATATGCTATGAAACTAGCAATAATTTTTTTTTGCATGTTTTATATTACTTGTGAAGCAAATCAGCACCTTTAAATAAAAATAGAGTAATGATTAATTTCACACAGGCTTAAAACGCAATTCTTAAAATCGCAACATCAGCCGCACACAAAGAGACGCATAACGCGTTCGTAAAGCATTTTAGGAAAGCTTAATGAAGGTAAACAACTTAGAAAATTCAATCATTAACAACAAACGTAAATATTCTGATACAAGCGTATCAGAATTTGCTGCACATAAAAATACCCTTCAAAGCCTGAATTCTGACGGTTTTTCGCGCAGCAATAATATTTCATTCACAGCAGGAATGGACCCTACCGCCTGTCTTATTGATTTTTGGGCTGCAATTGCAAGGGGCGGGCTTGCAGCCTCTTTTACAATACAAGATATGCTTGGAACAAATTTTCCAAGAACCTTTGCCGCACTTGACAGAAACAAAGATATAACAGGTGAAAATAATTATAAAGCGGCACTTGAAGCAGGTATTCGTGAATTTACAACAGGACCCAGTATGTTTGTAATTCCTGCATTAGTTCTTGCAGGTGCTGCCAGGCTTTCAGGTGAAGCAAACCGTGTTCCTGTTGATAATATCGCAGTTTTCAGCGATATTATGAAAGGCACCATAAGTAACCTGACTGAAAATGATTTTGGCAAACAAAACTTTTCAAACTTAACCAAAGAACAAGCTGATGAAGCCGCCCTTACAATCAAAAGAACATTCTATAATGATGTATTTAAAAGCATATTTGAACAATACGACAACAGTGCAAATATAGATATAGATAGCTATGTTGATTTAATGCTGAAAGCTGAAAACCCTGATACGCCAAATAGAAGCTTTTTTAAAAGGATGTTTAACAAACGAATAAATATTCAGGGCAGCGAAGTTGACTCTAAGGATGAAATCTTAACACAAATTCACAATAAATTTGTTGCTGACAAAAAAGCAAACACGAAAGAATGGGGCGATTTTATTGCAACCAAAGTGACTGCTAGCGGAAAAGAGTGGAAAATCGATGACATTCTTACTGATATGAAAAACTACAGCAATGATTTTTCAAAGCAATACATAAAAATTCAGAAAAAAAATGCAAAAGATAGCACCAAATTACTCATTGATTCATTTGTTGAAAACTTTAAAAATATGCGTACAGGCTCAAGGTTTATCACTAATGTATTAATGGTTCTGGCAACAGGCCTTGCTATGTCGTTTATCCCAAAATTATACACAAGAAGCGAAACAAACCCTGAGACTGATGCAATCTATGCACAGGTAAACCAGCAAAGGAAAGGAGCCGCAAATGCAAATAAATAGCATAGCTCCAAAAATTACCAACACCTCATTCAAAGGGGGGCTTTCACGCCTTGGGCAGAGTGTTCAAAAAAAAGACTCGTTTGCATCAAAATTAAATAATTTTGCCGAAGGACGCGGCATGAATATAGGCAGGGCAGCATTTCTGGTGCTAATTGCTTCATGTACGCTCATTCCAAGATTTTTAAAAGCACGCGATGATGATGAAAGAAGCGAAATTATCAGACGCGATGTTACAACAATATTAACAATAAGTTTTGCTATGAAAGCCCTAAAGGCTGGTGCCTGCCAGTTGATGGCAAAAAAATCAGGCATCCCTTTAACATTTACAAATATACCTGAAAATGCAAACAAATTTAAAAAAGCTCTAGGATACTTCCAGCAAAAAGGCACCACAGCTTTTTCTGCCGAGGATATCACAGCGAACTATGCAAATATCGATAATAAAGATGCACTTAGCAGAATGCTTGAATTTGTAGACAAAAATAATGGAAATGTCGGCAAGTTTGCAACATTTGATAAGGCTAAAGCAGGAAAAAATAAACCGGATGGGCCCTTGTATACAGCATTCAAAAAACTTCTTGGTGATGATTTTGATTTTAGCAAACCCAACCAGGAAATTATTAATGCAATAAATGCAAAAGATGCCAATAATGCTGCGTTTATTGATATAGCAGAGGTATTAAAGGATACAAAGACAAATCCAATATCTAAATTTGCAAAAGGAATAGGTGCCATCTTTGAAACAGCTTCACTGGCTGCAGTTACAGGCTTTCTTGGTTTTGGACTTCCAAAATTAAACGAAAAAATAACTAAAGATAAATATTTTGATAAAAACGGCGGAAACCTGCCCAGATATGAAAATCCAGATTCTGGCGTGCCGTTGCGTGAAATGCCAATTTCTAAAACGCTTTCAAGCAGCCAGATGATGTTATTTCAAAGTTTCATGGGTACATCTTCCCACCTAAAACAACAGCAAAAAGGACTCTCGGATACAGGGTTTAATAAGAATGCTTAAAAATTTACAATAAGTTAATTTTCTGCATGCGAATTACATTACAAAACGCCAAAATAAGCTATAGTTAGCCAGAGGAAATTCTTAGTTACCAAAAATGCCAGAAGTTATTTTTAGCTAACAACCCTTAATTTTTTTGAACTTGGACTTTTTTTAGAATAAATTTCTAAAATCCTTCCTGCCAGAGCCTTTGAAGTATCGGAATATGGTTTTTTTTCAATATATTTTTTATAATATCTAACCGCAAAATGACGACGTCCCATTTTATCAAGACAAATTCCAAGACCAAGATTTGCCCTATAATATCCCGGATTGATTTTTAAAATTTGCTTGAAAACCCTTGCTGCCTCTTCAAATTCACCAATTTGCATTAAAAGTCCCGCTTTGTGATTATGGCAAAGTATGAAATCAGGCTTTTCTTCTAGAATTTTTTCATAAATCATAAGGGCAAAATTGGGCTCTTCCAATAGTTCATGGGTTATTGCAAGCTGTATCTGTGCATTTAAATTTTGCGGTTTTAATTTTATGGCATCCTGAAAATAGCTAACAGCAAGATATGGCTCGGCATTCAGAAGATAATTAATACCAAGCTCATAGTTAATATTGAAGTTATATTTACTATTATAATTATTATTTTTAGCAAGTTTTAAATACTTAATTGCTTTATCATAGATGCCGAGACACTTGTAGGCCTTTGACAGACCTATATATGCAGGTATGTTTGCCTTATTCAAGAGAATAGCATTCAAGAAGGCTATTACAGCTTTTTTGTATTTTTTTTGTTTCATAAATTTTTCGGCAGTCTGATGAATAGCCTGAAAATCAGTATCAGCGCCATTTAAGTCCGAAAATTTATTTTCTTTTTTTGGTGCCTCGTTTAGCATAAACTCCTCTTTCCATTAAAAGCTTACCTGTTTTTGGAAGAAAAAAGATTAGTCTTTTGATTTAATTTCTCTAAATCTTAAGGTTTAAGTTTTGCTGTGGTATAATTTCAAAATAAATATGGAGAAGAAATATGAAAGATGCCCTAAACACACTATTTATAGGTTTTTTAGAGAAAATAAATTTTTCACTTTTATTTAAAATCGCAGTTGAAATTGTACTTTTGGTTTTAGCCCTAAATACAGTCAACGCATTGATTAACAAGGTTTTTAAAAAAATTATTGCAAAAATTGAAGATTTGGAATCAAAAAAACAATATAACACAATGCGGCTGATATCAGCCTCTGTGGCGGATACAATAATTTTTCTCTTCTTTGGCACAAACATTTTGCAGGATATGGGCATCGATATGAAGCCAATACTCGCTACTGCAGGGGTTTTAGGTATTGCTATCGGTTTTGGCGCAAAACGGTTTATTGAGGATGTAATTTCCGGATTGAATATACTTTTGACTGGACAAGTTAGAGTTGGCGATGTTGTTGTTATATGCGGAATGGAGGGTACTGTAGAGCGCGTAACCCTCACTATGCTTGTACTAAGGTCTTTTGATGGAATTTTGCATTTTATAAGAAACGGGCTAATTGACACAATTTCAAACAGGACAAGGCATTTCGCCTATGCTGTATTTAATGTTACAGTTGCTTATAAGGAAAACATTAAAGAAGTTATAGAGGTACTAAAAGCGCTTGGAGAGGACTTTAAGAAGGATTCGTACTACAAAAACCATGTGCTTGATGACATTGAGGTTTTAGGTTTAGATGAATTTTTGGATTCTTCAATCTTGATAAAGTGCAGAATTAAGACTACGCCTCAATCTCAGTGGGAAATTAAGAGAAAATTCAATCTTCTAATTAAGGAAAAATTTGATGAATTGGGTATCGAAATCCCGTTTCCGCAGGTGGTAGTAAGTAAACCGGAGCAATAAATGTGTAAAAGCCTTGTAGGGCAAGGGTTTTAAAGTATTATACATAATATTGCGAATAAAAATGGCGAAAAAGCGCATTATTAGGGTGTAGAAAAACAGTGGATTCTGGAAATGCTTTATATGAGTGTGTTTTTATGAATTTTAGCTGTTTTGCGGAGTGTGTTTATGGCACGAGGGTGTAATTATAGGTTGCAAAACCTTGCTATAAACAGGTTTAAGATGCTTGTAGCTGTAAAATGGCTCTGTGGCGGGGCTTGCAAACTTCTATACACGCCAGGTATTTAAATGCTGCTTGAACTTTTTTTAGGGATTTTAAGTTTACAATAGGATAAAACCTGCTTCCAGAGGAGATGTTCCACACATTAAAGCAAATGCTTTTTTAAAAAGAGTATGTTTTAGAATGGAGAAAATTAGAGGTTTTAGCGTAAACGTCTATTTAAAACGGCGGTTTTAGGTATCTATAAAAATATTTTTTAAGGTATATCCAGGTTTTAATGGTATGAAGATGTTAAATTTATTTATTAGTCGGGGTTTTTGGGTTTTAATAGGGTTGAATATTATCATTTGCAAGGGTTTTAGGCTTATTATGTGACAAAAACAGGCATAAGCTATACAGCACAAGGATTTAAAACGTGGAAAATCAGCAAAATACAAAAACAGCAAGGATTTTTGAGGATTGACTGCTTAAGATTAGATTGTTTTTATGATGGCGAGATGGGAAAAATAAAACAGAGGAGCTGTTTTTAGGATTTAAGTATACGCAAAATCAATGGCAAATAAGGGTTATGAGGATTTCAATTGTTTGAAATCTGCTATTTGCAAGGGTTTATTATGTGATATTTGCCTAAAATAAAGATTCTATAAGGCTTTAAGGGTATATATAGGGTTTTAGAATATGAAAAATAAAACTTTCAACAAGAAATTTTTTGCACGTGTGTTAATTTTTTGTATTCAAAATTTTAAAAAATGCCGTTCACAAATTTTAAGTGTAAAATTTACGGTTAAAATTTAATATTTTTATTGTGGTTTAGTTTTTGTTACAATTCTTAATAAAACATTACATAACAATAAGATTATTTTATTTATTTTGTTACAAACTGGTATTTAGCTACAATAAATAAAAAGGACAGAAAGAAAGAGACCCTGAAACCGCCCCAAGGTGGCCCGACTTGCACGAAATCGGAGAATTTCGGCAAGTGGAGGCAAGTTCAGGGCTGAAAGCCTTATACAGTATAAAAAAGACGGTTATGTACAATAGCAGGCGGGTTAAGGAATATGCCGAATAAAAGAAAACAGATACCAAAACGAGTTCAGCCTGACAAGTGTAGGTTGAAATGAGGGATGTGGGTGCTTATTTTATTGCCTTTAAATTGTATCGTGTAGATTTTGCGGAAGACCAGACATTTTGCAGAAAAACAGAAGTTTTCGGCAAAAGCAAACAAACAAGTTCAGGATGGCGGAATTGGCGTTGGGATGAGGAGTTAAAGGGTTTTGGCGATAGGAGGTGGGCTTGAGGCGACAGGCGGAGTAAAAAATGTTTAGCGTCTGCCAGAATATTACTGCTAAAAAATAACAAACGCGGTCAGGGGTTTAGAAGGGAAAAAGAGGAGGCAGCAAAAAAGCGCCCATTCGGGCGCTTGATATCTTATTTTGTATTTTTACTTGACACAATACTATTATTCGCCAGCGCCAAGTTTATGGAATTCCTTCACTATGTTTATATGTTCATCATCAGAATAGGCATCGGAAACTTCCAATTTTACATTAGATGGCTTAGAAGCACTACCCCCCACTTCTGGTTTTTGTTCAGCTGGTTGACCTTCTGGTTTTACTTCAGTTGGTTGATCTCCAGGTTGTTTTACTTCAGTATTGTCGGCTTTTAAAGTTTGTTCAGTAACCTCATCAGTAACTTCCTTTGCTGCTTCGGCAGCTTTATTATTTTTTGCAGCTTCTTTTAAAGCTTTATATTCATTTACACCATCAGCATTTTTCTTAAAGAATGATTTTGCACCATCTGCAACATTTGAGAAGAATTTCTTGAAATAGTGTCCTTCTTCGCCCTGTAATTTATGTAATTTATTGCCTCTACCAGCAAGAGCTGCTAGTGTAGTAACTACTGCAGCACCTACTCCTGCACCAATTGCAGCTTTTTTATTAACTTCTTTTCCAAGGATTGTAACTGTATCTTTTTTAGCACCTTGATTCTTAGGGGCAGATGCTGATTTTGCAGCACCAGCTTTTGCTGCATTTCCAAATGCCAGATTGTTTACTTTGCCGATTTGCATTATATTTTCTCCTTCACTTATTAAAATATTACTTTTTTTCTGAATATTACACTATTACACTTATATAAAACATGTAAATTTTTTTTATTGCCAGTTTTGCTAAAAATTTTTTAATATTGTTACATTTCTTAACGCTTTTGGCAAAACAACATTTTTATCAATTATATCACAAGGATTAAATAATGAATCAATACCCGTAAAATACTGCAGGGCTTAGCTTTGGATACTTATAAAGCTTTTTCAAAGGCACCCATAATTTTACAGGTGCCTTTGATTTTTTTATTTTCAATTATTTTTAGCCTAAAATCCTATTTAATAATGTGGCAAATAAGAGTGCGAACCATTGCAGCAGTAGCGCCTTTGGACAATTCTTTATAGGATTTATCAATAAAGGCAGTGCCTGCTATATCAAGATGTGCCCATTTTTTAGCGTTTGTAAAGTTTTGTAAAAACCTTGCAGCAGTAGAAGCACCGGCATATCTTGAACCTGTGTTTCTCATATCTGCAATATCAGATTTTAAATTTTCTTGCATGTCATCTAAAATCGGCATCTGCCAAAGAGTTTCACCCGCTTCTTTAGCATCAGCAATAATTTCTTTTACAAATTCATCATCATTTCCCATAATACCCGTTATAGTGTTGCCAAGAGCTACAATCACGGCACCTGTCAGCGTTGCAACATCAATCACTTCATCCACACCTAATTCATCAGCATAACTAAGTGCATCCGCAAGGGTTAAGCGCCCTTCAGCATCAGTGTTATCAACCTCTATTGTTTTACCATTTTTTGCAATCAATACATCACCAACTTTATAGCTTGAGCCTGAGGGCATGTTCTCGCAAAGCGCTGAGAGGGCGTGCACTTCGACATCGGGCTTTAATTTTGAAATTGCCTTCATAACCCCTAAAACACAGGCACAGCCTGACATATCAGTTTTCATGGTGAGCATTGAAGCAGGGGGCTTAATATCAAGGCCGCCAGAATCAAAGGTAATGCCTTTACCTATGATTGCAATTTTCTTTTTTGGATTTTCGGGGATGTATTTCAGGTGGATAAACTTGGGCTCCTGCGCGCTGCCCTGGCCCACGGCAAGGAATGCGTTAAAATTCATTTTTTTAAGCTCATCGCGGCCGAAAACCTCTATTTCAAGGCCGTTTTCCTTGGCAAGCTCTGTTGCAATTTCTGAAATCTTCGCCGGAGTGGCGTATTCGGCGGGTTCAAAGATTAAATCTTTAGTAAAATTCATTGCTTCGCCTGTTATTTTAGCCTTTTCCATTTTGTCCGCAAAGGCTTCAGGGGTTTCGGTTAAAATTTCCACTTTTGCAATTTTGTTTTCGTTCTTTTTTGACTTGTATTTATCAAAATCGTATTCGCCGATAATGGTGCCAAGAGCGAGATTGCAGCCAAGGGTTCTGCCGCATTCGCCTTCTGCCCTTTGTATGTTAAAGGCGACAGAGTTTGTTTTGCTTAATTTTTCAGCGGTTTTAATTGTTTTTGCAGCGATTTCCCTTATTTTATCGGTATTGTATTCGGCTTTTTTTCCAAGGCCTACAGCGAGGATTTTTTTATCAACTACAGGCAGGGCAAAGGTTTCGGCGAATTTGCCTTTAAAATTTTCAATCTCAAGAATATTTTTTGAGATGGCACCATTGAATTTTTCATCAATAAATTTTTGGATGTCATTCAGGGTTTTATCATCTTCAAAAAAGCCTGTAATGATAACATCTGCCGTCATTTCAGCCGGTTTTAGCGCTTTAATTTCCATTATTAATACTCCATTTTTAAAATGTAATCGTATATGTTATAGCACATTTTTCAAATTATTAATATATTCAATTGCACGATTTGAATAAAGAGTATTTTTTTCTTCCTTGTTTTTCCTAATCTTCTTTGGGATTTCCATCTCTTTTACAATACCCCAATTTGAATTTACAGGCTGAAAATTTTTATGATTGGCAAAAGTTATATAGTCAACAAGGGCGCCAAGCATAGACACCGAATCAAGCTCTATAAGCGGTTCATTTTTTAGAAATCTTTCCATATTAATAGCTGCAAACAGGCCCGTTGCAATGCTTTCAGTGTAACCTTCGACACCTGTTATCTGTCCTGCAAAGAAAAGATTAGGATTTTTTGTTGCCTGCAGGTGTTTGTTTAAGATTTTGGGGCTGTTTATAAATGTATTAGCATGCATTACGCCGTAGCGAGTTATTTCAGCGTTTTCAAGACCCGGGATAGAGTGGATAAGCTTTTTTTGTTCGCCCCACTTTAGATTTGTCTGAAAGCCAACAAGATTGTACAAATTCGCCTCTTTATCATCCTGGCGAAGCTGAACAACTGCATAAAACTGTTGTTTTTTGTATTTTTGAGCATCGGCTTCATCCTTAAATTTGCGCCTATCAAAAAGACCAACGGGCTTCATCGGGCCGAATCTCAGGGTGTCTTTGCCTCTTTTTGCCATAACCTCAATTGGCATACAGCCTTCAAAGTATTTTGGCTTCATTTGATTTGTTTTACTAGGGGGTTTAGATATTCCTGAGGCAGAATCAAGGAAGGAGTTCTCAGCAGCATTTGTACTTGCAGGTGTTTGTTGTGATTTATTGCATAATGCGACCTCATTGGATGATTGTGCGACGGTGCCCATATTAGAGTCTTCGGCGGATTTTATGCTGCAAGATTCATTAGAAAGAAGTTTGGTGAATTCTTGTATAGGCACACTGGGAGGCTCTTTTAGTGTTTTTTTGATAAAATCTTCGGGGCTTGCGGTGGAATTAACCACGCAGTTTAGAATATCCTTTTCAAAGGCTTTAAGCTCAATGGTATCGGCGTTTGTTAAAATGTCATAAAATTTTTCATAATCATCTTTTTCCATTGGACAGTTAATAAAGTCATCGTCACCCTTGCCCCATCTGGCGCCAAAAAAGGCTGTGTCAAAGTTTATTGAATCTTTTTTTACAATTGGAGCAACAGCATCAAAAAAGCTGAAATGCTCTTCACCAAAGGCATTTTTGATTGCATTAGAAAGAGCAGAAGATGTCAGCGGGCCAGTTGCAACAAGAGTTATAGTATCAGCAGAAACAGGAATTTCGGTGATTTCTTCATTTATTATATTTATATTTTCATGGTTTCTTATTATATCAGAAACAGCTGCACTAAAGCCGAATCTATCAATAGAGAGAGAGTTTCCAGAGGGCACTGAGTGTTCTTTGGCAAGACAGATGAGGCTTGAGCCCAGAATTTCTATTTCTTTTTTTAACAGGCCGCTTGCCGAAGTTAGGGCGATGGAACCAAGGCTATTTGAACAGACAAATTCAGCAAAATCAGCCGTTGTGTGGGCACCTGTAGTTTTTTTTGGGCGCATTTCGTATAAATTAACAGTATAACCTTTGTTTGCAAGGTATATAGCAGCTTCCGAGCCAGCAAGGCCGCCACCTATTATGTTTATATTTTGCATATTTTTTCCTTTTTAAAATTCATTTTATGTTAAAATTTTTGATTATGGAAGATTTTAATGAAAAAAAATTTACAGTGGTAAAAAATCATACGGCTCAGGCTGGCAGCATAAAGCAAGAAGAGCCTTTTGCTACAAACAAAATAAGACTTTCCGGGCTTGATTTAGCCAGGCTTGAAGATTTAATGGAGGTTTGGGGCGAAAAAAAATTCCGCGCTTCACAAATTTCATCCTGGCTTTATACAAAGAATGCGAAAAACTTTGATGAAATGACCGACATAAAAAAGGAATTAAGAGAAAAACTCAAAGATGAAGCCTATATTTCGGATGTTACCATAAAGAAAAAACAGATAAGCGCTGATGGAACGCTTAAATATTTGCTTGAATACAAGGATAAAAACACAGCAGAATGCGTTTTGATGAGGTTTGACAACCGTGCGAACCTGACAGCGTGCGTTAGCTCCCAAATAGGCTGTGCAATGGGCTGCAAGTTTTGTGCCACAGGGCAGAGGGGGATAATTAGAAACTTAGAGCCCTATGAAATTTTGGAACAGATTTTAACCATACAAAGAGATACGGGTTTAAAGGTTACAAATGTTGTATTTATGGGGCAGGGAGAACCCTTTAATAACTATAACAATATGATGGAGGCAATTAGGCTCATTAATTCCTGTTTAATGATTGGCATAAGGCGGATAACGGTTTCAACATGCGGCATTGTTCCAAAGATTTATGATATTTCGGAAGAAGATTTGGTGCCAACCCTTGCAATTTCACTTCATGCTCCGAATTCAGGGCTGCGCTCGCAAATTATGCCTGTTGAAAAGCGATACAATATCGAAGATTTAAAGAAGGCCTTGAAGTTTTACACGGAAAAAACAGGCAAAAGGGTGACTCTTGAGTACGTTTTAATTGGAAAATTAACGGACACAAGGAAGTGCGCTATGGAGCTGGCGCATTTTATGAAGGATTTAAAATGCAATGTCAATTTGATTCCGTATAACCCTGTAAATGGAGCTTTAGAATTTAAAAAACCTGATAAAAAGGATGTGATGAAGTTTAAATTTATACTGGAAGCATCTGGCAAAAAAGTAACTGTAAGGCTTGAAAGAGGGGCAGATATAGATGCTGCCTGCGGACAATTAAGAGGAAGAGACTGCGGTTGATTCCAAGATAGTCAAATCCTTGGCTTTATTGCCTCGGCTGTTTTACATTGCCTGCAATTTTCTCTGTCTCCACTAATGCAGTTTGGCTCAGCATGAATTATAACCGAAGCATTTGTGAATTGTTCTTCTATTGAATGTTCAATTTCATCGCATAGGGTATGTGTGTCAAGAAGAGACATTTTACAGGGGAGGAATATTACAAGCTGTATTATCCTTCTTGAGCCTGATTTAGAAGTTTTAGTTGACTTTACACCCATAAGGCCGCGGTTTTTAAAACCATCTAAAATCTGTCTTATTGAATCTTTATCCTTTGTGGGTAAAGCACCGTCAAGCAAGTTGTTTGAGGCTTGTTTTGTAAGGCTTAAACCCGTTCTTAAAATTATAGCGCCCACTATTATTGCAAAAATTGGATCCAAAATATACAATCCTGTGTATTTAACAGCGACAAGTCCTAAGAGTATTGCAAATGAAGAATAAACATCCATACTTAAATGTTCAGCATCAGTCAAAAGAGCTATGGAATCAGTTTTTTTAGCAGTATAAAACAAATATTTTGATACACAAAAGTTTACAAAAGTTGACACAAGCATAATTATAATGCCTAAATTTGTTTCAAAATAATGGTTTGGACCTGCCTTTACAAGTTTTTCTATTGCTATATACAAGATATAAAGTGCAGTCAAAATAATGAGAATAGCTTCTATAAAGCCCGCCATATCTTCATATTTTCCATGGCCAAAGGGATGGTCATCATCTTCGGGTTCGGAAGATTTGATGACAGAAAAAAAGGCAATAAATGAGGCAATTAAATCAGCTAGAGAATGAAGGGCCTCAGATATTATTGACACACTGCCCGAAATAAGGCCTGCTATTATTTTCAGTGCAATCAATGATGTGTTTGAAATAACAGAAACGAGTGCGGCTATTTTTTTCTTAACATTTGTTTTAGTGGTTAAATCGACCTCATTCATATCTTTAAAAGCCTTTCTAGGTTAGTATTATTGTAACATCAATTAACCCAAATGGTGTATTTATAAAATTTGGGTATTTATTTTAAAGAGAAATTCTATTATAATACACATAAACATATTAAGTTAGCATGGATTTATAAGGTATTAAGTTTTGAGCGAACAGAAAGTATCAGATTTATTTTTAAATAATATTTATGTATTGCCCCTATGGGTAAAACAGGTAATATATCTTAAGACTAAGGAAAAATTAACGGCAGAACTTGCTGATTTTCTTGATTTATTAAACCCTGAATGTTTAATGCAGCACTATGTGCCAGAACTCACTTTCAAGGGAAAAAGAGAGCTTGAAAAACGTGAATTTGGCCTGCCTGAGAATTTCTATATTTTTCTTTCAAATTGCGCCTATGGGAATGATTTATTTGAAATAACACTTGCAAATTACTGGACAATGGCAGAAACTGCTAAAATATTTGTAAGAAGCGTTGAGCTTGAACTTGTTAATTTGCCAGAATCAGAAAAGAATTATGCTGTTGCACAGTTTTTGGCAGGCAAAATAAGAACCGGCGAGGTACTTAGAAAATTAGGTAAAATTGACATTACCCAGCTTGAAAAATCAATCAGAGAGCAAAAAGAGAGACAGAAAAAAGGCGTAAATATGAAAATCGCCGATGTAATGATTTCTCTCGGGTATATTACAAAAAAAGATGTTAAAGTTTTACTTGCATTCAAAGAAGAATCAAGAAAAAGATTTATTATAGGCATAGGGCTTTCATTTATTAAGCCCGACAACCCTTCGGACCAGCAGAGAATATATGCAAATATGCAAAGACAAATGAATAAGCTGGAGCAGGAAAACAGGGTTTTAAAAGACCGCTTACGAAAAATTCTCAACATACAAGAGTAGGTTTATTTTAACGTTAAAGCGTTAGGAGAAATAGTGCAGCTGCCTGAATATCATCCTCTTGTTGATTTAATGCGCAAAGATGTAGTTGATCAAAGATTCTTTGCGATGGTTGCATTGTATAAAACAACTACGAAGCACGGCGGTGCAGGCGGTGCAGGCGGTGCAGGCGGTGCAGGCGGTGCAGGCGGTGCAGGCGGTGCAGGCGGTGCAGGCGG
>CATJOM010000071.1 GCA_949741915.1 uncultured Candidatus Melainabacteria bacterium | reverse complement strand
TGTGAGCCCTCAAAATCTTTTTTATCCCGCCCAAAATTTTTATATCGCAACCCCGAATAAAGATGGCAGGTGGTTTTGCTGACTCACATTATTATCTTATACTATATTAAACAGATTTTTATCGCACAAAAGAATTAGCCAAAAAGAATTAGGTTTAAATGCAGACAGGACAAGGATTTTTATTTTTTAAAATTTAAAAAATTTTCATAAAAAATTTTTATAATATAATTTGCCATTAAATAACCGCTAACAGCAGGCACCACAGGGGTTGAGGCCGGTGTAAATTTGGCAAATTCAAGCGTATCACCATTGTTTAGCGTTACAGTTTCAATGTTCCTGATTTTTCTTTCGCTGTGCGGCTTTTCAATGCTTGAAACCGCCATTAAACCGCTTGTTATGCCAGCATATTTTTCTAACTTATAGAGTACATTTTTTGTAAAACTATCTTTGCCATTCTTTTGCCGAATCTCTGAAACATCTGCTACATAAAGCTTTGAAGCATCCATTCTGTTTCCTGCACCAAAGGATGAGATGATTTTTATATCATTTTCTTTGGCAAATTTTATTAATTCAATTTTAGATTTTACAGTATCAATGGCATCCACGATAAAATCAGGACCAGTCACAAAGCCTTCTGCAGCGATACTCTCCACCATACATTCATCATCAAACTGTGCAGTGCTTTTTATTGCAGAATCTCCTGAAAATACAGCATCCTTCGTACTTTCTGTGAAAAATCCGTCATAAATCTTAACATTAACATCGGGATTAATATCTAGAAGTCTTTTTTTAAAAACATCAGTTTTTTTTAGGCCCACATTAGAATTCAAGGCTATTAACTGCCTGTTTATGTTTGTTTTTGAAACTGTATCAAAATCTACAATCAAAAAATGCCCAATACCGGCTCTCGCCAAGGCTTCCAAGGCAAAACCACCAACGCCGCCAAGCCCAAATACTGCTACCTTTAAACCAGCCAAATAGCACTGAAACCCTTCGCCCCAATATAATTCATTTCGCGAAAAAATAGTATCCATAAAATTTTAACAAAGTCTCCGAAGTTTACAATCTTTACATTATTTTAAAACATATAACAAGAATTGTCATTCATTATGCCATATCCTTTAAGGCTGCTTGAAAAATAATAAACGGTAAATCCTGACTGTAAAGCAAGTATGTTCCCAAAAAAGAATATATAAAGACAGACAAATATAGTGGCAAAGCCAATATTGATTACCCCTTTACGGCGCCTTCGTTTGTGCCTTGGATAAAATATCTCTGGAGAGAAAGGAAGAAAATCAAAATTGGAACTATTGATATCATTGAGCCTGCTGCAACAAGCCTGTAATTTGCACTGAATGCGCCCTGCAGATTATTAATGCCCACAGGAAGCGTAAATAGGGCGTCTTTTGTCAAGATTATGCTCGGCCACAAAAATTCCCCCCAGCTTCCAATGAATGTAAATATTGCAAGAACAGCAAGGGATGGCTTTATCAGGGGTACAAGAACTTTTGTAAAAATTTGGAATGAATTACAGCCATCAATAACCGCAGATTCTTCTAATTCCCTTGGGATACCCAAAAAAGCCTGCCTTAGAAGAAAAATGCCAAATGCATTAACAGCAAATGGTAGAATAAGGCCAAGATAACCGGCAAAATTGCTGTATGTATCGGTCAAATGGAGCTTTAGGGTAATTATATAGATTGGAAGCATTATTGCCTGGAATGGCACCATAATTGTGGCAAGGATGGCAAAAAAAGCAAAACCTTTACCTTTAAACTCCATCCTGGCAAGGGGATAGGCTGCAAGTGCAGAAAATATGAGATTCAAAATTACGGTAAAAAACGCCACTATAAAGCTGTTTATGGCATATTGCACAATGGGGACAAGGGTTAATACCATTTTAAAATTTTCAAAAGTAAAGTCTTCAGGCATAAAGACCGGAGGATATTGAAATATATTCTCACCAGGGCCTTTCAGGGCAGTTGATGTCAGCCACAAAAAAGGCAAAAGACACAAAAAGCACACTATGATTAATGTTATATGTATAAAAATACCCTTAATGTGTTTCATTGTAATACCTTATAAGCACTGTTGACATAAAAAACCACCATCTATAGACCATACTTCTTTCTTTCAAAGCAAAATATGTTAATGACTGAAAATATTAATACAACAACAAGCAAAATAACACACGCAGCAGATGCAAGGCCTATATCAAGGTTTTCAAAGGCCCGCTCATAGATATAATAAACAATCGTTTTTGTTGAATCTAATGGGCCACCTTTTGTCATAATATATATTTCAACAAAAACTTTCAGGGCTGAAATCGCACTTATTGTTGAAACTAGGGCAATAGTCGGCATAAGATGAGGGATTGTTACTGTCGTATGTTTTTGGAATTCATTTGCACCATCAATTTCGGCCGCTTCATACAATTCTTTTGGCACACTCATTAATGAAGCAAGATAAATCATCATATAATATCCAACCCCTTTAAATATTGTAACTAGGGCAACCGAGACCATTGCCACATTCGGACTTGAAAGCCAGTCTATGGCAGGAAAGTGAATGATTTCCAAAAAATAATTCAAAAGACCTTTTGGCGCATAGAGCCATTTAAAGGCAATCGCCACAACAACTATTGAAACCACAACCGGCAGATAAATAATTAGTTTATATAATGTTTTACCCCTAATTTTTTGATTTATAAGAATTGCAAGAATAAGTGGAAAAATAACCAAAAACGGTGTAGTGAGTGCTAAAAACCAAAATGTGTTGAATAAAGATTTTATGAAGGTATGAGAGTGGCAAAGCTCCTTATAATTAGAAAGAGTGCCAAATATGGGGTTATAAATATCTGTTGAATAATCCTGAAAACTATATATTATTGTTTGGAAAAAAGGTATGAAAAA
Source organism: uncultured Candidatus Melainabacteria bacterium (assembly GCA_949741915.1). Classification (GTDB taxonomy): domain Bacteria; phylum Cyanobacteriota; class Vampirovibrionia; order Gastranaerophilales; family Gastranaerophilaceae; genus MGBC122484. The sequence continues at coordinate 38,583 of CATJOM010000071.1, read as the reverse complement.
AAACAACAAAAGAAGTGCTGCCGCAGGCAGCAAAAACAGGTATGGTGTTCTTTTTTGGGTATTTTGTATATAGTTTTGCTTCATATTCTTAATAATAATCTAATGTTAATAAAAATTAAACATTTACAGCCTTTTTTCAACTGTTTAGGCGGTTTTGTAAAGTATTATTTCATTTTCTTAAGAAATATGATATAATCTAGCAAGAAAAATCTATTTTGTGTTTTATATTAATACGTGCTTACTAAATGTGTGTTGTATAGGAGGAAAGCTTGCTATGATAGAACCCATTTCTTGCAAAATTTCGCCAAATTTTAAGGGCAATAATAATGTTTCTGCCCCAAATAATGTTAATCCGGCAAGTCTTAGTACAAAAGATGCTTATCTTCAAACAGTTAATAGTGTTGCTCAAACCAAGGCACAATTTCTAGCCGCACCCGAAGGGGCTGGCAATAATTTAAATTATCAGGCATAAATTGTGCACATATTAATTATACTATCTCATCCAGGCCCATACCTGAATGAATTTTGTGGTGCTTAAAATTTGACTTTTGATGTTTTAAAATTCTGACTATTTTAGAATTTTAGATTAGATAATGTTTAAATTGACCTCACTTGCTGAATGATAAATAAAAAACCAGGGAACATAAATAGCAAACAAAATGTTTAAACAAGTTGCTATTCAGCCGCTAAACCAAGCGATTAAGCTTATTTTCACCTTACAAACAATGACTTAAAGGCACGTTTTATTGTATAAAAATCAATGGAAAAAATGACAGATAAAATCATTTTTTTAACGTTTAGCGGATTAAATCTTGATGCAAAATAATCATAGTTTTTATAGATAAACCGTAAAATATCAAAGCGGATTCTTTTGTTGTATCCTACATAAAGCTTTACGCAATCAGGTTTTAGGTATCTAAAGTTCCCAATGACAGGGTTTGCGCTTGAAAGGTTGGTTTTATGGCGCCTGTAGGCAAATAATGGGGCTGTTATTACAGCAGAGCCACCTATTAGGTGCAAAAATGTAAATGCGATTTTATCAGCGCCTTTTCTCCAATCTTGTGGCGTTGGATATCTTAAAAGAAAATCAGCGGCGCTTTTTCGCATCATGGCAGAGGTTGTAGGCCCCCAGGCCCAATTGCCGAATTTTACGGTTTTATTATCCAATACTTTTACATCAAAATCATTGATTTTATTTTGGATGTCAAATATTTCATCTTCATCCCCCAGGTGCGCCTTAAAATCAGAGTTTTGATAGCCTGATGACGCTAAGGACACAAGGGAGTGCACTGTAGAATTTTCATCAATTTCAAACTGGGCTGCAGATGTAAAGGCAACGGATGTATTCATATGTGTCATTATGTGGCACATTAAATAATCCGGCATAAGGACATCATCAGCATCCACAAGACATACAAATTCACCATTTGCAACCTTTAAACCTTCTAAAAATGAGCCAAATTGCCCAAGGTTTGCTTCATTGTGGATTACCTTATATTTTTTTTCAGAAATTTTAACTTTTCTAAAAAATTTACTTATGAGGTTTCCGCCAGTCAAGTTATCAAGATATTCTTCAGTTTCATCAAAAGAAGCATCATTTACAATTATAACTTCAAAATTTTTATAGGTTTGGTTTTCAATACTTTCAATTAAATCAGGCAGATATTTTGCAAGGTTAAAGCAGGTAATAATAATGCTTACCTTTGGTTTTTTAAGTATTTTTTCAAATAAAACATTTTGCATAAAAAGATTGTAACATATTTCTTAACATTTTAGGCATTTTTTTTAATGTTTTGTTTTATAAAACTTATGGAAGTGAATTTTTATAACAAAAATCTTTATTTTAACGGATATCAAAACTCAAAGTATTTAAATAAATATACAACGAACAGCCTTCTGAACGGTTCAACAGAGGCCCACACACCGCCTGATAGTCTTGATTTAAATGATGATGCCGCAATATATAAGTATTCAAGGCAAGAAATTAGAGATTTGTACAAAAAATGGTTTGATTCAGTACAAGGCAGTGAATCTTTGAAGAAAAAATATTGCAGAAAGCAGATTGATACGCTAATTGGAAAACTTAGAGAGGGCAGAGTTGATTCAAGCCATCTGGAGATGATTCTGGATTTAGTGAAGGATAAAAAACTAACACCTCAAATCTTGTTTCCAATATATGAGAGAGGAGAAATTTCAAAAAGGGTTAGTGATGATTTAGATAAACTTTATGGCGCATATGCAGAGGACAAAAGTGTAAAAGATGTTTTTGTGCCAAAATTTGTGGATAGACAGGCTGCAGAAAAATCTATAAAAACTGGCGATGTATGCCAAATTGAGGGAGAGAAGAATATATCAACAAAACTGCCTGATGGCACAATAGAAGAATTATTCATAACCCAGGAAACATATTTGGAATTATTTCCGCCAGTTGAAAGATTTATTACAATACAGTCACATAATGTGGGTGATTGTTATATGCTTGCAGCGCTTGACAACATCCAGCAAAACCCGTATGCAAGGCATAAACTGTTAGAGATGTTTAGAGAAAACGCGGATGGCACAGTGGATATTGTTTTTGGCGGGTTTGAAAACCGGGAAGGGAACATTGTCCCAAAATATTCAGAAAGGCTTGTTTTGCACAACATATCAAGCCGTACAAATAAAAAAGTTAATATGGATATTGCATCATACACCTGCGAGGGTTTTAGAGCAATGGAGCTTTTGAATGAAAGAGAGAGAAACAAATTGCTTAGTATGAATGCTAAAAATCAATATCGAGCCTTTTGCACGTTAAAGAATTTAATACAAAATGGTCAAAGAATATTAGAAAGTGTAAAGAATTCAGATGAATATAAATCTTTTGAAAGGGATAACAAAATCACCTTAGATGAGATGCAAAAAAAGGCCGAAGAAATGAACGGTATTTTTGCAAACCAACAAATATATACAGAAGAAGAGCTTGATTATTTTTGCAGATATATAGATGAGGACAGAGAAGATGAATTATTCTGCAAGGCCTTTGGATTTGAGAAAAAGTTTACACTAACAAAAGAAGAAATTATGCAAAAACTTTCACAACTCAAAGATAAGAATGATGATATTTCAAGATATAAGACTCTCGTCCTTGAAAGACATTTAGAGTATCTTGCTAGATGTAATAAGGATGCAATGAATAGTAATTTTGAAGTTTTGCCAAAAGATATATATCTGGATATCTTTAATCTTAAAAAATCAGATATAGCATATAATCATGCGGGGCTTCCTACAGAAATATTTGAAAAAATAGGTTATAAAACTTGCGATGACAACATGACTTCGTTAAATTCAAAGAAAACAAAAGATTTATTAATGTCTGATAATGCTCGTAATTATGTCTTTTGTGTTTCAAGTAACCATCAAGATACCAACAATGCTTTCCCGATTTATATTCCTCATGCGTATTCGCTTGAACCTGTTGATATTGAGGGGACAAGAAAATTTATTGTGAGAAATCCGCATAATTCCATGAATGAGGCTGTGATGACATACGATGAACTTTGTAGGCATTTTGAATTTATATATGCAGCAAAAATAGAAGATTAAATATTCTGCACCAAAACCTGCATAAAAAACCTTGTATATAATAAAACATATGCAGTGTGCTTATTTATCTTTATGTCAAAATTCTTTTTAGCGCTAAAATATTGATATGAAAAAGTTTTTAACAATATTTACAATATTTTTATTATTTTTGATTGGAAGCCTCACTGATGCTACGCATAAAGCTTTTGCAAATGAAGAGGCTGAAAATTTTGATACATATACAATTTCGGCTGATGGAATTGTCAAAAATATAGATTATGATTATACAGAAAAGACTGATAATCCTGAGAATATTTCAAAACAGATTGTGACCGTAAAAATAACATCCGGTGAATTTAAAGGCAGACAGAAGGTTACAAATAATATGCTCACAGGCAACCCTGTGTATGAAGTGTTTTTAAAAGAGGGCGACAGGGTATTGCTTGTCCTAGAATCAAAAAGCCCAAAACCTTCAAGCCTTGATGAGGTTGAGGTTTATATAACAGACGTCAGAAGGGCGGGCACAATTTATCTTTATGCCTTTCTTTTTATAGCATTTTTGACTGCAATTGGAAGAAAAAAAGGATTTTTAAGTCTGTTATCAATAATTATAACCGTGATTTTGGTATTTGTTCTTTTTGTGCCGTTGATTTTGATGAATCTTTCACCTGTTATTGCGGCCATTATTATCTCTGTATTGTCGACTGCTGCTACAATGTATCTTGTATCAGGGTTTAGCCAGAAAAGCCATGCTGCAGTGCTAGGGACGGTTTTAAGCCTTATTTTTGCAGGCATACTTGCCTTGGTTTCTATAAAGATGGGGCATTTAACAGGCTTTATGGGAGAAGAGAGTGTATTTTTATATACCCAAAGGCCTGATTTAAGCTTCACAGGGATTTTTGCTGCATCAATGATTATAGCGGCACTTGGCGCATTGATGGATGTTGCAATTTCAATAGCAAGTACGATTAATGAAATTCATATTACAGATAAAAATCTTTCTGTTATGGAATTATTCAAATCTGGAATGAATGTGGGGCGCGATATTATAGGCACAATGTCAAATACACTGATTCTTGTGTATCTTGGAAACTCTATGCCACTTGTTTTATTATCTTCAAATATTGATGCTGGGAAGTTTTTTAATTTGAATAATGTGGCAGGAGAAGTATTATCGGCACTTGTTGGAAGTATTTCGCTTTTAGCCTGCGTTCCTTTGACTGCGATTATGAGCGCTTATTTAATTAAGAGGCGGCAGAAAAAGGAAGAAGTCACAGAATAATTTTGCTTGATTTTTAAAAATATTACTTCAGTTTTTCGTTTGCATTTGCAATGGCAGCCGAAATTACGATTTTAATGTTGTCTTGAAACAACTTAATAAAAATTAACAAAATAGCAATATTTTTTAATTATGAAACTTGTATAGCTATGAATATATTAAATTTAAATACATTAAATTTCAGTGGCAAATATATAAATTCAAAATATTCTAACCCCTATACTACAAACAGTATTTTGAATAATAAAACAACAAGTGACAGCGTGCCGGACGACCTTGACAGGAATAATATACAATCCTTATATGATTATTCAAAGGATAGGATTAAGGATTTGCATGAATGTTTTATGACATGCGGAAGAGCAACCCCTAATGGAATCAGGAAAAATACAGATTACATTATTGCAAAAATTAGTGAAGGTGGCCCGGATGCAAGTTATACCGAGATGATATTAGATTTAATAAAAGATAAAAAATTAAGCCCTTATGTATTATATCCTCCAACCAGTCAAATAAATAGAAACGTTGCAGCAGATTTAGATAAGCTATTTGAAGCTTATGCAGATAGTAAAGATGTAAAAGAAGTTTTTGTTCCAAAATTCAAAAACATTGACGAAGCGGCTAATGGCATTGAAATCGGGGATGTTTGCCAAATTGAAGGGAATAAAAACATATCAACAAAATTACCTGACGGAACAATAAAAGAACTATTTATTACCACAGATACTTTTCTGGAGCTGTTTCCACCGGTTGAAAGATTTATAACACAGCAATCTACAAAAGTTGGCGACTGTTATCTCCTTTCGGCACTTGATAGCATTCAGCAAAACCCGAATGCGCGACACATTCTTTATGAAATGTTTAGAGAAAATAATGACGGAACAGTGGATACTGCTTTAGGTGGGTTTAAATTTAAAAACGGACAAGCTATTCAAAAAGAGCCAAATAAAACCATTATAAGAAATATATCCAGCAAAATCCAAACAAAAGTCGATAAGGGGCTTGCTGCTTTTACGCCAGAAGGAATGAGGGCTATTGAGACGCTTTATGAAGAGCATAGAAAACATTTGATGGATATTGAAACAAAGAAGCGATATGAACATTATGGTAAATTGCTTAATAACGCAAAAGCGGGAATTTATATAGATGCTGAAAATGTACGTCCACATCTTATTTGCGACAAGGAAAAATACAATAAGGAATTAAAGGAAGCAAATTCCATTTTAACATCTAATATGCCACCACTTGGTTTAGACACATACACGATAGAAGAACTTGAATATTTCCGCTCATTTTTTGAATCGGGTGAACCAATGTATGACACTACAAGCCTTTTTACTGCTTTTAAATTATCCTATAAGCAAATATTAAATAAAATTTTAGAGCTTAATAACAAAGAAGATGATAGCTCCAAGTATGAATGCCTTATTCTTAAAAGATATCTGAATGGATTAAAGCCTGGTGCACATGAAACACTTTATGTCAGAGAAACCTTGCCACAAAAAATTTTGGTTGATATTTTTGATGATACATATGCATACCGTTTTCATTATAATACTGGCGGGAAAGGAGAAGAGGTATTTGAAGTATTAGGACTTACCAAACCCGCAAGAAGTCACATAGAAGATGCCAAAGACAAGCTATTTGATAAAAATCCTTTAAAATATGTTTTTACTTGCCTTAATCACAATAAAATTGCAGACAAGAAAATTGCAATTATAGAACAGCACATGTATGCTGTGCGACCAATAGACATAGAAGGTGAAAGGAGATTTCTTGTAAGAAATCCGCACAACACATTAAATGAAACTATTTGCACGTATGAAGAATTATGTAAATATTTTGATACAATAGATTGCGCAATAGTTTAATAGTGTATCATTAATTCAATTTTTAAACTTATGCAAAATTTACTTTGAACTTTGCGGGGCGAGCACCATTACTACGTTTCTACCTTCAAGCGATGGTTTTTTTTCAACGAGGATAGAATCTTCGTTTATATCAGCTAAAAATTTATTAGCCAATTCTATTGCAAGCTTATTGTGCTGCATTTCACGCCCTCTAAGCATTACAACCACTTTTACCTTATTTCCCTGGGTTATAAATTTCTTTGCACTCTTAAGCCTGACTTCATAGTCATGGGTATCTATTTTATAGCGCATCTTTACTTCTTTAATATCAACAGTGTGTTGTTTTTTGCGCGCCTCTTTAGCACGTTTTTCTGTTTCATATTTATATTTGCCCCAGTCTAAAATCTTTGCAACAGGCGGGGCCTGGTTTGGGGATACAACAACTAAATCTAAATCTTTTTCTCTTGCCATTTCGAGGGCCTTTTGTGTGGCAACCGCACCATGGTTTACACCCTCGTTATCAATAAGCATTACCTCTCTTGCTCTGATTTTTTCATTGACCAGTTCTTTGGCCTTGTAATCGTTTTTATTAATTGTTGTATCTCCTTTTTATTGTCTACTTGCCAATTTTATCATAAAGCGCTTAAAATGTACATATTTGCTCGTTTGAAATTTAAAAACCAGCTTGTAATTTACAAGCTGGTTAAACTATGCTTTCAATTTTACATTTTGAATACCGCAAATTAAATAATTAACTATTAATAGTACTCAAAACGAAAACCTAGATTAAGTTATTTTACAAGTTCTTTGAATTTTTTACCAGCAGAGAATGCAGGAACAGTTTTTGCAGCAATTTTAATTTCTTTACCAGTTTGAGGGTTTCTGCCTGTTCTTGCAGCGCGTTTTCTAGCTTCAAAAGTACCAAAACCAACCAATGTTACTTTTTTACCTTTAGAAACGGTTTTTTCAATTGTATCTAAAAGTGCTGCTATAACATCGGTTGTTTGTTTTTGTGATAATTTTGCTGCTTGTGAAACTTCTTTTACTAATTCTTCTTTGTTCATTTCTGAACCCCTTTCTTTATTTTACTCCTACTATTATATCCATTAATCCTTTATTTGCAAGGATTTTACACAATTCTACATTGAAAAACCGCTTTTTGCAAGTCATTTAGAGAATAAAAAATGAAAAAACTGGCATTATACGCAAGTTTATTGCGTAGTTAAAATAAACAGTTTAAAAATACCCAACAACTAAAAATCCCTGGCAAAACAGGGATTTAATTTTAATATTCATTCTTTGTTACTGAAAATTTTATATTTTTATAAAAGTAATTGAGTATCTGATATGCGTTATAGCCTTTATTTGCAAGGTTATTAGCACCATGTTGGCTCATCCCGACGCCATGCCCGTTTTTTCTAATGCCATCATCATACCCAGGAACTGACTTTATGTAAGGCAAATCCTTCGCCCAAACGGCGCCTGAGCCTACTGTTTTTCCGCCAGATGAAGCATGGTAGTATGCAGGAATAATTTTTCTGTCATGTGTTAAAACTATTCCTTTTGTTTCCAAAACAGCCCTTGTAGTCTGCCTTGTTTCACTGCTGGCACCACCGTATGTCTGGTCTTGCGGGGTATCTTTAAGGTCATATCCCATTGATTTTCTTTTGCCAAGGTTTGCAATGGCATAGCTTCTTGCGGCAATTGCCTGAGCTTTGTGAGCCTCAATATTCCATGCCGGAGGCATTTCAGAGGGCACAACACCCATTAAATATTCTTCCAGGGGCACATTATTTACAACTATAAGTTTTTTATTGTAGTTGTAAATGATAATATCCCCTCTGTACCATTTCTTATTTGTTGCAAGAAAACCTTTAGGCTCTTTGTTTTGAATAATTACAAAATTTGTACCAAGATTATAATATTTGCCGTTGATTTTAATTACAAGAATATTATTATGCGCCTTAATGGTATATGGAACAAGGGCCTTAGTATAATAAAGCGGTTTCTTGCTTCTGCCATCAAGAATTTGGCCAGCCTTTGATGTACCCACATATGTTTGTTTAATATTTTCATCCAGACCTATTTTAATGGCATGGCTTGGCGCTATGTTAAACAATAAGGTTAAAATTGTAATTAAAAATGTGATGCAATACTTTTTCATATTTAAATTTTATTAAGACCTTGTAATATAGTCATCAAACAAATGCAGTATTTATGGTTGTGGCATAGCAAAGGGTGTTTAAGTATTCTTGAATGCTGCAATCATTTTGAATGCCAGCTCGCGCTTCGCCTCATCTTCCAAGGCTTTAAAGTATTCAAGGGCAACCAGATAATCGTCATTTTCATCCTGCCTTCTGTGCCAGAAGCAATCAAACTTGCCTTCTTCTAGCTCTATGCCAATATTTTTTGCTTCACGTATTATAAAATTTACCATCAACTTTCTTTTACTGGCATCAGCATTTTGAATCAGTTTAATGGCATTTGTTACAACAGGATCCGCATCATACCAACGTTTGTTCATTATTTATCAGCATAAAAAAATTATTTAAAAAAGTCAATTATGTAATGAATTATTAATAAAGATAGTTATATACAATATTACATTTCCCTTTTCACAATTTTATTTTAATTCCAAACTTTATCATACTCATTTAATAATAAAAATACTTAAGTGGCAGATACAAAATTATGTGTTAACTTCTTAATCCTTTAGACAGGTTTAAATATACAAGCTCATTATAATTGAGGCACAGTTGTTATCGGAGTTTCCACAACGTTATTAATTGCCTAGCTATAAACACTTGTTTGTCATATGCACATTAGAAACCCTCTTGACCATACTGTTGCCTTGCGATTTACTATAAGCATTGAAACACAATTAAGAAATGGGAGAAAAATATGGAAATAAAAAAAATTTCAAAAAATAAAAAACAATTTCTCTCATTGCTACTATTAGCAGACGAGCAGGAAAACATGATAGACCTGTACCTTGAAAGAGGAATAATGCATGTGTTGCTTGATAATGGAGAGGTTAAGGGTGAGTGCATTGTTACAGACGAGGGGAATGGCATACTTGAAATCAAAAACCTTGCAATCACGCCAAATTGTCAAAGACAAGGATATGGAAAAAAGATGATAGAATTTATTGCCGAAAAATATAAACATCGATATGCAATACTACAGGTAGGTACAGGCGACAGCCCTTTTACAATTAATTTCTATAAAAAATGCGGTTTTGTTTTTTCGCATAGAATTAAAAACTTTTTTACAGATAATTATAACCATCCGATATATGACGGCGGCGTTCATCTTGTGGATATGATTTATCTAAGAAAAAAACTACAAGAAGTGCAAGGTTAGCAAAAAACTGCATAGAGAAGCAAACACAAATTTGTTTTTCATATAAAACTTTTCAAAATATAATCAATATTGAAAAAAGACCAAACCATAAAAACAGTTCGGTCTTTTATTATTATTGATATTGTGGGTTGTTATCTTTGGCTTTTATTTTCCACTCATCAATTAGCACTTATTTACCATAGTTACCAAAAGCGATAGTCATTTTGTCTTTCGGGTTAACTCTTGTAATTCTGTTGCCAGCACCGTCTACAACGTATGCAATTTCATCAACAGTATTGTTAAATAAGCCTGCTGTACCAACAGCTGCAGTTCTTACGATATCCACAGGAGCTTTAACGGTTGTCTTGATACCATCGATATAGCTTCTGCCGCCAGCTTTAAACTGACCTGAAAGAATTTCACCGGTACCTGTACCAACCTGGTCAAACAAACCTTCAACGGCATTACTTAAGCCAATTGCAGCACCGCCAACTGTACGTCCTGCTAGACCTAGGGTAGAGCCTACGAATGTAAATGGCATCTGGATAAGTCTTACAACAGGGTTAACATCTTTACATTTTTCAACCTTAGCGGTTAAAACCTGTTTTGGAAGGATTTGTTTGCATCCATCACAGCCAACAATCTCAGTGAATGAAAGCTTGATAGCACCAGGGTTGCATTTTGATGGTCTAATTACTTCTGTAATCTTACCATTTACGCGGCTTCCTGCAGGGTATGTTACACCATTAACAGTGATTTCATGGATTGTTTCAGCTGCAAACTGTTCACCAACGTTAGCATTTTTAGCATTTACCTGATCTTTCATTGAAAGTTCAAGGGTTGGAATGCATACAGGGGTTTCCTTTTCAACATAAGTTGTCTTTGCAGGACCCATCGCTGTCATTTCAGTTGCATTTTTATCATAACCGCCTGCAATTCTTGTATTTTGAAGCATAGAAGCAATTTCAGCTCTTGTTGCATTTTCATTTGGTCTGATTAAATCAGAGTATTTTGAATCTTTAAGTGCACCAACATCAATTGCCTTTGCTACGCATTCCCTTGCCCAGTTTGGAACCTGATTACCGTCTCTGTATTTAGCAAGAATTTCTTCAGCTTTACAGTTGTCCATAGGACATTTCAGGCCTTTTGACATTATTGTTAAAGCTTCAGCCCTTGTAATGTGATTATTTGGGAAATATTTGTCGCTTGAATGGCCAGCAAGCATATCGGCGCTTACACCTTTATTGATAAAATCATGAGCCCAATGGCTATATGGAACATCATTAAAGTTGCCAGCTTGAGTCATAGCTGTAGATTCAAGGTTAAAGCCTTTTACAACCATGGAAGCCATTTCTGCTCTTGTTACATTTCTGTTTGGTCTAAATAAGTCATCAGGATATCCTACAACAACACACTGGTCTGTTAAACGGTTGATATCACCAGAAGCCCAGTATCTGTCTGGAACATCGGGATAGCTTTGGCTTCCCAAGTGGCTTGCGCCGCCTGTAGGACATCCACAGTCATTTTTTGAGCAGGTGTCGCATTTTTCCATTTCTTTGTAAATCGCCTGCATAGAATTTGGTGACTGCACATCAGCACCCGGACAGCAATCTTCCTTTGGAGGCAATAAAGCAGGATCAATAATAGGAGCTGCTGCACCTGTTATACAATCATCTGATAAACGCACACCAGGGATTACTGGAATTTCAGCGATTGTTTGATCTGTAATTGATGAATTGTTGTTTGGTTCACCTGTTACAGCAACGTTTGCAGGAGAGTAAATTGCACCAGGGTATGCATAAACCTGCATATTTGAGTGCGTTCTCTGGTTTAAACAATTTGAGCCTACACCTGTAGAACATTTATCGCATTTTGGTTTTGCCTTTGTGCAGCCACAATCATTTTTCTTCACTTTGCAAGGGTCGCATGGGGCTGCTGCTCCCGTTTCGCATGGGTTGCATTTGTTTTTTTTCCAAAAATTGAAAAGAGTCTTTTTCTTGCATTTGCAAGCATCCATTGTAGATTTACATTTTGTGCATGTTGCTGTACTTGGATTTACTTTTTGTACAGATTCTATAGGGCAGCCTGCACCTGTAGAACATGCCGCAAAGCTAACAGGCACTGTAAATGCAAAAACTGTTGCTACGGCAGTTGCAGTTAATACGAATTTTTTAATAGTCATCTTTCCTCCTTTTAATAAAGAATAACTTTATACTTTTAATTAGACGTTAAAAGTGCATAATTCATCTGTCTTTTAATGAATTATGCACCTTCAAAAAGCTATCTTCATTGCCAAAAATGACTATTTATTTTATTAGACTAAACTACAATTCTTTGACTAGTGCAAGCCTAAAATGCAATTAGTTATCTACCTGAAATTTCTCTTATCAAATAATTAGCAATCCACTGAAAATCTCTATCATGAACAGCTTTTTCTCTTAAAGGCTTAATTGAATCTTCACCAATTCTAATAAGACTCATAGCAGCAACACCCCTTTGAGAACCTTTTGCAGTTCTTACTTTGTCAACAAGAAAATCGGCAGCCTCAGAGCCAAACCTTACAATATCATTTTCAATAGAATTTTTTGTCATATTATCTGCTGTATCAATGTCTTTAAATAGTCTCTCTAAAGTTTGATTCAAATTACCAGCTGAAACTTTTGAATTCTTACTAAGCACTGCCTGCATTGTAGTCTCCTTTGGAAAAATCCTTTAATCTCTTCTTTTATCATGAAAAATTATAAAAGAAAAAAAATCAAAAAATGGTTTTTTTAATACAATCTTTATATCAATATTAAGAATGGTAATAAATAACTGTATCTTAATGATAATTGTGTATAATTTTACGTTTGCTGGTTGAATGTTTTCTTTCCATTTCGGGCTTTATAGGTAAAAAGAGCTTAAGATTTTTATGTAAAATTATTATTCTTTGGGAATGTTATCCTCCAAAACAACCCAGCATCCATCATCAAGCCGCTCTGCCTTAAGTGCATATATTTCTTTATAGTTAGTATGATTAGGACGATATAAATTTTCATAGTAATATTTTGGAGCTACTTTGCCGTTTGAATCCTCACAAAACTCAATCACCTTTTCTGAAAATAAACCGTTGGAGTCTTCTCTGGTATTTATGCAATGATACATTGCAGACAAATTCCTACTAGGCATAAAAATAAGCTTTGCTGTTGCAGCAGTATAAGTTTCATCTGCTTCAGCAGTAAAGAATTTTACATTTTCAGCATAATCAGACAATAAACCAGTATATATGTTAAAATGCAACATCCTCTCACTTGCACCTATTGCACTGTCAAAAGCTTCTGTTCTACCTTCACAATATGCAGCACTATTTGATTTTGGATATGTATATATGTAATTTTTATTTTCCTTACTTATAGGTATAAAATCTTCGTTATATTGAGTATGGTCTTCAACATAAGAATTTATTTTGTTATTTTTTTTATCATATCCAAGGATTTGCCTTGACGGGCAAGATTCAGCATCATCAGGATTCCCTTCAGCAAACCAATATGCATCTTTCTGCACCTTGAGGTTTCCTTTTATGTTGTCATCAAGAGTTATATCATATTCTTCAAGCCATTTGTTAACGTCATTCTTAGTAAATACATCAAATTGATCTACCATATCATCAATATAGTGCAGTTTATCATATAAATTTTGGTGCATTTGTTTTGCATTAGAAAGCGTATTTTTATAAGATTCGAGCGTATCATCTATGCTTTGTAGCATCTCAGGAGAAACAAGACGCCGCCGCACTTTTGCATTGTTATTTAATTCAGTCTTTCTTAATTCACCAAAAGAAAGGCTCCAATCTGATAAATTTTCAAAACTTCTTGATAGATCAGTATTATCATATTTTTTATTATTTTTAGTTGTTAAATTATGGGTTTTTAGGTTAAAAAAACCTTGAACTTGTGTGATTTTCATAAATATCCTCTTGGCTTAATTGCAGTAGGTATGTCTGCTATAAATATATAATACTCCTGAATTATAAAATTTGTCATATAAAAGCGTGTTTTTGCTCCTTTTTACAAATTTTTTACAAAACTTTAGAAAAAGCAGTGCAAAGTCAACAGAAACCATTGAAATTCTGCCCTTCTTCTATCAAACACGCAGATAGCAGACAAAGGTGCGAAGATAGCCTTCTCATATGAATATTTGCAAGAACATGTTCTAATATCAGGCTTTAAAGATTATGCAGCAATTACCCAATTTCCATCATCAGAGCATTTTGCTTTGAAATCATATTCCCATATGCCGTTTTCTTTGTCTTCTAAAATGTTCTCATAGTAAAATAAAGGCTTGCCGCTTGCATCAAATTCGATTGCACTTTCTGCTACCACCTGGTTTAGCCCTGCCCATTCTTGTGTCTTTAGATAGAAACGCTCAGGCTTGTTATCAGCATTAAAACATATTCTTTCCTTTGCAGTGATAATGTCTTCTGTATCCAATAATTCATGCGAATAACTTATCAATGCACCCGTATTATTGTTAGACAAAACAACATGATTGCATTCCTTTTGCTCTTGACTGCTGTCTGTAATTGAAATTTTCTTTCCTTCGCAATAAACTCCAAAATCAGACATTACCATGCTTTTTTTAGCGCTCTTTTGTTTTGCACCTTTCAGAACACCTTCTTCGTATAGAAGGCTGTGGGCAAACTGATTATACTCAAAGTTTTTATCATAGGTAAGTACTTTTTGGGTTTCATTTTTTCCCTCTTCATAAAAAAACATTCCATTATATTTGCTAATAAGGCAGCCTTCAGTGCCATCATGAAGAATTACCGGCGAAGCTTTTTGAAACTGGCAAGAGTGCTTCTCATCAAGCCCTAGCGTACTTATTAAATTCTCAATATCATCCTTCGTTTGATTAAAATTTCCAATAATCCTTTTTGATTCAGGAGATATAAGCTGATAAGCCATGATGGCTTTATTTATATTATTCATTTTATCCGATGAAACCGGAGCTCCAACTTCCTCAGAAGCTTTTGCAGACAATACATCAGGCACTATCTGGGCCTTCATTTGCGCCCCAAAAGACAGACTCCACCCTTGCGGATTTTGAAAAACGAAAGTACTATTTGTAACATTGCTACAATTGCGCAGAGATTTAGAAAAATAATTGTTTTTAGTAGTATTCAGCCCTCTAGATAAATCGATTTTTGCAATATTCATAAAAATTCCTTTTGAAACTATACAGCGTATATAAACCCTGTAATTTTTTATTTTTGCTTTTTTTCTTAACCAATATATAAAAATTTTACAAAATTTATATTTTTCAAATCTAAAAATTTTAAACTCACAAAAACTGCGGGCAATTATTATGTCCTGATTTCTTATCCACATTACCAATTAAAACCAGGCATTGAAACAAAAATAATAAAAATAAAACATAAGCCAGAATAATATCAAGCAAGATGCCTGCCTATGTGCAAGAATGTTTGCTTTGATATTATACAGAGCTTTTAAAAATACATATAAAGCATAGAGAAGGAATGTAAAATGAATTCGCAAAATTTTTATATAGAGGAAATAAAGGCAAGACAAATAATTGATTCTAGGGGAAATCCCACTATTGAAACAGATATCACACTGTCAAATGGCAAAACAGGAAGAGCAGCTGTGCCCTCGGGTGCATCCACTGGAGTTAATGAGGCCCTGGAACTTCGCGACAATGAAAAATCAATATATATGGGAAAAAGCGTGCTACAGGCGGTTGATAACGTGAATTCAATTATTGCACATGAACTTATTGGGGAAAACGTTCTAAATCAAAGAGAAATAGATAATCAGCTTTTGCAATTAGACTGCACAGAAAACAAGTCAAAACTCGGGGCAAATGCGATTTTGAGCGTTTCACTTGCTGCTGCAAAGGCAGGGGCAAATGCTCTTGATATTCCATTATATCAATATTTAGGAGGAATCAGTGCCATAACTCTTCCAGTACCTATGATGAATATATTAAATGGCGGTGCACATGCTGATAACAATATTGATTTTCAGGAATTTATGATAGCGCCAATCGGGGCAGTGAATTTTCAAGAGGCAGTCAGGATGGGCTCTGAAATTTTCCATACTTTAAAAGATATACTGAAAAATAAAGGACTAGTGACAGCTGTTGGCGATGAAGGAGGTTTTGCGCCGAACTTAGGCTCAAACAAAGAAGCAATAGAGATTATAATTGAAAGTATTAAAAAAGCAGGATACACAACTGATTTAGTAAAAATTTGCCTTGATGTTGCATCAAGTGAATTTTACGCAGATGGCAAATATTATCTAAAGGGTGAAAATAAAACCCTAAACAGTATAGAAATGTCAGATTTTCTAAAAAATTTGGCTGAAAAATATCCAATTATATCAATAGAAGACGGGATGGCAGAAAATGATTTTGAAGGTTGGCGAATGCTGACAGAAAAATTAGGCGCAAGATGCCAGCTTGTTGGGGATGATTTATTTGTAACCAATACTTGTCTTTTAAGCCGTGGCATTCAAAAAGGAATAGCCAATTCTATTTTAATTAAGCCAAATCAGATAGGCACATTATCTGAAACCATGGATGCCATTTTTATGGCAAAAGAAGCAGGCTATACAACAATTATATCACACCGTTCTGGTGAAACAGAGGATACATTTATTGCAGATTTAGCTGTTGGTGTAAATTCAGGACAAATTAAAACAGGCTCAATAAGCCGCTCAGAGCGAGTTTCAAAATATAATCAGTTAATAAGAATTGAAGAAGAATTGGGCCTTGCAGCAAAATACCCTGGACTAAAAGCATTCAGAGGCCAGAAACCCATAAAGGACAACTGCTGCTGTGATGTAAATTGCGGGGAGGAAAAATAACTAAGCCTTCAGTTTTTTTGCTATTGCCCAATGGTGCCAAGTTTCAAATTCACCATACCTAGGGTCGGTCTTAACAAGGAGGTCGAAGACCTTTTTAACCTGCCTGCAACACTTTTCATCCCACGGCATTTCTTTTACCATCTGAGTTTTTCTTAGGGAAGGACTCATAAGATATGTCCAGTTGATATCATCGAAAATTATATAACCGCCCGGATTTAAAAGCCTATCCACAAGAAAAAACGCAAAACCATCTACAAACCAACTATGTGCGCCATCAATATAGCACAAATCAAACTTTGGGATTGGTTTCTTTTCTAAAAACCTCATAAGACGCCAAGTATAAGAAGTAGGCTCATAATAAATCTCCATCCTGTTTTCAAGGCCAAGCATCTTCGATAGCGTTTCTATATTAGGATTATGGTATTTTGCACATTTAAGGTCAATAGTAACGAGTTTTCCATCAGCAGCTTCAAGCGCAGAAGCTATATAACAACTTGAAACGCCATGGCAAAAACCAAGCTCCAGTACGTTTTTTATATTATTATCCTGTATAAATTTTGTAATATATTCTGCCTGCTTAGGGCTCATATGTGGAATACTAGCAAGTTTTTTGTGCATTTGTTGAATATTCATAAAAAGAATAGTATCACAAATCTTTGCTTTCTGCACAAAAAACTTTAAAGAAGGTTTTCAAAATCCATATTTTATGATTTAGAGAGTATTAATTTTGTGCCAATAAAACCTAAATAATTAGTTAATTTCAAACTTCAAAATTTCAGCGATTTTTTCTACGGTTTCACTCAGGGCGTTTGATATATAGAAAACTTTATATTCATCAGAATCATTTGCCCAGGCATTAAGCAGATTTTTTATGCCATTTAATTTATAGAATTCAATTTGAAGGTCATTTTCTTCTTCTATGGTTATCATTTTTGAAAAACTCCATGTGTGTAGTTCAGCTTTACTTTTAGATTTAACTTTAGCATTAAAATATTTTTATGACAACCAATTTTATTGAAATAAAAAAACTTATTGGAAATAACATAAAAAAATACAGAAAACAAGCAGGGCTAACGCAAACACAGCTTGGAATTCAGGCAGATTTATCACGCGAGCGAATAATACAAATTGAAAAGGCCCTTGGTGCGCCAAGCATGCTTAAGCTTTTTATGATAGCAGATGCTTTAAAGGTGCCTGCGGCAAAGCTTTTAGAATAATTACCATGACCATTGATTTTGATAAAATTAAAAAACAAATCGGGAACAACATAAAAAAATACAGAAAACAAGCAGGATTAACCCAAACGCAGCTTGGTATTCAGGCAGATTTATCGCGCGAAAGAATAATACAAATTGAAAAGGCCCTTGGTGCGCCAAGTATGCTTAAACTTTTTATGATAGCAGATGCTTTAAAGGTGCCTGCGGCAAAGCTTTTAGAATGATATATAGAGCTTAGGGCTTAATGAAAGAGGACATTTGAAACAAGAAAGGCTAAATATAAACATCACCCTGCCTTAAAACAACTGGCTCATCTCCGGTGCAGAGCACTACGGTTGATGAAACCCCTGTAATCAAAGGAGAATTGGCCGCAAGAGCGTTTTTTGTTTTTTCGCCAGACTCAAAGTTCTGGAGGGTTTTTGGATTTATCACTGTTGCAAGTTTGCCAAATTTTTCACACGCCTCTTCATAACTTGGAACAGGCGGTTCGTTTGAATAATTCAGAGATGTTGTTGCAAGCACGTTTCCGGCTATCTTTTCACACAGAATAGAGAAGCCACTATGGGCTGGAACCCTTATTCCTACGGTATCCTTGCCAGAGGTTACAAAATCTTTAACACGGGTGTTTTTCTTAAATATCAATGTAAGTGCGCCCGGAAAGTATTTATCCATAAGAATTTTGGCATATTCCGGCACATAAGATGTATAACGCAAAAGGCTTTCGATATTATTACTCATCAAAATCAAAGGTTTTGTACGATCCCTACCTTTTATTTCATAAATTTTATCAGCTGCCAGCTCGTCATCTGGCAAGCAGCCAAGCCCCCACACAGTATCGGTTTCAAAGCCTAAAACTTCACCCTTTTTTATAAAAAAATGCCCAGAAGTGCTACAAATCAAAGTTTTTTGGGATAAATCTTCATTAAAACTACTCAGCATGGACTTTTCCCCGGTTCTTAATCCTTTCAATCAAATCATTCAGATATTCGATACGGCTAAAATAAGCAAATACACCGTATATTACAAGCATTACAGCTGATACTAAGACAAGTTTTATTATTCCTGTCACAAAATTCCACTCAACATAATTTGAGAATATAAGGCTTGTAAAATAGCCGCAAGCAAAAGAAAGTACACCCGCAGTAAGGATTTTTGCTGCATTTTTTAAGAGTCTTGTGTATCCGATTCTAATTTTTTTTCTTAGCAAAATACCCAAAGATACAGCATTAAATAGGGTTACAAGGGCTGTAGCAAGAGCAATTCCATTGATGCCAAAGGGTTTTACAAGGATTAAGTTAAGCATACATTTTAAGGCAATGCACACTATTGCAATCATAAAAGGAGTTTTAGAGTCACTAAAAGAATAAAAAAGCCTGGTAGCGCTGTCTCTAAATACATAGGGAATAATTGAAAGGGTTATATAAAATAATATTTCAGACACCACAAGGGTTGCTTCATTATCAAACGCCCCTCTTTGAAGTGCCAAGCGGATTGCATCGGTTCTGATAACAAAAATTACCGTCATAAGGTAGGTTCCGACAAAAATTAATGTGCCCACACCCTTCTGAAAATAATGCCTGACGCCATCTTCATCCTTTTTGGCTACAAGCCTTGAAAATAAAGGGAAAAGAGGCACTAGAATAGCCGTTAAAAGCATCCCAACAGGAAATTGAAAGATTCTGTTTGCATAACCATATGCTGTCCAGCTTCCCTCTTTCAATCCAGAAGAGAAAAACATATCAACATAAACGCCCAATTGGCCTATGGTTGAGCTTAAAAACGCAGGAAAGAGAAGCTCTAGGATTTCATTGAAATTTTTGTTCCTAAAAAACTCAAAACATGGCCGAAAAGCGTATCCCAGCTTAATTACAGCAGGCACTTGAACTAAAAGCTGCAATATGGCACCAAATGTTGTACCCAAAGCAAGAAAATAGCCAGTCTTATCACCTTTTGTGGCAAGTAAAACTGCTATAATACCCAATGAGAGCATTGAAGGAGAAATATTCGGCAGAAGAAATTTTTTGTATGTTACCAAAATGCCATAATAAAGACCCATTACAGCCCCTATAAACACAATTGGAGACATTATCTTAAGGTGCGAAGCGGCCAAATTCAATAGTTCTGGCGAGCCCTCATTGATAATTACACCCATAATTTGAGCAGGAAAAAAGAAACATAAAAGAGAAACAAGCGCAAACATAATCATAGTAAATGTTTCAAAGGTGTTGAAAAGTTTTTTTACTTGAGGAGTGGGACTTGATTTAAAATCAAAAATAAGCTTTGAAAAAACCGCAACAGTAGCACTATGAAAGGGCCCACCAACCCCACCTAATATCACAAGCGCAAGAGCTGGAATTTGATAAGCATAAAAATATGCATCTGAAACAATGCTAGCACCGTAGTAATTTGCCACAACAATGTCTCTTAAAAAACCTGCAACCTTAGACAGGAGAATAATTACAGCTATCCACCAGGCAGCTTTAAAAAGGCCTGTTCCCTCTGTTTTTGTGTCATTTGCAAGAGCCTTTTTATCCGGCGGAAAAGTACTGTTATTGCTGCAATTATGCGCTTCTAAATCCTTATTATCCATACTATTTCTCTATTTCAACCCAGAATGAAGTTGTTTTCTCTTTATCTGCAGACTTCAAGGGCAGAAATTTTATTGTATTCTTTCCTTTTTTTAAATATTTCGTAATGTCCATTTCATATATTTTAACGTGAAACTCTTTCATATTAAGATTAAACGCGCTATCGTTCACGTGAAAGTCAACTGCTGCAAGGTTTTTTGAATTATCGATTTTCAGAATATACTTGGCAGGCTTATTTGAAGCATCATGTAGCGTCAATATTTCGTCTTTAAGGACATATACACCGATAGGAGAAGGCAAATCACCCGCCGTTACAACGTTTGGACCGTCAAAATACACGTACGTGGTATATTCCTTGCCATAGTTATTATATTGTACACCTCTAGGCATTGTACCGAGCGTGATTCCAGAATAATAATGTTTTAGAATTGCGTCGTAACCCGCGCCAACAGAGGCTAAATACCCTGCCCCATATTGGCTCATTCCGACGCCATGCCCAAATCCGGCCCCGATAAACGTAAAACCTAATGGCAGAGGGATTCCAAGCCTATTTTTGAAGACTTTCTTCTTGTCATCAACTTTTGAAACAGCCTCGATTTCAGCCTTTTTAATAACTGGGAGAGGGCTTTCGGGATTTTTAGAAATATTAGTCGACGTGAAAACCGCCTCAGATTCTTTGCTTTCAGGTTTTTCATTTCCCAAATCAGGCTTCTTTTCAGCATTTAAGGTGTCGGGCAACGATTTTTCAATGGTTTCAGGCATCTTTTTTTCAATTACAAAATTGCCAGACCATAACATGGAGTTACCCCTTTTAAATACTCTTCGTATGCCAAGTTCCTTTTTAACACGCCAAGTTCCGCCCATAGAACGAATTTCCACCTCAAGAGCTTTGCCTGATTCACCCCTTTTTACCACTCTTATGTCTTCAAGCCCCCAGACCTCATCTTTTTCGCCAAAAGCCGGATATACCAAGCTTTTTAGAGATTGCTCACGAAGTGTTTTTGTTAAAATTTCTTCGAGTTCAAATCGCTCAAAAACCGCTTTCCACCTATGTCTTGGTGATTTCATATCAAAAGATGGGATATTTTTTGAATAAAAATCCCTTAACTCCTCTTCTGACTTTGGTTTTTGGAGTTTTACATAGTCTTTTTTTGATTTTAAATAAGGTTTTGAATTATTTGCACTGTTGCCGGTGCCATAAACGCACTCATAGTCCTCGGTTATGCCTCCTGAAGTAGATGAATAAAGTGCTAAAATCGGCTCTTTATTATAAAGGGCAAAAATTCCTTGTGTTTCATCTACAGCTCTGTCAGAGAGAGGGTTTTCACTGTTTACACCAAAATAAACCTGACAGGCGGTTGAATCACAAATATCATAATTTTTATAAGGATTTTGAGGGCGGTTTGCATAGTTTCGTGCTGCCACAGCCTGCGCCTTAAGGGCATTTAGGCCAAACCGCACGGGCATTTCGTTTGGTACAACACCCTTTAGGTAACTTTGCGCATCCAAAATATTTACAATATTAAATTTATTCTTATTTTGTGGCAAAACAGGTGTCAATTCTATCATTCCGCGATAATACGCCGGATTTCCTTTCCTATTTAGGTTTTTAATGCCAAGATTACCCTTGGAAACCACTAAAATAGGGCCTTGAGCGGCCGTCATTACCTCTTTACCACCAATATTAATAAAAAATCTGCCGTTTTTCATAACTGCCTCTATTTCCCTGTTTGCAGGAATATCGGCAATTTTAGCCCCATTTGCCATATCCATAACGGTAGCCACAGAAGAAGTAACAACAGTTGTTTCACTAAATTCAAAAGTAGAAAATGAAGAATTTGAAAGCCCTACCCTGATTACATCCTTTTCATCAGCAGCGATTGTAGGCCCAAAAAGCCACATATTTGCAATTAATGCAAAAATTAGTAATAGATATGCCCTAAATTTCATAAATCAATTTTACTACAAATAATTTTTATGGTAGATTTAATAATACGCAGTTTACATTTTTACAAGCGAGGTGGCGTATGTGCCGAATCGGAGCAATAAAATCAAATGAATATTTTCATCCTGCAAAAACCCTTGAATTGATGCGCTCACAGCAAAAAGGGCACGATAATTCAGGTTTTGCCTTTGTTATGCAGGATTTAGGGGGAATTTTTGAGCCATACAAGGATTTACCCGTACTTTCTATGGCCTGCACTGATATGGGTATAAGAATTGCAGAGGATATTCTGCATTCTGCGGGCTTTGTCAGGGTTATGCAGTGGACGCCCGATATAAATAATACAGAAAAAAATCTTAATATTTCGCCAATGCCAAACTATGTTTTTGAGGTATTTAATTACCCCAAAATGTACAAATACGCCACGCAAGAGGAAAAAGAAGAACTGCTTTTAGATACAAGGCTGAAATTAAGGCAGGCTCTTGAAGATAACGACAACGGTTATGTATACTCATTTTGGCCTGATACCCTAATGTTAAAGGAAATTGGCAATCCTAAAGATATAGGCACCTATTTTAACCTGAATACGCCAAATAATGATTTTGTTTCAAAAATAATAACCGTCCAATGCAGGCAGAATACGAATTATGACATTGTGCGTTATGCAGCGCATCCATTCTTTTTACAAGGATATACAGTGCTTGCTAACGGAGAAAATACTTTCTATGAAAAGAATAAACTGTTTCAAAAAAATCTTTTTAAGGGGTATATCGGCTTTGAATCAGACTCTCAGTGCTTTTTGTACACTTTGCATTATATAAATAAAATCCTAAAATGGCCATTAAAATATTTTAAACATGTAATTACACCATTAGAATATGAAGAAATATTAAGAAGAGAGGACAGAGAGGTCCTACTCAGAATCAAGGCATCTTTAGCACATCTTGAAATTAACGGACCAAATACAATAATAGGTGTAAATCCTGATGGCACAATGTTTGTGACCTGTGACTCTAAAAAACTGCGCCCTGTTGTAATAGGAAGAGACAAGAATACAGTAATCATAACAAGCGAAGTGTGTGGCATTAACGAAGTTTTACCCGACAGAGACACCACCGAGGACATCTACCCAAATGAGCGGGAAACCGTTGTTATTGATAACAATTTAAGGATTGAAAGATGGAAACAATAGATACAACAAGCATAAGCAAATCCGACCTTAAGTGGCAGATAGAGCATAATCAGGAAAAATGCACTCTTTGCGGAAGATGTGCTGCAGTTTGTACAATGGGAGCCATCAAAGCAGATGTTCAAAAAAGGCGTAAAGTTGTTTCCTGCGGCGATTTTCCCACCCCTCAGGTCAGCGAAACCGCGGTTCCTGTTATAAAGCAGATTGTTACATCGTCTAAAAACTGCGTGGGGTGTGAACTTTGCACTAAAGTTTGCCCAAATGAAGCAATAAGGCCGGTTTTTAACGAACAAAACAGAATGAATGTAAAATACAGGGCATTAAATGCTGAATCCCCAAAGAGAGGCGGCAGGACAAACCTTCACACAGAAGGAAGAACTCTTGATAAAATCAAGATTGGAAGAATTTCTCAGATGACAGACCCCTCTCTTGATGCCATGAGACATACTTTTGAACTGTTGGCGCCGTTTGGAAGAGTGCTGCCGCCTGAAAATCTGCCATTTAGCGTGGATGAAAAGGGCGATTTAAAGATTAACAAAAAAATTCCATCAACAAGATGGATTTATCCAATTATTATTGGCGATATGTCAATAGGGGCGCTTTCTCCAAGACTTTGGGAGGCTATATGCATTGCGGTTGCCTATCTTAACGAAGTGCATCACCTGCCAATCAGGATGTGCACAGGCGAAGGCGGCGTTCCAGAAAAGCTTTTAAAATCTAAATATTTAAAATATATGATTCTGCAGATTGCATCAGGGCATTTTGGCTGGAACAGAATTATAAATTCAATGCCCGAGATGGTTGAGGATCCTGCAGGAATTTTAATTAAGATAGGGCAGGGCGCAAAGCCAGGTGACGGCGGCCTTTTATTGTCTAAGAAGGTGGAAAAACACATTCAGGAAATAAGAGGCGTTCCAAAATCTGATTTGTTGTCGCCACCAAACCATCAGGGCCTGTATTCTATCGAAGAATCTGTTCAGAAAATGTTTCTTTCAATGAATGCAGCATTTAAGTTTAAAGTGCCTGTGGCAATTAAGGTTGCAGCTTCCGTTACGAGTGTTTCTGTATATAACAATTTATTGAGAGACCCATATGATATTGTAGGCGGCTTTTTCTTGGATGGCATTGCAGGTGGAACAGGGGCAGCACATGAAACCTCATTAGACCACACCGGACACCCGATTGTTTCAAGGCTAAGGGATTGTTACAATGCAGCCGTACATCAGGGAAAACAGGGGCAAATTCCTCTCTGGGCTGCAGGGGGTTTGGGAATGAATGGAAACCTCGCTGCAGATGCATTTAAAATGATATGTCTTGGCGCAAATGGCGTATTTACAGGCCGTTTGATGTTGCAGATAGCAGGCTGCCTCGGTAATGACTTTGGCAAGTGCAATGCATGCAACACTGGATTGTGCCCTGCAGGGCTTACAACACAGCACCCTATATTAATGAAAAGACTTGATATAGATAAGGTTGCACAGAATATTGTGAATTATTTCCTTGCAACCCATACGGAGCTTAAAAAATTAATGGCGCCAATTGGCAATTCCACACTTCCTGTTGGAAGATCAGATGCTTTAATTACGGTTGATAAAAATGTTGCTGAAAGACTTGGTATACAGCACGTTTGCTAAATTTGGTAAGGTAAAAATATGAATACAACTATAATCGACAGTTTACAGGACAATAAAAGGCTTTCTACTAGGGAACTTCTAGATTTAATATATGAAAAAATTGACCTTGGTTTTAATGAGTTCAAAATTTTAGCCTCTGGACAACACGACATTGGCGGGCCACTTTGGACAAAAAACACAAAAGACGGTGTGCCGATTGTATTTCACATAACAAACCCTGGGCAAAGAGTTGGCTCTATGGGCATGAAGGGGACAAAGATTATAGTTCACGGCTCTGCACCTGCTGATGCAGGCTGGTTGAATTCCGGTGCAGAAATTACGGTGCTTGGAGATAGCGGAGACACAACGGCGCACTGCTGTGCAAGCGGAAAAATTTATGTTGCAGGCCGTGTTGGCGCAAGGTCTGGTGCATTGATGAAACATGATCCCAAGTTTCAAGAACCTGAATTCTGGGTATTAAAAAATACGGGCTCCTTCAGTTTTGAATTTATGGGCGGAGGAAAAGCTGTTGTTTGCGGCTATGGCTGCGAAAATATGACATCAGTGTTATCAAATAGGTCCTGCTGTGGTATGGTTGGCGGAATTGTTTATGTAAGAGGCAATGTTGAAGGGCTCACTGCAGATGTTGATATTTACCCCATCGACGAGGATGACAAAAATTTCTTATCACAAGGAATGAAAACCTTCCTTGATGAAATTAATAAGCCTGAAATTTATGATGAATTGACTGATTTTAGCCAATGGAAAAAAATTCTTGCAAAGCCACATGGCAAGAAAAAATTTGTGCCACCCTACAGTATCAGCGAATTCAGGGAGACAAAATGGGTAAAAGGCGGAATATTCTCTGAATTTTTCGGCTCTGATAATGAAGTTATCGACTTAATAAATACAGGTGAAAACAGACTTAGAATTCCAAGCTGGGACAACAATACAAAAACACCACCATGTGAATTTGACTGCCCTGTTTCAATTCCAACCCAAAAAAGACTTTCTTTTCTAAGAGAAGGCAGAACACAGGAGGCTTTAAACCTTGTGTATCAGTATTCTCCATTCCCTGGGTCTGTATGCGGTCAGGTTTGTCCGAATTTATGCATGCAAAAGTGCTCAAGAAAAATGGTGGATGAACCTATAAAAGTAGCAGAATTAGGGGTTAAATCCTTTGAAAATATTGACATAGGCGAATTCAAGCCCACAAAGAATAAAACTATTGCAATAATAGGTGCCGGGGTTTCAGGGCTGTCTTGTGCGTGGAATCTGCTTCGTCTTGGGTATAATGTTGAAATTTTCGAAAAGGATTCCGAGATTGGCGGAAAATTAAGGCAGGTAATTCCTGAAGAAAGGCTTAATCAGGATATTTTGAACATGGAGCTTGAAATTTTAAAAAGCTCTATACTTGATTCTTCAAGTAAAATTCACACATCGTATAATGTGGATGCTGATGAATTTATACGCTTAAAGGATGATTATGATGCGGTTGTGGTTGCAGTTGGTGCCCAAAATCCTTTTGTATTGCCGGTTGAAGGCAAGGAGAGGATTATAAAAGGACTTGATTTCTTAAAAGAGATTAATAAAGGGCATAAATTTTCAATAGGTGAAAATGTTGTTGTAATAGGTGCCGGAAACGCAGCAATGGATGTGGTTTTGGGGGCCTATAAAGTCGGGGCAAAGAATGTGACAGCCATTGATATTCAAAAACCAGCTGCATTTGAAAAGGAGATTGAAGCTGCAAAAGCGCTTGGCGCAAAAATTTTATACCCATGTTTTACAGAAAAAATAACGCCGGAGGGCGTTTATCTTAAAGATGGCAAGCTTTTAAAGGCAGACAGCGTTGTTATAGCGATTGGCGACAGGACAGATTTAAGCTTTATGCCAGATGAATTTTTAAATGAGAGAAAACAGCCGCTTTTGAATGATTTTAACCAGAGTACAATGGCTGAAAATATATTTTTTGCTGGCGATTCTATAAGGCAAGGTTTGTTCTGCGACGGTATAGGCCAGGGAAGAGGAGCTGCATTAAATATTAACAGGTTCCTTACGGGCGCTACGCTTCAAAAATATCAGAGCAATAACAAAATTCAGCCTCATGAGGTTAAGGAATGTTATTATAAAACCCTTAGAGGAGTTGAAATTTCGGGACTTGATACACTTGATGAAAAGGACAGATGCTTAAGCTGTGCCGGATGCAGAGATTGTAAAATGTGCCTTACAAGCTGCCCAAGAGGCGCTATTGAACGAGTAGAATTTGAAAATGGTGATGGCACCAAGGGTTTTGCGTATGTTTCAGATGAAAAAAAATGCATTGGATGCGGAATATGCGCAGGAGTTTGTCCTTGCGGCATTTGGACAATGAAAAGCCAGTTGGTATAAGGATTTTTGATTTTTAAAATTACTTAGTTACCTTCACAAATAGGTTTTCACGTGTCTTTACATCAAAACACAGTCTGTATAATGCTTTTGATGCCAACGGTATAAGCTGTATGCTAAAACACAAGTGCAAATAATAAAAACTGCCTGCCTGCAAGGTTTTTTAGGATTAGACCATTATGACTTTTGCTATTACATTTATAACTCTGTCTAATAATTCTGTGCTGAAATATACTCATAAACCACTCTTGAAATTTCAGCTATAAGCTTGGCGTTTTCTGAATTTGACAACTTTGAATCGCTGATTAGCACAGCTATGTAATATATCCTGCCATCGGGTAAAATCACAAAGCCTGCATCATTATCTGCAATTTTTATGCCATCCGGTTTTCTTGATGATGAACCTGTTTTATGGCCTAAAACTGCACTGTCAGGCAGGCCGGCTTTTAATTTGTCATTACCTGTTGTTGTTTGAAGCATTAATTCATTGAAAACAGCAGTCTTATCTTCCGACAAAAGTTTGCCCTCGTT
This sequence comes from uncultured Candidatus Melainabacteria bacterium, assembly GCA_949741915.1. GTDB lineage: Bacteria > Cyanobacteriota > Vampirovibrionia > Gastranaerophilales > Gastranaerophilaceae > MGBC122484. The sequence goes on along the minus strand of CATJOM010000071.1, from coordinate 10,220 downwards.
TGCAAGTTTTATTATTTTTGCAACATCCTTGCTATATGCCTTATTTAAGTATTGTTTATTGATATCTGCGTTCATTTCTTTTTCATTAACCGAGACTACAATTTGACTAAAGCCTGTGTCCTTTAAATATTTTTGCACGTTTTTTGGCCCGCCAAGATAATCAAGCAAAATATCGCAGGCATTATTATCGCTCTGTGAAATCATATAATACAACAGTTCCTTTAGGCTGATTTTAATGGGGTGTTTTTTATATTTTTTCAGCATAGGGCTGTGGGTGTTTTCATCAATTATTGATTTTTCAACCGTTATAATTTTATCAAGATTATCATTATCATTTAGTATCTTAAGTGCGATGAAAATCTTAAAAACACTTAACAGGGGCTGTTTTTTATTGCCAATTGTTAAAATTTCATCACCATAAATTACACTAATGCCAAGTGTGCAATCTTTATTTTTTATTAAATTTTCAATGCCGCGCTGCAAAGTATTTTTAAATTCAAAAGCAAAACAAGACAAACAAACAGCCGACAAAAATATAGCCAAGATTATTAATGGTAATTTTTTCATAATTGTAAATATTAGCAGTTAAATATATGGATGGCAAGAAAAAATAACACTGTTAAACTATATGACATTTTTTGATATTTAATATACAATAAGGACAACGTATTGTTAGGAGGTTTTATTTTTAATGGCAAACGAGGAAATGAAAAAATTTACAACTGCCCAGCTTTTAAACTTTTGTTTAGGCTTTTTCGGGCTTCAATTTGCCTGGCAGATGAGGATAATCTTATCCGGTCCCGTGACAGAGGCACTTGGAGCTAGCCCTTTAATCTTCGGCTTAATATGGCTTGCAGGGCCTGTCACAGGTATTGTTGTACAGCCTATAATAGGTGCTTTATCTGATGTGACACAAACTCCTTTTGGAAGGCGCGTTCCTTATTTAATGGGCGGTGCGATTTTAGCTGCAATCGGCTTATTTTTACTTCCAAGAAGTGGCGATATTGCAGGCTTATTTGGAAGCTCTGCGCCTGTTTGGCTCGGGCTTTTAATTGCTGCTGTTATGATTTGGATAATAGATGCCTGTGTTAACGCTGCACAAGGGCCTTACAGGGCCTTAATTCCCGACAATATTCCAAAAGAACAACATGCGCTTGCAAATTCTTATTTAAGTTTTGCAATAGGCCTTGGCTCTGTTGTTGCAGCAGGGACTGCACCATTTTTGAAGTTTGCATTTAATTATAATATGTCAACAAACGCCCAATTTACAATGGCAGGATTAGCCTTTTTCCTCGCTATGACTTGGACGTGCCTTACAATAAAGGAAAGGAAAATCAAGGCAGAAGCTGCAAAAGAAAATATACAAGAGGAAGAAAAAAAATCGTTTGTTCAAAATGTTGTTGATTTCTTTAAGCTTTCTCCAGAGGTTGGTAAAATTTGTGCAATGCAGTTTTTCTCCTGGATTGGCCTTATGAGTATGATGATTTTCTTTACTCAATATGCCGTACACACAGTGTTTGGCGTGCCTGATTTGAATTTAAGTTCTGAGGTTAAAGAGCTTTATGCAGCGCAAATGACTGACGGGCAATATTTTTCATCAATTTGTTTTGCAGTATTTAACCTTATATGCTTTGTTGTTGCTATTCCCATCGGAAAATGGGCAGAGGCAAGAGGAAATAAATTTGTACATATAATTGCATTATCAAGTATGGCTTTAGCGTATCTTCTTATGGCCTTTATACCAAATAAAACTTCTGTTCTCTGTGCAATGGGGCTTGCAGGTATTGGCTGGGCCAGCACGCTTGCGCTTCCTTTTGCAATGCTTTCAAAATACATTAAAGAAGGCACAGAAGGTTCAATTATGGGAATATTCAACATATTTATCGCAGCACCGCAGGTTTTAGTGTGCACGCTTCTTGCCTGGTATATTGATTCTGCAAAATTTACTATGGATAATGGATTTATTAATAACCACTGGGAGCATGCTTTCATCGTAGGCGCTGTGATGTTAATATTAGCAGCTATTACAGCTTCTTTAGTTAATGAGAAAAAAGCTGCAGAATAAAATCCATCCTCCCTTCGGGGCTTAGTTTTAATCTTTTTAAAGACTGTCTCTGTTTAATAATGGGGGCAGTCTTTTAGCAACAAGATACGTTCGTAATCACACCACTTGATATTAGATCAATATTGCATAAGATTTTGGCAGCGCCCGCGGTTTGGAAATGGCTTGAGAATATATTATTATATAGATGCATGAAAATGTCACCACTTTTTAAATATAAAAAACACAGCTAAAACTATAAGGATAAAACCTATAATATAGTTCCACTTCAAACCTTCCTTTAGATAAAAAGCTGAAAAGCCAACAAAAACAATGAGGGTGATTACTTCCTGAATAGTTTTAAGTTGATAAGCGCTGTAAACTTCATATCCCATGCGGTTTGCCGGCACCTGAAAGCAATATTCAAAAAGTGCTATGCCCCAGCTTATTAAAATTACGGCTATGAGGGCAGTGTGCTTGAATTTTAAGTGCCCATACCAGGCGAATGTCATAAAAATGTTTGATATGAATAATAATATTATTGGTAAGATTGACTTAAACATAAAATTATTTTAAGGCAAAAATTTTATTACGGTATATCTTATGCTGTTTTTGTTTTTTTATTGGCAGTGGCGGATGGCGTTTTTGATATCATCTGAAATAAGGTATTCATGGCCTGCTCTTTATTATTGCCAGCCCAGGCTGCCACGGGCGCTATTGCTTTTGCTGTTTCAACAGGATGAGCTTTGAATGATGATGTTAAACCTGCTGCCAAATCCTTAATATCAGTTGTTTTTGATGAAGTGGTTTCCGTTATGTCGCAAATTTCTCTTGATGTTTTAATCCTCTGCAGAGTTGCCTTCATAAGGTTTGAATCGTCTGCATTCGGGATGATATTCAATTCTTTCATTACAGAATCAAAAACACTTTGTGTGTAAGAGGTTGATTTTAAATTAACATTAGCCTTATAAAGTCTTTTGTCAAGCATTGATGCCATTTTGTCTGCAAGCTCTTTTTTGCTTGCACCATCAGGGATTATTGCGCCATTTAAAAGATACTCGGCAATTCCTTTTGAATTTCCAATCATCATATTAAGGCTTAAGGACATATCTTCAAGCATTTTATCGGGTGTTCTTTCAATTGTATTTCCTGTATCAATGTAGTTTATTATTGGCTTTTTATTAGCTGTATCATAACCTATAAATATATTTCCGGTATGTGGGTCGCCGTGGATTGTTCTGTCACCATTTTTTGGAACAAACATAACCTGTTCATTTTGTGCCTTTTGAAATTCAAGCCCCAAAGTTTTTTCCCAATCTTTATAATCTTTAAGCCAGGGGTTTTCCTCAACAAGAGAGGCGTTTTTAATCCAGGGATTTAATTCATTGCCATCTGCATCTAATACAGATTTTTTAAGATAATTTTTTGGATGTTTTTTAGCATATGAAATCATATCAAGCAGGCTATCAAGCCTTACGCCGTCAGCCTTTTGCATAACAAGAGAAATATTTTGTCCGTTTTTATTGCCAACTTCAACGGTTTGTGCAACATTAAACCTTGTTGCATTCTTTGCCATATCTGCTGCACCTTTTGCCTCAAGGCTAAAGTCTAATTCTTTTTCCCAGCTGTCAAATAAACCGTTTATAAGTTTTAGTTTGTACTCTTTTTCACTCCCATCGGATACAAATTCTTCAATGTATTTTACAAACATATTTCTGTCGGTTTCAAACTTTTCAAGATTAACACCTTCTTTTAACATCTTTATTACATACTCATTACCATCCTCAGTTTGCGCAAGGTAGGTTTCGCCTATTGTACCTGCGCCAAAAGATTTTTTAAGGGTATATTTATTTGAGCCGTATAATTCATCAGCCAGTTTTTGGGCTTCATCTAAATTCCTTGAAACTGTGCAATTGCTTGTAAATTGTTTAAAAAACACTCTCATATCATCTGGTATGGTCTCATCTGATGATAAGGTTTGGATAAATTTTGGCAGGGCTATGTTTGAATCTTCAATTATAGCCTGAACCTGTGCATCCCTTGAGAGGGATGAGAATTCTTTTGAAGAAGTTCTTTTGGTTGCACGCTCTATTAATGTGTCCACTGTATCATTAAGACCTGAGTTTATAAATGTTTTATCTGCGTTTTGTATAGTATCAAAGGTATTTTGACAGTATCTAATATATGCCTGTTTATAACTTGTATAAAGTTCCTGAGCCTTAACTGTATTGCCGCCATATGCTTCCTCTATAAACTCGAGCGCAAGTTTCCTTGTTTGCTCACTATCTGATGTTAGATTATTCACAGCAGTTTTAAGTCTATCGGGCATATTTCCAAGCTGTTTATAAGCCTGCGTATTTGTAAACCCGGAAGCCAAATCCTGGATTTGCCTTATGCCGTCTGCACCATCAGCCATAGCCTCAGCGCCCTTCATTGCAGCTGTTATATTCTTTAGAAATTCACCATCCGGATTTTCCACTTTCGGCACATTTAATAAATTCTTTTGGGCTGTTGTCAGCGACTCTTGAATGGAATCTTTGATTTTTCCCGTAAATTTACCGGCCGCATTACCTGCAAAGCGCATTCCGCCGCCTATCACAGGAGAAGCAATTGCTCCTCCTAATGTGCCGAATGCAGTTTCTTTTAAAAATCCTTCTATTGTCTTTTCTTCTTCATCTCTTGCAGCATACCTTACAGCCGAATCGACACCGCCTGATATTGCACCATTTACTGCCACATCAACCCCAAAAGAGGCCCCCCTGGCTAAAAGTGAGCCGCCAGTATATGATATATTTGTTGTTAACAAAGTTTTTACAATTGCACCTTTTGCAGTTTGCTTGAGGCCTTCTTTTAAAACAACTTCACTGCCTTCTTTAATGGCGCTTACACCAAGACAACCCGCAACAGATTTCCCTGCTGCACCACCTATTCCGGCCGTTATTGGGGTAAAAATACCATTTATGCTGCCTGTTGCTAAATCATAACCCAGTGTGTCATATTCTTTGCCACCAACAGCTGCATCTATACTCTTAACCGCAACTTTTGCTGCAGCGCCTGATGCACCTGCAGCGCCAACACCTGCTGCAACAAGCCCCAATGAAGCACCGCCAGTTAAAGGTGCAGCTGCAACCCCTGCTCCTGTGGCTAATGAGAAAGCTGCAAAGGAAGAAATGCCTGAAACTATATCGGCAACTATGTCTGTAGATTGTTCCTGACCTTTTTTATAATCTTCTAAATGCTCTTTGGCTTCATCTAAAGATATTTCGCCACTTTCAGCCTTTTCTATAGTTTCTTCGACCCTGTCAGAACCATTCTTCATTCCGAATAAATTCTTAATTCCATCCCAGACCTTTCCTATAAGGCCTTGTTCATTTTTTATAGAATCTAATTCATCCATTAAGGCGTCAATATCATCATTTGAGGATACATCTTTATCCTCTAAATCATCATTTTCTGTTATCCCCTCCCGAGTTAAATCAGCTTCGAATACTGATACATCAGAAGTATTATCTTTCAGAGCCTGAGTTTTTTCTTCATGATTATAATGGATTTTATCTAAACTATTAATTCTGTTTACACTCATGGCCTGCTCCAATATACTTCTGTATATATAAAGTATTTAAATTGTATATAATTGCTAGTCTTTTAGCTTTATGTAAAGAAAGTTTAAGATAAATTTTATAACTCCAATATGGGGAAGTTTAGGCACAAAAACAATTTATTCTTTGATAGGGCAGGAATGCTAATAGAGATGAATCTTTATTTTTTGTGATATTATCTGTTAATATAATTTGAATATAAAATTAAGACTTATAAGGAGTATAAAAATGATTAACGAAAAAATGAATGCAGCCTTGAACAATCAAGTGAATGCAGAATTATATTCTGCCTATTTATATCTTTCCATGCAGGCATATTTTCAAAAAATGAATCTTACAGGTTTTGTAAATTGGATGAATATACAGGTTCAGGAAGAAATGGCCCATGCAAGAGGCCTGTATGATTACATTCAGGAAAGAGATGGAGAAATAGTCCTTGAAGCAATTAAAAAGCCTGATTTAAAATGGAATTCACCTTTGCAGGTTTTTGAGGATGTGCTAAAACATGAACAATACGTAACATCATTAATCAACGAGCTGGCTGATATTGCTGATGAAACAAAGGACCGGGCTGCAGCATTATTTTTACAATGGTATATAAAAGAACAGGTTGAAGAAGAGGCAAGTGCTTCAAGCGTATTAGAAACACTGAGGATGATAAAATCCGATGCAAACGCTTTATTGTTATTAGACAGAGAGCTTTCGCAAAGAGTATTTAATCCTCCTGTTATAGGTTAAAATTGCAACTTATAAAATAGTTAGATAGTTGGAGTATATAAATATTATATACTCCATTTTATATCAAATTTGGCCCTCACGAATTATATCACCTGGCTAGAAAATAATGATATAATTTTAGTCTGGAGGTATAAAAGAGGTTTTTTATAATGCTTAAAAGAATAGCTAAGTTTATTTTTACAGCAACGATTATACTTTTTCCCTTATGCTGCTCTGCAGCGGATGAAAATTTTAGGGAAGAAGACCTCAAACGGGAAAATGTCATCCAGACTAAGATATCAAACACGGGTGTTTCAATCCTAAATTCAAACAAAATAGATGAAAGGATTTCGTTTGCCTATGATAAAACAGAGGCGAAGGAAAAATTAAAACTTGATAAAGCACTCCTTACAAGGCAGATTATAATCTATGGTTATGATTATAAATTTATTGAAGATGATAATGAGCTTGCTGCTATGCTGTCAAGAAGAATAGCAGAAGGTTACAGATCATATTCCGGGGCATTTAACGGACGTTTGAGCTCTCTTAAAATGAAGGCAGCACCTAAGAAATATCAGCTTGTGTTTGATAAAATTGCCGTTGATTATATGGTAAGGGCGGGATACAATCCCATTGCAATGATTACATTTATAAATAAATCCTGCCCGCAGAAAAGGAATGACACAATTTCTCATGAAAACCTGACATCTAAAAGGTTGGCTGAAATTTATGAATATATTTATACAAAATATCCTTATTATCTGAAAAACAATGATTATTTTAACAATGTCCACTATCAAAATTTTCTTTTGACATCAGCTGAAAACAGAAAATTGCTGCAAAATAAGATAAAATCAGGCTCTAAGGAAAAGTTAAAATATGAATAAGATGTTTATATTGCTTACGGCAATTCTTATCTGTGCTATAAATCCGGCCTTTTCTATTCAGGTTCCATATGATGAACTTGTTGAGACAACACTTATGGACAAACAAATTGAAAAGCCGTATGAGCATATTGGGTATAACTATAGAAACAACATAAAAATTCCTGTCAAAATTTCAATTACAGAAAAAATCAAGTCAGAAGCCGATATATACGAAGGGCAGTCAGTTTGCTTTGCAGTACAGGAAAAGGTATCATACAAAGGCAAAACAAAATTTAAAAAAGGGGATATAATTAATGCCAGAGTAGGCACAATTATAACAAGCGGAATGAATGGCATTCCTGCAAGCATCATTTTTGAAAACTTTGAAAAAGCAGGAATAGAGCCAGGGCAAATTTCAAATAATGTAGAGGTTTTCGGGCAGGACAGGACTTATTTTGTTTTCCCCTTGAAATGGGCTTTAACTTTTTTGCCTCCAACGGGTTCTCTTACAAACTTTATCAAGGGTGGACACGCAAAAATTAGTCCAAATAAAGTTCTTACCATTTATTATTACCCCGAATGGTTGTAAATATTGTGTTTACAAATACCAAAAGAACAATATTTATGCTAAAATCAAAACAAATTTGATGAGGAATCAGAGTTTTGGCAAAAATAGTATCTGTCAAAGAGGCAATAAGTTTAATAAAGGATGGAACAACAATTATGATTGGCGGCTTTTTAAGCTGCGGTGCGCCGGATAAACTAATTGATGGCCTGATAGAAAACAATGCTAAAAATTTGACAATGATTTCAAACGATACATCCACACCAGGATGCGACAAAGGTAAGTTAATCGTTAACAGACAGATAAAAAAGCTTATAACAAGCCATGTAGGAACAAACCCTGAGACCGGAAAACAAATGACGGCGGGTGAAATAGAGGTTGAACTCACCCCTATGGGCACACTTATGGAAAGAATAAGAGCAAAAGGAGCAGGGCTTGGCGGCGTATTAACCCCTACAGGTGTTGGCACCGTTATTGAAAAGGGCAAAAAAACTGTTGATATTGACGGGAAAAAATTTATATTTGAAAAACCATTAGGGGCGGATTTTGCACTAATTTACGGCACAAAGGCTGATAAATACGGCAATGTTGCCTATTTTGGCACAACAAGAAACTGCAACACAGTTATGGCAACCGCCGCAAATACTGTTATAGTGCAGGCGGATGAAGTTGTTGATAATTTAGACCCAAATGAAGTAATAATCCCCGGCATTTTCGTGGATTATATTGTCGAAAGCAAGGCAGGGGGTTAAATATGATGGAATTATTAACAAAGGAAAAAATAAGGGAAATTATAGCAAAAAGGGCTGCAAAAGAGTTTAAAGAGGGCGATTTTGTAACCCTTGGAATAGGCTTACCGACTGAAGTTACAAAATATGTGCCTGATTCAATGAATATAATGTTTCAATCTGAGAACGGCCTTTTGGGCGTTGGAAAAAATCAGGATAAAAACAATATTGATTTAAGAATAACCAATGCGGGGGGCGGTTATGTACAGACAATACCAGGCGCCTGTTTTTATGATTCTCAGATGGCATTTATCTTAATGCGCGGCGGGCACATTGATGCAACAGTTTTAGGTGCACTGCAGGTAGATGAAGAGGGAAACCTTGCAAACTGGTCTGTTCCTGATAAATTTACACCGGGAATGGGCGGCGCTATGGATTTAGTTGTGGGTGCAAAGAAAGTAATAGTTGTGATGGAGCATACATCAAAAGGGCAGGTAAAAATTGTTAAAAAGTGCACACTGCCTTTAACTGCAGCACACGAAGTAAATTTAATAATCACGGAAAAATGCGTATTCCGTGTAATTCCCCCTTTAAATGATGAGCCTGGACGGCTTTTATTAGAAGAGATTAACCCCATGTTTACAATAGATGATATCAGAAGAACAACAGAAGCAGATTTTATAATCAGCGATAACCTTAAAGAAATGGAAATTTAGCTTACTTCATAGCCTTTATAACCCTGTAGATTATCTTTAGATTTTCATCAGAAATGCTTTCAAGGCTTGAAATTATGTAATCTCTCATATAGGAAGAATTTATCCTTAAATGCTCAAAATCAAACAATTCAGGCAATGTAACCTTTAATGCAGAAGCTATTTCGGGCACTGTTTTTGAAGGAAATGTTATTCCGCATTCAATGTTGCTTAAGTTTCTCTGGTCAATATCTATAAGCTCTGCAAGCTCCTGCTGGGAAATATTCAGCCCCTTCCTTAGTTCTTTTATTCTTTTTCCCAATAATATCTTGATGTCTTTCATTCCTTTAATCCTTTTATTAGATTTTATTATGTTAATAAAAGTAAAATAATGATGTTTTTTTGGAAAAATATTGACATATTCCAACTTTTAATTGTAAAATACAATGTATAGTGAGAATTATTTTTCAATATTCCTATCTTAGATTGTAAAAATCACTATTTGTTTATCTTAAATAAAGGTTACTCAAAAATGAAAAAAACATCAATTTTTCATGCACATTGCCGTGCATTAATTATTAATTTGCCTGAAAAATGGCTTGATTATTGTTTATTTGCCGTCAATCTTATTGGAAAATGCGTTAAAGCGGCGATATTTAAAATGGGCAAAAAAACTTCGGCCTTCTTATTAGTTGAAATGAAAAGCGTGAGCCGTGTATTCAGGGTGACGGCGGTAAAGAGCTGGAGGAATGGAACCATACGATGGCTACAAGGCCCTAGTTATTTGGCGATGCTTTGGCAGAGCCTTACAAATAGAGTTCATCCCCTAGGGGATAGGATGGAGGGCCAATCAATATTATTGAGACCCGACACCCAGAAGAGTCTTTTAAGGAAACCTGCTTTTTCGTTAGTTGAAATGCTCATGGCATTGTTGGTTGCTTCATTGTTGATGGCAGCATTAGCACCTGTCATGACAAAGAAGTTTAGTGAGAATGTTAATGTGAGTGGAGGG
>CATJOM010000070.1 GCA_949741915.1 uncultured Candidatus Melainabacteria bacterium | reverse complement strand
GCTTCACTCTTATCTAAATTTCTAGCTAAGCCCCATTCAATCTTCACATACCCATCTCCCCCTTTACCACCATATCCTCCATAATATGAGCCAGAACCACCATTGCCCACGGTGCCGGATATGCCATTTCTTGCAGCCCAGCTGCTTGAGTTTCCTCCTGCGGAATTAGACATATTACTGCCATCCCATACAAGTACGGTGCTATTGCCTCCGGCATTTGCGTTTCCTGCAGAGCCGCCCTGGTTTGCATGGAAGCTCCAGTTAACATCAGAACAGCTTCCATCCATATGTCTTGTACCGCAATTGGGATTACAGGTTCCATTACCTATTGCTCCGCCTGCAGTTGTTTGATATCCTCCGCCGCAGCCCCCGGAGCCTGTCGTTGCGAGGACATTGGTGCCAAATTTAACGGTACTTACAGTGCCGGCATTGCCTTTTGCGTTTATCAGATCTGTAGAGCTATTTAACACGCCTGTAGTATTTATTGTGCGCATATTTGCATTGCTTGTACTTGCGTCAGTTATCACTATTCTGTCACCACCTTTTCCGCCTCTTCCGAGATTAACGGTAATTGTATTTCCACCCTTCATTGAGTTTGAAAGAGCTATTCTGCTTCTGGGTACAACCGGTCCTGACATGCCGCCTGCACCGCCATAATTATGCAAAACGTACCTGACGTCTATTCTGCCATCTCCGCCTTCGCCGCCTGTATGGTTTCCTCTGTCATTCCAGCCGCAGCTTGCTCCTGCGCCGCCTGCTCCCGTTGCTGCTTTGGCTATTGTTACAGGGTTTGTTTGTCCTGCTGCCCCGCAGCCGGTTGGAGCACTCGTACTACATCCCCAGCCTGTGCCTCCGCCTCCGCCGCCTGCACCGCCGCCAACACTTGAATTACCTGAGTACATATCAAAATCTACTCCATATCCGCCATTACCTGCTTCTGTGTCACCTCCGCAGGCGTTGCCCCCGCCTCTTGCTGCACCCATTGCTTGCCCGTTGCTTCCAACATTTCCGTTTTTACCATTCATGCCAAGCGGCCAGCCGCCTCCCGGCGCACCATCTCCGCCTGATTTTCCACCAAGTCCGTTATATGGACCGCAGTTTCCGCCGGTTCTTCCTGCGCCCCCATAATTAAATACCGTGCTCCATACCCCTTGTCCATACCAGCCGGCCGCACCAAGGCATTGTCCTGCACCTCCGCCTCCGCCAAAAGCTGTTATTGCGCCGTTATCAAAATTGCAGGCACCGCCACCTCCGCCGCCTGCACCTAATTGGCCCTTTTGGCCGCCGTTATACCCGCCTTCTCCCGGTGTGGTCCAATAATAGCCACCCTTTCCGCCACCGCCAATTATTACCTTAATTTGGCTTTTATTTTCAGGTATATCATATGTTGTCTGGTTTGTACCGCCTGCAGCGCCTCCGCCACCACCTCCCTGGTCAGCTCCGCCGCCACCTCCGCCGCCACCTTTCATAACCACATACACTCTATCGCCCTTTAGGACCTGGGGCACATCCCAAGTGTATGTTCCGGCTGTAGCCCAGCGCGCGATTTTTACATCATCGCTTTTGGCGCTCCCTGCACCCCCGCCACCCCCTCCACCAACAAGGGAAACATATATTTCATTAACACCATCAGGTAATGTAAAACTAGCATTACCATCATTT
>CATJOM010000069.1 GCA_949741915.1 uncultured Candidatus Melainabacteria bacterium | reverse complement strand
AATATTATTGAGACCCGACACCCACAGGAGTCTTTTAAGGAAACCTGCTTTTTCATTAGTTGAAATGCTCATGGCACTTCTTGTTGCTTCTCTATTACTGGCCGCGCTAGCGCCAGTAATGACAAAGAAGTTTAGTGAGAATGTTAATGTATCTGGAAGTATGGGCTCATATACCACAAAGCAAAAGACAAAAGAAATTGAATTTGGTTCAGAAGAGTGTTCCGAGATTAAGACAGACGCTGATGGCAGCCAGTATTGTGAAGGCGAATATACAGTAAAGGGCGGATTTAACGGCTATATTAATGTTACAGTTATTGGCGCAGGCGGAGGCGGGGGCACTGCACCAACTGCAGGCTTTGTTGAATATACAGCAGCAGGCAGCACAAATACTTTCACAGTTCCAGCTATGGTTAGTGACATCGAGGCTACATTAATATCAGGCGGCGCTGGCGGAGGCGCTGGCGGACAGATACAAAAAACGCAAACTTTCGTAACATATGGCAATGGTAATATATCGGCAAATACCAATAATATTGTTACAATTGATTCTGATGGAACAGGTAGCTGGACTATTCCCCCAGCTGTTAGAAACAAATACCTCCTTGCAACAGCATGCGGGGGCGGGGGCGGGGGAAGTTCCACCCCTGGGCTTGACCAAAATGCAACATGGGGCATTCATTATAAAGATGCAGGTGCCAATGGTTATAGCGGAGGCTCTGGCGGATATATTTTAAACAGAGCCATAACCTTTGCAAATGCCGATAAATTTACTTATTACATAGGGGGTGGAGGCGCCTCCGGCGGGGGCGGCAGCAGTACTTCGGAATATTTTCGCCAGACAGGAGAAGATGCCAAACCATATGGCGGAGGAGGCAGTGCCTTCAAAGGTGCATCCAATGGAGGAGGCTCAGGCTCTCGGGGTGGAATTGGCAGCAATGGCGAACTAAAAACCTCTTCAGTGCTTGGAGGTGCAGGAGGAATTGGAAAACCAAACGGACAGCATCTAGAAAATGACTTCGGCTGTGGCTGTTCTGCTACAAGTATAATTGGCATAAGAACAATTCGCGGCGGAGCAGGCGGACAGCCAGGCGGTGGAGGCGGAAGCAGCTGTCAGTATTGCAACGCTTATAATGGCTCTGGTGGAGGCGGGGGCGGAGCCACCCAGCTTGTTGTAGGTTCTGGAATATATTTAAACGCCCCTGGCGGAGGTGGAGGCGGAACAATTCGCATAAATACAATCAATAAATGCAACCAAGCCGGCTTTATTGCAGCAGGAGGGGGTGGCGGGGGAAACGGTGGAGGCTCAGGGGGCAGCGCAGGCTCATTAAATGGAAAAGGCGGAGCCAATGGAGTAACCGGAAGTGGTACAACCGGCGGAACAGTGAGCACAATTTTTGGCTCAAATTACTGTAATGGTGGTGCAGGCGGTGTATATGGAGGGCTATATACGGGTGCTGGGGGAAAATCCGGTGCCATCCGCTTAACCTATCTTGATTATGGGCCAGGAGGCTCTGGAGGAGGGAGCGGAACTATTATTCCAATACAAAAAGAAAAAGTTACTCCCAATGAAATTTTAAAAGTTATTATTGGCAAGGGCTCAAAAGGCGGCATAGGCGGAAAAATACTGGATAATGGCAACATTATTCAGGCTACGGATGGAGAAGATTCAAGTATTGCCCCAGCAGGCCATGCGATAACTAAAATCATAAGAGAAAGCAACAATTCTATGCTTTATACAACATGCTGGCTTAACAATGCAAGCTGTGGTCCAATTCGAGGTTCTCATATGGGAATAGTGACATCCGATGGCACGATGTTTGGCAAGGGTGTGGGTACCAATAGCAATAATACTACAGGATTTGGTACATATATTACCGTAGCTGGCTTTTCTGGAGAAAACTACGCTAAAGCAGCAGGTAATAGCACCAACTATGGCAATATTACTCACCCTAACGGTTCCACAGGAGGGGATGGAGGTGTGATAACTACTCCATTTACAGGTACCTGTACCCCCGGAAAAGGCGGCACTTCATCCAACCCGACAGGAGGAAATGCCACAGGATATGGCTGCGGCGGAGGCGGAGGATACGGACTTGCTAATGGTGGTGCTGGTTCTGGCGGATACGCAAGAATATCATGGAATAAATATTGGGATGCCGCAAACAGCACCTACAAACTTGCTGAAACCGGCGCAGGTGGTGGCGGGGCAAGCGGCAATATATTTACATACAGTATTCCTGTAAAAAGCAATGAAACAATAAAATTCAGAATAGGAAAAGGTGGAAAAGGTGCCTATGTTTCAAATAATGCGGTGGTGCAAGCAGCAAAAGGCGGGGATACTGCATTTGGTGATGTAAAAGCAGGCGGAGGCCTTGGCGGAGGAAGTGTGTCCATTAATTCTAATGCACTTATAAACGGCGCAGGGGGCGCGGTTTCAGGAACTTGTCACTATAAAACAACAAACTATATAAACAATAAAAAGTGCATCAAAGGTAAAAAAGGCTATGATGCCATAGGGACAGCCGGGGGCAAGGGGGCTGATTTTATAACCTACAGTTACAGTGTTATTGACAAAGATGGCAATGAAACAAAGAAAGAAGTAAAGGGCGAAGGCGGTGATGGCGGAATGCAAGGAGACAACAATAATGGTAAAGATGCAGGGTTTGACAAGCTCTATGCATCAGGCGGCGGAGGTGCAGCAATAAGGGATTTAGGACAGGTAAGTGCAGCATCTCAGACAAATATTACCAAAAATGAAACACAAGGAGGTGCAGGCTCAAATGGCAAAATAATCCTTGAATGGTATGAGTAGGGTGTTCAAACAGGCTTAAGAGCCTGCTTTGGAACTCAGTGCGCAAAAGACTGTTTGCCCGGATTTTGGGTTTAATAATGTATCTTTGGAAACTTATGCGCCATCTACAAGAGGGATGAGCCCTACTTGTAAGGTACAGCATCGGGCTAGCCATCAGTTCATAACTCTGCCTTTCAGCTTCACCCTGGCTTGCGCAATTTAGTCCAGTGTCGTCCTTCTTGGATTATTACGGGTTCACGGCCTTCAACAGGCCGTTCACAGAAAGCGTTCAGCTTCGCCTGCCACGCCCCACAAAATCCGCTGTCTGCTTTGCTCAACGCAAACCGTCACGGACTCCGTTCGGTCTCATTGGGCGCGTCGCGCCACAATTCGACCTTCACTAAGATTTAAACGATAAAACAAAACAACTTTTTCGGTGCTGTTCTTTTTGTAACCTCAGCACCTTTTTTTATATAATTTATAATTATATTCACAATTTCTGGCAAGGTTGACAATTTTAGGCAGATTTAACAATGCTTTTGTTCACCCCATATTCCATCCATAAGTTTTGTAACAAATTAATGACATAATGACAACAAAAATTATTCACGGCTTTTAAAACAGTGAGGAAATAATAATGAAGATACAGAGTACAAATTTTTATAATATTCAAAATTTAAAAAATATACATTTTGCTAGCAATTCAAACCCGATTTGCATTGATGGCACAAAAGACACGATGCATTTTACGGGGAATGTAAAATATATTGATGAAAATGCCCAATTTTTAGATGATAGTATAAAACCCAGGCCCTTAAAAAATTTAAAACATCTTTCACCTGAAAAACTATGCTTAGTGCATATGAGCGATTTTTTTCCTGAGGGCGGAGAAATTAAAACAGCAAAAAATGCCGCAAAAGATACTGATGAAAATATGCAATATCGCTCCACTGTTCATTTTGCAATAAATCATTCTGTAAGAGAGCATGATTTTGGAAGAAACTGGCAGCATATGAAATATGCAGTTATTATGCCAATGGATGGCGTAATAAATGAAACACCAAAAGAAAATATTCTTGGCGGTAAAATGCAGGATTTCTTTATTATGGACAATGTCAAACTGCCGGATAATTCAATAATATTAAAATACAACCCGAAAATTCCAGAAGGAAAGCTTAAAATTACAGACGCATCAAAGACAATGGAAGATTTTAAGGGAACAAACGGCATTAAAATTATAGAGACATCAAATAAAGACACCGGCGAAACTGCAAACAAACTGGTGGGCAAAATGGGCTATACAAACTATTTAGACATCATAAAAAAAATGATGGGGTTGTCAGATGAAGAATACAAAGTAATGTTTGACAAAGAATATGCAGACAAACTAAAAACAGAAGATTTTAGCCGATATGCTAAGCTAGCAAGCAGCATCGGCATAGATAATATAACGAAAGCAACAGAAAAAACTAATAAAAACTGGGCAGATTTTTCAAAAAGGTTTGGCTTTTCTGACTGTGCTCATACATATTCACCCTGGGGCAGAAGCGAATCGCTGGCTGAATGTATAAAGGCAGTAAGCCAATGTGATGATAAATGGGTACACAAAATGAACAATCCATATGATATTTCAGGAATGCTCCCTGTAGAATTTGATGAGGATGAGTTCAATCTTGAATCTATAGATTTAGATGAAATCCCATTAGATGAAATTCCGGAAGGTTTTAATGTTGAAGATTATATACAGGAAATGAAAACTTTTGCAAAAACACTTTACAGCCCAAAAGAGAAGATGGAAGTTGACTACAAAGAAGAATTTTTAAAGGTTATAGACGAAATTAAGGATGCACTGCCAAAAGGAAAAAGGCTCAGCTTTGATATTGATGTTTTAAGGAATATTATAAAAAATGCCGAAACTCCGTCAACTGCGCTTAAAGAAATTAAGGATAAGCTCAATATAACAACAATAAGAGATGTTGATAACGAAACAGCTGAGCAGGTTTATCAAACAATTGATACAGTATTGTGCATATCGGAGATGCAAAAAGAAATTATGTTGAATAATCAAATCGAATAAGCATTTAAATGGCCAATTAATGTCCATTTAAATGCTTAACAAAATTAGTTATGATGTCTGCAGTGATGGCCTTCTTCACCGTGTTGGTGGCCATGACAATGGTTATGCTCGCCACCGCAAGCATTTTCGCCCGATTCAAGAGAGTTATCTAAAAATTTTGCCACAATTTCATCAATCGGCAATTCCCGGCAGCCTGTAATAACCTTAACTCCTGCTTCTTCAAAAGCCATCATTGGACGTCCGCCCATACCGCCAGCTATAACGATATTCGCACCTTGAGATGCTATCCAGCCTGCTGATTGGCAGGAAACACCTTCATCCGGCGCCTTTGCTTCTACATTCAAAACTTCTTTTGTTTCATTATCTACATCCACAAATGTAAAAGTTTCGCATTTTCCAAAATGTGCGCATAATTTTGTGCCTGCTGTAGGTATTGCAATTTTCATTGTTTTATCTCCTTTTAGTCTGTAAACATTGGTTTGAAGCAAAATGGCATTTTCAAGGGCCTCGGTTTCATTCATATTATGAATGGCGGCATATTGCCTTAAAATATTTAGAATATCTTCATTAATTCTTCTGTTAAATGGAATTTTTTTGCTGCAGGTTTTCTTTCTGCCAGCACAAGGCCGTTTCCCGCCCCAGTATTTTTTTGGACAATTTTTATCCATACTTTTATCACTTTGCCTATTTTTTAATAAATCTATCATAGAAACTTGATTTTATCAATACATAATCAAGGTGATAGAGAAAGATATTTTTATAACCGGGATAATTTTCATTATTAAAAAATACAATAAGACAGCAAAAACAGAGGAGGAAAAATGACTGTTGTAGAGCCTATTAGAAGAATTCAGGATATTCGAAAAGTCGAAAAAATTCTAGAAAAAGAAAGCAAAAGAAATTTATTGTTTTTTACAATAGGAATAAACTGCGGGCTTAGAATCTCTGATATTTTAGGATTGGATGTTAAAGACGTTAAAGGAAAAACGCACATTCAAATCAATGAAAAGAAAACCAAAAAATTTAAAAAATTTCCAATTAATAAGAAATTAAAACCCATGTTTGAAGAATATACAAAGCAGCGGCGTTTGCATGAACCATTGTTTATAACCATTTTTGGAAACAGGCTGGAGCGCACAGCCGCCTATGGAATAATAAAAATGCCTGCAAAAAAGCAGGGCTTGAGGAAAAAGTGGGAACGCATACTTTAAGAAAAACTTTTGGTTATCATTATTATAAAAAGTTTAAAGACATTGCAATGCTTCAAAAAATTTTCAATCATTCAAACCCTGCAATAACATTGAATTACATAGGGATAGAACAGGATAAAATTGATGAAAGTTACAAAAATTTTATACTTTAAATCCATACAGCATGTGCATAAGACTTTAAAGCTCAACAATTTATTTATTTTGTAAAGAGTTAATCTATTATACAAGTAAAACCAGCATACAGCAGGCAAAAGCAATGAACATGTAATTATTACAAATTAGACAATTTTTGCTGTTTTTAAAAATTTTATCTTTTTAAATACTTGCCACGACAAGTTTTTCAGCCATCACAACATTTTAAATAAAAAGAGTTAATCTATGTTTTATGCCAGTTTCAAAATGGTTTTTTGTATTTTAAAAAACCTGAGACAGGCAATAAGGATAAATACTAAATGCTAAAGAAAGAATATGATTTTGTCTGCTCTCTTGGGGCAAACTGTTCGGCTGCAAATCAAATAAGGTACAGAAATTTAAGGCGCTTTGCCTTGCCATTTGATTGGACATGGTTCAATTCTGCCGAGGTATTAAATAAAATTGCTGCAGGTTTTGAAAATAATTTTTGCGAATTTATGCAAAAAGACAAATTGAGAAAACTGGAAGAAAATGAATACTCATTGCAGCATAATGACAGATATCAATATCAGGATATAAATACCAGGATTTATTATTACAATCATTTTTATAAAACCAGAAATGAAGACAAAGAAAAAGACAGGGTAATTAAAGTTTTTAAAAAAAGATGCAAAAGATTTATAGATTACCTTGAAAGGGCAGAAAATGTATTGATAGTACTTTCAGTGAATAAAGAAATTGACATTGAAAGTGTAAAAAATCTGGTCAAAGTTTTAAGGGGCAGATTTTTAAATACAAATATTGATGTATTTTATCAAGCGTTTAATGCAAAAGAAAATGAATCGTTATCTCTTTCCAATTTAGAGATAAGAAAATATCAAAGGCCAGAAAATGACTATGGCTATAATAACAATAATTTTGAATGGCGCTTTTTAGATGAAATTAAACTTTCTAATATGTTTGAAAAACAAGCTGGAAACTTTTTCAAAACAACAACAATAAAAAAGGGGATAAGAATTTCAATTTTAAACAAAATTAGTACTGCATTTTATCTCAAATTATATTTATTCGGCGCAAGGCTGCAATTTGTCATAGGAAAAAACCGGATAGAATAGGTGCAATTTAATGGAAAAACCTGTTTCAGTAATAATTCCTGCATATAATCATCAAAACTATGTTCAGGACACAATTAAATCTATAATTAATCAAACATATCAAAATATAGAACTCATTATAATTGATGATGGTTCAACTGACAGGACATGGCAAAAAATTCTAGAAATGAAGGCTGATTGCGAAAAACATTTTAAAAACGCACATTTTGAAACAAAAGAGAATGAAGGAACAACCAGAACCCTAAAGAAGCTATTATCCCTTGCGAATGGTGAATATGTTTATATAATTGCATCTGATGATATTATAAAGCCAAGCGCAATCGAAAAGCAGGTAGATTTTTTAAATAAAAATTCTATATATTCTTTAGTTGTTGGAAATAATGAATTAATTGATTCAAACGGAAGAATCTGCTATTGGGATAAGAGAAGAAATATTGTATATGAAAAAGCTTACGCAAAATACTTAACGTTTGGAGACTATTTGAAGAAGCAAAAAAAGATTGATTTAAACTCTGATGAATTTGGCAGATATGACACAATTTATACCGGAAACTACATTCCAAACGGCTATCTTATAAGAAAATCCATATTTTCAATAATTGAACCTTTCACAGATGAGGCGCCTCTTGAGGATTGGTATTTAATGATGCAGATTTCAAAATATTCAAAGATGAAATATCTTGATGAAATACTATTTTCTTATAGGTGGCATGATAATAACACCATTAAAAATAATTCCAAAATGGGCGAAGCAAGCTTGAAAACCCTTTTATATGAAGAAAAAATATTAGAAGATATTGACGAAAACAAAGTTTTGCCTGAAGTTTTGGATGCAAAAAAATACGGCGCTTGTTATAAAAAACAGGGTATACCATTTGTGTTTGAACTTTTAACATATAGAAAAGGGCAGGATAAAATTAAAATTATAAAATTGTTCAATTTACCCATGTTTAAATTTTTAAAATAGTTTGCAATAACCAGTGAGATTTCATGCGGGTTTGCAAGCAATAAATAACGTTTTATTTAGAGATAATATTATTAATTAAATTAAAATGCCTGATAAATTCCTTGGTATGCTTCTTTATTTTAAATTTTGTAATTATATACAATTTTACACAAAAATATGATTTCTTTTTTTCTTGTAATGGAAGCCCCCCCATGTATAAAAAAGAGCGGGATAAGTTTCACTTTCAGGAAACTTATTTAGAATGCTCTTTTTTATACATGGGGGGGCTGGAATGGAAAGAAAGCATTTAATGAACAAGTGTAAAATTGTATATAATTACCTTAAATTGATCATTCTTTATTTTTGCAAGTGCAAAAAGTGTATTCCCCAGTTCTTCCATTTTGAGAGGAATTACAACATTTTTAAATTCAATATAAATTTCAGTACGGAACTTAGGCAAAATTATTCTCCAGATAACATTATGCAATAAATATCGTCATTATTATAGATAATTGTTTAATAATAACTATTATAGATATTGTTTGATATTGTGTCAATTAAATGCTTAATTAAAATTATGAACTCAAGACAAATGCTAAAAACAATAATGGCGCAGCAAGCCCTAACCTATGAAAAACTTGCAGCACTTTTAACATCAAAAACAAAGAAAAAATACACAGCAACCTCATTATCAGGCAAACTCTACCGCGGTATGTTAAGATATGACGAACTTGAACTAATAGCACAAGAATATGGCTATAAAATTGAGCTTAAAAAAGCATAGATGGAAGCTATGAAACTATTTTGCGGCATATACCATATGCAACATTAACTATTACTATTGTCGCAATAAAGTTTAAGAACAAAATTTAAGATTATAAAAGCCTTACCCCGCATTTGCAACAGTTTGCACCTCCCCTTGTAATTCATTTTGCACTTCGCTTATAACAATAGCGTTTGAAAGGGCTATACCGTTTTTTTGCGCCGGGCTGTTTTCAATTTTACCTTTTACATATATAACACTGGAGCCGCCGCCATCAAGATTCATAGCGTATTCACACCCTAAATCTTTCATTAGTCTTGACGTTTCCCATAATGTCATGCCAGCAGACGCTTCTTCCCTGCCATCGACTGTTACAATAATTAATTCATTATTTTTAGTGTAACCTATTGCGGTTCTTGGATTTCTACCATTTATTGCACCAAATTTTTCTTCCTTTATATCAACATACATATTGCCATTTTTTACAAGATAGGGGCCGCCACCTATTATGTGTTCACTGTTTTGAAAAACTTCTGGCATTTTTATATCAAAATTAATATTTTTTTCATTCAAAAGAGGCTCTATATTCTGTTTTGGGCCCACAATTGCAAACCCGCCTTTTGGAATTTCAACACTTCCAAAATTATGGTTCACAACCTTGCCGTCTTTAATTGCAATTGCCATTCCGTATTTGGGCGCAGGGGGCGCCATTTGGCCCCATTTATCGGTATAAATAATGGTATAGGTTGAGAGCATTCTTGGCTGGTTAATGTTATCTGCCTTTATTTGGGCTTTTTTACCCTTGATTAGAATATCCATCGTGCCTTTTTCCATTGAGAATGTGCCGTCAGAGTTTATGCCCAGGGCCACACGATTATAGACAGGGCCTGTTAGGACATTTTTATTAATAACCAAAACACCAAGGGGCACGCCCGTTTGCGGCTTAAAGTATCCACCATTTATTGCAATGATTGCATTTTCGCTTCCTGCCATATTCCTTATGCCGGCTTTTCTATTCAACACATTTGATGCGGTCTTTGGCCTTATTTGAAGTTTTAAATTTGTCTTCGGGTTTATTTCTACAACGTTTATTTTTACAGGGCGGCCGTTTACGTACCTTGTCATCTTGACGTGGATTATACCCTTGGCAGGATGAGACACGAGCCTGTTTTTATATTTGTTATTTGTGTGATTAATCCAGGACTGATATTCCTTTGCCTCAAGCTCTTTTGGGGTTAAGAATTGAGCTTTTGTGCTGAATGATTCATAATTCCCTTCATACGCAAAAATCGGGTGTGCTAACAGTAATGTTAAATAGCATACACCCGAAATTATGATTATTCCTACAATTGCAAGGATTATAGATATAAAATCTTTCATCCTTGGCGGTCTTGTTAAAAAATATTCTGACCGCAAGGCAGGATAATTATCCTCGAAATGAGGACTGATAAATGCCGGTTTCAGGGGAAACATCTCTTTCTTCTCCAGTTTCTTAATTCTTCTTTGCTGCTTTTTCTGGCTTTTTAGTGCAGCCTCTGTATATTTTGCCGTAGTGCTAAATTATTGCTGGTGTATTTTGCGGGGCTCGTCTTAGCCGCCAGATGTGCCTTTTTCTAATGTTAAACTTCTCTACTACTATTGTAACATACTTTTAAAAACTCCGCAAGTCCTTTATTTATAGTACTTTTGACACTTGCAAAATATTTATTAAGAATTTACATTGCAGTATAAAAAGCTGTGCACAAAAGTTGTAAAAACTGCAAAACAAGGTTATAATTGTTTTATGGAAAAAGAAGAACTGCAAATTAAAGAATTAGTGGCACTCAGGGGCCATTATTTTTCAGCAGTATTATTGATATCAAGCGGTATTGCAGGGTTATTCTTTGTTGAAATTAGTTACTTGAAAATGATATTCTTGGTACTTATTGGTGCTTATTTTGACATTGTTTTTCTAAGCAAATTCTTTGATGCTGATGATAAAATTAAGACGATAGCAGGCAGGAGATAAAATGGATTGGAATTTTATAATTTGTGCAGCAGGTTTAATAATTATTGCCGTGGCAATAACCATAACTTTAAACAAAGTTGAAGAAAATAACAAAAAATACTTTTAACTTAAAAAATCGGATGCATTTTTGATAAACGCAAACATTTTACATTTGTTTATTTATTAATGTTTTTTCATTACAACCTTTACAAAAAATTAGAGTCGATATTTTAGTTTAAGATTTTATGTAATTACCTTAATTTATATCAAATTTTTTCTGTAATGCAGTGCATTTTAATATGGTACAAAATAATCATTTTGAAGCATTTATGCTACCTCCTCTTTAAATTCAGATAAAAATAATGTATAATTAGAAAGATGTTTGGAAAATATTTCAAACATTAGGACGAAAGACAAGTCTAGAAACGGAGAAAACAAACTATGCACATCCACGTAAACGGACGCAACCTTGAAATCACGGATGCAATTAAGGCCTATGTTAAAGAAAAAATAGGAAAAGTAGCTGCGCACTATGACCAAATTCAAGGTATAGACGTCGTTTTAACCGTTATTAAAAACCCATCTGTGGAAGATTCACACATTGCAGAAGTTAACTGCAAAATGACAGGTGAAACCATAAGGGTTGAAGAAAAAGCTGAATCTATGTATGCAAGCATTGATTTGGTATCTGACAAGCTTGACCGCCAGGTAAGAAAATTTAAAGAAAAAAGTTCAAAAGCAAAAGTGGGTGCAGAATCAATCAGAACAGGCATCAACCCCGAAGAGGATGCTAAATAATACAGTAATTAAAAATTAATAAATTTAAATACAAACAGGCTGTAAATGTATTGTTAAAAGCATTAGACAGCCTGTTTTTAAATATGTATAAAAGATATATGATGGTATTTCAAGACTTTAACGCCATACTAAATTACACCTTTTTGGTGTATCCCCTTTGGTTTAGCCTTTTTAGCCTTTAATAAATCAAAAACAGAGTGCAGCTAATCATCTAAAAGCCAACAAAAGCGCTATTTTTGAATCTCGTTACTTGTCATCCTCATTAATTCTTTTTTTCCAGGTGCCGTTATGCATGCTTGCCCAAATAGCAAGCCCAAGCAAAAAGAATGCCATGATTATATTTATCGGGGTATCTGTTTGAGGATTTATAACCAAAAAATCCACCATATTTTCTCCTTCTATTTTTTACGCAAATATTTTCTGATATTTGCATTAATATTACAAAAGTCCCTTATTAAAACAATTACAAAATAAACGCTGGCTACAAATAAGGCATATTTAATAATTCCATATGGAAGCAAAAAGACACGGCAAACCCCACCAATAAGAACAATAAGAGCGCTCTCTACCAGTTGTCTTTGCGATACTAAATCTTTAATGGTTGGTTCCTAAATACTTTAGTTCTTCTTCATTCATAAATATCATTAATAAGCTTATTTTGCAGCATAGCAACTTTATTAACATTAAATCTGCACAAATGCCTATTTTATTTGCACCGTAAAATATATATGTGCTATAATCTTTTTGTCAGATAATACAAACATAAAGCAGACTTTAGGGGATTATTGAACTTAAAAACCCTGTATAATCAAGACAAAAGTCTGCAAGGTTAGTCCAAATAAGGGAAAGATAGATGGAAAACACTGCAATTGATTTTAAGGGCCATTTTAATGACTGCGTTCAAACCCTTGAAACATACATTATGTTTCAAATCAAGCAAAAAACACTGGAATTATCAGATGAACTTACCACAAAAGGCAGAAAACCAATTTCGCTTTCTATGGGTGCACCTGTTGATATGGTGCCGCAGTTTGCAATTGACACCTTAAAAAATTGCCTTGATGATCCTTCCATTCATACATATTCAACGCCTAAGGGCGAAAAATATTTCCTTGATGCAGTATCAGAGCGTATGAAGATCCGTTTTAATGTAGACATTAATCCAAATAGTGAAGTGTTTTCTCTTATAGGCTCAAAAGAAGGTATCGCAAACCTTATTAGAGAATTAATTAACCCAAATTCCGACATTAAAAATAGAGATATAATCCTTGTGCCAGATCCTGGGTATGCTTCATACGGCGAAATGGTGAAAGCCTCTGGGGGTCTAGCTTATGGCCTTCCTTTGACAAAAGAAAATAACTATATGCCTGATTTAGAGCTGGTTTTAGACCAATTGAAAAAAGATGGACTAAACCCTGATAAAATCAAGGCTCTTGTAATTAATTATCCTAATAACCCGCTTGGGGCAACGGCCACACCTGAATATTTGCAAAAATGCGTTGATTTTTGCATAAAAAACCAGATAATTTTAATTTCAGATAATGCCTACTCTGAAATATATTTTGAGGAAAAAGACAGGCCAATGAGCATCCTACAGATGAAGAATGCAAAGGATGTTGCAGTTGAATTTCACAGTTTTTCAAAACCCTATGCTATGACAGGATGGCGTATTGGTTGGGTTTGCGGCAACAGCCAGATTATATCAATGTTTGGAAAATTAAAGTCTACTATTGATACAGGCATATTTAAGGCGCTGCAATTGACTGCGGCAAAATTATTGAATTCAAAAGAGGGTAATGATTATATTTCAAATGCAAATAAAAAATTAAAAATAAAAATTAATAATTTTGTTAAGGGACTAAAAGAGCTTGGCTGGCAAGATGTTGAGACTCCCAAAGCTACATTTTATCTATGGATAAAAATTCCACCAAAATATAATGGAGATGCAAAAAAATTCTGCAATGATTTACTTGAAAAGTCAGGCATAGTAGCTGTTCCAGGAGATGCCTTCGGCGTAAATGGCAAAGGATGTGTCAGACTGTCAATTGTAGCATCTGACGAAGCTCTAAATTCAGTAATAGAGCGGATGAAACAGGATGGACACCGCTTTAACTAGGGCTATGATAAGATTTTAGGCGCACAATATGAAAAAACCAACTACCGTTATAATAGACTATGGCGCAGGAAACATCAAAAGCCTTGGCAATATGCTATCTTACTTGGATGTGCCCTACAAAATTACTGACAACAGGGATGAAATCAAAAATGCCGACAGAATTATTTTCCCTGGACAAGGACATTTTGCGCAGGCTATGACAAAATTAAATTCCAAAAACATGGCGTCTTTTATTCAGGATATTGTGTCAGACGGCAAAATTTTTCTTGGAATCTGTCTAGGACTTCAAGTTTTATTTGAAAACTCCGAAGAGGCCCCCGGCACAAAGGGTTTAGGGATTTTTAAGGGTGAAGTTAAAAAATTTAAAACGGGCAAAACCCCGCAAATAGGCTGGAATAAGATAAAGACTACAGAAAATAACAATTTTCTTTCCGATGATTATTTTTATTTTGTGAATTCGTATTATGTCTGTCCTCAAAGTACAGATATAGTGAGCTCTTTTGCTGATTATCATATAAATTTCTGCGCCAGTGTTGAATTTCAGAACATAACAGCAGTGCAATTCCACCCTGAAAAAAGCTCAAATGCAGGTGTAAAATTCTTTAAAAATTGGCTGGAGCAAGGGTTTTAGAAGAATTAAAAATCCTAAAACCTCACAAATTAAGGGTTTATAGCGTAAATAATAGTTATTAATTCTAATGATGCACCTACAGCAATGATTTAGAGAAAGTTTAACATTGGATTAAACAGAAAAATCTGCACGAATGCATGTTTTATTCCTTAAAACCTGTGCAATTTATGCTTTTTCAGGATACTAATATGTAAAAACTCAATTATATCAATTGTTTCAGAAAATCTATACCATTCAAAATAAGAATATGCAAGCTTTTATGCGCATTTAAAATATAAAAAGCCAAAAATACTTGCCCTGTCTGTATATCATCCGTGAAAAGCTGCTATAATATAGCTCCTGCAAGGGTTTTTAATATTTATTTACGAAGATAATATTTTAGTTTTTTTTAAAAAGTGGTGCAAAGGCATTATATACAAGTGATTGCAAATGTCTACAACCGTAAAATACAAGCTATATAAGGATATTTGGAATATTCAAACTGCAAAAAACCAGTTATGTATGAATTTTATACGTAAAAATACATTGAAACCCAGGAAAGCAAAGCTTTTTCATCCTTTTTACCACTAGAATTTTAAATTTCTCGCAAGATGGGTGCTGTCAAAATCTGCACGTATGCAGGCAAATTTTTGCATGAAAAAATGTGAGCCCTCAAAATCTTTTTTATCCCGCCCAAAATTTTTATATCGCAACCCCGAATAAAGATGGCAGGTGGTTTTGCTGACTCACATTATT
>CATJOM010000068.1 GCA_949741915.1 uncultured Candidatus Melainabacteria bacterium | reverse complement strand
TGATGCAACATCACAACAGCTTGAAGCAAAAGAAATAGATTTAGGAAATAAAACACAATATTCTGATGCAAACAGAGCAGCGCAAGAATTAAAACAAACAGAAAAAGCAACACAAAAATATACAGGCGTACAAGCTCATGCGGCCCCCAAAGGTAACCTAAGCGTTGAAAAAAGATATGAAGAAAATTTTGAAGAAATAAAAACAATATTTAAAGACAATGCCCCAACCCCTGAAATAGCAAAGATTTTTGAAAATGAAGAATTTCAGAAGTATTATAAAGGATATTTGTTATTAAACGCTCCTAAAGAATCTGCCAGACTTGCAGAAAATATAAGAAATCTGGGAAGAAATCCAAATTACATTGAGCTTGAAGTAATAGAAAAACTAGTAAACAGCAAAGACAAAGACGCTCATAAATACCTTTTCTATTATTTAACAAATGCAAATGACACCTACTCAAGTATTCAAAAACTTTACACAATGGCAGATATGGAGGTACCCGAAAGATTTAAAGGTAAAGGCATAATAACAAGAATAAACGATGAACGTTTAGAGGAACTTGAAAAAAAATTTGAGGTGGCACAAAAAGCTGTCGAGAACACCCAAGGCCTGGATATAGCAGGGCAAAGCACTAAAGCACAAAGTAAAAATCCAACAGCTGCAGCAGATGCTATCTCAGAGGGCGAACTCAGGGCGCTTGAAGCAGTGCAAAGGCAACGCGCAAACAAAGTATTAGAAGAAGCCACAACCGAAATCGGCACAATCTCTGAAAGGCTGGAAACCAGCATTGGACAAAGCAATGTCGACATTAATGACACAGCAATAGCAAATGATGCAATTCAAAGAGCAGCAGATTTGATTAAAAAATTAGATAACAACAGCGCTACAGCAGCTAATGCTGCCAAACAAGCAAGTGCACCAACAAAAAGCAACACATCAGGAGCGAAAAATATTGCTGTGCCAAAACAAGCTGATAAAACCGGAGGCAGTAGCGCCAAAAAAGCAGGCAAACAAATAAAAGCACGGAGAAAAACAGGTCTGGTACAGCAAAAACAAACCTATGGCAAGCACACATTTAATATAAAACGAACACTTGCAGGCTTATTTAAGAAACCCACAGATAAAAATAATAAATAACCCAAATAATCTTAACAAAACTTTACAAAAATATTCAATCTTCAAAAATGGGGGGTTGGATATTTTTTTACCTGTACTCTTCCGAAAATTATATTTTTTTCAAAAATTTTACTCCCCGCCGTGCAAATTTTAAAGTATGAAAAACCGGATGTGTCGATTTTTATTTAATAAAAATCATCCCAAAATGCCATCAGTAAAAGTATTTTGCACATATTGCACGCTTTAAATGCACACGCCTAAAGCCTTTGAGGTCATTCGAAGAAAAAATATAAAATCTAAAACACAAATCATTAAGGCTCCAAGCCCGGCACTGCAGTATTTTCCAGGTTTTTACACGCAGAAAACTACCGCCATTAAAGACTCTTAACCCATTTAAAGCCACATACACTAAAAACAACAGTAGAATTCAAATATAATAAGAAAAACACCAGTACAAAACCTAAAAAAGCAAGCATTGAGAGGATTTTCACATACTTAAAAGCTGCAAATAGCCTGAGTATATGCATATAAAAAGAAAGCCGGTAATAAGCCGGATTCTGTTCCAAGATAATCATCTGTCTAATGCGTTTTTTTATGCGGCTTTCAGGCATTTCGCACAGGCGAAAAGCAATCTGAAAAGGAAAAGGCACCGCTGCCGCAACCTCAAACTTGCATCCTGCCGGGGTTTACCATGCCCTTCATCCTTACAGACAAAGGCGGTGGGCTCTTACTCCGCCGTTGCACAATCACTGAGTTTGTTAGAGCATTGCTCCTGTAGATATCTCGCCCTGCTCGCCTGGTATCAGCTCACAGTCTCGATATCTTACGCCGCCCAGGTACGGTTTCGCCCTGTCTGGCTTGCTATTCAGCAAGCCGCCACGGCCTCACACACCTTATGGCTTCGTTTTGCTCGTTTGAGTGCAGTCGCACTAAAACTCGCTTTGCTCAGCATTCTTCTTTTCTGTGGCACTTTCCTCACGCTCGCACGCACCTGGCTTTCCCAGGCGGCATGCCTTTTTGGATGTCCGGACTTTCCTCACAAAACAAAGTTTTGCGCGATTATCCTCCGACTTTCTTAATATATTATACACCAAAGCAAAAATTTGCTAATATAAAACTATGATAGATACACATTCTCACATAGATATGCTTAAAAACCCCGAAAAAGAGATTGAAGAATCCATTGCAAGCGGGGTTAAAAAGATTATTATACCTGGCGTTGAGCCCTCCACCTTTGATACCATAACAGAGTACATTGACCGCTATGACTGTATTTACGGGGCTCTTGGGGTACACCCCTCGGAGGCACAAAAATTCAACAACGATACAGCAAAAAAAATGATGCTACTAGCTCATCACCCGAAAATCGTCGCCATAGGCGAGATTGGGCTTGATTATTATTGGGATAAAACATTTGTTGATGTCCAAAAAAAAGTTTTTCAAACACAGGTAGAAATAGCAATATCACTGGGTTTACCGGTAATTATCCACGACAGGGAAGCGCACCTTGATACATTCAATATCTTAAAAGATTTAAATTACAATAAGGTTGTAATGCACTGTTTTTCAGGCTCTAAAGAATTTGCCAAACAATGCGTGGATTTAGGCTGGTACCTTGGAATTGGCGGCGTTGTTACATTTAAAAATTCAAGAAAAATGAAGGATGTTGTAAAAGAAATCCCATTAGAAAATATTGTTCTTGAAACCGATGCACCATACCTAACACCGCACCCCTTTAGGGGAGAAGAAAATTCCCCGAAATACCTAAATTTAATAGCAAAAGAGATAGCAAGCCTTAAAGATATTTCATTTGAAGCCGTAGAGCAGACAACCACGCAAAATGCCGAAAAAATATTTAACTTTAACAAAGGAGAATAAAGATGGCAAGCCAGTTTAGCCAGCAAAATATAAAAATAAAAACATCCCTTCTAATCTTCCTTAAGGGTTCTGTGGCACCGATTGTGCTGTATTTTGACAACCCAGAAGCTGTATATAACGACATACAGAGGATTTTAAAAGAAGCGCAAGCCCCAAAAATGATAGAGCTTGAAGCGATTGGCCCTGTTAAAAAAGTAAGCCTTGTATCAAGCGAAATTACAGGGCTGGCGCTGCAGGAAGAACAGTATATGATGAAGGCTTAGACAGGTTTTTAGATGAAAAAACGCTTAGATTTAATCCTATTTGAAAAAGGATATTTTGACTCTAAAAACTCAGCCCAGGTAAATATTTTGGCAGGAAATGTCAAAATCAATGATGTGGTGGTTTCAAAGGCAGGTGAATTATATGACGAGACTAAACTTTTTAACCCTGAAAACCCTGCAAAACTTGAGATTAAAACCATTCCATACGTTTCAAGGGGCGGCCTCAAACTAAAAGGTGCAATTGATGAATTTAAGATTAACCTTAAAGACAAAATATGCATAGATATAGGCGCCTCTACAGGAGGTTTTACTGACTGTATGCTACAAGAAGGTGCAAAAAAAGTTTATGCGGTTGATGTTGGCTACGGGCAGATTGCCTGGAAACTTCGCTCTGACACGCGTGTTCAGGTTTTAGAAAAAATAAATGTTAAAAATTGCACATTTGAAGAAATTTTTGGCACAGATAGGCTCGAAGAAAGCAATATGCCCGAGTTTTTATCTATGGATTTATCTTTCATTTCAATAAAAAAGGTCCTTCAAAATGTGATAAATTTTACATCAAAAAATGTAGAAATGGTGCTCTTAATTAAGCCTCAGTTTGAAGCAGAAAGAAATGAAATCCAAAAAGGCGGTGTAGTAAAGGATTTGAAGGTTCACAATAAAATAATTGAAGACATAAAAGAATTTGCAAAAAATTTATCCCTTGAAACAATCGGTGTAATTAAATCACCCATCCAGGGCGCAAAACAAGGAAATACAGAATATTTGATTTATTTAAGGAGAGCTTGATGGCAGTTATTGAAACCCTTAATTTAATAAGCAAAACAATGGATGATTTGATTGATTTTGCCGTTAACGATGAATATTTAAGCAAAGAGTTTGAAAAATTCATAGAAATAAACGAGCTCTATACAGAAAAAAGTTCAGAACTTGCAGCCCTTGTCTCAGACTATATTTTGGATGAAAAAACGGCTGATAACACAAGCGTTTTAGATTATTGCGCAAAAAATTGCACGAATCGCAGCCAAAAAATAATCTCTGCCCTAAGAAAAAGCTATATTTCAGTATTCAAAGTAAATAAAATCCTAAAAAATGCCTACCAATGCACCTCTTTGGCAAGCGAAAATAATTTTGAACTAATCCCTTTAACAAAAATGTCAAACCTAAGAGGCATCGGTCTTTATGATTATATCAAGGCAAGAATAATAGAGATTGACAATATTTTTTATATCCTTGAAATATTTGACTGCTATGGTGCATTCAGAGAGCATATGGCAAACACTGAGTGCATAAGATGCCTTATAAAATACCCCGAATCACAGACGATGTACAATAAAGAGAAACTAAAAGAACTAGAAGCCTCAACAAAATTATTCTATGGCAAATTCACTGAAATCTTTGGCACAGATGAGATTGTGATGACAAATGTTTTGGCGGATGAATTTATCTTTGAATTTAATAACTTGGTATCAAATAAGCCAAACACAGCTATTAATAAAGAAAGATATGTTAACGTAAATGTTGAATACAAATTTTTTAAACAGCACGATTCTGAAGAAGATTTCATAAAGAATGCAGTCGGGGGATTTTCTGCCTCAGAACAAACATATGACATAGGATTCTTTATGGATAAAGACTCAGGGCTTTATATAGTACCATTTTTAGGGACGGTAAATGAAATTTTAAGGACAAATTCAATTCAAAATATTACAGGCGCAAAAGAATGCTTGGAATATTTTCTATCATCTGAAAAAGTTAGCCCGAATTTAATAATTAAAAAAACAAAAGAATATAAGAATTTTCTGGACCTGATAAATGAAGCACTTGGTACAAATTTTAAGGATATAAGGGAAATTTTAGGACGCCATAAGGCAGAATGGAGCACTTCTCAAAGGTTTTCTCCAACCATGGCTTTGTATAATTCAAAAACATTTGAAAAAATGATTGGATTTGAGGAAGAGATGGAGAATAAAGCCGCACATACAGGAAACATTGGCCGAAACGAGCCATGCCCCTGTGGAAGCGGAAAAAAATATAAAAATTGCTGTATGGCATAAAACAAGTGGCAGCAAAAAAGCCTTAGAATTTTTGTGCAGAATGCCCGAAAACAAGTAAAAACTTTTTTGCTGACATCTATAGGACCAGGGTGAAAAAATATTTAGCATAGGCCTATAAATCTAAAAGCCAAAAAAATTTATGATGCCAGAATGACAGAAAAAGCAAATGTAAAGAATTTTACACAACTTCAAATATAATGTAGTATTAAAATAAAAAGGAGAACTAAAATGTCAGATGAAAATAAACAGAATTGCAATAAAAGACTTTCAGTTTTAGCTTCAATTGCGCTCTTATTATCATTGGTATCAACAGGCTTAAGCGGTTTTACACTTTATAAATTAAACACTGATTATGCTTCAAACAAACCTGTTGTAATTTCAAAACAATATGACAAAGGGCAGAATATGGAAAAAGCCCTAAAAACCGAAAAACCTGTCATAGTATGGTTTTACACAGACTGGTGTGGTTTTTGCCAAAGGTTTGCACCGACATTCGGCAAGGTTGCAAAAGACAGAAAAATAAAGAAAAATTTCGCAGTTGCATTTGTAAACGCAGACCACCCCGAAAACCAAAGCCTGATGCAGGAATATCAGGTGCAGGGTTTTCCTACAGTATATCTTATGAATCCCAAAACAAAAGAAAAGGTGCAGATTGATAATTCAAAACTTTTTGCGCCAGATGCTAAAGAAAATCTGATAAAAGAATTTTTAGAATTTGCAAATAAGGCCGATGCATCAAAAGTTGAAGAAAATAAGGCAGAGTAAATCCTTATAAGCCCAAAAGTCTTAGCACTAGTGCATTAAAGGCTGTTAGAGCTAAATTTATGCTTTTTTTCAAGTTGCAACTTAAAGGCTTATAAATGTAAAAATTTTGAAAGCCCTTGCGTATCTTAATGATTTAAGCGGGGGCCTATTAATAAATAATAAATTTCAAGTTCGCATAAAATCAGGCAGGTAATTAAAATAATACCTTGTTTCATACGTTACACAAGCGTTCTTAATATCCCGTTTTCTAAATCGCGAATATTATAAACAGTATCCAATATATCAAAGGTTTCTTCCAGGTTATTTCTTGCGCTATGCCAGCCAGAGCCGTCTGTAAACCAAATAAATGTTACGCCATCTATTACTGCTACTTCTTGGGCAAGAGTTTTATAGCTCCTTGAAGTTTCGTTAAGTTTTGACCCTCCGCCTGTATAAAAATTTGTTTCAATAATATAAATTTGACAGTTTGTTTTAATTACAAAATCAAAACGTTTTTCCATTTTTCCATGATTTGAGATTGCAGACAAATCCATATTCCATCTCTCTTCAATCTGATGGATGTACATTTCTTTAAAATAGCTTTCCCCCTTAATATATCCAGCTTTTTGAATATAATCCTCAACGAAATTTTCCATCAAATGCCCGCCCCTGTTTTTGCGGCCATTGCTATCTAATCCAGTCTCAACACCTGTAGCATAGTCAACCAAATTGCTCACAATATGATTTTCCAATAAATCAAACAGTTTGGTTTTACGCATAAACATTTTATATTCTTCAATGCTGTAATTTCGCTTTCTGAAAGAAAATTTATACTCTCCATTAGCATCCGTAACAGAAATTTCCTTTGAACATACAGCCAGAAGCAGAGGAATACATTTTAAAGTTTCGGGATATTTGACAATAATATCTTCAAAATCTCTTTCAATGCTTTTGGAGCCCACCAAACTATTTAAAATATTTAGTTCAACTTTTATAGATTAGCAGGTTCACCAATTATATGATAAACCATAATTTTCTTGTAAGAATGCTATTAATATGATTATTTTTCATCAAGAAAATTACCAAGCCAATTTATATATTATTACCTATCTAATTGACAATTTTCTTTTCATATTTTTCATTTAACAAAACATCTTGTGCAAATCCATCTGTTGCATAAAACAAATACATTTTCACAGCAATATGTATTGTCCTCTTTTTGTAAAGGCTAGATACCCATAATCACGCAGCATTTGCAGTTGCTGTCTTATTTTAGCCTGAATATTATTGTTTTTGGGATGTTTTGTTTTTAAATATTTTTCAAAAGAATATACTTCATTTAATGCAAATTCTTTTTTATTGAGCAATTCAATACATTTTAATACATCAAGCAACCAACCTCTTAATTCACCTTTTGATTTTCTTAAAAACAGCATCTTATTAAAATTATCAATTACTATATCCCTATTTTCTTCATGGCCATTTTTTACTAAATATAGCTTTCCACTCTCAGGGATTAATGAAACATCAATATTACATCCAATACAGCCTGCTCGGCGTGCTGTTTGAGGCAGTGGCGGCCTTTTTATAATTATTTCTTTTGTAAGATAGTGTTTTGGAATAATTAATAGATTATTTACTTTATAATCTTTTAGTGAATAATTTAAATAGAAAAAATTTGGAACATCGCCATTTTCAATTTTTTCTATCATTGTTGAATATGCTCCATCAACAATCTTTTTGCCAAGCTTTGCCTTATTGCTTTTTAATTCAAATTCTTCTTTGCATTTTTTGCAATACATATCACCAACAGGTTTATTATTTTTAAAATGATTTAATTTGTTTCCACACCGAACACAATAAGCATTATCTACAACCCAACTCTCACTCATTATTCTAATCTTTTGCAAATTTGAATGATAGCCCAATGCTAAGTTTGTATCAAAATCTAAATTCATGACTTATGCTGCTTTTTTATAGCTTCCAGTAAACGGATCAAGAATTAAATCGCCTTTATTGGTCGATGCAAGGATTATGCGTTTTAACAATTCCAGAGGTTTTTGTGTTGGATGTTTGCCAAATAGCTTTTCAGAAGGTTTTGGTGTATCAATCCTCCATACAGAATGCATTTGTTTCTCAGATTTTTTGATAAAATCTTCCTTGCCCCAATCACCATTTTTTGTTATTTCATAATTAAATGTATGCTTTGCAGCCTTATTTTTTTAGCCCACAATATTGTTTCATGGCTTGCAGTAAATTACCGGCAGCTCATATTAGGAGAGACATTTGGCTTAAAGCAGCAAATATCATTTAAGATTGCAAACCCTTCCTTTTGTAAGGCAAAACCGCAGACATATATGGAATGGTAGGTTCCTGAAATCCGAATTGTTCCATTTGGCTTTAATACTCTTTTGCAAGCATTAATCCATCTTTTATGAAAAGCAAAATCCTCATCCAACCCTTTGCTCTTATCCCATTCGGCCTTGTTTACTGAAACCACCTTACCCGATTGACATGTTATTCCACCATTAGAAAGCATATAGGGCGGGTCAGCAAAAATCATATCTACAGATTCAGGTGTTGCTTTATTTAAAATTTCGATACAATCACCCAAAAACAAAGTTATATTATCTTTTTCATAAAACTTCTTCATAGATTAATTACAGTATAAGAGCCAACTTTTATTATATAATGTTAATTTGTATAACATTAAATTGCCAAAAATAAGGATAATAAAAAAATGGGCCTGCAATAGGCCCAAACTGTCTGGAATTAAGAATAGCTGGAAGTATGAAAAAGATTTAATTATATATAACAACACATAAGAAGGTTCCACAATTACCCATATGGGTAGATAAA
Organism: uncultured Candidatus Melainabacteria bacterium; assembly: GCA_949741915.1. Classification (GTDB taxonomy): domain Bacteria; phylum Cyanobacteriota; class Vampirovibrionia; order Gastranaerophilales; family Gastranaerophilaceae; genus MGBC122484. Next base: position 66,852 of record CATJOM010000068.1, on the reverse strand, counting down.
AAATCAAAAAGAAAAATTGAGTTAAAAATAAAGTGTAAATTTGACAATTTTAGGTAATGTATATGTAGAATAAACAAAAAAATACAGCTAAAACTCAGTGATATTGCGGAAATATTTTTTTCAGCAATAGGGGTTGACAAATGATTTTTTTAGGTACATAATACAAGTATACAAAATAAAGTGTTAGACAAACACTAAAAAGCAAAGAAAAACATAAGGATAGAAAATATAATGTTAAGAGTAAATTCTATAATAAACGTAAATAATACACCTAAAAGCAACATAAGTTTTGGAAACGGAAATTCTTCAAACTATCTTATTCCTTCTTCAAAAATACAGGACAGCTCTGTTGAACAAGGATTAATAACTGGTTTTGTCGGCATTCTTAGAAATTCACCTCTCTTTGACAAGGTAAATTCAAGAGCTGAAAGCATTGAAAAAGCCTTAAGCGAAACAAATGCAGCTGGCTCAAAATTAAATATTGCCGCTTAATTAAAACAAGATTATTAATAAGCATTATCAACACCTAACAACACAATCCCGAAGCGTTACACAACACACATGGTCCCATAGTTTTATGGGACCTTTTAATTTTAAATGACATCCTGAATCAACAAAAACGGATTTGGGCTAAAAATTATAATGATAATATAGCATAATCAAACCCCCAAGCCAGCATTAGACAAACAGAAAGCAAATACTAACAGTTCACACATCAAGCAGTACTCTAAAAATAAAAATCCTCCAAAAAGTTTACTAAATTTAAAATTTAATGGTTGAAATAAATTATTTTTTATTTATAATAATTTTATCGACTTATCTGATTGAAGAAAGGGTTGCAAAATGCCTGAAAATGAATTACCAAAAAATATGGGAAAAAAGATAGCAGATGCACTCAAAAAGCAAAATGAAGGTATGGATACCGATGTAACTACAGAAGTTTCCACTGAAGAATATAATTATAATAATAACAATGAAAATATAAATGAATATACCCCTTCAAATGAAGAGTTCTCAAGCAACACATTTGAAGCAAGTTTTGAAGATAATTCTTCAAATTATTCAGCACCCGTATTTAATGTTGATTCTGATGACATAGATGAAAGCCCTGAGTTAAAACTTACAATTGATTCAGAAGATGACACCGAAGAATTTGAAATGCCAAACAATATAAACGTTTTAAAACGTTTGATTTCACAGCTTCCATCTGGTGTACCCAGACAAACTGGTGCGCAAATTATCCGCCAGACAATTGAGGCTCTTGGAATTCCAATGAAAAGCGTATTGCAAGATGCACAAAGAGTTAGGGATTGTCTGAATAGCTCAATTAAAGACTGCAGCTACACCATTCAGGAATACAAAAGTAATATTAAAAATCTTGAGAAACAAAGTGCAGGCTATCAAAGACAACTTTCAAAATTAAATGACATAATTGGATTGTTCGTTTATAATGAAAAAAAATAGAATTTATGCCCCCATCGTCTAGAGGCCTAGGACAACACCCTTTCACGGTGTAGACAGGGATTCGAATTCCCTTGGGGGTATATAAAAAATTTAAAAAATATCAGGGCTCCAAAACCTGATATTTTTTTATTTCATATTAAAATAAACAAACTCTTTTTGTGCGATAATGACCATAACAACTCTTGAATACGTAAGTCAAACCAAAAAGCGAACAAAATATACAAATAATAGACTTATTCAAAAACGGCTCTTGGCTTCAGGAAGCATTTTTTATAAAAATCCAACAAACCAAAATTATTGTTTTAAGAAGGATTTTTGGAGCTATGATTCAAATTAATCTAATAATGAAAAATGGGGCATTTCACTAAATCAATGGACTGCCAAAATAAAATGCAGACATATGAAATCACTATTTAAATCGACATAGGATAAAATCGAACATAGGAATGACAACACTTTTGTTATTTTCTTTTCACAGGAACTAAATCATACCCTAAGGCATCAGCTAAAATAAAGACTTCCGTGAATCTCAGGGTATCCTTATATATTTTGCTACTAAAGGATGTTTTTGTATAGCGCCTCCCTGTTTTTTCCTGAAGTATTTTGGCCGCTTTTTCATATGTTATGGCTTCCTGTGCACATAAAATTTTTACCAAAGTTTTAGAGTCCATTAAAAAATGATATATTTGTTTGACAAATATTTCTATATTCACTATTATATTAACTATATAGCAGATATATTAGGCATATAGTTGATAGTTGTTAACAAATCTAAACAATCCTGGGAGAATTTAATGCACAAAATCAAGCCCGAAGAAATAGATAAAATCATAAGTAAAAACCTACGCACCATGGATAAAACACTGCACCAGGCGAAATATTTATTTTCTAACCTGGAAGCCCAAAGCAAATATCTGAAATATCTTTTACTTGTAAAAGAAGAATTAAAGAAACCAGACGGAAAAGTGATTTAACAGGCTGATGCCATATGACTGCCTTTCATCTTATATGAGAAAATTTAAGCACTTTTTATTCTTAAAATAACAAAAACTACTAACCAAATAAAAATTAGTCATAATCCAAACTCTTTGAAGTTTTTCTGAAAAATTCTTCATCACTGCACCAAAAATTTCGGGTTCAAAGCAAGCCATGTAAATGCATCTTCCTTTGGCGGCACTTCTACTATAAACATGCCACCCGTTTTCCCTCTTTGACAAAATAAAATTCCCTGCTTTGATAATTCCTTAACGGCGCGCCTTATAGTATTTGTGCTCACGTCAAGTGTAACGGCAAGGCTCTTCATTGATGGCAGTCTGTCTCCTGCCTCATGATTTGTAATAATATATTTTTTAATCTGATCTAAAACCCTCTGCCAGCTGTAAGAGTAAGAATTTTTAATTTCTTTTTGACCCTTTGGCGCAGACATGAATTTTGATTTTTCACCAGCTTCTTTTTGCCGAATAAGTTTCTCTGGCTCATTAACATACCTTGTGCCATACTGTCCCCTTAAAGATTGCACGATTTTTTCTTTATTCAACCGCTTCATTGCATCATTTATGGTCCTCACGCTCACATTAAAAAGCTTTGCAAAATCTTCATTAGGCATAATTTTATCATTTACTTTATAATTTTCTGCAATATAGTGTTTTATCTTTGTATACATCCTCTTTGAAAGATTTTCGCTTTTCAAAAAAACCTTTGTCCCTGCATCCATTAGAAACTTTATCTCAGTGTAGTCTAAATTCATAGTCTTGGTTGATTTTGGGCTGTTTGCATTATTATGATTTATAATTTTTTCACTGACTAAAATCTCCAGCGCAAGTCTTATTGTATTTTGCGATGTATCAGCCTCAATAGCGAGCTCTCTGGCGGATGGCAGCCTGCTTCCCTTCTTTAGCCTGTGCTCAATTATGTATTTTTTTAAAAAGCCAACCGCTGCATCCTTTTTAGATATCGCCTTTTCATCAAAATCGGCCTGGGTTTTATCGGCAATCATTGTGCCAACACATTGACGTGACCTAAAATACCCTAAATCTTCAGCATATCTTATGGCATTTTGCATTGTTCCTGTGCTTACATTGTGATATTTGGCTAAATCAGCCTTAGATGGAATAATATCACCTATATAAAAAATTTTTCTGTTGAGTCCATCCTCTATCCAGGTTTTCAGCCATTCAAGGATGAGCCTATCCTTTGATATTCCCATAAGCGCCCCTTGCTTTAAATCAACAGGCGGAATATGGATTTCCGCAATTAAAATTTTCCTTGCTGTCATTTTAAAATTATACAATAAAATAGCATCAGCAAGTCCCCCCCCTGAAAGACGGTTCGTCCAGCTCCTAAATGGCACACTAATGAGCTATATAGCTCATTTTTTAAAAAAATAAACAAATCAATTTTATTTTTTAAAGTCATGGTGTACAATAAGTGTAATATTTTGGTGTTGAATGAAAATTAACAAATTAAATTTTTCTTTTAGTGAATTATTTTCAAGGCATAAAATGCCCTGCAAAACATCTAGTGTACAAACACAAAACACATCACGGCAAAACGGTATTTTCGTAAAAACCATTAAAACAGATGCCGCCCAGCAAGCTACCATAAATCAGGCCCTTGTAGAACTTTCCGGCGCAGTGTTTGACAAGAACGATTCCAGATATATGAAAAATCTTGGCATAAATCTGCCGTTTTCAAGTGGTCTTGAAGCTGTAAACTACCTTAAAAACCAGAATGCAAAAATTATGTACGCCGAATTTTCTGATAAAAAAGTCCATGCCTGCCTTGATACAACAGGAAAAACACCATCAATATTAATAAATGCCGATTACAAAAACCTCACAGAATTTGACGATATTCTAGCCATATCAGAGGCAATTGCTCACGAAACAGGACACATGAAAGATAATGATATACTAAACTCTATATCAGAAGAAATAGACTGTCTTGCATTAAACGTACTCGTTCACAGAAGCCACAGAAAGAAATACCCAAAATCTTTACACGACAAATCATTACCCCTGTATTCAGAAGGGGTAAACCTGTATTCTAAACTATTTTTTGATTCTGACCCTAAAAAAACCGCCCTAAAACAAAGAATCGGCGATAAATACGGTTATTTAGAAATTTCATCTCCGAACCACCCTGAATCCAAGCTCTCAACAGAAATTAAAGCCATATCAGAAAATAAAAGCAAATATGGTTTAAACACCACTAGACGCGGCTAAAAATTGATTAATGCCCTTGTGACAGCCATAAATATTCATTGTCGATATTTTGCAGTCTTAACATTTCAGCGCAGTAATTTTATAATATCAATTTTTTCCTAAAATGATAATCCATGCCAAATATCAATAACTAACAGTGAAAAATTTACAAAAATTTACAAAAAATTAGCGTTTTTTGCAGTTTTTCAGGCAAAAAATTTCTTTCACAGTGTTTATAAAAACATACAAATGTGCTATAATAATTTATGTTGTTAGCTAATGTGTGCAGTGTGTTTAAAACGGGAGGTGCAATCCATGACTACTCTTGCAGAAAAGCTCAGTGTTAAGGCGCCGGGCAAATCAAAGTTTGATAGTGAATTTGAAAACTATCTAAAGAAACAATGTCTCAAAACTACATTTAACGGAATTGAACTTGAAACGTTCAGCTGGTACAAAAAAATGCTTGGACTAATGTAGCTGTTGTAGTTTCTTAGCACCTGAAAATGTCAAAACTATTTATTATTTAAAAACTGGCATTTTACAAAAAGATTAGAAGAATTAAAAGTTTAATTTTAGTTTAATTCAGCAAAGGCGGGAATCATTTCCTGCCTCTTTTTGTATTTATTTATTGATTTTATCCAGGCATTAAAAACAAAACCTTTAAACCAGGTTAAAATCAAAAAACAGCAATCAAAATCTTGATACAAAATGCAGTAGAAAAAGCGCTTTACTGTGAATTATCGCTGGATTATACTATAATTAGCCAACACAAAAAGAAGAAAGGCACATATGAAATATTGCCCCCAGTGCGGTGAAAAATTAATATTAAAAGAATCCTTTAACTGCGGAATAAGCGATGGCATAATTCCATACTGCAATAGCTGCGATAAATTTCATTTTCCGATGTTTAATTCTGCGGTAAGCTCAGTTATTTATAATCAAGATTACTCTAAAACCCTTTTAATTCGGCAATATGGAAGGGGCGTCAATATTCTTGTTGCAGGATATGTAAATAAAGGCGAGACCCTTGAAAATGCTCTCATTAGAGAAATCAAAGAAGAAGTAAATCTTGATGTTTCAACATATCAATTTAATGCAAGCAAATATTTTGAAAAATCAAATAGTTTAATTTGTAACTTTATCGTTACAACAAAAAATGAAGAAGTGAGATGTAATCCAGAAGTTGATTATGCAAAATGGTATTCAATTGAAGAAGCCAAAAATGCTGTCCTTAAAAACAGCCTTGCTGAAGAATTTCTATTGAAGTCCTTGTATACACTGCCCCAAAAGGTTTTAAATTAAACCAATGGGAGCGCATATATCAATAAAATACGCACTCATTTTAAATCGCTGATAAACCCACTGGAAATTTTACTAAAATCATTTGCAAAAATTAATGTGCAAGCCTTAAACCGATAGTTCTCGCAATAATTAGAAGAATGGAAACAATCTTTATTAGGCTTATTGATTGATCGAAAAATACAATTCCAACAATACTCACAAGCAAAATTCCAAATACACACCAAATAGCATATGCTACGCTAATTTCCATAGTTTTTAGCGCAAAAGACAAAAATATAAAACATAATATATATGAAACAACCGTGCATATTGATGGCAGCAAAACAGAAAAGCCGTTAGATATCTTTAGCTGTGCTGTGCCAATAGTTTCAAATATTATGGCTAATATTAAATAAACCCAGTGCATTTATTTTATTATCTTCATAACCTCATCTAAACCCTTCTTTGGTGCCCTGTTTGGGTTTTCGGCATACGGTTTTCCAATTGTTAAAATTGTAACAATCTTTTCATCTTCACTGAGGTTAAGAATTTTTTTAAACTCATCATGCGCTAAAACGGGCGCTACCATCCAGCAGCTGCCAAGGCCAAGCGCATTGGCTGATAAAATCATATTTTCAATAGCGCCGCCCATACTCAAAAGATAAGAATCTGGACGCATTTTGGCTATTTCTTCCTTAGAATAATTAGCTTCCTCTAAAACTCCGCCCATAAAAGATTGCGCCTTAATTTCAGTACAAACTATCATTACAGGTGCGTCCTTAAAAAAAGTTGAATGCGCCTTATATCTTGAAACACCCTCTTTTGTCTCTTCCTTAATCCTTGCCATAATTTCATCATATTTTGCAAAAACTGCATCTGCCATTTTATTCTTGATTTCCTGATTATAAATAGCCAAAAACCGCCAGTTTTGTACATTCATTGCAGCAGGCGCCAGCCTTGCAGAATTTATTATCCTCTTGATTTCATCATCTGTCGGTGTATAATCAGCATATTTTCTGATAGTTTTTCTTGTATCAATACATTCAAATATTTCCATAATAAAACTCCTTATAGTAGAATAAATTTATGAACAAAATTAAAATCTTATTTCTTATAGTAGCCGTTTTTCTTTACTTTGTAAACTATTGGGCGCCGCAAGCAGCATGCGCAAAGAAAAACTTTGATTACAGCGTTTATACGCCTGAAACCTTCCAAAGGCTAAATCAGGATACGCCGCAGTTTGAGGCTGATTCAAACATCTTGTTCATTATGGATTTCTCGAATTCTATGAATGAAAAAATGGGACAAAAGACTAAACTCCAAGTGGCACTTGAGACCTTAACTGTTATTTTGCCAAAAATTCCCCAAAGTGTAAAAACCGCCTTAAGAGTATACGGCCACAGAGCCGGTTTTACCTATCTTCAGGGCTGCATGGCCTCAAAACTAGTTGTGCCCTTTGCCCCAAAAAACGCAGATAATATTCTGGGTGCCCTCTATCACACCAGTGCTGTCGGCTGGACGCCTATTACATACTCCCTAAAACAAGCTGTAAACTCTGATTTTGCAGGCATTCAAGGCAAAAAACATATAGTATTATTGACAGATGGTGGCGAAAACTGCGATGAAAGCCCATGTACATACGCAATAGAGCTAATGAAACTGAGGGATGATATTTCAATAGATGTTATAGCCTTTGATATTAATGATGTCGAGGCAAACAACCAGCTAAGATGCGCTGCTGTCACTACAAGGGGTAAATTTTACAGCGCAAATACGCCCTATCAGCTATTAGACAGCCTTTTTGAAAGCCTAAACATAGACAAAAATGTAAAAGGTACAATAAAAATCAACGAAAATTAAGGAATTTAGGAATTATGAAACTCTCTGAAAGCCTGGAAGACTATCTGGAGGCGATTTACAACACAATTGTACAAAAAGGTGAGGCAAAGGTTACAGAAATTTCAAACATTTTAAACGTCAAAAAAGCCTCTGTGACTGGCGCTTTGATAAATTTGAAGCAGAAAGGTCTTATAAACTATGAGCCCTATTGTGCCATAACCCTGACAGAGCAAGGAAAAACGCTCGCTTGTGACATTATTGAAAAACATAAAGTTATGAGTGAGTTTTTAGAAAATATCCTAAATCTTCCCAGGGAAGAAGCCATTGAAAATGCCTGCAAAATGGAGCATATTATGTCAGAGAGGATGTTTAGCCGCATGACAAAATTCTCCGTTTTTATTCAAGATTTATGCGCAAAATCACCTGAATTAAAGGCAAAGATTGAAGATTTATACAGATAATAATCAAAATAAGTCAATAGCTGAGATTCATAAAGCTTTAAAAAATACAAGCATGTTTACATTTTTAGCCTGTAAAAAATGTCATAAAGTTTACAAAACTTTACATATTGTTTGGCAAATATTTTTGCTCGTCTCTTAATTCAGAGAGAATTTTGTTAAAAAATATTTTACATACGTGCAGATTTTATTATTGGTAAAATCTACAATTTTTACAAAACTATTATTAAAACAGGTCAAAACACAATACAAACAACACTTTTCTAGTATGTACACGGATGAAATCCTTGCAACAACGGCATTGAAGACATTTTCAAGTGAAACTTTGTTTTCTGATTCATAATTCAATACAGCTACAATTCAAGCTCCATAAAGCTTATAGCGAATCTGCACGGATGAAACATAAGCACAGTATAGTTTTTATTATTTTTATTATCAAATTTTACGAAATTAACGGCCGAAAAGCAGTAATAATAAGAAAGTCAAAGTTTATAAATTCCTATAAATAGCTCATATATACTATTTTCACTTGGCTAAAATCTGAAAAGCATTGTCACATCCCAGTTTAGATGCAATACAAATTTAAAAATCTATTATTTTGTGCAAAAAATAACTAAAATTCACAAAATAGTGTCTGGCACTGGTGGTCATAATAAGTTAGGGTTGACAAACTTTTTTGTTTGGCTAAATAATCTATTTTGTTAGCCTAGGCTAACAAAATACTGTGACTTGTTGACCGGTTTTCAAATATGCAAACACTCTAATACCAATTCAAACAAATATTACAGACAAAATATCTTTATATAACAGAAAACAGCCCAAAGTAAGGACAAAAAAATGAAAGCAGTCTCATTAGGTAAATTTTTAGACCAACCTCTAATTATAAGCAAACTTAAGGATAAAACCCCAAAGCTCTTGGCAGGAGCAGCTTTTGCTTATGGCATGTATGATACCTTCAAGAGCGAAAAACAAGACAAAAAAAAGCGTGCCCTAAAAAATGCCATTATACTATCAACGGTTGTAAGCACCTCATTAGTTAGCGCATTTGGCCTTAAGATAGGTAAGAAACAATTATTTTCGGGCCTTGTGAATGTCAAAAATAACAAAGAAATTTTAGCCAATCAAAAAATTATTGTTCAAAAATTCCTAAAAGAAAATCACACTGATAAAAAAACAGAAGAAGTATTAAATAAAGCCAAAATAGGCATTTTGGGGCTCAGGGATATCGAAGAAGTCCTAAAGTTAAACGATTCCAATATGATAAACCCTCAAAATATGCAATATAAAGGCTTAGACGAGCTTTTTGATACACTATTTTCCAAAAAAGAAAATCTGAGTGCAAAGGAAATCTTTGAAGAAACCGGCAGATTATCTGTTTTAGGCCTTATGCCAGTAGTTTCTGGCGTAATTAGCGGCATCTTTGCTGAGAAAATTACGGACGAAAATACCCCAAAATCCTCATCAGACAAGATAAAAGAGGGTGCATATCAATTTTTAGCCAACATCTTTATGTGCAATGTCGGCGCAGCAGGTGCACTATTCGGGGCAGAAAGGCTCCAAAAAGCTGGCAAAATTAAGGCCTTAACCCCTATGAAAAAACTTGGAGCAATAATGACAGGAATATTTGTCACAGGGATTATCGGGGGCAGCTTTGTTGCGAATTGGATAGGTAAAAAAATTCTTGACCCCATATGTGACAAAAAACACAAACAGTACAAAACCTTTGTACATCAAGGTTTTACGCCATACACTGCACCTGTTTTTAAAGAGAAAGAGTTTGAAAAATTTACAGGCAGTAAAAACCTGAAATTCTTTCAGGATGCGCATTTTAACCATAAACAGCTTGCCGTTTCAACAAAAAGCACTAATTCAGAACTCATAAAACACAATATACACCTAAAACCACTATCAAGCAGACACATGCAGAATAGTGAACACAGAAAAAGCAATCATGATAAACTTTCTAGCGAAAGAAAACCTGAGCTTTTAGATATGGCGCTGCACACAGACGATATTGCTACTGCAGGTGTTTTATCAGGTTTTAAATGGATTGAGCCCATGCTGCCCCTAATGTACACTATATCAGGATATCGGGCAGGCATAGGCTATAGAAACAATGCCAAATAAGCAATTAGACTAGAATTCAACCTTTGGAGCCTGTTTTTCGGTTTCTGTTATCTCAAAATAATCTCTCTGTTTTACCCCGGAAACTGCAGCCACAATTGAGGTTGGAAAGGTTCTAATCAAAGAATTTATTGATTTTACACTTTCATTATAGTCTCTTCTTGCTACTGCTATACGGTTTTCAGTACCAGCAAGCTCATCCTGCAGACTTATAAAAGACCTGTCTGCCTTTAATTCAGGATATCGTTCAACTACCAAAAGAAGCCTTGATAGCGCACTGTTTAACTCGCTAGTGCTCTGCTGCACAGCCTTTACATCCTTAGAATTGATATTACCTGCTAATTTTGACCTTGCCTCCGCTATATTTGTAAAAACTTCCTTTTCATGCGTGGCATAACCTTTTACGGTATTTACAAAGTTTGGAATCAGGTCATTTCTGCGCTTTAGTTGATTTTCAACTTGCGCCCAGTTTGCACTGACATTCTCGTCCATAACCTGCAGTTTGTTGTACGTGCTAGCAAACATTGCTCCAATTGCAAGAATTACTGCCAAAACCCCTAATAATACTGCACCTTTCATATTTTTTCTCCTTTTAACATCCTTTTATACTGTATTTACTGCTTTTTAATATTTTCACACCCGTGAAAGCCTCATAATCATTACACTTCACGCTTATAAATCATTAAAATCTGCATCTCAGGCGCTTTATAGCATTCATAATACCATAAGACACCTCTGCGCTGTATTTAACGGTTCTAAAAATTTTACCATCCTCTTGATGCACCTCCACCGCCAAAGCCGCCTCCGCCGCCAAAGGAAATTCTCCCCCCTCCGCCAGAACCACCGCCAAAACCACCGAATCCACCGCCAAAGCCGCCTCTTGGGCCAAATAGAATCAGAAAAATTATTATAATAAGCAATATAGTCCCAAAATCATCCCCTTGTCCTTGAGAAATAGGCTTCTCACCTGATAATTCTACATTATAACCCTTTGCAACCTCATATGCAACAGCCAAAACCCCTGCCACTGTTCCTTTTTCGTAGTTTCCTTCCCTAAAATAGGGAATCATATAATTATCCAAAATTCGCCCCGCCTTAGAATCAGGAAGCATTCCTTCAAGTCCAAAACCAGCCTCAATTCTTGCTTTTCTGTCATTTGGTGCAACAAGAACAACAGCTCCATTATTTAATTTTTTGTCTCCAATCTTATATTTTCTCCCTATTTCAAGCGCGACATCCTCAATTGGAGCATCATCAAGGCTTCTAAGGGTAACAAGAACCACATCCGCTTTTGTTTTTTCCTGCAATTCAAGCAAAAGTTGATTAAGCGCCATTTTATTATTTTCTGACACAATATTGGCATTATCTGCAATAAAACCATCAAAATTCAAGGTTTCAAGAGAATTTCCGGCACATACAGAAACCATAAAAAACAAAAATATTAAGACTATTTTTTTTATCATAAAAACTGCACCCTTGAGTACTTTTAGCGCCCTTGAATTTTTTAACATTTTTATTCAAAAAAGTATAATCTAAAAAGGAAAATTCACAAGCCTCCATGGGGCTCTTGTCCGAAATAAAATCACATTTGACTCTGCCTGACAGGCTCTACCAGCACTATCAAATACAGCACTTATTCTGACATCAAAGTCTGCCGCAAAACCTTTTTCAAGCCCAAAAACTACAATTTTCAAGTCAAAATTCCCAATCTACTTGACTTTGAACACATAAATCTATAACATACAGAATATGAAAGAAATTTTTGTGGTTTCGCCAATAAAGCGTCCTGAGGACATTTTAAACTTTGCAAAAAGCGTTAAATGCAGGGAATTTTATGTATATCACCACCGCTTTATGAAAAATGCCCCAAAGGGCGATTTTCAGTATATTAATGAATATATTAACGCTGCAAAACAAACAGGCTCAAAGATTTTCGTAAATTTCAAACATTCGATAACAGAAGAGGATGTAAGTGTTACAAAAAAATTTATCCAATTCCTCACCACTACTGATATTGACGGCATTTTTGTAAATTCTTACGGAATTTTAGAAATCATAAAAACAATGGACTTGCCATTCAAGGTTATAATTGATTCGTATTTTGACATCCATAACCTTTCAGGCGTTGAATTTATGGAGATGTTTCACAAGATTGACGGCCTTATAATTACAGAAGAAGTTTACCTTAAAAACATTGAAAAAATTAAAAAATATGCCAAACTCCCCCTCTCAGTTGATTCAGACAACCTTCCATACTTTGCTGAGGATTTAATAAAATCAAAAGCAATAAGTGCTGTTGTAATAAAAGGCAAATTTTCAAGCAGTGAAGAGATTTTGGACGGTATTAGGCTCGTTGAAAAAATTTTAGCCAAGCCAAAAATGTTTAAAGAACAAAAATTACCATTTAAACATGTTAGAAAAAGCTTCTACAAAACCATTCATTTTTCAGGCGAAATAGTTTCTGCAACTGGAGAAGATTTTAAGTTTGCAAATTACATACAAAAATATGACTGGAAACTAAGGTGCAAAAGGCTCAAAAAAATTGATTATTCAAAACTAAAGCTACCAAGGCTAAATTTAAGACTCTCAAGCCTGGAGCAGTTTAAGGAACTTCGAAAATTTATCCATGATGCTGGTTTTAACCCTGTTAGTTCAATTGAATATGGCGAAGTAGCCTCTACAGCTGATTTGGCGACAATTCCATTTGAGGAGTTGGTGAATCGTGCGAGAGATTTTTGTGCTGAATTCAATATGGATTTAAATATTTCAACCCCCAGAATCCTTATTGAAAGAGACTTTGAGAGAGTTTATGAAACAGTAAAAATGCTTTGTGCGATAGAACCAAAGCCAAAAACAGTTGTAATTAACAATATCGGCTTTTTCTGGGCAAAAATGAATGACAGCGAATTCCAGGCGGCACCTGTTGAAATAGGTGGCGGCATTAATCTTTTAAACAGCTATTCAATAAAATGCCTTTCAAACTTGAATCCCATTGATGCGCTTGACTTTTCAGCCCTTGGTGATGAAGAAAACATCATAAAATGTATCAAAAAAACAAAAAGAATAATTAGAACAAAAAAGATTCAGATTGCAGGCGCAAAAAGGGTAGAAAGTCTTGGTCTATGCCCTTTGAATTGCAATTCTGCCATAGTTTCAAGGCTTATGTGTGCCGCCCCATGCCACAAAGGTCACTGGTCCGTTAAAGACCCAAGTCTGGATAAAATCCTGCCTTTTGTTGTAGATGGATTTTGCAAAATGCATATGTTTGAAGCCAATATTGAAGAAGATTTTGAAAAAATTCCATGTTATCAAAGTCTTGGCTTCAATGAATTTGTGATAGATTTTCTTGCAATCCACTCTGCCCTTCTGCCAAAACTTTTAAAAAACTATCTTTGTTTTTGGGCACCAACATTAGAATAATTTTGAATATTTCAGCCGTGAAATATGCATGACACCGCATGCCATTAGGGCATTTTACTTCAAGCTCTTTCAAGGCCATTTGCTTCATAAAAAACTCTGCACAGTATGCTTATGTTTGAAAAAATTTATATAAATACAATTAGGTTTTGATTATTGAAATAAATAATTCAATATGTTATATTAGGTGCAGAGAAGTTGTTTATTAATTGTTTATCGTAAAGGTTTATTTATGAAAGAAAATTTGTTGTGTCCTTTGGGGCAGAAGTGTTTTAAGCCAATTGGCTTATTTTGGCATTTTAATTTGTTTTTATCTGGGCAGATGCAAAATTGTTCAAAAAAAGCTGCTTTTTCCTTAGTTGAAATGCTTATGGCATTGTTGGTTGCTTCCTTGTTGATGGCGGCACTAGCGCCTGTTATGACAAAAAAGTTCAACGAAAATGTTGTGGTTTCAGGCACAGGAAATTCAATTATTCCATCCGGCGGATGTGTATTTACTGCAGCAGACGGCCTGCAGGAAGAGGCCTGCACAATTCCTTCAAATATTCACACCATTAATGCAATTATAGCATCAGGTGGTGGAGGTGGAGGTGGTGCAGTTCAAACAGCATTCAGCACAACAAAATCAAGCAGCGAAGTAAGCTGCAACAATCCAGGCTCTGCAAATTCTAATGAAATTATACTTTCAAAAAATATGCTAGATGTTTCTGTGCACCTCGTTGGCGGTGGCGGAGGAGGAAGCCATGGAATGGCAAACGGCAGAGGATACCCTGCAAACCAGACAGACTGTGGCAATTGGGGTGTATATATAGGGCCTGAATATAACGGGGCAAACGGTACAGGGAATACAACATTGCCAAATGTGGCAGGGGAACACCCGCTGCCAAGTGCCGGGTATCACTCTGTTTGTGTTTCAAGGTACGATCCGTCATCAAATCCTGCCGATCCTTCTCCTTTGATGAAAGTTGATAAATTATGCAACCACGCTTCTCAGGATTGTAATATTCCTTCGTGTACTTCTGGTGGAAGGTGCTGCTGGTCTGTTGTTACACATGGAACTGATGATTGCGAAGGCGCTTCAAGTGTAAATGCTTATGGCGGTTGCAACAGAACTGTGTGTCAATATAATGCATCAAAAAATACCTGCGCCACCTGGAGACCAGCAGGGCCTTCATATGGTAGATTACCTTATGAGGCTGAATTAAGAGGGTGGGCAAGAGGTATACAATCTGTTAATTCTGCCACTCCTGGTATTCTTAATAAAAGAGCTAGTGGTGCAAATGCCTATATGGGATTTGCTGATTATCCAGGCCTGCAGCTGTGTGAGCAATATTCTGGATATGGTGCACCAATGTGTAAAGATAGATATGATTGCTATGGTGCGGATTCAAATTCTTGCTGGCGGCATGTTTTGTGGAGCGATAATGCATCTATAACGGCACATTTATTATTGGGTGGCGTGCGCATTTTGACTGGTTATAATAATAATGCTGCCGCGATTCCCCGCTGTGTCATTGACCGTATATCATCATTTGTGCCTTATGTCGGCGGCGCCGGCGGTTCCGGGTTGTATGCAGAAATGAAAATACCGGATGATGCCTTAAGAAAAGCATACGAAGAAGGCGGTACTGTAAAAATCATCTATACCGCAGGTGGCCCGGGAGCTGGCAGTAATGTAAAAACATCAAGCTCTGACAGCAAATACATAAAATTAGGCAATACATCAAGGTTTAGCACACCCACAGCGGGTGAAGCATCTTCTGCAACATTAACCGTGGGCGGTGTTACAAAATGGAAATTCTCTGTACCCGGAGGAAAACCTGGAAACCCTGCAACAACAAGCGCCACGGGAAGCCCCGCAAATGCAGTTAACAAAGATTCAACCGCCGATGCCTGCTATTATAAAAATGAATACAGCACGATAGCTGCATACAAAACAGGCGGCTACTTTGCCTGCAATACAATATCTGATGGAGAGATACGCCCGATATTTAAAGCGGGTGAAGCCGGAAAAGCAAATGGTGTTGGGGCTGACGGTTATTTTATTAATAAAATAACAGGCGCAGGAGTTGGTGGAAACGGTAGCATAGGCGGTACCGGCGGAGGCGGTGGAAGCTGTAGCGAGGGCCCTACAAGAGAATATGTGCTTTGTACTAATGCCGGAAATGGCGGAGGCGGCATGGCAAAAGTAACATACAAACTTGCACGGCCTGGTTTAGGAGGCTCCGGCGGAGGCGCAGGCGCAGTAGTACATATTACAAATATTTCAAATGGCATTAGGCCCGGTGTGACATTTACTATTAAAGCAGGTAAGGGAGGTATTAAAGGTGCCGCCGGCACAGGGGCGAAGGGTGAAGACGGTAAAGATGGCGAAAACAGCTATATAGCATATTCTACAAACGGCACAAACGAATTTAAATTTGAGGTGCAGGGTGGAAAAGGCGGAGGAGGGGCCATTGCAGGAAAACCCGATGAAAATATTGACCCAATACCAGGAGGTGGCGGCACAGGCGGTAAAATCAACACCACAGATTTTAATAAACTTGTAGGTAAATCTAATTACACAGTTTACCCTGCTGATACAGAAAAGGCCAGTGGCAAAAAGTCAGAGTACACCGGCAGCTACCAGGCATCTGCGGGTGGAAACGGGGGTATAAATTCAAAAATTTCACCTGTGGAATCAAGGCCCTGCGGCGGGTTGTCAGAAATTGCAATTGATTATTACGGTGCAAAAGATATCAATGAGGATAATTTGAAGTGCGACCTTGTCAATACTCGGGCAGATGCTTCGCCGCTTCCATTGCTTGAGGCCGTAATTCCCGGGTCTTTTAATAATACTATGGCAAAAGCGATGTCAGAGGCCAATAAAGAGAACTATGCTGGAGACGTACTTCCAGGCGCCACAGGGGCTGGTGGCGGAGGCTGGATATGGAAATATAATGAAGTTGAGCAGGCCGCAGCAGGCGAAAACGGTATGGATGGCTTTGTTATAATTTACTGGAATGCCGAAGTAGAGTAATAATCAGGGATTCGACAGGCTCTTAACTGTTTTTACTATAGAGCCTGTACTGACCTAAAATTAAATTTAGATAAAACAACAATTTTTGGGGCATGTCGATGTAACCTTTGATACGCCCCTTTTTTTAATTTTATTTTTCCCTGAGCGCCCTTATCTCATCCTTGATATTTTTAAGCTTATTTTGAAGTTTGTCTTCTGAAATTTTGTTGTGCAAAAGTACTTCTTCAAGACTTTTATTTAGTGTATCATTTATGGCTTTTTTGTTGTTATATCCAAAATCTTCTTTAACAAGAGAATTCAATTGGCTAGCACCAACACAGCGAGCCTTTTCAATTATTTCTTCTGGACATTCTATAAAATAATCATCAAACAAAACCTCTAAATTTGCAGGGAGAGTATTTGTTAATTTTGCAAACTTTAACTGGTTTTCCTTATTTGTTAACTGCAGGGCAAATTCCCTTGCAAGATCCTTGTTTTTAGCGCGTTTTGGAATGACGAAATTCATAAGGCCAACATCATATTTGCCATCGGGTGCTGATAACTGGTTTGTAATTTCAGATTCCGCATAAACATCTGGTGCATTTTCTTTTATCATCTTAATAAAGTTTGAACCCGCAACAACAAATGCTGCATTTCTTGCCATATATTGCTCCACCATTTCCCTATGATTTAGTGTCAGTGTATCTTTTGGCAGATAGCCTTTTTTATACATATCGTCAAACATTTTAACAATATGTAGGAATGATTGAAATTCTTTTTCTTCCTTAAAGCTTGAAATATCATATTTATTTAATATTTTAGCAAATGTGTCATTTTCATTCAGGTTTAAAACAATTGAAGGCTTACCTGTACACTGCTTTAGCTCTGCTGAAATGCTATAAATATCCTCATAACTGTTCACAACCGGATAATCATTATTAAAGCAATTATCAAGTGTTTTTTGGTTAAAAATTGTTACAGGGCTTGTGGCATAGAATGGAAGAGCAAAAATATTGCCATTATACCTTAATTTATCAATTAATTCAGGGTGAAACTCTTCTACTTCATCTTCACCAAAATATTCAAGCACCCCTTTTTGGGCCAAAAGGCTTGAAAAATCAGGGTTTAAGTTGATTAAATCAGGCGGATTTCCAGATAAAATAGAAGCCAGAGTTCTTTTTTGCGCCTCTGCAATAGGAATGTCCACCCATACAATATCAATTTCAGGATGACGGTTTTTAAAGGCCTCAATATTCTCATCCATAAAGCGGCCTGCTGGCGCTTTTAATTGAATTGTCCAAACCGTAAAAGTTTGTTTTTTATCTTTGTTAAAAATATTTTTTAAAAAATCCCAAGGCTTTTTGTCAACCATGCACCCACCAGGAAGAATGCCTTCTTTTTCAGTCTTTTTTGCAGAGCATGCAGTACATAAACCGCCAACAAGGCTAATTAAAACCATTATTATTAAAATCTTTTTTATCATGATAAAATTATACAATGAATTTATTTGACAACCTAGAAGAAAATAATAAGCAAATCCCTCTGGCAGCAATTTTACGGCCAAAAAATCTGGATGAATTTTTGGGCCAGACAAATGTAATTAACGAAAATTCACCAATTAATAATCTTTTAAAGGCAAACAGACTTTTTTCCTTAATTTTATGGGGTCCGCCTGGATGTGGAAAAACTACTCTTGCAAGGCTTATAGCTAATCATCATAATGCAAATTTTTTAGAGCTGTCTGCCGTAACATCAGGCGTCAAGGACGTTAAAGACGCCGTTTTAAACGCAAAAGAAAACCTTAGAAGCGGCACAAAAACCATACTTTTTATTGATGAAATTCACAGGTACTCAAAAACTCAGCAGGATGCACTTTTACCGCACATTGAAAACGGCACATTTCATCTTATTGGTTCCACTACAGAAAACCCTTCTTTTCAGGTTGTTCCAGCCCTGCTCTCTCGTGCTCAGGTGATTATGTTGAACAGGATTGATAATAACAGCATAAAAAAAATTGTTGAAAAAGGATTTAATTACTTAAAAACTCATTATTCTAATATGCCTGTTATTATTGAAAATGAAGCAATTGAAGCTATTGTAAGTTTATCATCAGGCGATGCAAGATATGCTCTGAACACCGTTGAAAACTCTTATTTTGCAGCCTATGGCGATGGTAAAAATAAAGAAAGCACGGTAAATAAAAAATTAATTGAGGATTTACTTCAGAAAAATACAACCCGGTATGACAGACAGGGGCATTACGACTGTCTTTCAGCTTATCAAAAATCATTAAGAGGTTCTGACCCTGATGCTGCCATATATTACCTTGCTAAAATGCTTGTAAACGCTGAGGATCCAAGGATTATAGCAAGAAGGCTCATTGTCTGTGCCAGTGAAGACGTTGGAAATGCTGATTTCAGGGCATTTTTAATAGCAGAAGCAGCCCTTAAGGCAACAGAAACCCTTGGAATGCCTGAATGCAGGATAGCGCTAGCGCAGGCAACAGAGTTTGTTGCGCGGGCCAAAAAATCAAACAGAGCAATAATGGCTGTAGATGAAGCTATGGCAGATATTCAGCACGGACTCGATTTTCCTCCGCCTATGCATTTAAGAGATGCACATTATAAAGATGCCAAAAAATACGGTTTTGGCGAAGGATATGTTTATACCCATAATAACCCTGAATATAAGCAGCAATTTTTGCCGGATGAAATTAAGGATAAAAAATATTTCCATTAATTTACAAATTTTAACAATTTAAAATATTGTGATAAAATAATCAAACATCAATTGTAACAATTTTGTTACAAAACTTCATGAAACTAGCAATTTTTTAGATTGACATGCATTATTCATAGTGTGTGAAAGGAAATGTATATGCTACCCGTTAGCTCAATAAATTCTCAAAATATAAATTTTGGCCGCTCAAAAAAAACTGAAGACAATCCTGAAGAAAAAAAGCCCCGGCACAAAAAGCCATCCATAAAAGGCTTTGGTGGTGGTAAATCAATGGCAGAGAAGTACGGCGATATACCTCTTACAACAAAAACTGCCAAAATCATTCTTGGTGACAATATAATAGACCATGCTCTTGAATTCGGAATTACCACTGCAGCATTCTTGGGAATGTTTATTAAAGGCAAAAAAAGTTTATCAGGCTCAACTGGAGCCTTTATTGACTCTGCAGCAAAAAATGCAAACAAGCAAAATGGCGCAGGCATTTTAAATTCTTTTAAAAAATATACAGGCAAAGTATGGGAAAACTTACAAGATGCCAAGGAAGGAAAAACAATCAACCTCGCAGATGGGCTTGAGGAAAATAAAGCAATTAATTCAACCAAAGAAGTTTTACAAGATTCTGTAATTGAAAAAATTGCAAATAAAGCAGATGATGAAAAATCTTTAATTTATAAAATTGCTAATTCAAAAATGGGCAAAAAAATTATTCTTGGCAACGATAGAAACACAGTAGCAGCCAAAGTGGAAGCAGATGAATTAAAAAAATATTTTGCACAGAGACTCGGCATTACAAGAGGCGCTGATATTTGCGATACAGCTGTTGCAACCACAGGTGGTGTAATTGCCGCAAAAATTGCTAACTTTTTAACAGATGCCGGAACAGACTTGAATGATAGTGCAGTGGCTGAAAAAGCAAGAAAAGCGCTAGAAGGCACCGAAGATAAAGACGGAAATACTATAGTTGTGACTTCAGAAGAACTTGAGGCCTATGCAGGTGAAAAGCAGAGACAAAGAGAACAGCGCCTTTTTAAGCTACTTAAAACCATCTAGTTTAAATTTTTAATTTTGTGATTTAATTAACCAGCCTTTGCATCTTTTGCAAAGGCTGGCATTGCAATTATGCAGATAGTAAATTTTCAGTTTAAGCTCCTTAAATACCGAGGTTGCTATTTTGTCAAAAATCAATAAAACCATGCTATAATACCCCTAGGAAATAGTATGGTAAAAAAGTTAAATATAGCTTTTATATGGCATTTTCACCAGCCCGTGTATCAAGAAAATTATTCAGAGGATTTTTTGATGCCATGGGTGAGGCTTCATGTTACAAAAGATTACTATGATATGCTTTGGCGTATTGAAAATTTTAAAAATATACGCCTAAATTTTAATATTTCACCAATTTTAATTGAATCTGTCGAAAGATATCTAAAAGGCGCACACGATGTGCACTCAAGGCTTTTAATCAGTGATATTGATGCATTAAATAACGATGATAAAAATTTTATCCTGCAGCATTTTTTTGATGCAAACTATACTAATATGATTCTAAAAAGGCCATATTATGCAAGCCTTTACAATAAAAGATATTCAAAAGAAAACATAAGCCCCGATGCATTTTCAAACCAAGAATATTCTGACATAATGGCAAATTTCACTCTGTGCTGGATAGATAAAAAATTTGTCGAATTATTCCCAAAGTTAAAATTTTTGTTTGAAAAAGAAAAAAATTACACGCTTGAAGACAGACGCGAAATTTTTAATATCCAACTTGAAATATTTAAAAAAATACCTGATTTATATAAAAAATTTCAAAAACAAAACAGGATTGAAATTTCAACAAACCCGTTTTATCACCCAATTTTGCCCTTACTGCTTGATATAAGAGAAGACAAATATCAATACTGCGAAAACCTGCCCGAACAATCTGAACATATGGCAGAAGATGCTTGTGAACAGGCTAAAAAAAGCCTAGATAAATGTGAAAGCTTTTTTGGAAAAAGGCCAAACGGTATGTGGCTGCCAGAGCAATGTATTAGCCAAAAGGCAGTTGCGTTATTGTCAAAATTAGGCATAAAATGGACTGTTGCAGATGAAGGAATTCTTGCAAATTCTATTCACAAAGAATTTACAAGGGATTTTGAAGGCAACCTAGAGGACCCTTATGACTTATGCTCAAACTACAAATTAAATGACGGCTCAAAAACAAATATAATTTTTGCAGATTCCTTCTTTGCAAACCTTGTAGGCTTTGGCTATGGAAATTATGAAGGCGAAATTGCCGCAAACGATTTTTATGAAAAAATTAAAACAATTCAAAATAAGCTTGAAAATTCTCCAAAGGAAGAACATTTATTGACAATAGCCATGGATGGCGAAAATTGCTGGGAAAGCTATGAAAATGACGGCGATGTATTCTTAAATACACTCTATTCATTAATTGAAAATGATTCAAGCCTTGAAACAGTTCTGGTTAGTGAATTTTTAGAAAAATCAGAACCAGCGGAGCTTAAAAATTTAGCCTCTGGAAGCTGGATAAACAGAAACTTTGATTTGTGGATAGGTGAGCCCACAAAAAATGTTGCTTGGCTTTATTTGAATGAAACAAGGAACACGCTTGAAGAGGCCAAAAAAAAGCTCTTGGAAAATGCAAAAAATTCCAAAGCAAAAAAAGTTGCAGAAGAATTGATTGACAGAGCAAAGCAGGAAATTTTTATAGCAGAGGGCTCAGATTGGTTCTGGTGGTATGGAGAGCCCAATGAATCTGGCAATGACCACATTTTTGACTACTTATTCAGAGCGCACTTAAAAAATGTTTACAAAGTTCTTGGTGAAACACATCCAAATTACCTTGATATCCCGCTGATTTCGGTTGTGGGAAAACCTGTTAGAGAGCCTAAAAACCTGATTACACCAGTTATTGATGGCACTTTTAATGAAAATGTTGATAATTGGGCAGATGCAGGGTATATTTTCCTGCCGGACAGCCCCACATTTTCAGCAGGCAAAGCAATTAAAGGCATCTACTATGGAAATGATGATACAAATATTTACTTTAAATTTGAGATAAATAAAAAAAATATTACAAATACGAAACATTTCTTAAGAAACCAAATATTTTTATATTTCAGAAATGAATCCCAAAATATTTTAAGCCCTGTAAGGACTATTAGCAAGAACGAAAACATTTTTCCAATTATTGAAAACCAGTTTACCCATGAAATCAAATTTTCATTTAATGAGAATGAAATGATGCCCTTAGGCCTTGCCAAATCTACTTTTGGAGGTTTATGGATTTCCCAATTGTTAAAAAAAGTAAACCATGCATACAAAGACACTATTGAGGTTGCAATTTCCTTTGATGATTTAGGGGTAAACCCAGGCGAAACCATTGAATTTTGCATCATTGCAGCCACAAACGGTATCTTGAATGAAGTCTATCCGCAGGATATTCTTTTAACCCTAACAAGATAAATGTTGAATCTGAATATATAATATGATATATTCAAAGACAAGAAATTGTTTTATCTAAAATTTTGAAATTGTTTTATCGTAAAAAAGGTTACAAAAATGAAAGAAAATTTGTTGTGCTTATTAAAGCAGCCAAAGGCTTCGAAATGCCTTAAATTTTGGCATTCTGCCATAAAAGCGCAGACTATTACAGCCTTTTCGCTTGTCGAAATGCTCATGGCACTTTTGGTAGCTTCGCTTCTTATGGCAGCACTAGCGCCTGTTATGACAAAAAAATTCTCTGAAAATGTTAATGTCACAGGCAGCATGGGTTCACCAGCCTCCATTAAGAAAACTTATGAAATAGAATTTGGCTCTAATGATTGCCCCGATATAAAAACGGATACGGATGGAAGCCAATACTGTGAAGGCGAATTTGAGGTGCCGGGCGGGTATTCAGGCATGATGAAAGTAACCCTTATAGGTGCAGGCGGAGGGGGAGGTGCAGCACCGACAGCTGGTTATACAGAATTTACAACTGTTGGCAGTGCAAATACCTTCACAGTGCCTGCTGTGGTAAATGAAATAGAAGCCACCCTGATATCAGGCGGAGCAGGGGGCGGAGCCGGGGCCCAACCCCTAACAAGCAAAGATTTTACACACTCCGGTGATTACGAATGGCCAATACCTGCTGAGACCAAAAATAAATATGTTCTTGTGTCTGCCTGTGGCGGAGGGGGCGGCGGAGGCGGACAAGGCTGCGGTACGGGCGGTGCCGGCGGTAATGGCGGCATAATAATAAACGAGCCCTGGCTTATGGATTTAGATAAAATGGCAATAGGTTTAGGTGCAGGCGGTGGACATGGCGCGTCTGGCGGGTGTGGTATTAGTTATTCAGCTGGTTATACTGGCAAAAATGGCGGAGGCGGTGGCGGTATATATAGTGATAACGGATGGACCGCATCAGCTGCAGGCAATGGCGGGAAAGTAAGCAGCCTTACTAATTGTGCCGCAGGCGGCCAAGGGGTTGATGGCAACGGAGGAAAAGGAGGCTACGGTTCAGTTCCCAAAAATGCTGCCGGATGCGCTGCAAAAGGAGGTAATGGGAGTATAAATGATGGTTCAGGAGGAGGGGGTGGTGCTGTAGCAAATATAAATGCCCATTCTAAACACTCTGGCGGTGGAGGCGGAAGTTCAAGTGCAATAGGCAGGTGGAGCCAAAATAAATTTATATGGCTTGGTGGTGGTGGAGGTGGTGGAGGCGCACAGCGCGGTAGCGGCGGAGGCGGAGGTGGAGGACAGCTTGGCGGAGGCGGAGGTGGAGGTGCACAACATACTGTCAGCGTCGATTCTGCCCCGGGAGCAGGCGGCGCTGGAGGGAATGCAAATGGTACAAATGCAGGAAGTGCCGGAGCGCCAAATATCGGCGGGAGGGGCGGCAATGGCGTTTGGGGTTATAGCAGTGGCACATCACTTGTTCAACAAACACATCAAAGCCATACTTGGGTAGCAAGTGCACTACCTGCAGACAGTTGCCTTGGCGGCGCAGCTGGTAAAAATGGCGGGAAAGGCGCAGCAAGAGTAACATGGTTAACTTACGGTGCAGGCGGTGGAGGTGGCGGAGCTGCAACAATGGTGCCTATACAGAAAGTAACGGTTATTCCTGATGAACAGATAGCCGTAAAAATAGGAAGAGGTGGAAAAGGCGGCCTTGCAGGAGAAATAGAAAGCAATGGCAATGTAAGACAACCGCAAATCGGCGAAGATTCATCCTATAATACTACAGAAGCAGGAAACGGCGTAACAAGATTAATAAGAAAAAGCGATGGCAAAGTTATACTTGGAACATGTTTTGGAAATGGCCATGACTGCGGTCCTATATCCGGTTCTAATGACGGAAGAGTATATGAAGGGACGCCATTTTACGGAAAAGGCGGAGGTGCACATAATGGCAACCCTAATGCAGTGCCAAGCACAGTAATAGTCAAAGGTTTTACAGGAACCTACGGCAGAACTGCTAACAATGGCACGCAAGAAGGCGCAATTGTTTTCCCGGCAAAATCTACAGGGGGAGATGGCGGAATAATAACCACACCATTTACTGGCACCTGTACACCCGGAAAAGGCGGCACGGAAGCTTCTCCTAACGGTGGAAATGCAACAGGTTATGGCTGCGGCGGCGGAGGTGGCTTCTCATTCGGCAATGGCGGAGCGGGCTCTGGCGGTTATGCTAGGATAAGCTGGAATAAATATTGGGATGCTACAAATAAAATATACAAACTGGCTGAAACAGGTGCTGGAGGCGGAGGCGCAAGCGGCAACATATTTACATACAATTTAAGCGTAAAAAGCAACGAATTGATAAAGATAAGGATAGGAAAGGGTGGAAGTGGCGGAAACGGCTCTTATGCTTCATCAGCGAATGCGGCTGACAGAAACAAGCTTAACGGCACAAAGGGCGGAGATACTGTATTTGCCCTGAGTACGAATAAACAAATGACAGCAGGCGGCGGGCTTGGCGGAGGCTTTCCAACAACGGGCACAGTGGATGGCAAAAGTGTTGTCATAAACGGTATTGGCGGTAGCATATCAAGTATCTGCAAAACAGCCGCAAATTCAAGTATAAACATAAACAGCACAAAATACTGTACAAAAGGAATAGCAGGCAATATTGGA
This sequence comes from uncultured Candidatus Melainabacteria bacterium, assembly GCA_949741915.1. Lineage (GTDB taxonomy): Bacteria > Cyanobacteriota > Vampirovibrionia > Gastranaerophilales > Gastranaerophilaceae > MGBC122484. Next base: position 41,206 of record CATJOM010000068.1, on the reverse strand, counting down.
GAAGGAAACACTGGCGGGAAAGGCGCCGATTTTAAGGGATACACCTACACTGTAACCGATAAAAGCGGAAATGATGTAAAGAAAGTAATAACAGGCACAGGTGGAGATGGCGGAGCAGCAGGAACTACAAGTGACGGCGAAACAATTAATGATTCCATTGGCGCAGGCGGAGGAGGAGCTGGTCTCAGAGACATAGGCGAAACAAGCACAGGCTCTGTCACGGCAAATCCTTCAAGGGGTGGAAACGGCAGCAACGGCAAGATAATCCTTGAGTGGTATGTGACAAAGTGAAAATCATTGCCCACCAATGGTTTTAGGACATATTCTGCAAACATTATTAAGTCTGTCTTTTATACAAAAGAAAACCCTCTCAAATCAAGACTTCCCAGACAATAGGCCTGCAAAAAGCAAAACATATACACAGAAAGAATAATTCAAAATTGCGCAAGGCAAAACACCAAAAATCATTGGCTTAAAAAATTTGATAAACAACTTACTTTGGGATATTCGTTACTTTTCATTCATTGCGGGTATCCCTTTTTTTATCTTAATTTATTTTTTTTCTTCTATCAAGAATGTAGTGCAAAGTTTTATGGTTATATGATTTCACACAATGCAGCTCAAAAAGCCAAAATGCACGCCAAATAGTTCATTATTACCACTAATTAGAAAACCCAATCCAGCAAAAAGTTGCCAGCCAGATGCACTATTTCTGCATCTTCTTAAACAATTTTGTAAGCATTAATAATGATGTGTAAGTAGCCAATATAATAAGCTTTTCATTGGGTCTTAGTTTTTCAACCGCATCATTCAGCGTTCTTTTTATGTTTTCATCAATAATTATCTGACTAGTATCGCAACCTGCGTATTTTAGCCTTAATGCCATATCATCAGACCTGGAACCCGTCAAATAAAAATTACCGCTAAAATCTTTTAAGCTTTCAAAGTCAGAATCCCAAAGCCAGCTCACATCCCGCCCATCAGCATAATTGTCATTGATGGAAATTAAAATATGAGCATCCTCTATATGTTTTAAACCCCTTAAAACTTCACTCGCCCCAACAGGATTTTTAATCAAATAAACAGTTGCAGGCTTTTTATTGAGATAAATATTCTCATTTCTGCCAAAGGCAGGCTTGTAATTTTCAAGGGCTCTATCTATAAACCTTCTCTCTACACCATTTACAAGCGCACAGGCAATTGCCGCAAGCGTATTATACGCATTGTATAAGCCTGTTAGATTTACCTTAAAATTGTAAAATCTGTTATTATATGTAACATATAAAAAGAAATGGTCACTGAACATTTTTACATCCGCCCTGATATCAGGCTGGGGTCGGATATGGCCACACCTGCAGTACCATTTGCCTAATTGTGAATAAAAAGTTTTGTCATATTTTAATGGAAGGGCGCATTTTGAGCAGTGTACAATTTCTGACGGGCTGTTTGAATTTTTGTCATATCCTGAAAACTGCACATTTTCAATACCGTAATATATTTTTTTCCTTGGCTTTGTAGATAATTTTACATCTATATCTGACAATGTAGGATCGTCTGCATTCAAAATTAGTGTTATATCTTCGTTTTGCTCTATGCCGTTTTGAATTTTTTTCTTTGTAATGTTTAATTCACCATAGCGGTCAAGCTGGTCTCGAAACAAATTTGTGACAAGTAGATAATCAAACTTCATTTCCTTAAAAAGTGTTTCAAGGTATGCTTCATCACACTCGATAACATAATTATCAACCCTTTGCACTGGGTTGTCTTTTAAGACTTTATAAAGCCCGAGAGCTATTGCCGTTGTTATGCCGTTTGGCATATTTGCACCAAGCTCATTATGAATGACAGAATGTTCAGCCTCTTTTAATATTTGCGCTAAAATACCCGCCGTTGTTGTTTTTCCATTTGTTCCAGTTATAGCAACTTTATCCGACACAGCATAATCCTGCGCATCAGATAGAAAATTTTTATAATTCTTTCTAAGGAGTTTACCAGGAAAACTTGTCCCCTCAAAGTTAAACTTTTTTAGAAGAGAATATACATTTTGTGTATTTTTTAAGGCTTTGTTGAAATTTGACACTTTTTTAAAATAATCCACCTTATGTATAGAATACTTATCTATAATAAATTATAATACATGAATGATAGAATTTGGCTACATTTTAATAATTATATTTGAAACAATACTTGCAATCGTAATTATTCTTGCACTTATGTATCTGGAACACAAGGTAAAATGCCTGCTTTGGGAAATTAATTTAGAAGCAGAGCACCTTTTGATATCAATCAGAAATGTTAAAATGAAGCTTCAAACTTTTAATAAAAATTTTGATAAAATCAAAAAAATTGATATAAATAAGCTAAAACAAAGTGTTGTGCTTATATTGGATATTATAAACTTTGTACTTCTTGTAAAATCTATGAATTTAAAAGCATGTTTTACAAAAGGCTTTTTACAAAAACAGGGCCTTAAATGGTGCAATGTGCAAAAATTTATACCTTTTGGCATAATTAAAAAACTTTTGGCCAATATATAGTAATAAAATTTAACAAAAAACAAACTTCTGCATAAAAACATTAGAAGATTTATTAAAATTAAATTATCTTTTAGTATAACAAATTAAATTACCCTTTTAGACATTTTTTTATCTTGTGAAAGTTTATAAACTTTTATTAAGACAAACATTTTAAGGGAGTGTCTTTATGCTGATAGAGAAAAAATTTCAAGAGAATGAAAATTTTGCCTGTATGGAGTTTCACAACGTTAGTAAAGAAACTATACCCTGGCTCGAATGTATTGCAGGCGAATACCATTGCAAAGTTGAAAAAAAGGAATGGAGAAGCAAATATAACAACTATGTTGTATATGATTATGAGCCATTTTGTTCTGAGGGATTTGAAATCACGGTAACCTTATCCTGCAGAACTCCTGAATTCTTAAACTTTGTAAGATATTTATATGAAGAAAAGATGCAGGTAATTAATTATCTTAATGACTGCGTAATGCTTTAAAATAAAAAATGTTTCAAGCATGTTGTAAATGCAAATTTAAAAGGGCGTATGTGTTTAAAAAAATTAAAAATTGGACTTATTATTTTTTAATAAGTCCAATTTGCATATCAAAATTAAAACTGTAAATTTTATCATTTTATACAATGAAAAAATTAGTAATATCCTACATCTTTAAATGGTTCATCATCGAATTCTCTTTTTTCAACAACTTTTTTTGGTTTTTGTTCAGTCTTATCATCTGTTTGGGCAGTTTGTTCTTTGCTTACTGCCGGCTGTTCTACTAAAGGCGATGTGGTTTGCTGCACAGGAATTTGCTGTACAGCAACAGATGATGCAGGCGAAGGCGATTTAGCAGGAGCCTCTACTCCATCAGGCAAATGCTCTTCAAAAATGTAGCTTAAATCCTCTTCAGAAATAGTTAAACCAGTTGATTTTATAATATTTTTATAAGCCACAATTTCGCTTTCATCAAAAGCTTTTTTAAATTCATTAAATATAGTAGAAAAACTTGACCCATAGCCATTATTTGGCTTTTCTCGGTCAGGAAAGAATGAATCCGCTAGAGTTTGAAATCTTTTGTCATAGCCTGCAATATATTCTTTTAATGCATCCTTATTTACGCCTTGAAGCTCTGCTGTTTTTATTCTTGAAACCACAATTTCATAATATCTGTGATATTCTGAGGCCGTTTTGCTATATCTTGCATTTAGTTCATTTTGTTTTTGCTGCTGTTCAAGTGCCTCTTTCTGCGCATTTTCTATGTCAGTATTATGTTTTTGTATACACATGCCCCCGACAAGTAGAAAAAATGTATACGCACAAAATAAAAGAGTTAAGCATATTGCCTTCATAAACGACTTCATTTTTTATATTTCCTTTTAAAATACCTAAAAGACTGCATTCTTTAGAGATAGTCTTATTCACAGCCTGCATTATATCACAGTATTTTTCAACTATACAGTAAGATTAAAATTTCAAAAGCACCTTAAGAGTTTCTTTTTGACGGTTTAATTCGAATCCCTCTATGGCATCATCAAAGGATAGCACCTTTGTAATTAAAGGCTTGGTATTCACAGCCCTTCTTCTTAAAAGATTCATAACAGGTGCAAATTGTCCACAGCGCGAACCAAGCACTGTTATTTCATTGATTACAACAGGGGCAAGATTCAAACCTTCTTTTGCAGCAATTGTACTTTTTAGAACCAGTGTGCCCCGTGGTCTTGTGAGGTTTAATGATGTCTCAAATCCACCTGTTGAACCAGTTGCCTCAATCACAACATCAAAATAATGCGCAAGCCCCTCTATTTCTGATAACAGCATGGTTTTATTGCCGGCATTTTTTGAAATATTGAGCTTGTTTTCATGCTTTCCAATATGATGAAGATTTATGTTTAAAGCCCCCAAAACAAGCGCTATTGAAAGACCTAATTTGCCGTCTCCAAGAAGGGCTACCTTATCCGTCGGTTTAATATGAAGCTGCTCCACTATTTCATATGCTGCCGCAAGAGGCTCAATAAACACCGCCTCTTCATCGGCAACATTTACAGGTATTTCAAGTAAATTTGAGGTTGGGAGAGTAAAATATTCACTAAAACAGCCATCCTTTTGCCATATGCCAAGGGTTCCACGGTTTGGACAATGCCTTTCAAGGCCTCTTGCACAGTATGGGCATTTTTTACACCCTGCATTAATTTCACCGACAACTCTTTTTCCTATCCAATATTTGTCTGCGCCGTTGAATACATCTTTTACAATACCAGTGAATTCATGGCCTAAAACTCCTTTGTAGCCCATATATCCCTTGGTGATTTCTTCATCAGTATTGCAGATTCCTGCCATTGTTGTTTCTATAAGAGCCTCTCCTGCCTTTAGAACAGGCTCCTTGTAATTATCTAGAAACTTTAGTCCGTCATCATAAATTAATGCTTTCATCTACTCTTATATCCTCGCTACTGTAATAAACTATATTCTGTTTTGAACTGGTGTGTTTTTCAGCTCTTCTATGTATTTAACAGCACTCACACCTGCAATTGCCCCATCACTTACCGCTGTAATCACCTGCCTTAGAGGCGTTATGCGCACATCCCCAATAGCAAATACACCCATAGTGCTTGTTCTCATTGTTTCATCAACCTTTATAAAGCCTCTTTCATCCTGCATAATTTGCCCCGAAAAGCCTTTAACATTGGGCGTAAAGCCAATATATGGAAATACTCCATCGACATTAATATCTTTAATTTCTTGTGTTTTAACATTTTGGAGTTTTATACTGCCAACACACCCATTGTTATCAGAATTAATTTCAACTGGCTCGGTGTCAAATATAAACTCTATCTTTTTGTTGGCAAATGCGCGGTTTTGCACAATTTTATCAGCGCGAAGTTCATCTCTTCTGTGAATTATGTAAACCTTTTTTGCAAACTTTGTAAGATATGCGCCCTCTTCAACTGCTGCATTTCCTCCACCGATTACAGCAACGGTTTTATCTTTGTAAAAAGCACCATCACACACGGCACAATAGCTGACACCTTTTCCTATGTGCTCAAGTTCACCTTTTATGCCAAGTTTTGCAGCACTTGCGCCTGTTGCAACAATTACTGTTCTCGCTCTGAATTCATTTTTCAGTGTCTTAATAGTTTTAATGTCTGAAACTAGGTCTATTTCTGTTATTTCTTCCATAATAAATTTTGGAACATTGAATTTATCAAGGTGCTTTTCAAATTTTTCCGCCAATTCCCAACCCTCAATAGATTCAAACCCTAGATAATTTTCAATTTCAAGATAATTTACAGGCTGCCCGCCAAGTGTTGAAATATCAAGTATCACAACATCAACATTCCCCCTTTTTGCGTATAAAGCCGCACTCATTCCTGCAGGGCCACCGCCCAAAACAATGCAATCATATATTTTTTCACTCATTAAATTTACTCTCTCCTGATATTTTTTGCCCTATTACAATATATTTTACTACATCTTTGGATATTAATTTATTATCTTCATATTTTTCAATAATATAAGTATCATATCCTCTAAAAACATTTCCATCAAGGACGAATTCAGGGCTTTCCCTTTGAATGTATTTGTATCTGCCCTCTTTCTCTTCTTTTATCCTCTGAAATTTTAAAGTTTTTCCATCATACGCGCCTTTGTTTGGCTGCATTTGAATTGATGATTTTGCGCCCGTCATGGCGTTTTCTAATATCAAGACGTTTCCCATTGCGGATAAGTTCCAAATATCCACACTTAATTTATTAAATATTTTAGGATTATTTGAGCTCTGCATTTTGGATACAACATGCCAGGTTCCAAAAAAGCCCCTTGGGACAATATCATAAACCGTTCCACCTTTAAGTGTTTCGGCACTTGCGAACAAGGTATTAAATATCAAAACAAGAATTACAAATATTGCTTTTTTCATAATGGTATTTTAATTAATATTTGAAAAAAGAAAATCAACAGAAGGGGGATGGGTAGTTTTATATTCGGTTACAGAAAAAGTAGTTTTGAAAATAATCTTTTTTAGCTTCAAACTTCAATTTTATGATAAAATAAATATATGTATAAAAGCACAAGACAAGAATTTTTAATAAAAACATGTCCGTTTGATGATGTTCAGGCACTTGAAAACATCCTAAATTCAATGTCAAGAAAAGGATGGGATTTATACTCTCTTCACGAAGGCGAAACAGATAACAAAAGCGTGTATAACATTATATTTGTGAAAGAAGTTGAGTTTTCAAAGGCAGAAAGTGAATTTGAAGATATTCAAGGCTACAAGACCAAAATGGAAAAAATGCTCTATTCAAAAGAAGAGCCTTATCAATTGTGCCTGAATTTTCAGAAGAAAATAAGAGAAAAAAGGGAAAAAATTGAAGATATAAAACATTTTCTTGAAAATGCAAAAGAAAATGAAAGAGATGTTTTAAATGAAGAAATAGCAAAAGAGGTCAATGAACTAAACAACCTTAAAAAGCAATTGAAAAGCTTGCTCTCGCCATCTAAAATGGCTTCCTCTCTTGGTGAAGAAAGGCTTTCAATTCACTTAAGTGAAGAAATTTACTCATTAAATGACCCAAAAAATACAACAAATCTCTTGGCGGAAACTGTCAAAACGAGACAAGAATTAACAAACGAAGTAGGATACATTATTCCAAAGGTTCTATTTTTAGAAAACCCTGAACTTGAAGAATACGCCTTTACAATCAATATCCATTCAATACCTGTAATTAAGGCACAAGCTTATCCCAACCATATTGTATATTTTGAAGATGAGTTAAATCTTAAAGACTACCCCAAAGATACAATTAAAGATATAGATGCAATGACAGGAAGAAAGATTGTCTGGATTCCTACAAATGAAGCAAAGGACTACTGGCTTAAAGGACTAAATCCCTGCGAATACATTGCGCAATATTTAAAGTATTTTTCAATAAAATGTGTAAATGAAATCTTCAACTATAACGATTTGAATCGTTATATTGAGATAGTAAGCGAAAATAATGCACTTTTAATAGATAACATCTTGGGAGATTTTATTTCGCTTTCGGAACTAAAATACCTTTTCTGTTCTTTAATAAGAGAAAGAGTCAGCGTTAAAGATGTGATATATATCTTTGAAAAGATTAATGATTTTGCTGATGATACATCAAAGGCTGACTTATTAGACAAGCTAAGAGTTTCACTTGCAAGGCAGATTTGCTGGTCTTTATGCAATGAAAATAAAGAAATAAATGGCTATGAAGTGAATGATAAAATCATAAAAATGCTTGAAGCAGAGTCAGAGAATATTGATGATGCAACAGGTGTTGTCAAAATAGATGGCGACAAATTTGAAAAATTCACTAAAACCATAGAAAAAATTTCAAAAGAAAAAGATATAGTTCTAGTAGCACCAGATCATTTAAGACATATGCTATTTGTTCTGGTTTCTGAATTATACACAGACATTCCTGTAATATGCCTGAAAGAAATTACGCCTGAGTTTGAACTTAGAATAATAGGCAGAATTTAATTCTTGCAATCATATCCAAACTTTACGTCTGTTGGTTAAATATTTTAAGTACAAATTTACATTTTTATGGCTTTGAGCTTTGAAATAGCCTATGAATATGCTTTTGAGGCCATCCAATAAAAAATAATAATTAGACAGAGCACAATAAAAGATGGCAAAATCAAATATGCCATCTTTTATTTTCATATCTATATTAAACTTAGGGCTGTGTGGCTGATGCCGAATCATCTTCTATTGGCTTAAATCTTGTCATAAAAGCAGGGAAAACAAAGCCAACAACTCCGCCGTATAGAATAGAACATATTATACCAAGGATCATCATTAAATATGGTTTGTTCTCTCTGAACAAATTTTTTGCACCCATTATCATAACGCAAAGAACACATGTGGATAGCGAATTAAAAAACAAATGCATTTTCTTTGCAGATTCTTTGTATTCAAGTGAATTAATACTCATGCCTTTTGCTTCAAATATACCCATAAGTACAAATGAAATAAAGGTTAATATTAAGATTTGAATTATACTAAAAGCAAGATACAACAAAAGTGCCTGCACCCCTGTTTTTTTAGGTTCAAAATCAAACAGTGGAGCATCCTTAGGGTTCACCTGCTCTCCGCAGGATTTACAATAAGAATCATCTTTATTTGTTTCATTACCACATTTTGGACAATACATATTTATCTCCTTTTCTTATCCGCCGCAAACTTTACAAGGCACGCCGCCTTTTGATTTTGCCTCTTGTTTTTCTATTTTAACGCAGTTTTTTGTACATTTTTTAGCATATGCACAATTTAATTTATGATATTTAAGGCTTTGCAAATTAAAATAAACAGTCTCTGCAAGGGCTGTATGTTGAATAAACAATATACAAAGTAAAAAACAAACCGAAATGAATTTTTTCAAACTTTACATCCTTTTTATATCTTCTATAGAACGTATAAATTCATCGGTCAATTCTTCTGAATATTTCTTACCCCTCAACTTCTTAATTTCTTCCAAAGCATCCTGCTCTGAATATGCCTTTCTGTATGGCCTATCTGACATCATGGCAAAGTAAGAATCCACAATTAGAATTATCTGCGAAATCAGCGGAATGTCATCCCCTTTTTTCTTGCTGGGATAGCCACTTCCATCCCATGCCTCATGGTGGTGCTCAATGATGGGGATAATATTCGAAACATGACTTATGGGCTTTAGAATCTCCTGAGCAGCATAAATTGGATGCTTTGTTATAGTTTCTTTTTCTTCTTCTGTCAAAGGCGATGTTTTCTTAAGGAGATCATTTGGCAGCATGATATTTCCAATGTCATATAATAACATTGCAATCTTTAATTTATCAACATCGGTTTTTGACAAATCAAACTTCTTTGCAATGGTGCTAGCAAGCTGGACCTTCGCTTTAGTTGTGCCTTCTTGATATTGTGCAGCATAACTTTTAGATATAGTATCTACGACACCATATAACAAATCCTTTGTAGAGGAACCATTTTGTTTTTCTTGTTTTGACTGAAGTTTTTTAGATAAATTTTCAGCAAGCGATGTATTAAAAGGAATCTTGTGATTATCAAGTATTTGAACAAATGCATCAACTGCAACCTGCTGCCAAGATATCTCATTTGGAATATCTGCAAGTTTTACTTGGTTTCTGCCATTTTGTTTTGCAAAATACATAGCCTTATCAGCCATTTCAATAAGTTCATCAAGATTTGAAGTCTGCTCAATAAATGTGGCTACACCAATACTGGCTGTAATTTTACCAACAATTTCAACATGTTCGTTCTCAAGAGAAGCCCGAATTCTTTCTGCAGCAATAAGCCCGCCTTGAGAATCAATACCTGGCAAAATTATTGTAAATTCCTCACCACCAACTCTTGATGGCACGTCAACAGACCTTGAGCTTTTAGTAATGACTCTTGCAACAGTCTTAATTGCAGCATCACCAGCTGTATGTCCATACATATCATTAATATGTTTTAGTTTATCTAAATCTAACGATATAAGAGTGAAAGGCTGGTTCAATCTGAGTGCACGCTTTGCTTCTCTTGCAAGGGCATCCTCGTAAAATCTTCTGTTAAATAGTTCTGTCAAAGAATCAGTTACGGCCTGTTTTTTTACTGTTTCAAAGAGGTTTGCTATCGTAATTGCAAGCTCAATCTGTCTTGCAAACAAATTCAAAAAATTAACCTCGGATTCCTTGGGTTCTTCCCTCGGAGAAAACACGGCAAGAAAACCTGTAAATTCCTTTGAAACTATGGGTATAACAAGAAAAGTTTTTACAGATGTTGAAATTTTTAACTCATTAATCTTTTCAGGAAAATAATTATCATTAAAAAGAAGCTTAAAAAAATCTTCATTTATAGAAAAATATGTAAATTTTTTGTTTTCAATTGCTTCATAAATAGGAGAGCCTTTTTGTATATTGATTCTAGTCTCAAAAAGGGATGTTTTTATGCAGTCATCAAACTTCATCAAAAAATCATTTTGAAGATAAGTTTTAAAGGCAAAAAATTCACCATCAGAATCAAGCTGCTTCTGCATAATACAACTATATAAGTAGCGAAATTCTCCATGGAGACTAGAAACTATAGTTTCTAAAACACTTGATAATGGCCGCGAAGAATTCATCATATCCCAAACATGTTCAAGCGTTAAAAGAGTTTGATTTGCTTTATGCAATTCCTCTGTTCTTTGAGTAATCTCTTTTTCAAGGGCAAGATTGCGCTGATATATTTCAACAAAATCAGTCCTTTGTTGATAAATTTTGTCTTCAACCCGTCTTAATTTTTCGCCGGAATTTTTAATCCAATCAAAAAGTCCCATGCTCTTTATTATACAACTTTTTTTGGTTTTTTTTCAAGTCATGGCCTAAATTTATACATCAAAAACTTCATGAATAGCAGAATAAACCTCCTCTGCTTTTATGTATTGTGTACACTCCATAGTTTGTTTTTTGCACTTTCTTTTATGACACGGAGGACAAATAGGCTTACTCAAAGGAAAACCCTTGTTAAATTCACCCAATGGTGTATATACATTTTTTGATGTTGCAAAAAACAGAGTGAAAATTTTTGGCTTATTATTTTCTATAACCGCAAACCCAAGGTGTGAAGCTCCAGAGTCAGGACTTATTATTAAATCTGCACGCCTTAAAACCTCAATATATTCACTCATTGAAGTTTTGCCTGCAAGTATAAAAGCATTTCCCCCTTGCGTAATATTACCAATCAATGGCAAATCTTTTTCAACCCCTGTAAATATAATATTTGCCTTATCTTTAGTCAAATTATAAAGCTTTTGCCATTCTTCAACAGCCCAGTGCTTATTTCTCCACATTGTTGCAGGTGCATAAACAAAATTTGGCTTTGTTTTATCAATATTTGTAAGCAATTCAGTAATTTTCTCAACAGTCTCCCTGCTTGATATCGGTAGCACAGCTTTTGGCTGATAATTTTTCATATCATCTTCTGATACAAGACCCGAGCCTGTTAATATATCAAGATTTCTATGTATGATATGATGTTTTTTAAACGGGCGTCTTTCTTTCGGTTCAATTTTTTTATCCAAAACAAGGGTTGAAAATTCACGTCCATCGGCAAGTCCAATCTTTGTCTTAGCTCCCGAAAGTGCTGTAATTACAGCACTTTTAAATAAACCCTGTGCATCAATTGCAAAATCATAATTATTTTTTTGAAGCATTCTGCCGAATCTTATTATTTCAGGAATATAGAAAAGCCAATTTTTTCGCCACTTTGAAACATTTGCAACATAAACATTATCTAAAAGTGGATTATTCTCAACAATTCCTTTGCATTTGTCGGATACAACCCAGTCAATCCTTGAATTCGGATAAAAATGCCTTAAACAATCCGCAATAGTAAGGCTGTGCACGATATCGCCAATCGCACTCAGCCTGATAATTAAAATTTTTCTTTCAGTTTTCATTATCTAGATAATAATCAAAACCTTATATATCTTCAAGATTTTTATCATCAAAACTTTTTAGTTGTTTCTTCTTTAAATTATGAACAACGGCATCAACCAATAGATTATAGGATTTCAAATCTTTTACCTGCGGGCCGAATTCTTTTATAAGGGATTCTTTTACCATATTTTCAAGCCTTTCATTATCTTTTTCAATACCTTTTTTTTCATCAGGAATTAAGTAATCTATGTATTTAGAACCTATTTTATAGTCCTGAATACTATTAAACATAAACCACTTGATTTTTGGGCTTAAATTTTTAATTGTTTTGACAAATTTCAGATTTTTAAAATCCATTTACTTAACCTTTCGGTGATTTTAACCTTCACTCTTTCTATAAGACATGTAAAAATAAAAAGTGCCATTTTTTCTGCAAATATTAACAAAAGTTTACAATTATTACTGCATCAAAACTCTTATTAAATCAATTATACAGCATTTTTTAAATTTTGTAAATTTTTCTTTACAAATAGGGTGCAATCATTAAAGTTTTATGCAGCTAGGTACGAAATAAATAATATAAGGATACTCAAAGGAAAATAAAAATGGTCAGCGAATTTAACATCAAATCTTTTGGTTTTAACGTAATCCCAAATAAAAAACAAGTTGCAAACTTCACAGATGCTACTGCAAAAAGTGTGGAAAATGCCATAGGAACACTTTGGGAACCCGTTCTTGACTACCTTAAAACCAATGATAACGTTTTTTCAGGCAATGTGGGTGCTGAAATTCAAAGACTTAATATGCAGGCAATGCAGCTTGGCACAATAGTTAACGGATCAAAAGAAATTAGAAATATTGATATACAGTCATAAAAAATTCCTCCTCTATAAAGTGAAATGAAAGTTTCCAAAGGCTTGAAATATTCAAGCCTTTTTCTTTGACAAAAAATTAGGGCCCAAATCTTTACAAACCCCCAGAAATATTATAAAATCAAGAGAATTGTTGATAGAATATGTGCTTTTAAATAAGAGGCTTGGAGTATATTGTGGATAATTTAAGGCTGAATACTAAATTTATTGGTTTTGACGGAGTCATAGGCAGAAGGGATTATCTACTTAACATTGCATATATCAGCATTATAGGCTCCCTTGCAGCACTTCCTGTAACCTGGCATTTATTTTCAAACCTTGAATCTTTTGAAAAACTTTTAGACATAGGGAAATTGTACACCGAATTACCCAGTGTTCTTCTAGTTTGGAACTTTTTAGCACTTGCATTTGTTTCATTTGTAAAAATTTCAAACATAATAAGACGCGCAAACGATATTTTAGGCAAAACAAATAACATTATAAATGCAATACTCAGCATTTTGTTATTATGCGGAACATTTGGCTTATTTTTTATGCCTATTCCTATTTTAGCTATTTTTTCAGTAATAAATACTCTAATAAGCCTTGTTTTATTCTTTACAAAGGGAAAAATAACAGGCAAAATGCCGTATGATTTTATTAAAGATTTCAATTGGGGTGCGTTCTTTGGAACATGGCTGTGGGGCCTATTCAACAGTTCATATAAAACTCTATGGATGCTTCTTTTGGGCCTCACCCCTGCAGGATTTTACTATGCCCTTGTTTGTGGTCTTAAAGGAAATGAGTGGGCATATAAAGGCAAAAAATGGGAAAGCGATGAAAAATTCAAAAAAAGCCAGGATATACAGACAATTATCTTTATCATCCTAAAAGTTGTAATCCTTCCTATGATATATTTTGTGCTGGTCATAGCCTTTGTTCTATGCTTGATGCTAGCAATTACAGGCACAGAAAATAAAGATACAGCGACTGGAAATCCTCAGGCTGCGGTTAAAATTATGAACGCAGCAGAGAAATTTACAACCTTCTATTCATCAATATTTTTTGAAAAATACGAAATCAGCGAAAATGAAAACAAATTTTATGTGCTTCCAAGCGATTGGGCTGGTTATTCCTTTGGAGATAAAAAAGATTTAATGGAGAGTGCTGCAACCACATCTGCAATGCAAAAACTTAAGAAAAACCCTAAAGGACACTATTCAAAAAGGACCGAACTCCCAAAAACAAAAATTTACAGTACCAAAAATAACGAATTGCTGGGCGAATTTGCAATAGATGAGTCAATTAATTCAAAGAATGCAAATTTTAAAACTGCATTAAAAGCTGCATTATCAGCGTATAAATTTTATAAACCAACAGAAAAATAGAAAGGTAAAAAAATTATGTCAGATGAAACACAACAAATAATAAACAATTCAGGTGAAGGCAAATGTTCTGCCGTGCCTGTTGAGATAGCAAAAGAATTTAACTGGGGCGCATTCTTGTTAAACTGGATTTGGGGGCTTGGAAACAAAACATATATAACGCTTTTAATATTTGCAGCATCAATATTATCCCTCATCCCATTTATAGGGTTTCTTATTCCATTAGGATGCTCAATCTGGTTCGGCATCAAAGGAAACGAATGGGCATGGCAAAATAAAAAGTGGGATAGCGTTGAACACTTTACAAGTGTTCAAAAAACCTGGGCAAAAATTGGTGTTATCTTAATAATAGCAGGTTTTGTCATTGGAATAATATTTGGAATTCTTGCTGTATTCTTGGGTATCATGGTAGGAATGTCAAAATAGATTAAATTTTACAATATATTTTCAAGCGGGATGTTTTATCCCGCTTTTTGCATAATCATACAATTCTTCATGTTTATAAATAGCTGCAAGCTATCAATGATAAGTATTCCAAATTTAAATTGAAGATTAACCTTGTTTTTAATATAATGGTTTCAAGCAGGTGCTATCTTGCGTCTAAAACCAGTCAATTGAGCCAAAAACAAAAATGGATAAAAAAGGAGTAATTACTTATGAAAAAATCAATCAAAGATTTAGGCGACATTAAAGGAAAAAAAGCCCTTGTAAGGGTTGATATCAACGTTCCTTTAGATGAAAACAAAAATGTAACTGACGATACAAGAATTCAGGCTATTATGCCGACACTGAACTTCTTGAAAGATAAAGGTGCTAAAGTCATTCTTATGGCTCATCTTGGCCGCCCGAAAGGCGAAAAGAATCCTGAATTTACACTTGCGCCTGTTGCAAAATATTTATCAAAGGTTTTGGGCGAAGAAGTTATGTTCATTCCAGATGTTGAAGACGCTGAAAAAATGGTTGCTGAATTAAAAGACGGACAGGTTGCTCTTCTTGAAAATATAAGATATTACAAGGCAGAAGAAGCAAAGGATGACGATATGACCTTTGCAAACCAATTGGCAAAGCTTGGCGATTTCTATGTTAATGACGCGTTCGGCGCAGCACACAGAAACCACACATCAACCGCAAAGCTTGCAAAAGTTTTAAAACCTGCTGTTTCAGGCCTTTTAATGGAAAAGGAATTAAGATGCTTATCAGAAGCGCTTGACAACCCCGCAAGGCCTTTCACTGCTGTTGTTGGCGGTGCTAAGGTTTCATCAAAAATCGGTGTGCTGGAAAATCTTATCGATAAGGTTGATAACCTTATTATAGGCGGTGGTATGGCTTATACATTTGTAAAAGCAAACGGCGGAAAAATCGGCAATTCAATCTGCGAAGATGACCAGCTTGATGTTGCAAAAGCCATTGAAAAGAAAGCCGCAGATAAAGGTGTTAAACTTGTTATGGCAACCGATGTACTTGTTACCAATGATTTTTCAGGAAACGGCGAAAACAAATTTGTCAAAATTAATGAAATCCCAGACGGTTTTGAAGGTGTAGATGCCGGCATAGAATCAAGAAAAGCATTTGCAGATGTATTAAAATCATCTAAAACAATTCTTATGAATGGCCCTGTAGGCGCATTTGAAAACCCTGCATTTGCAGAAGGCACAAAGGCTGTGCTTGAAGCCATTGTTGAAGCCACAAAGAACGGCGCAACTTCTGTAATTGGCGGTGGAGACTCTGTTTCTGCAGCGAAAAAATTCGCAAAAGCAGATGACTTCACCCATGTTTCAACAGGGGGTGGCGCTTCATTAGAATTTATTGAAGGCAAAGTGCTTCCTGGCGTTGCAGCACTTGATGACAAGTAGAAGTTAATAAACACGAGGATAAAAAGAGGAATTTCCAAAAGGATTTTCCTCTTTTTTTGAGGTGTTTTTGGCTTTATGGCTAATATTCCACAATCAATTTTTTTGAATGGATTAATCGTTTTTTAAACTTTCCTCTTGAAATTTTGTAGTGAAAACACTACAATATAAATATGAAAGAAATTGAGTTCTATAAACTTGAATATGGCAAGGAACCGGTTAGAGACTGGTTATTGTCGCTTGATAATACAACAAGAGTTAAAATCATTAAAAGACTGGAGCGCATTTATGATGATAATTTTGGCGACTTCAAACAGCTTGCACCTAATTTATACGAACTTCGTTTCAGTTTCGGTAAGGGATACCGGATTTATTACACAATAAAAAATAACATCATCGTTTTACTTTTAAGCGCCGGCAATAAACAAAGACAGGACAAAGATATAGAAATTGCAAAAGAATACTTAAAAACTTTGGGAGATAAATAATGTCCAACTTAAATGATTTTTTACTTGAACAATTAAAAGATGCCGAATTCCAAAAAGAATATATGAACCAATCTTTGGCGCAATATATTGAGGATGGCAATTTTGCCTCTTTTTTTCGCTCTCTGGAACTTGTGATTAAATCAAGAGGTACAATTTCAGGCTTTTGTGAAAAGGCTGGGATTGACAGAGCAATGCTGTACAGTGTTTTTAAGGGCGAAAGGGTGCCAAAAGTTGATACTTTGGCAAAGATACTAAAAACTCTAGGATATAGCTTGAAAGTAGCGTAAATATTACAAGGTTTGAAGTAAAACAGCGATTTATTTTATAACCCCTTCATCTTTTAGAATTTTTCTTACTTCATTGTGGATTAATTCTTTTGTATCCTTATCCGGGGATGATTGCCCGTTAAACATTTCACCTTGGCCTAAAAGAAACCAATGGGCGTTGATATTAAGATTTATACAAAGCTTGGCAAGAAAGTCCAAAGACGGGGTGTGCTCACCTCTTTCGTAGGATGTTATTGTTCTTTCGGGCACTCCGATTTTTTTAGAAAATTTAGCGACAGAAATATCTAATTTGTTTCGCAATTGTTTAATTCTGTCGGCGTACATAGCTGTTTCCTTTTGCAAAGTTTTGTAAATTATACATATTCCTGCTTGATAATTATGCAGAATCATGTATAATTAAGTAGTAACATTTATACATTTAATTAACGTCCGAATATTAGCATAAAAACGCAATGCCGGCAAAAATTTGCCGCACTTTTTGTATAAAAAACTGGCAGGGGCCTGTATCTCTCTTATAGCAGGCTTTTTTAGGCTACAGTTTTAATAAAGAATAAACAAAATTTATGTAGAAATATTAAGGTAATACAAAGATGTCCTCAAACTACGAAGCGATTGAAGCATTTAGGGTAGATATGGCGCAACACGCACAGGAAGTGCAAATGCTTTTTAAAAAAATAAGCGAAAGTTATGAAAAAATAGATATGGTAGTGCTTTCAGAGCTTGGCTATAAAGTTTGCAAAAAGATGAGAAAAAATTGTGAAGAATTTGAAACCTTCCTCGACACCATAAAATCCTCCGTTGAATAAACCTTCTTATTAACAAATTTTGATGAAAATGTTAATAACGCAATCTCTTATTAACGTTTTTTGTCAAAAATGTTAATAAGGAAATTTTAGAAGGTAAAAATAATGTTCCAGCCCTTCGCAACTCGTATGAAAAAACGGTAAATTTGTGTAAAAATTATGCGGTCATAAAATCAACAACATGTTTTATTTTGTTTAATGAAAACATGTAGTATAATCTTCTTATAGGAAGGGTTATGTTGAATAATACTTTATATATACAAGATAAGAACTATGAGGGGATTAAGGATAATTTAATATCCTTGCTTAATACTGTGCTTGATGATAATAAAAGGGCAAACATCGGCACAATTGATGATTTAAGAAAAACATCCATTGCAATTAAAGCCTTTGATTTAGTTTCATTCTCAATGTCCCTTTTTGCATACGTACAATATAAGACACACAAACTAAGCTACTATAAAACCCTTGCTATATTAAACGACGCCAAATACCTTGCAAATTCATCTGAATCTTATCTGGCGCAAAAAATAAACATGTTCCTTCTTGGCCTTATAGAATTTGAGGAAGAAAATATTGATGTATCGCTAGATTTAATCCACGGAGCCTCAAATATTGCTATTAATGAAGAATTTGACCTTGATGAAAAAATATTTAACTTTGAAGAAAAAATTAAAAAAATAAACCAAAAAAAGCAAATATCAAACGAAAAACCGAGTTTCATTCCAAAACACCACACAGAAGACCCCTTGATTGCCTTCTTAAAAGTTGGAAGGACGATTGCCCTTGAAACAAATATGGACAATCTTTTAACCGTTGTGGCACAGGAAATAAAGCTTGCCCTTGATGCCGACAGGTGCACAGTTTTTCTTTTAGATGAAGAAAAAAATGAGCTGTGGTCAAAGGTAGCACTTGGCATGAATACTAAAGAAATAAGGTTTAATTCAAGCCTTGGGCTCGCCGGCCATGTTGCAACAACGGGTGAAACCGTGAATATTCAAGAAGCCTATAAGGATAAAAGGTTTAACAAAGAAATTGATAACCAGACAGGATATGTTACAAAATCAATCCTTTGTATGCCAATCAGGAATATGAGCCATCAAATAGTTGGCGTTTTTCAGGTTTTAAACAAAAAAGACGGCTATTTTACAGAAAAGGATGAAGATTTACTTATTGCAATAGGCTCTTCTGCAGGAATTGCGCTTGAAAATGCAGCCCTTTTTAATAAGCAGAAAAAATTTATTGAAGAACAAAGGCTATTATTATCAAGCTTTGTGGATACACTTTCAGCCTCAATAGATGCCAGAGACAAAATTACAGCCGGTCATTCAAAACGCGTAACCCTTTATACAATGCTTATCTGCGATAAATTAAACCTTGACTCAAGAGAAAAGGAGATTATACGGCAAGCTTCTCTTCTTCATGATATAGGTAAAATCGGCATAAGAGACTCTGTTCTTCAAAAAGAGGGAAAACTTACAGAGGATGAATATAAGCATATTCAGCAGCACGTCAGGATAACAGATGACATCTTAAGTAAAATTTATTTTTCAAAAGACTATAAAGACGTTGCAAAAATAGCCTCATCGCACCATGAAAAATATAACGGCTCGGGGTATTTCAGAAAGCTTAAAGGCGAGGATATACCGATAGGTGGAAGGATTTTAGCGGTTTCTGATGTGTTTGATGCAATAACATCAAAAAGGCATTACCGCTCAAAGATGCCGATTGAAAAGGCCATTAATATAATAGTTAAAGATTCCGGGACGCACTTTGATAAAAATATAGCAGATGCTTTTCTTTCAATTGAGACTGATAAAATCATTGATGTTATGTTGACAGGCACCTTGGAACTTGATATAAATGACAGAGCCATCTTAAATAAATATTCTCTTTTGAATCTGTATACGCTAATAGCTCTGCATAAGGACAGAGAGCGCACGCTTGATGAGGACAGATTTATTTCAACATTTTTAAAATATTACAACACAGAATGCGCCAAGGATGATGAATAAAAAAATAAAAAAATTTAATAAAACTTTACAAAAAAGCAAAAAAATACTCTTTGCCCTTGTAATATTCTGCGCTGTTTTATTTGTAAAAAATCCTTCATATTCAGCTGAAGAATTTTCCAAAGCCTTTAATTTAATAACGGTTGTAGATAATTTTTTAAACCTTGAAGGAGACTCAAAAAGCGCCTATGATTCACTGGATGAAAAGGCCAGGCAAAGGCAGGAATTCATTGAAACAACAAGAAGATTTAATCAGGGAAATGTTTCTGTTGCATACAATGATTATTCAAAAATAATTTCAGAGATGGACAATGACATCGCACTTTTGATTTTCTCTAAAAGTATGTATAAAATAGGGTTTTTCACCCTTGGCGATGTTGCAATTTCAAAGATAAAAAATCAGACATATTTTTCAAAACAAATTGAAACCCTGAAAAAAAGCTACAAAGATAATTATCCTCTTGATAAACAGGAAGAAATTTACCTTGCAAAGGCCTATACATCGATATATTTTGACAATACGCCCGAAGAGACGGCTTTTGATTTAAACAAAAAAACAAGCCTTATGGAAAAATCAGACTATGCTAATTTTGTAATGGCTCAGGCGCTTTTAGAGAGCAGGCAATACCAGCAGGCTTTGATGTTTATTGATGAAGCTATTAAAAGAAATCCCGAAAACCCTTCCTATATCAGCTATAGGATAAAAATACTTGATAAATCAGGCAAACACAAAGAGGCGCTCAAGTATTTAGAAAAAAGCGAGCAAACAGGCGTTATCACGGCTGAATTTCAAAATGAACTAGCAGCGCAAAAAGAAACCATACTTGCAAATATGACCTCTGATGAAAATGAAAAAAAATTCCACCTTATTTACATAAATTACCTAAATGGCGACTATTACAAGGTAATTAACGAATGCCAGAATATTTTAAACTTTACAAAAAATTATAAAATTCTAACACTGCAGGCGCAAAGCCAGCTAAACACAGGCAAAGGCGAGCTTGCAAAGAAAAATTTTGAACAGAGCTATGAACTAAATAAAAACTACGCCCCAACCCTTATCGGACTTGGAGATATAGCCTTCATTGAAAAAAATTACACAAAGGCGCTTGAATATTACAAAAAAGCCCAAAAGAACGATAAAGAGAGCCCTGTTTTGATACTGAAATTAAGCCTTGCATACCAAAATATCCCAGGCAGCGAAAAAAATATTGCAAAGCTTGAAAAACAAATGAAAGCCATTAACAAAAATCTATTCTACGAAAATTATATAGCCGCAATAACAGTTTTGAAGAATGATGCAAAACAAAGGCGTGAATATCTCTTAAAATCTCTTGGGCAAAATTTGTTTTTTGAAGGAGCAAGAAGTGAGTATTTAGCATATTTAGCAGAAAACAAAAAGCTGAAACCGATGCAGAATTTTCTCTATATAGCATCCTTTGTAAATAATTTTAGCTACTCATATTATTATTACAGAGGAATTGCCGATATGATGCTTGGGGAGGCTGATTTAGCCCAAACCAATATGAGCTACTGCCTGTCTTTAAACCCTGATTATGAGCCTGCAAGCAGGTTTCTTGCAGACCTTGAAAAAGAGGTTATATAATTTTCGCTTAAAACCGCATATAGCAAGTATTTTCAAGACATTATAACACTCTAAAAATTTGCTCCGTATAATGCAGGAAAAAATATCGTATAACCACTTTAGCCCTTTGTCCTGCAAGGATTTTAGGCATCCTGCTTTAACGTTTCAAAATTCCCATCAAAAATAGTTTTAACCTTATCTCTATCAAAGGTTTTGCCGTTGTTTGAAAGATATTTAAAAGGTTCAATTGTCTGCACCTTGATATTAGGATAATCTGCCAGATTGATATTATGGTTAAAAATATATTCAACAGAATGATTTTTGCCTAGGTTTTCACTATAGCCTAAGTTATATCCCTTGTGGATTTTAGAGGTCATTTCATCCATAAAACTGTCAATTTGTGCTTCGTTCATAATATTTTTAGATAGAACAATATCCCGAAATTCAGCTCTAACTGCATCATTACACAGTTTTCTTACGTCATATTTTTTGCCGGTTTTTTGGTTCACTACCTTAATTTGCTCTGTAAAGTTAAAAAAATCTTCCTGACATCTCATCCTTAATTTACCGCCTTTTAAGAGGTCATCTGTTGGAATTTTTATTACCATAAGTTTTTGTTCAGAAGCTGGAAGGCCTTTATTTCCTTTATTTGCCTGCCTGAATATAGCACTTAAGAGGTCTTTGTTTTGATTACCGACTTTTGTATTGCCATAGCTGTTTAGAAAATTTTCGCTGTCTAAAAGGTAAAGCCCCGTCAATTGCTCATTTTGAGATATTTTTAAAACACCTGATTGCTTAATTTTTTCCATTGAGGCTTTTGATGTTATATGGTATAAATATTCAGGCAATTCGACCGGCCTGCTTATGTTTTTGCCCTTTTGAAACCGAACGTGTATTTTACCATTTTTGGTCTTTTTAACAGAATATACTTTGGTTTTCAGGGCATTATCATGAAGTTTTGTTATATTGACTTCGGTTGTTAGGCCCTCAGAGGTTGTTTTTACAAGCTTTTCACCGTTTAGCGTGCTAAAAGTCTTGTCAAAACTAATCCTTCCGCGCCTTTTTGAATTTTGCAAAACTCCATTTTTGTACACCAAAGTGATTTTGTCGCCGTCTTTTGTTTTGTGTTTTATTTTACCGCTAAATTCTTTTGTAGAGCCTTTTTTGAAGGTAAAACCCTTCTTAAAATCAACAGCAGAAGGCTTTTTAGCCTTTCCATTTGTTAAATAATAAACTCCAACCCCTGCAGCAAGGGTAATACCAGCTATTGACAGGGCTGTTACGGCCTTTTTAAGCTTGTTTTCTCCAACTTCCTTAGCGTGAAATGCAGCAGAAGGCTGCGTCACAGCATTTTGTTGCTGCGCATTTTGCCTTATATTCTGTATATTAGCTGTATTAGCCTGGCTCAAACCATTTAGCTTATTCATTTTTTTGCCTTTTTATAAAATAAAAACAAAAAAGGCAAAAAAATTGCTAAAAAATTTTTACACTAAATCTTCCCTAAATGTTATTTTTTTATTTGCGGCACTTGCCTTTAAGGCGTACACATCAACCCCAAAGTGCTCCAGCAAGCTGGAATCGTCGGTAAAATTTTCACCTTTGAGCTTCAAATGGGCTTCAAAAATTGTTTTAAAATCAAAGCATTGAGGCGTTTGCGCCTGAAATACAGCGTTACGGTCAATCGTATGCGTGATAATGCCCTCGCTGTCTGTAATTTTAATTGTGTCCACAGCAAAAACTCCCACGCACACACCTTTGTAAATCTTTAATTTTTCAATAGCTTTTTCTATCGTATCACGCTCTATAAAAGGTCTTGCGCCATCATGGATAAGAACAACATCGGGCGGATTCTCATTGCACTTTAATAAACCCTTAAAAACAGATTCTTGCCGAGTTTTTCCAAAATCAGCAAATTTTATCTTTGCGCAAAGCTCGCTAGTGGCCCGGTTTTCAATATGTTCTCTAACGTCATTACGACATGGCACAATGATTTCAGACGAATAAGGAACAAATTTTTCAATACTGGCAAGAATTACAGATATTTTTTTGCCGTCAATTTGAATTTCTTCGAGCAGCTTATTTGAGCCAAAACGGCTTGAAACCCCGCCTGCTGTAATGATTGTACTAATCTTAAAAGTGTGCAAACCGCTCATCCTCCTGTATTCGGACTCCATCAATCAGAATTATCTTCTCCTCTGTTGCCTTTGCAATGACAGGAAGCCCTAAATGCTTCACTCTGTCATAATCTTCACGGCTAAGACAAATCAAAAGTCCAAAATCTTCACCGCCAAAAAGCACTTTTTTAGCATCATTTACCCGTCTTGGAATTTTATCAAAATCAACCTCAAAGCCCACTGCTGAGGCCTCTGAGACTTTTTTAAGTGCATCATAAAGCCCGTCTGATGTATCCATCATTGCGTAAGGTTCTTTTGCAGTAATAGCAATGGTTTCACTAATTTTAGGGTACAAGGTTGGCTCAATATGGGCCTTTATGAAATGTTCTCGAAAAGTGTTGTCATAACAATGCTTTTCAGAGATTTGACCACTTAAAATAGCTAGCCCTTGGGCGCTTGAGCCGTGCTCACCTGCCAAAAGTACTATATAGCCTGGTTTTACATTTTTTCTTGAGGAAATATTTCTTCCCTCAGTATTACCAAGAATGGAAATGGAGATTACAAGCTGATTTCCACCTGTTAAATCCCCGCCAATTACCTCTACATCATACTTTTGGCATATTTCATTAACACCTTTATAAAAATTTTCAATAAAGTTTTCATTTAGCTTTCCAGAGACCGAAACCGTTATATAATCTGGCTTTGCGCCTGATGCGAGTATGTCACTTATATTAACAAGAAGGGCTTTTTTACCTAAATCATGGGCAGAAATCGTATCAAGCCTGAAATGCACGCCTTCAACAAGCGCATCTTGTGAAATGACAATGTTTTTAGCCTTCAAATAAGCGCAATCATCCCCCAAAAACGCACTATTTGTAAGAGTTTTAGCTATTATTTCTAAGAATTTTTCTTCTTTGTTCATTTTTGCCGCTTCAGTTATCAAATTTTGCAACAATTATTAACAATTGTTACATTTTATATGGCTAATCAGACAAAAAAGTGCTGCCTTGTAGCCATCTTTTCCAAAACCTGTTATTTGGCCTATGCAGGCAGGCGCTGTATAGGAAACTTTTCTAAATTCTTCTCTGTCATTTATATTTGAAAGGTGAACCTCAACCGCAGGAAGATTTACAGCCCTTAGGGCATCTCGAATTGCAACAGAGGTATGGGTGTAAGCTGCAGGGTTAATTATTATACCGTCAAAATTATCAAGACATGCCTGAATTTTATCCACAATCTGCCCTTCGGAGTTTGACTGGAAAAATTCAATTTCAGCATCATCATATTTTTTTGAATATTCTAAAATTTCGGCTTGAATATCTGAAAGCGTTGTGCTGCCATATATTTCAGGCTCTCTTCTGCCAAGCATATTTAAATTTGGTCCATTGATTATAAGAATTTTCATTTCTTTATCCTTCCTTATTATCATACAGGAATTTTGCATTTATTAAAATATCATTTTTTAGTTTCTTGCAAGTGAAGTCCTTTAGTTTTATACACTCATTGAGCTTATTAAAACCAAAACCATTTAAGAACGACATTCCGCCACCAAAAATTTTTGGAGCCATAAATACAACAATTTCATCTGCTTCGTTTGAGGCAATTATGCTTGAATTTAAGCCAGCTCCTGCTTCAACTAACATATTATATACCCCAAGATCATAAAGCTGCTTAAAAAGGCTGTCATAATCCTTAAAATTAATTTTTTGAATGTGGCTTGGATATTTGTTATTTGAATTTGTCACAACAAAAATTTTCTCAACATTGTCCTTAAAAACATTAAATTCAAGGGGAATTTTGCCATCTCTATCCAGCACTATTCTTATTGGGTTTCGGCCATTTTTAATTCTAGCTGTGAGGCTCGGATTATCGGCTAAAACAGTACCTGAGCCTGTCATAATTGCCTGATAATCGCTTCTTAATTTCATTACCTGGTATCTTGAAAAATCATCTGTTATCCATTTAGATTGACCATTTTCAAGAGCAATCCTCGAATCAAGCGTCACGGCTGTTTTTATCAAAATGTAAGGTTTTTTTTGAGTAATATTCTTTATAAAAAACTTGTTTAATTCCTTTGCTTCATTTTCTAAGATACCCGATATTACTTCAATTCCCGCATCTTGCAGTTTTTTTATGCCGGCACCCGAAACAAGAGGATTTGGGTCTTTCATTGAAATAACAACTTTTTTTATGCCTTTTTCAATAATTAAATCAGCGCAAGGAGGGGTTTTGCCATAGTGCGAGCAGGGCTCCAAATTAACATATAACGTGCACCCTGCAGGACATTTGCCATCAAAATTCAGAAGAGCATTTCTTTCGGCATGGTTTTCGCCAAATTTTTTATGACACCCCTCTGCTATTATGCTATTATCTTTATCTGTAATAACACAGCCCACAAGGGGGTTTGGCGGCGCATCTTGTTTACCTTTTTTTGCAAGTATAAAACATTTTTTTATATTTTTTTCATAAATTTTTTTCATGGCATATCCCAAATAGCACAAATCGCCTTAATGCATGGTTTTTAAAGCTTCTAAAAGTTTTATTACGGATGGATAAAGGATTACAATAAACATCGCTGGAAGCATAAATAAAATCATGGGAATGGTCATCTTAGCCGAAGAGGTTTGCACTAATTCTTCAATCCTTTGTTTTTTCCTGCTCCTCAAAGTGTCGCAATAAACTGAAAGGGGCTGGGCAATTCCTGTGCCAAGTGTTTCAGATTGTATAAGAAGCGCAACAAAAGACTGCAAATCTTTGCAGTGAATTCTTTTTGTAAGATTTTTCAGGGCTTCATTTCTTGGCAGACCAGATTGCACATCCTGCGAAAGCCTTATGAATTCATATCCAATTGTAGGAGAAAAAGCTTGAAACTCTCTACCTACGCGCTCTACAGCACCATCAAGCCCAAGACCCGCCTCAACACAAACAGAAAGCATATCAATCGCATCGGGAAAATTTTTCAAAAAATCTTTTTCCCTAATGTTAATAAGCCTTTTAATCTTTAATTCGGGATATTTATACGCAAAATAAATAGCAACGCAGCTGATACACAAAACCACCTGATTGAGCTTATATACAGTTAAAAGAACGGCGCAAAACAAAGAGACAAATAAGACAACCATAAGTCTCCTGTTTTCAAAATCTAATATATCATCCTCTGACGATGGCGCACCAACCCTTACAAGAAGGGCTTTTATCTTATTTTTAACATTTATATTTTTTATATTGCCCGCAGTTAACGGTCTCAAAACCTCAAGAAGGTTATCAAAGAATTTTCTCGGAGATGTTTTAAACTTTTTCCCCGCATTCTTTATCCTCTTTGTCAAAAAGCTGTCCTCTTTCTGTATCAAGACAAACGTTACATATGCAGCCCACAGGCCAAAAAGTGTTGGTATTAGTAAGTAGTTCATATTATCCTTTTATATTTCAATTGATAGAATTTTAACAATACAAAAAATTCCGACACTAAGCATTGCCGTAGCTATTCCTATTGCGATATTGCCCTGTGTAGTATGGAGAAGCGGATCCATATACCCTGGTGATATAAAAAATAAAACTATGGCAATCAAGGGTGGAACAAGAGTTAAGACGATTCCTGAAAATTTTGATTGGGAGGTTTGGGCCTTTAATTGCCCAAGCATTTTAAACCTTTCTCTTATTGTAACAGATAGGCTGTCTAAAACTTTAGCAAGGTTTCCGCCTACTTCCCTTTGTAAGATTACAGCGGTGGTAAAAAATTTCAGGTCCATACTAAAGGGCATAACTTTTGTGAGAGAAAGTATGGCATCTTTTGTATCTATACCGAATGCAATTTCATCAACCGCGCTTTTAAAAACCTGATTTATAGGAGAGGGCATCTCCCTTACTATGACATCAAATGCACTATAGAGAGAGTGTCCTGCACGAAGCGAACTTGATAATAAATCTAAGGCCTCCGGAAACTGCTGAGTAAAGAGGTTTGTGCGCTTCATTATTAAAAATTTTACTACAACAAAGGGTATAAAGGCAGACAATACTCCTAAAACGATTATATAAGGCGTTGTAAATAAAGCTATAAGAGCAAAAGGCAGACAACACATAACGGAAATCAACATAAAAACATCAACCTGTATGTTTAAATCTGCATAATAAAGCTGATCTTTAAGGTATTCGGCGGGTTTAAAATCTTTTAAGTATTTACTTAAAAAACCAAACTTAAATTCAGTTTCAACCATCATAAAATCAGGATTGATACCGCTTATTTGCTGCTCAGAACTTTTTTTTATATTCTCGAGACGTTTCTCAATTTCAGGCGCTCTTGGAATGCGCACCTGATAAAGGTTTGCAACAAATATAAAGCACAAAAACCCAAGTAACAATGAAACCAAAAAAGCTATCATCTCTTAAGCCTTTTTAAAATATCCAAATCTGTATTAGACATTTTTTTAACAGCAGGCTGCTGCGCCTGAAGTCGAGGATTAACCTGTTCTTTTGGCTGCATATTTACGCCTGCAGATTGATTAATTCTGTTTAGATAAGTATGGCGGTGATTTTTATCAAAATACTGAGGATTGATATCCATACCCCTTGCCTTGATTCTATCCACAAATTTCGGCCTTACACCAGTTGAAACATGCATACCCATAACGCTTTTGAAACTTGCGCCAGTTTGCTCCCACACAAAAATATCCTGCATTGTAATGACATTCTCTTCCATGCCGACAATTTCAGAAACTTTTGTTACCTTTCTTGAACCATCCTGCAGCCTTGAAGCCTGTATAATGATATTAATAGCAGAGGCTATTTGGTTTTTTATATTCCTTTCAGGCAAATCAATCCCTGAATACATAACCATGGTTTCAAGCCTTGATAAAGCATCTCTCGGTGAATTAGCGTGAAGCGTGGTTAAAGAGCCATCATGGCCAGTATTCATAGCCTGCAGCATATCAAGTGTCTCAGCACCGCGGCACTCTCCTATTATTATTCTGTCGGGACGCATACGAAGAGAGTTTATAACCAAATCCCTTGCAGTGATTTCACCCTGCCCTTCGATATTTGAAGGTCTTGTTTCAAGCCTTACAACATGGTCTTGCTGTAAACTTAATTCGGCAGAATCTTCAATCGTTATAATTCTTTCTCCTGAAGGAATTTTCGCAGATAAACTGTTCAAGAGTGTAGTTTTGCCGGCACCTGTACCCCCGGATATTACAATGTTGCACCTTGCTGCAACAGCAGCCTCTAACACTTCTGCCATCTCTTTGCTGATAGAACCCCACCGAAGAAGGCTTTCTATTGTTCCAGCATCAGCCTTAAATCTTCTTATTGAAAGGGAAGGTCCGTCAATTGCAAGAGGCGGGATGATAGCATTAACACGCGAACCGTCTGCAAGCCTGGCATCAACCATAGGAGATTTTTCATCAATTCTTCTTCCTATTTTTGACACGATTCTTTCAATAATATTCTTAAGATGATTATTATCTTTAAAAACAATGGATGTTTTATATAGTTTGCCATCTTTCTCAACGTAAACTTTTTTTGCACCATTAACCAAAATATCACTGATGCTTGCATCTTCAAGCAATGGGTCCAATGGCCCGAAGCCTTTTGCTTCCTGAATAATTTCTTTTATTAACTGTTCCCTTTCGTCCTTATTTAATGGAACAGAGCGGAAATTTGCATTAAGCTGTCCCTCAATAAACTGACGGATAAGCTGTTTTTGCTCGTCATCGTTATATGACGACCAGCTTGGAGTAGAATTTACCTTTTCAATTAAAAGCGAATGCAACTTTTCCTTTAAGGATGAAAACTCTTCACTTAAAGGTATATTACCCACAATATCAACTTCATTTTTTTTAGACGGCTGTTTGCTCCCGCCAGTAGAACTCAGTCTATCTTTTAGTGACAATTAGTTTTCCTCCTTTTTCTTAAAAATTTCCAGAAGGCTAAATGATTTTTCCCGTTTCTGCGGTTTTTGGTTGCTTGTGTATGTAAAATTATCCGACAGCAAAGCAGCAAGCTCCCTAAAACTTTTTGCAATATTTGAATGCGGATTGATTTCACATACAGGAAGCCCTTTGTTTATGGCATTTATGATTGTAAAATAGTTATTTGGAATTTTGAAATACACAGGATGTCCCAGTACCTCTTCAACATCTTCCGCTTTTATTTCATCATTTTCCATGTATCTGTTTACTATTATTTTTATCTTATCCTTTGCATAGCCAAGCCGTTTAAACAAATCAAAGCACCTTTGACAGTTCCTCACAGACGGCAGGTTCACTATTGTAATTAGCAAAACAAGATCCGAATTATCAAGGGCTGTAATGGTTTTACCGTCAAAACTTGCCGTGGTGTCAATTATAATGTATGAAAAAACGTTTCTTAAAACATTTATCAAAGTTGTAATATTATCCGATGTAATGACCTCCGCCTGCTCTAAATCAGGAGGATCGGCAAGCACATAAAGGCTTGAATTATGATATTTTTCAAGGGTTGACAATAAAAATCCTTCATCAATCCTTTCGAGATTATTAATAACATAAGCTGTATCAAATGATGGATTAAGGTCTAAAAAGGTTGTAACATCGCCCATTTGCATATTTAAATCTACAAGAGCAACCCTTTCTTTTGTCATATTAGCAATTTCAACAGCCAAATTAGTTGCTATTGCAGTCTTTCCAATGCCTCCTTTATTTGAAAACGTGGTTATGACCTTGCATTTTGTTGTATCGTTGATATTGCCCAAAATTAAATCTTTTAATTTTTCAACAGATTGAACAAATTCAGCTTCTATAAGAGGTTTTGTTAAAAATTCTCTAGCGCCTGCCCTTAGCGCCTTGATTACAATTTCAGGGCTCATATCATAGGAGAGAACAATTATTTTAGAATTTTTTAGCTGATTTGATATTTTTACAATTATATCAAGAGCCATTTGTGTTTTTTGGGAAATATCCACAATAATAAGGTTCGGTCTGCTTTCAATAATAAAATTCATGGCAGTCAAAACATCATTAAATTCCTGGGTAATATTTATATCGGGCACCTGGGCCAGATAATTCAATATTATTTCCCTGGAATTATTTTCAGGATCAATTATTACAGTATCTATTTTTATTCCCATATTGCATTACCTTAAATATCATCCACCCGGGACATATTATCCACAATCTTTGGCGTAATGAATATTACAAGCTCTGAATCATTTGTAACATTTTCCGAGTTTCTAAACAATACACCCAATACTGGAATATTCCCAAGCCCAGGTACCTGGCTTTTATTTTTAGTGCTTGTACTCATTAAAAGTCCTGCTATTACAAGCGTTTCGCCATCCATCAATTCAACAGTTGTATCAACCTTCCTTGTCTTAAACCCTGGAACCTGGGTTCTATCCCCAGTCACAATCCCTGCTGACCTGTCAATTTCAGAAACTTCAGGGCTTAATTTCAAGCGAACCCTCCCCGTTTTTTCCATAATTGTAGGTTTAAATTTTAATATCACACCAGTTTCTTTAAAATCATAAGAAACATTACCATTATCACCTATTTCTGATGGAATAGGAACCTCATTGCCCACATTAAAACTTGCATCTTCGTTATTAACGGCCAATAATTTAGGCTCTGCAAGTATTTTTATATCACCCTTTTCCTCTGCAGCATTTATCGTTGCAGAAATCTTGCTATTCTGATTGTAAAGATAATAACTAAAGCCACCATCAGAAAATATTTGGTTAAGCTTTGTTAAAGGATTCGATGCTATAAGTCCAGAAAGATACTCGCTAAGACTCTTTGCATCTTTACCATATCCAAACTGAACCCCCAGGTCTCTTGTAAAATTCTTAGAAATCTCTGTCACTCTTACTTCGAGAAGCACCTGCTTTGTCGGACTTTCTGTAATATCAGTAAGCTTGATATTATAAGATTCTGCAAGGTTTTTAATTTGTTCTCTTATGCTTGAAGAACTAATAAAGCCACTCATGACAGCACCGTTGTTGTTAAAAATAATTGTTATATCTTCATTCGGCGCAACATAATTCACAGCTTCAAGAAACCCATCGGTATCCTGCTGGATAGAAAGATTATAGAATACAGGTGTGGTTGAAGTCTTACTCCAAAAGATAAGGCTTGTTGAGCCTGCTTTTTTTCCATTCACAATTAATTGCTTTGGAGAAATCACAACAACATCTGCAACGTTAGGGTCAGCAATTGAAACCCTTTTTATTCCGGTATCAAAATTTAAAATTTGTGATTTGCCAACAACGCCATAAAGTTTTTTGTTGTTATCCTTGACGGCATTATTGGAAACAGGAACAGCATTTTTGGATGGCGCACTCACAACAGGTATGTCACCCATGATATTATCCGTATTGACATCACGAAATTCCGCATACGCCATGCCAGCTTGCAGAATTAAACATATTAAAACTATAAATTTAAGATAATATTTCATTTTATTAAAAATCCAGTGTTTCTTTTTTGCTTCCTTGAATAACTTCAACGGATTCAGCCTTATTTGTACTGCTTACAGGGACATAATAATTGCCACCATCTTGCGGTATATCACTTGATGGAGCGAAGCTACCATCTATGTCTTCGTTTGAAACAGTATAGGAAGAATATTTAAACGGGTCATAGGCAAAAGAATATTCTGTTTTGTCTTTCTTGTTCTTCTGCACAGGAATAAGTTTATCTTCGTTCATTCCATAAATAAATGGCCCAACATCTTCTTCCTTTATTTCAAAAAGTATAAGCTTGTTTGATTTACCGCTTGAATCAAGTATTTTTAAAATTTTGACATTTGTTGCCTGAATCGTATTGTTTGCAGTGTAAATATCGATATATGCACCATCCTCAATAAAAGGTGCAATTCTGTTTGATGAAATCGTTGCAGCAATTGCTCGATATCCAGGCCTTGGCTCATCTGAACTGCCCGCTTCTGATAAAAGAACATTGAGACTGTTTTTTGCAACAGGTTTTCCTGCTTCAATTTCCTTGGTTGTCGTTGCACCTACTACAGTCTTCAAGTCTGAAAAAACACCTTTGGTTTTCATGCCTAAATCTTTTAATTCAACATCGTCGTTCGTAATGGTATGATCTTTTGGAATGTCAACCTTTGCAACAACGTAAATTGTACTATTTTCGTCATTTGCAATATAATTTACCCCTATGCCGCTTTTTAGCTTTGCTATTTCTTCTTTTTGTCTGAGGTTTTCCTGGTGTTGACGAATTACAAACTGATATGTGACGGCAAATATCGCTATGCCGACCAATATTGAAATGATTAACTGGTTTTTATTCTTCTTAATGCTCATAAATTTAATACAATTCCACACAAACATTTTACTATATTTTAGTTTGCAAGGGAAATAATTAAGTAATTTGAAGACAAATATTTGAAGCGCTTAATTTTGTAGTTCATCAAAAAAATCCCTTGAAATTGCATTGTAAAATGGTTAAACTCTTAGGTGTTGCCAAATAATTACAAACAATTTAGTACTTAGTCTAATTTTGTTAAAAATTGTAAAGATTAAAAGCACTGCATAAACTTAAACTACCTAAAATAATAAGTATAACTACGCCCTTAAATGTGCATTTTCGTTACTCATAAATTTACAAATTATTTTTTAAGCCCTCAGGGCTTTATGACATCAACTATAATGTCCTTATGGCTTGGCTTCGTTTATATTGTCCCAAAGTATTACTGCTTTCTTATAAATTATAATTTTAAGACACAGAGTAAACGAATTCAGACTTTATTTCTGCTTGCGTTTTGTAGAGAGATTCAACATATTTATTTGCCGCACATCATACAGCCTTATTATTATCTTATCTACCATGAAACAGAAGGAATCAATATGGTCCTCCATTTTTTTTACAATAATCATATAGAATTAATAAAAACCCTGAATTCAGAACAACTGCCATACGAATTAAATGTGGCTATATATTCTCATTAAGAAAAGCTAATAACTCATTCAGTGCAATTTTAGCAAAATCTTCCTTAATTTCACATCGTTTTTTGTATATTGAGATAAACTTAACAGACTTTACAATGTTTTTAACACTCTTTTTAAGGCCAAACCCTATATAAACCGAACCAAGTGGATTTTTTTCATCACCTCCAGAAGGCCCTGCATAACCTGTTGTTGAAATGCCTATATCAGCATATTGAAGCAGCCCTTCAGCCATCTCTTCAGCGACTTCTTTACTTACAACACCAAATTTATCAATAGTTTTCTTTTTAACCTTTAAAAATTTTTGTTTAGCTTCAGGTGCGTATGTTACAAATCCCTGCTCTAAAAAATTTGATGCCCCATCAATATCTGTCAAGTATGAGCTTATCAAACCTCCCGTACAAGACTCGCCAGCTGATATTTTGAGGTTATTTTTTATCAGAATTTCTTTTAAGCTATCAAAATTTCTTTTCATAGTTGTTCTTTAAAAAAGTGGTATGTCAATTGGCTCTATAAGGAGTATTCCGAATCTTTGTCCCTTTAATATTACAACATCTTTGCCTTTTCTAAATAGGTCAATTATACTATCCCCAACAAGATACCCAGCACCTGCAATAGTTCCGCCTATTGCGGCTATTGGTGTAACAAGATATTTACCACCAGTGAATAAATCTTCGCCTGATTTAACCCCCCAATTAGCTGATTTTCTAATGATTTCACCTGATTTAGCTACATTGTCAGCAAGTGCCTGCCCATAACCCCCGCCTCCATCAATTCCACCATCTTCTGTTAATTTAAACGATGAATTTATTCCAGCCTTAAGAGGAATCTGTTTTCCATTTGGCGCAACTATATGATCAAAATTTAAGTATAAAACCGCAGCACGAGATAGTATTTTAGGTCTTGTAATACTTGCAGAGCTTCCTCTTATAATCGTACCCTTGGGAAGAATTACAGCCCCATCTATATATACATCCTTTGTAAGATAGGCACTGAACATGTCTCCTGCATCAAGTGTTTCTGTTGTGACAGTATTTACAGACTCAAGCTCAAGCTTTGTGCCTGCGGGTATCCTTTTTGTTTGCGCATCAGCCTTTATTTGATATGCATCAACGCTTTGTATCATTAAAAAGGCAAATAACATTGCTGTTAACACTGCAATTTTTTTTCTCATTATAAAATTCCTCTAATCTTTTTTCAAATCGCTTATATAGATTTTTCCAAATTTTGCAGATAAATCATCTATATGATGAACTATATAATAATAATTTTCTAAATCTTTCTCGCCCAAATCAATCATTGCACCCCAATCACTTCTACCATGGTGAGCCGCAATCATTTTTGCTATTTGCATCTGATTATTTGCCATGCACAAGGAATAACCATATTGCGAATGGCTTATCCAATCCTTTTTAAATTCTTCGTTATATTCTACAAATCCGGTTTCAAAATCAATCTTATATTCAAAAATTTTGCCTATATCATGCAAAATACAAGCTGCAAACAAAACATCCTTATTCATTTTTTTGTGCATGTTTGGGAAAATGCACTCGGCAAATTGCAGACATTCATAAATGTGCTGGATTAATCCGCCAAGATAATTGTGGTGCATAAGTTTTGCAGCAGGAGAAATTTTGATTAATTCCTCATTCTTTGTCCATACATCGCGCACAAATGTCTTTAAATCTTCATTTTTAAAATCATCTATGGTTTTCAGGATGTCATTAAATAATTTTTCCCTCGCAACTTCATCTAAGCCAAGAACAGCTTCTTCAATAAGCTCCATATTGCTCACAAGGCAATTATTAAATTTTTCATTAAAACTCGCGCCCGTTATTCTTACAATATTTCCAGTTCTAAAAAGCTTTGAATTTAGACGATTTAACGTTTCTTCCCAAAGGATACAATTGAGGGTTGAATTTTCTTTTAAATTTCTTAATTGAAGTTTTCCCATTTTAGTGCCGGCTTTTGTGTCACCAACGCTATATCCCATTACTTCATAATTAGCATTTAAGTCAAGCATTTAACAATTTTATGACATTTTTTACATTTTGTAAAGATGCAAAAGTTTTATGAGCACAGACTCAATTCTAAGACTCATCTTTCTTGTTTTTTGTTAATTTATAAAGAGTTTGATTATTAATCTCACCTCCAATCAACATAATTATTGAGGTGTAGTATAGCCAAACCATTAAAATTGCAAAAGTTCCAATTGTACCATAAACCTTATTGTATGTCCCAAGTTCATTCACATACAAAGAAAACAGCCAGCTCCCAAGCAGCCAAAATATACAGAAAAATAAGGCCCCTGGCACAATGCTTTTTCTTTTAAGAGAGAAGTCTCTTGCAGGAAGAACATAGTAGTTTATCATAGCAAGTATAAACAGCATTATAAAAGCAATTGGCCATCTTAAAATAAGTATAGTATTTACAAATTCTTCAGGAAGATGAATGTATGCCGATATTAAATACAAAATTACCTTACCAAAAATAATAAGATTTATTGATATAAAAAGAAAAAATGTATTTACAAGAACCATAATAATGGACAGCACTCTAACATGAATAAATGACCTATTTTCCTGAATTTTATTGGCGCGATTCAAACCTTTTATTATTACAGCTATTGCATTTGAGACAAGAAATAATGTTACAAAAAAACCAACTATCCCAATAATTCCGCCATTTTGAAAAAGAGTTGCTTCTTTTAAAACAGACGTGATCATTGCGACAACATCAGATGGCGCAACTGCAGAAAGAGCAGATAACAATTTTCCCATAAAAAATTTTTTGCCAAGCCAGCCAAAAACAGCCGTCAAAAACAACATAAAAGGAAAAATGCCAATTACAAGCATATAAGCCATTTCTGCAGCAGCATTTGGAAAATCTTCATGGATAATGCTTTCCTTAAGATTAAGAAAGTATTCTTTTATAAGCCTAAACATTTTTCAATCTCGCATATAAGCATTTCCTGAGCTATTCTGAGAGGCTTTTTGATTGTGCAGCCAGCCGCATGTATATGCCCACCTCCGTTAAATTTCTTAACAATTTGACATACATCAACTCTGTCGCTTCTTAGGCTCACCTTAGTAGTCTGACTTTCACTTTCTTTTAAAACAGCTGAAACTTCTACCGTCTTAATTGTTCTCAGAGTCTCTGCAATGCCTTCCGTAAATTCATTATTTGCATTAAACCTTTCTAAATCTTCCTGGGCTATTGCTGCAAGTGCAACTCTATTGTTAAACATAAACTGCGTTTTTGATATTATTGCAGCCTGAAACATAATCATATTTTTGGGCTTGGTATTGTAACATTTTTTTGCCAAATCCGCATTGTCAACTCCCAATTTTATCAGTTGTGCAGCAGCTTCAAGAGTTTCAGGCTTAGTGTTCTCATATCTGAAGCCTCCTGTATCAGTTAAGATTGAGACATACAAGCATTCTGCAATTTCTTTCGTAATTTTTACATCTTGTTCCCTGAGCATATTGAACAAAACCTCGC
Source organism: uncultured Candidatus Melainabacteria bacterium (assembly GCA_949741915.1). Lineage (GTDB taxonomy): Bacteria > Cyanobacteriota > Vampirovibrionia > Gastranaerophilales > Gastranaerophilaceae > MGBC122484. The sequence goes on along the minus strand of CATJOM010000068.1, from coordinate 4,456 downwards.
CTGCGCTTGAAGCATCAGGGATTATCCAGTTAATTTTTGCATATCCATTATTTGTTTTGTGATGATCTATATTGATAGTCATCTTAGCATTATCAAAAATCCATCTTGCTTTTTGCACTACCCTGTCAATTGCAGCAATGTCAACACATATTACCAAGTCATAAATATCATCAACATTATTTAAATTTTTACTTAAGTTGATTTCGGGCAAAAAATTATATGTCTCTGGAGCTCCGGTTAAATTTTGTATTAAAGTATCGGCTTTTTTTCCTATAAATAATTTTAAAGCACACATTGCACCCAAAGTATCTCCATCGGGATTAACATGAGATACTATGAGAATCTTTTTTGCATTATTGATTTCATTAAATATACATTCAACTGTTTTGTTTTTCATCAATTAGAGAATACCACAAAAAACATTAGAATGAAACAGCGCCCTAAAATATTGCAGGGTACGGTTTATCGCAGGTGTAACAAACATCCCAACCACCATTTACAAGTTTTGCTGCGCAAGTTTTGCCACTAACTCCGTCCCCTTCTTTTGAACAATTTTCATCAATAAAATCTTCAGTCTGATTTGCACCAAATGGCAAGACAGCTCCATTTAAATGAAGTGCATAAAAGAACACATCTCTTCCAACAATATTTGGCTTTTCGCTGCCGTTTACATCAATCAAAAAGATTCCACATATCGCCTGGTCATCAGCACCCCATGAACAAGGATTAACTGGCTTGTCTTTATCACCATCAGCAGAACCTCCTCCAGAGCCTGAACCGCCAGCTCCACCGCCTTGATTCTCTTCAGGAAATCCACCAGCAAAAGCTATCAGTGAACCATCATTCAAAACAACCCTCGTTTTTGAATCAAAGCCATTTAATATTTCTGCCTCTTTGCCATCGAGCCCATCTACGGTATATCTGCACTGCCTACTAATATTGTTAACATCCCCACTGCACATATATCCAATATTAAGCCTGGGGGAGATAATATTTTGCATTATATCTAAAATGCCATCATCAGCTTGCCATCTCCATGTTGAAACTTCACCATTTGTAATTGTCGCATTGTAAACAGCTGTATTTAAGGTTGCAGCCGATTTTTTTAACTGCTCAATTGTGGCTTTCTTTGTTGAAACATGTATCATAGAAGGAATGGTCATTGCAGCGATTATTCCAATAATTCCCAATGTCAAAAAAACCTCAACAAGAGTAAAACCTTTTTTCATAATTTTAAAATCTCACAACTTTAATCTAATAATCTTCTCTTATTTTATTAAATCATATTTTTTTACATTTTAAAAGCATGTAATTGTTGTGTGTTAAAAGTTTACATGCAAAATTCTATTATTATTTTTTCGTGCGAAATAAGCATTGTTCTGTATAATTTTGTAAAAATTTTCCTTCAGATAGAAAATATCCTGTGATAATAGTCTATTATTTAGAGATTTTAGAATCTGTTCTGCTTTCTTATACTTTTGCAATTCCATCAATATATTAATTTTTAATTCATAACAATCAGATAAAAACTCCATATCACTAATCTGAAAAATGAAAATTTTATCCAATATATCAATTGCAGCTTGATGCATACCATTAAGGCTGTATGCCTTTGCCATTAAATACAAACACTCCTTATTTTTAGCATCTTCCTTTAATGCCTTTTTCAATATTGCAATTGCGCCCTTTATATCATCTTTCGACATTAAAATATTTCCTTTTAAAAGCAAGCCTTTAACTTGTTTCTTATCATATTTCAAGGCTTTATTTATACATGCTTCTGCAAGTTTGATATTCCCTTCATAATGGAAATAGTCATAAGAAAGCCTGTATAATTTCTCTGCATTAAAACAAATTACATTCATTATAGTTTAAACTTATTACCAAAACTCCTACGAAATTTATTCTACAGATAATTTATTTTTTGGGCTGAAAGTTTTTTGATGTTATCTTGAAAACCATGGCGCCTAGCTGATTTTAGTAATTTATAAACTTCATTAAACATTCTTTACAATAATATTATTTATAAACTCATTTTTTCAGTTCGTTTTTGTTATAATATCGTATAATTACTTATTATAGTTACAATCAGGAGGTATGGAGTGAACGCTCTAATGGAAAACGAAAACTGCGAAGTTAAATTGTCAGAAAATGCCAAAAAAGTACTAGAAAAAAGATATTTAAAAAAAGATATTAATGGCAATCCTACAGAAACCCCTAGAGAGCTTTTTGAAAGGGTAGCCTATACTATTGCCAATGCTGATGCAAATTTCGGCGCAGATGAAACCGAAATTAATAAAACTAAAAAGAAATTTTATAATATGATTGCAAACCGTTATTTTATGCCAAATTCTCCAACCCTCATGAACGCAGGGCGCGAACTTGGCCAATTAAGCGCTTGTTTTGTACTTCCTGTTGAGGATAGTCTTGAAGGAATTTTCGAAACCATTAAAAACACTGCTCTTATCCATAAATCAGGCGGGGGAACTGGTTTTTCCTTTTCAAAATTAAGACCAAAAAATGATGTAGTTCATTCAACAATGGGTGTATCTTCTGGCCCTGTAAGCTTTATGGAAGTATTTAACGCTGCGACAGAGGCAGTAAAACAAGGCGGGACAAGACGCGGCGCCAATATGGGCATTTTGAGGATTGATCATCCTGATATTCTGGAATTTATAAATTGCAAAAGTGATTTAACAAAACTTAATAATTTTAACATTTCCGTTGCAATCACTGACAAATTTATGGAAGCCCTAGAAAAAAATGATTATTATGAGTTAATTCATCCGAACACCAAGCAGCCCGTTAACAGATTAAAAGCAAAAGAAATATTTGATTTAATAGTTAAAGGCGCCTGGTCATCAGGCGAACCAGGTGTAATATTTATTGACAAAATGAATAAAGATAACCCAACACCACTAGTCGGAGATATTGAATCAACAAATCCATGTGGCGAAGTTCCGCTTCTATCGTATGAAGCCTGCAACCTTGGTTCCATAAATTTAAGCAGAATGGTAGAAGAAGGCGCTGACGGTAAAAATTATATAAATTGGGAAAAGTTAAAGGATACAACAAGGCTTTCAATACATTTTCTCGACAATGTAATAGCTGCTAATAACTACCCCCTTCCAAAAATTGCTGAAATGGTTCAGGCAAACAGAAAAATAGGCCTTGGCGTTATGGGATGGGCTGATATGCTTATGAAAATGGGCATATCGTATAATTCAGAGCAAGGTTGTCTTTTAGGCAAGCAGATAATGGAATTTATAGACTACCATTCAAAAGTTGAAAGCATAGAGCTTGCCAAAAAACGCGGTAAATTTGGCAATTTCCCGGGCTCAGTATACGACAGGGGAAATTACCTTTCAGAAAAATACAAAGGAAAATCCGCAGGTCTTATTGGCGATGAAATGTGGGCACAGCTTGACAAAGACATTGCAAACTATGGAATTAGAAATGCAACTACAACCTGCATCGCGCCAACGGGTACCATTTCAATGATAGCTGGTGCCTCCGGCGGCGTAGAGCCATTATTTGGCCTTGCATTCAAAAGAAATATAATGGACAACACTGAAATGTATGAAGTAAATCCTATTTTCAAGAATTATGCAATTGAACACGGATTTTATAATGAAACCCTGATGGGACAAATTGCACAGACAGGCTCTGTGGCTCACATTGATGGCATTGATGAAAAAACAAAAGAAACATTTGTAACTGCTCACGATATTTCACCAAAGTCCCATGTATTAATGCAGGCCGCATTCCAGCTTCATACCGATAATGCAGTATCGAAAACAATTAACTTTGAAGAAAATGCTACCCTGGATGATGTTGCACAGGCTTATATACTTGCATACAAAGCCGGATTGAAAGGAATAACTGTTTATAGAAATAATTCAAGATTTTCACAGCCTATGCTCTTAGAATCAAAAAAAGATGACAACAAATCTGAAATAAAGCAAGAATCAGCCAATTCACCAATAAAATTAGCTGAAACATCCAGAAAACATCAGGAATTAAAAATTGAAAAAACCGAAATTGACGAAAATGGCATTGAGATAAAAACTGTCCTCTGTCCCGAATGCGGCAATTCAATTAAAATGGCGGAAGGATGTTTTATCTGCCTAAATTGTGGATACTCAGGCTGCTCATAACTTATATAAATAGGATTTCTCCCCAAGACTCTATATCAAGTCTTGGGGATTTATGTACAAAATATTGTGCAAAGCAACTACAGCCTTGTTCCGCACCAAATAAAATTCCCATACCCCAAAAAACCACATTACCCAGTCGGGTAATATACAGGAGGGTTGGTTTATTGTATTTTGATTAAGTTAATTAAAAGTAGAAGTTAAAAACAGGTTAGGCGATTACAGTATAGCATTAAGTGTGAACTTATACGGCTATTGTTATAGTGGCAATGTATAGTAGCACATTAAGGCCAATTTGGGGA
>CATJOM010000067.1 GCA_949741915.1 uncultured Candidatus Melainabacteria bacterium | reverse complement strand
GTTTTAATTCAGCATTACCTATCCCACCAGATACATTAACATTCTCACTAAACCTCTTTGTCATTACAGGTGCTAATGCCACCATCAACAATGAAGCAATCAACAATGCCATGAGCATTTCAACGAGGGAGAAAGCTGGGTATTTTTGAAATTTAATAGATTTACTATTATTGCAGCCCTGGCTGTTGAAAACATGCATTAATAATGCATTAACATGACTATCTATAAGTATTTTTTCTTTGGAATCTAGTTTTTTGTGGCGGGTTTCAGATTTAAATGTTAATCTGAAATCATAAAATAAAATGTCGGATAAAAAATTAAACATGGATTTGCAAAAATTTGCAACACAAAAATGCAACCTTTTAAGAGGCTTTAGATAAACAATTTTCATTTAAAATAGCTCCAATTAGATAAACAGCTTCTCGTAAACATTCACGTTCGTGAACGTGATAATTTTATTTTAACTTATTATTTAAAAAATGCAACAATCAGATAAGAAAAAATTAATCTGCACCCTTGCAGGTAAAACGCTCAAAAAGCTTCGCAAACAAAAGAGTTTATACCTTTTGGCGGGCGAATATGATATTTCAACATCATTATTAAATAGTCTAGAAAGAGGATTTAAAGACCCGCAATTAACTACAATTTTTAAACTTTCAGAAGCCCTCGGGGTTAGAGCTTCGGACTTTGTAAAGATAATTGAAGAAAATTTACCAAAGGACTTTTCTTTGGTGGATTAATATTGCAAATATTTTACAGAGCTTAATCTTGCTTATTTTTTCTAACCACAAAATTATTATGCACATGCATAAGATACATCTTTAAATCACCAATATTCTGGTTTTCCTGCACGAGATCTTTATTAGGTTTTATTCTAAGGTTATCAGCAACCTTTTGAAACTCTGTTTTCTCGCCTGATAAAAACATTACAAGTTCATCCAAATCTCTTGCATTGGCACCAGCATTTGCGGCCAATATTTCTTCAGGAGTTTTTCCTATATCAAATTTATAAAGCCAGCGAAGCGTTTGAATATCGCGGTTTGAAAGATTTACAACGCCATACTGGTGCGGAGTATACATTATATCTTCTTTATAGGGCGAGTGACCAAGCCCCAGAGCATGGCCTATTTCATGGAGAATTGTATGATACACCTCGGCTTCATCCATATATTTTTTACAAATAATGCCATCAGACAGACCGATTTTTACCTCAGCAGAATAAAATCTACCATTGGGGTCATAATGAAACTGACATTGACCAAGAGATTTTCTATCAACCCTTTTCCACTCAAGGTTTACCTGGGAATTTATAAGCGCATTAACAAGATTAAACCCCACACAGCCACCAGCAGCCCCCTGCCAGGTATTCAGCGCTTCTAGGACAAGATTTGTATATTTATATGCATCAGACTGAGAGGTTGCTTTATACCACCTAAAAGGTGCAATATAAAATGCAAGAGGCATAAGATTTGATGGCCATCTTGAAAGCTTTCCTTTATTATTTAAACAATGTTGAAGATAAGTTTTTCTTTGCATATAATAGATAATTATAACATGACTTTAATATTTATTTAGGGGAGAAATTTTAAAATGAATATGTTACAAATGATGCAGCAAGCACAAAAGATGCAAAAGAAACTAAAAGATGCGCAGGAAACCTTAAAAGAAATAGAAGTAAGCGGAGAATGCGCAGGGGGCGCTGTAAGTGTTGTATTCAATGGGCAGTCAAGATTTAAATCAATCAAGATTAAGCCAGAAGCTGTAAATCCTGAGAATCCCGAAAGTGTTGATAAAGATACTCTTGAGATGCTCGAGGACTTAATTTCAGAAGCAATAAATGATGCCACAAAAAAAGCTGCCTCTGAAATGGAAAAATCAATGAAAGCTGCAACTGGTGGAATAAATATACCAGGCTTATTTTAAATAACAATAACATTTTTATCAAGACTGCCTATTTAAAAGTTGAACTTTGGGCAGTCTTGATAAAATCAGATTTTTAATTTAGCAATAAATATGCGTGTGCCGTTTTTCAAACGTGTACAGCGCGGAGTTTAAAAACAGTGGAGTATACAAAACCGCTTGCAAAATTAATAGAATATTTTCAAAAGCTGCCATCTATTGGACCAAAGACTGCTCAGAGGCTTGCATTACATCTTTTAAAAATGCCGCTTTCAGATGTGGAAAAATTTGCAGAGGCAATGATTGAGGCAAAAACCACAATAAATTATTGTGATATATGCTTTAATATGTCATCAACCAATCCTTGCGAAATATGCCAAAATGCATCAAGAAACCGTGAGATTATCTGTGTTGTAAGTGAGGCAAAAGATTTAATTGCAATAGAGAGGACTAATGAATATAAGGGACTTTATCATGTATTGCAAGGGCTCATTTCGCCTATTGACGGTATTGGCCCAGATGATATCAGAATAAAAGAATTATTAAACCGAGTGCATAGCGAGGATGTTAAAGAGGTAATTCTAGCCCTAAATCCTTCTGTTGAAGGCGAGGCTACAAGCCTATATTTAAATAAACTATTAAAACCTTTTGGGATAAAGATTTCAAGGATAGCTTTCGGGATTCCACTTGGATCCGAATTAGAATATGCGGATGAATTAACTTTAATTAAAGCACTTGAGGCAAGATGCGAGATATAGGCATCATGCCAGAAATCTAATTTTAGGGACTTTATAAGTTAAGCTCTTAGTGGGAGCAAATTAATAGTGTATATACCAAAAAACCGGTTTCTTCCTTTAGTAAAAATGGTATTTGCGTGCCTTTTGTCTGACTTTACTTTATTCCTTTAGCCAAGTTGAGTACCTTATAAAGTTCAGCATTGAGTAGTCCATTTTGCTTGATTTATTATGCATCATACACTAGTATGGCTACCAATTTACCTACTACATCTTTCAAAGCGACATTTGGTTACCGCTTACTCTTCACACATAACGGGCACAGCAAAAGAGCCATCTTGAAGTCCTGAGGTACGGGGCGTTTGTCCAAGCAGAGTTGTACACTCTCGCATCCTAAAGACTCGCTTGCTCTTTTTGCAAAATGCCAGATTTGGTCGCTTTTTGCTCAGCAGAGTGCTGAGCTTTTTGCTAGGCTTGAGCTGCACTCGTATAAAAAAAACCGGTTTCAAAATAATTGAAGCCGGTTAAACAGTTTACGAGTGAGAGTGGAATATGCACAATGGTTATAATAAAAATTTTAAGCATAAATGTAAACTACCCATTAGGATAGTTCTTGATTAACCGAATTTTAAGTCTATAATTAGTCTATGATAATATCCACTCTACTAACATTTTTTACGGCGTATTTTTTGAGCGCCATATTCGGCCGCTTCTTGTATTTCTATATAATATTTATAGGTTTAATAATATTAAATATTGAACTTTTATCTTTATTTAAATCTATTTCGCCTATTGGAATTATTTTATTAAATACAATATTTTTTGTTACAGCAATTGCCTGTTGGCTAAAAAATAATAGACCAATTTTAAAATTTGACATTCAGAAGAAAGTAAGCGTTTGTAAAAAAATTCAAAACAGTTTAAAGCTTGACAAAGCGCTTATAATACTGGGTACAGGATTTGTTTACCTGATAATTATTAATTTTATAATGTCTTTCTTTCTTCCCGTGAATGATTTTGATGCACTAAGCTATCACACCTACCGCGCGCTTGTTTGGGCAGAAAAAGGATATATATTTCATTTTGATACAAGTGATGTCAGAAACCTTGTTATGCCAATTAATTCGGAATTAATTTACACCTGGATTTATTCCCTTACAAAAAAAGATATAGGCTTTGGGGCTTTAGAATTTTTCAGTTTTTTATTTGGAATAGTTGGCATATGGTCTTTTTTAGAAAGAATAACAATATCCATAAGAAAAAGGCTATGGGCAATTTTTATATTTTCATCACTTGCAGGGATAATAACACAGATTTCAAGTACACAAACTGATTTATTTACGGGTGTTTTGCTTTTATATTCAATAATATTGTTTATTGATTTTACAAAGGAAAACAATATTAAGCACGGTTATTTTTCAAGTCTTTCTTTTGCGATTGCACTCGGTGTTAAAAGCAGTGCCTTTATGGCAGGACTTCCAATTGTCATTTTGTTGTTTATATATTCTTGCACAAAAGGTCTGTTGAAAAATTTTTCAAAATTTATGCTTCTTTTGGCTATTAATTTTATATTTTTTTCTAGCTATAACTACATTTTGAATTTTATAGACTATTTAAATCCCTTTGGCTCTGAAATTGCAATTAATGGTCATGGATTTTTTGGCGGCATTAAGGCTTTTATTGCAAACTTTATAAGATACAACATTCAACTATTTGATTTTGCAGGATTCAAGTGGGGAATTTATTTGTCTCCATTAATGTTTAAGTTGCAGAATATTTTGTTTGGCTTATTGGGCATCAAACCTGAAACCGGCGTATTGATAAAAATGGATGGCCTAAATTCTTCTCTGGCGGAACATACAATAGGTTTTGGAATTACAGGATTTTTGGCTTTTGTGCCAAGCGTATTATGTGGCATTTTTTGTCTGTTTAAGGGTATAAAAACAAACCTCAAAGAAAAATGGATTATGCTGTATTCATTAGGACTTTTGTTTTATCTAAACCTTGCCGTATTAAGCTACACTATAGGGTTTATGGTATATAGCATAAGATTTGTTGCGGCTTTTGTTGCAATAAGCTCACCCGTTTTAATACTATCGTATTGCAAGAAAAACAATATATATAAAACACTTGTGGTGTTATTTGCTTGTTTTTACTTATTTATTGCATCGGGTCATCTAGCAGCAAGACCTTTTTATAAGCTTATTAACGAATATAAAAAAGAAAAAAGCCATAATTCATTTATTTATAACACAGGATGTATGAATTATTACTTCTACAAAGGCGATAAGCCAGGATGCAAAATCAATGATACAATTCTCTCTTATATTGAAGAATACAAAACGGTCGGGATTTTTACTGACGGCAATGTGCTTATGCACCCAACAAAACTACAAGCAATCAAAAAGCATATACTTGCAGAAGAACTTATCCTTACAAGGTTTGACACATATAGACTTAAAGTATTTGACTATATTGTAACACCTTATCCCTTGCAGCCTATAAATACATATAATAATAAGGACAAAAATAATTATCCTGAAAATGGTTTGCCCAAATATTGCTACTTTAGCAAAAATAAAAATTCAAAGAAAACAGATGGAATTGAATGCAAACCACCATACAAAGAGATTGAAGAAAAAGGCTTTAAGGCAGTCTATAATATAAAAATAGGTTGGAAGGATTTAGACGGGAACACAAAATATTCACAGTATATTATATGGAAAAATACAAAATAGGATTTTATTCGGTGTTTTACTTGGAGATTTAAATCTGTCAATGCCTGTTGTCTAAGCCTATTTGAGGACTTATTTTACCACCATTGACGTTTACTATTTCAACATCTTTTAGAAAATTATCATCAAATGCTAAGGTATCCACACTTGTAATTATTGTTTGGACACCATCTTTAATGGTATCTAGAAGATAATTTTGCCTTAAATTATCCAACTCTGCAAGAACATCATCTAATAACAAAATAGGCATTTCGTTAATTTTTTCCTGTATAATATCAAGCTCTGAGAGCTTTAAGGCAAGCACGATAGTTCTCTGCTGTCCTTGTGAGGCATATCTTTTGGCATCAAGATTATTTATAAAGAATGCAACATCGTCTCTGTGTGGGCCTATCAGGCATTGTCCTTTTTTTATTTCTTCTGTTTTTAATTCATTTAATTTATCATACACTAATATGCTTAAATCGGAAACGTTTAAAAAATCAACATCAATTGTATTTTCATATTTAATATCTAAATCTTCATCAACAGATATTGAAAGATGTTTTTGATGTGCAATTTTTTTTATTTCGGACAAAAATTTCATTCTTAAATACATAATATTAGCGCTTGAGTTTGCAAGCTGCGTATTAAACACATCAAGCATATCATAATTTAAATTATAACCACCTTGAAATTCAGATAAAAAATTTGCCTTTTGGAGCCTTATTTTATTATATTTGTTGAGTTTATCAAAATAGGCAGGATAAACCTGGCAAATAGCATTGTCAAGCCATTTTCTTCTGTCTGAAGGCTCACCTCTTAAAAGAAGCAGGTCGGAATTAGAAAAACTTACAGTAGATAAGACACGGACAAAGTCTCTTGATTTGTTTTTTTTAATTCCGTTGACCTTTAAGATTTTATTTTTCGGCGGATTAATCAAAATGTCGAGCTCAACATCTGTATCAGATTTCAAAACAGATGCATTTATATTGCAAAATTCGGAATCGAATTTTATCAACTCTTTGTCTTTCTTAATCCTGCTTGAATTCAGGCAGGATAGATAATAAACAGCCTCAAGAAGATTGGTTTTTCCCTGGGCATTCTTGCCAACAAAAAGGGTTTTGTTTTTTGAGAATTGAAAATCCAATTCAAGATAATTTCTATAATTATTCAATTTTAGTCTTTTTAAAAACATTGCTTGTATTATAATATATGAAGAATCATAAAACAAATAGGGGTTTAAATGTTTGATGTTATTACAATAGGCTCAGCCACACTTGATGTATTTATAGAATCTGACAGTGCAAATATTGTTTCTGTTTCTACAAAGAGCAGAAGGAGTGACTTTATGAGCTTCCCATATGGAAGCAAGGTTGAAATTGATGATTTTTCCAGAAACCTTGGCGGAGGTGCAATTAATACTGTTTTAAATTTTGCACATCTTGGTTTTAAAGCTTCAACTGTGGTAAAGCTTGGAGCTGATGAAATATCACCTTTAATTTGTGAAAATTTAGAAAAATCAAAGGTTGATACATCAAATGTCATCAAGGCAGACGAAGGACTCACTGGTTTTTCAATAATCCTTGTAAGTTTTCAGGGAGATAGAACTGTTCTTGCCCACAGAGGTGCAAATGCCACAATAAAGGAAAAAGATATTAATTTTGATAATTTAAAAAATACAAAATGGATTTATATAGCACCACTTGCCGGTGAAAGCAATAAGCTTCTGGATAAACTTTCAATATTTTGCAAAGAAAACGACATCAAGCTTTCAATAAATGCTGGAACAACGGCAATTAAAAAAGGTGAAAAGTATTTTTCAAAAATCATTGAAACAGCCGATATTCTTGTATTAAACAAAGAGGAAGCTAGTCTTTTAACCAAAATTTCAGTACGACCTGATTCAAAGAATGAAAATTTTTCTGAAAACTTCATCCACCCTGATATTATCCTAATGCTTGAAACATTAAGAGGTAATAATGACGTCAACATTGTAATCACAGATGGTAAGGCTGGTGTTTACGCATATGACGGTGACAAATTCTATAAAGCGCCAGAATATCCTGCAAAGGTAAGATCAACTCTTGGCGCAGGAGATGCTTTTAGCTCCACGTATACTGCCGCCATGGAAAGGTACAATATGGATGTTAAAAAATCTCTTGAGTGTGCATCGGTAAATGCTGCTGCAGTGGTTGAAGTTTTTGGGGCTCAAGAGGGATTTTTAACATTTAATGAGATAGAAGAAAAACTGAAAAACACTCCTGAGTTCAGAGTTGAATCAATAGGTAAGGATTCAATAGGGGCAAAGGCGTAAATCATGAGACTAGATAAATTTTTAAAGGTTTCAAGAATAATCAAAAGAAGAAGCGTAGCCAACGAGGTTTGCGATATGGCAAGAGTTTTTGTTAATAATAATCCTGCAAAACCGGCTAAACAAGTAAAAGAAAATGACATTATAGCCATAGAATACAAAACAAAAATACTTAAGGCTAAGGTATTAAAAATTCCAACAGGAAATGTAAGCATTAATGAAGCTTCAAGTCTTTACGAAATTATTGAGGAATAAAATCTTCATTGTTCAAATGCTGCATAGGCAGATTTCTAAATACATATGGCTAATGCATACCACTTAAGGCTTTGCAGGGTGTTATAGATGTGTAAACTGTGTAACATTTCTTCATATTTTCATATAAATAAATGATGGCAAAAAGGGTTAATTTTTAGACAATAGATTATGTAAATTGCTAATCATCGAAACCGCAGATAATAAATCTTGTGGTTAATAAAATTTATTGTGTTAAAGACTTGGAAAAATAATAATGAGTGAAAATTTTGAGATTAACTCTTTTAAGAAAATTGTAAAAATATCCGATGAAGAACTTTCTGAATTATGGAAAGAGTACCTTTCAGACAAAAGCAACAAAACTGTAAGAGATAAAATAATTGTTCAATATATATATTTGACAAGATATGTAATTGGGCGAATAAAGGTGAGTTTGCCTCCATCTTTTACATATGAGGACATAGCAAGCTACGGCGTTGAGGGCTTAATTGATGCTGTTGAAAAATTTTCACCAAACAAGGGTGCAAAGTTTGAAACATATGCTTTGATGCGAATAAGAGGCTGTATTATAGACAGAATAAGATCGTCTGACTGGCTTCCAAGAACAATAAGAAAAAAAATCAAGGAGTTAAAACAGGCATCCGAAGTTCTAAAACAAAAACTTGGCAGAACACCCACAACAAGCGAATTGGCTGAATATACAAGCCTTGAAAAAGAAAAAATTGATGAAATCTTATCCTCAGATACAGGAGTTGATTCTTTGTATGACAAAAGAGGCCAAGGGGATGACAGTATTGAAATAATCGATACAATCGAAGACCAAAAAACAGAACGCCCCGAAGAAGCTATAGAAAAAAAGGATGCAAAGCGAGAGCTGGAATATGCCTTAAAAAAACTGCCCGAAAGAGAAAGAATGCTTTTAGTGCTTTACTATCATGAGAATATGACATTAAAAGAGATTGGTGCAACCATAAATATATCAGAATCAAGAGTTTGCCAGCTGCATGCACAGGCAATTATGAAGCTAAGAAACATCCTGAGTGCAAACAGAAACGAAAGACTGACAAAATCAATCTGCAAGATTTAATCTTTGGTTTTAATCAGTCTGCAAATAAAATGAATAAAACAGCAGCCATTGCTTGGCTGCAGTTATTTCACCCATGTAACCCGATTGTATAAAACCAAAAAATTTTATAATTTGCTAGTAAAGTATAATTTTTGTAACAAAAATTAATATTCTAGTCAATTGAATAATAACATATAAACAAAAATAGGCCCAGAAAATATATTATGGATTTAAATTATTGTTATCAATAAGCAATTTACAGCTAATGAATTAAAACCTAAAACAGATAAATCAATTAGAAAGGTTTATATTTTTCCAAAATTAGCAACATTGCTCGAAGAGCATATTGCCAAATTAAATCCCAATTGTGCCTTACTATTTGCAAATGAAGCAAGAAATTATTTAAACCCCAATAACTTACGAAACCATTTTTGGAAACCTCTTTTAAAGATGTGTGGAATAACTGAAAGAATCCGATTGTATGATATCAGAGCTTCATACATTGATTTAATTCTTTTAAGCGGACTTTCAGGTAAATTTGCACAAAATCAAGCAGGACATGAAGATTGGGATACCACTTATAATATTTATGCAAAAAATAACAAAGATGGAATTAATGCAGCGATGGTAAAACTTGATAATTTATTTTCAGAAAAAACTGAGAATAATCTGAGAATAAACGAAAATCCGCCAAATAAAAAAATAATCCCATTCCCTAAAAAGCAACTGGGAAAAGGATTTTAAGTGGCGCGCCTGGAGGGATTCGAACCCCCGACCTTTTGGTTCGTAGCCACTTTTTTTAGCTTTTTACATTGCTTTTTGTTTCTTATTAATTCCTTTAAAATCCTTGTGCTACAAGATTTTTAGCGTAATTAAGAAAAATCAAGAAATAATAAGAATTTAACATCAAGTGGGGAAATAGTGGGGAAGAATTTTAATACAAATCACATAAGCAATCTATCGCTTTCTTTTTTCTTTCAGGAACAGGATGCGCGTAGCGCATTGTAGTTTGAATATTACTGTGCCCAAGTATTTCTTGAACCACAAGTAAATCAACTCCTGATTCTACCATCCTCGTTGCCACAGTGTGTCTTAAATCATGAAATCTGAAATTTTCAATATTTGCATTTTTAAGAACAGTAGAAAAAGATTTTTTTATATCAGTATACGGCTTATTTGTTGCCATATTTATAAATACATAATCATTATTACCAGATGTAGCTAAAACATCTTTTAAAATTGTTTCCAGACGCTTAGAAATTGGTATTTTTCTGGCTTTGCCTGATTTAGTTTTTAATACATCTATAAATCCATTCTTGAAATCTACTTGTGCCCATTTTAAGCCAAATATTTCAGAGCGCCTCATGCCAGTTTGCAGAGCACATATTATGAGCGGCTTTAAATGAATATAGGGAAAAATCACCTCATTATTCTTATTTGAATAACTCGTTGTTTCAATAGCGTTAAATAATGCCTTTTCCTCTTCAGTGGTTAAAAATCTTATCTTGAAATTTTCTTCCCTCAATTGTCCAACAGCCTGGCAAGGATTTTTTTCTATTAAATCATTTTCAATACATAAATTAAACATTTTACTTAAAAGTTCTAAATGCCTATTTATTGTAGCATTTGACCTATTTTTCTCTTTTATTATCTCTTTATAAATATATTTTTTTCTACACCCCATTTTGCCATATTCAGGATTATTTATTTTTATTTTTTCTGTAACCTTATAGCTCTTAAGATAGATTTTAAAATCCTCTATTTTAGATGGAGTAATAATATCTAGTGGACAATTATTTCCAAAAAAATCTATAATCTTTTTTATATTTGACATATCTGATTTATGACTTGATTTATTACAGAATGAATATTTTTTAAATAATTCAATGCCCTCTTTTAGTTTTGTGGCATTCCGCGCCTTGCTATAATTGTAATTACCGCGCAATATTTCAGTTTTGATAATGGATTCTATTTTTTTAGCTTCTTTTTCATTGGTTGCCAGAGCACAGCGGCGCTCATATCGAACACCGTCAAGTTGAAATCTACAATACCATTTATCGCCTTTTTTGCGAACAGTCATTATAAAATATCCTTATTGATGGCTGAAATTATTGTATATTAAAATATTTATTCTCAATCATATTCCCAGTGTTTCTTTACAAATATTTAAAGATAGACAACAAATAACACACTATCCCATGGGGTAATATACACCTTGGCTATTTTTTATAATAATCTTTTAAAACCAGTTAGAAACTATAAAGTCCAATAGGACCTTAAAGCCAAGAGAGGGAGAAATAATGGAAAAAAAATTATTAAAACAAATATTATATGCACTAAAATGTGTATATGGAGATAAAAAAGGTTTAAATTTATTTGAAAAGCTTATTAGGTTGTTTTTGTAAACTCCTGCTCCTTATCTGATTACTTGGGGAAAAAGTGCCAAATAACAATTGTAGGTAAGCCAATAACTATAGTTAAGGTTTCAGCTAAGAGGTGTATTGAATTTAATCATATTAAAGATAACTATACCATTTATAATTATAGACCATACAGCAGTAAAGCTCATAACAAAATAAGTTAAACGTTTTTTTAAAATAGTATCATTCTTAAAGCAACAATTTTGACTGCTGTAAAATCGTTACAAAAGAGTATACATCTTTATTATATCAAATTCCAAACGCCAATACAAGCGAGGCATTTTAAAATTTTATTCACACTGGCGCGGTTGCAGTTGGTTTATTTAAAAGGCTTGTTAAGTTGTTTCTTTAAATTATATATAGTACGCCCTATGGTCCATAATTTGGGCAAATTCTCTATTTTAACTCCATTCATGCAAGCAATATCATCAAAAACATTGCACAAATATCTGTCGTTTGCAGTATTGAAATTTGGGCATTTATCTTGCATTTCTTTTAATATATTTATAATCGTAATCTTCTTTATATTGATTTTATGCAAAAAACAATTATTTGTTTTTAAAACTTTTTCCCAATAATAAAGCGCAGCTAAATGATTATTTTTTCCTGTTTTATAGTCATTAATATTAAAGTGCATTATTGTGTTTCTTAATTTTACAATTCCTGAGCCATATTTCTTTACATCATTAAATATAAGCTTTTCACCGTAAATATTCATTGTAAATTTGGTATCACGATGTAAATTTTGATATTCAATCAAAAGTTTTATAATATCCGAAAGATAAGCAATTTTAACAAATGCTCTATGTTTATTTTCTTCTGTATCTTTTTTATTTATTAAATCAAACAACAAATCTCTTTGTTGATTTTTTCGCCATTCTTTATGTTTTCCTGCAAGATATTTTTTAATTCCAGGGATCAACTTTGTAAACATTGTAGTGGGATATGTTGTTTTTAAAGCATTGAAAAAGCTATTTTTTAGCTTAATTTCTACATCCATAACTCTTTTATAAATTTTTGAAAATTCTATATAATCATTATTCATAAAATAAATATATCATAGAAGAATTCAAAGCGGAAAGAACACTGAAGGAAATACATCCGGTTATCTTGCAAAACCAATTGCAAACGTTACATTATTATTTTAACATTTTGCATGCGCATTTTCAAGAGAGTAAAAATACCTAATTTGATAATACAAGCCGAGAGATTTTAAAATTTGATTCGCACCGGCATGGGTCTATTGTCATTTATTAATTCAAAAAATTCATTTTCTGAGATTATCTGCAACCTTGCCGCCTAAATCAATTATTTTTTGCATAGCTTCTTTTCTTTGCATAGTCAAAGAACCTGTAAAAACGCAAAGTTTATTATAGAAAAAATCATCTTCATTAAATTCCGTATTTTGTGTCGTGATGCTTTTAGCTATATTGCCCTGATATTTTTGAAACCAGTTTTGTTTATAAAAGTCTTCAACTGAATTATATTTTGACAAGATTTCATTTTTATAGCTTGGTATACTGCGTTTGTTATAAGGCAATCATTTTCTACTCTATAATGTCCTGTTACATCTATCTTGTAATATCGGCAGATTAAGTCTATAATGCTCTATTAAACAGGCTTTTTTGAAATTCTATGAGTATCTATAAAATTGTTAGAGAATTCTTTTTTGTAGTATTCCGAACAATTATCAAAGATAAAATTAATATCGAAATTAACATTATGTCCTACAACTACATCATCAGCTATAAAATCAAGATATTTATTCAAAATATTATCAATTTTGGGTACGTCTTTTACCATGGCATTGGTTATTCCGGTCAATTTTGTTATAAATGAGTCAATCGCATAATTGGGTTTTACAAGCATTGAAAATCTGTCAACAATTTCATTGTTCCAAACTTTTAATGCACCGAGACAGATAAACCAGTAGTTTCAATATCAATTATTGTATAATCATCAGGAAGCTTAATAAGATTTTTACCCTTGTTTCTTCTCTTACAATTCTTTCTATTTTTTAATTCCATCTTGAAATAAATTAGAACTGTCGCAAATAGGACATTTATCCAAAACATCATGTATATTTTGATGATTACAATCTAAACATTTTTTATTATAAACTGTAACCATTTTGCTCTCGCCTAGTATTGTTTCTACAAAATAATTCCATTTTTTTTAAGTA
This sequence comes from uncultured Candidatus Melainabacteria bacterium, assembly GCA_949741915.1. GTDB lineage: Bacteria > Cyanobacteriota > Vampirovibrionia > Gastranaerophilales > Gastranaerophilaceae > MGBC122484. The sequence goes on along the minus strand of CATJOM010000067.1, from coordinate 5,243 downwards.
TGGCTTCTACTTTTTGTGTTAATTCATCCTCAACATCTTCATATTTTGGAGGCAGAAACATTGGTCCAATTCCACAAAGAAGGTAATTAATATTTACATTAAAATCAAGTAATAATTTAACTAATTTGTCATTATTCATAAAAGATTTATCATTTTCCATTAGCGAAACGAATTGTTTTCCTATTTCAAATAATTGCCCAAACTCTTCTTGAGATAGGTTTAAAGCTAATCTTATTTTTTTTAATCTCTTTCCTTGTGTGTCCATTATTTCCTTTTATGTGAAGTTTTATAAAGTATCAAAAGGCACTATATGCTTGCTTATGTACTTTATATACTAAATTAGTATAATAATAATTTGACATAGTTTAATCATTACTATACAATCATTTAATCAGATATTTAATTTGACGTTTAACAAAATAGTAGCACATAAGTGAATTAATGCACCAATAAGGGGCTAATTTGTAATAAAAATTTAAAAAAGGATAAAAAGCATGGAATTTATGACTGTAGAAGACGTGGCAACAGCATTGCATTTAAAAAACAGCAAAACTATTTATAACTGGCTATATTCCGGTTCATTACCACGCAGTATAACAGTAAAGATAGGAAAAAATTTATTTTTCATAAAAGAAAAATTTGAAGATTTTATAACAAAGCAGAATGAAGAGCAGCTGCACGAGTCGGTGTGAAGGTGCAAACAATGAATTTGTACCTAAAACACTACAATAAACATTGCTGTCAATCAAAAGAAGGTGTCAGTAATAAAGCGTACGAGACGGACGCCACTGCTTTTTAGGTGCGCATAATAGAAATGGCTTGACACCCCAGGGAAATACACCAAAAGATTTTCAACTATCCATCCCAATAACCCAAACTAACTATTTTGCGTCGGTTTTCTTGTAATCGGCCGGCGCAGTTTTTTTGAAATTTCAGGGGATTTAGTGCCATACAAGCACCATGGAACAAAATTAAATTTGAAATACAAGCATGGAAAGAAACATTATTAACTATTTAAAAACTTTAGGGATAAATACACCACTAGAATTTATCTTAGCGGGTATAAATTTTATATTCAATGCATTTGTGTTGTATATCCTGGTGGTATTTATCCTTTGCATAGGTACATAAAGGAGTTCAACAATGTCGATGAAAATTGGGGCTGCCTGGGCCAAAACAAGCCAAAAAGGCACAACTTATTACAATTTACAATTTGAAAAAGAAGCTGCAGGAATAATTGCTGCAGGAAATTGTTTTATCACAATGTGTGGTGTGCAAAGCAAATTAAGCCCGGATGCACCAGATTTTAGCATTCTTGCAACCTTAAAAGAAGAAACGTCACAAAAATAACTTTTGACCGTAGTGCTTTGCAGAAAATTCATCATTTCCTGCACGCACCGGCTGACGCGAAGGGTAGAAATTTATGGCAAAAGAAAAATGTGCAGTGCTCGTATATCACGATTTTTATGAGCACCTAAAAGAACTGTCTTTTGAACAGAAAGGCAAGCTTTTTGATGCAATCCTTGAATACGATATGACAGGACTTGTATCTATAAAATTAGATGCGGTATCCTCTATGGCATTTAAATTTATAAAAGCTGCAATAGATAGAGACAAGCAGGCTTACGAAAAAAGATGTGCCAAAAATGCTGAAAATGCAGCAAAAGGCGGAAGGCCAAAGAGAGATGCGCAAGAAAAAAACCAAACGGATAATTTAAAAACCGAACAAAATCCAAACGAAGAAAATAAAGCGAACGGTTTAAATGAAAACCCAAAAAAACCAAACGGATATTTTCAAAACCAATCGGATAATTTAAAAACCGAAAAAAGCGAACGGTTTTTTTCAAAACCGAAAAAACCCGATAAAGATACAGATAATGATAACGATACAGATAATGATAAAGACCCCCTACCTATAGAGGGGGATTTAAAGGGGGAGGACAGGCAGGCTTTCTTTTCTTTTTTAAATCGCGTCCAGGGAAAAATTCCGGATGAACATATTGAAAACTGTTTCTTATCTTTAACGGATTCGATAAAAAATAAAGCAGGTATTTTAAAATGCACGGATGATTGGCTTTTGACCGTTTTTAACCAAAACGAAAAAACGAATTTCCCAGCCAAAAGCCTTGTGGAATATGCCCGGGCCAATTTTGAAAAATACAAACCGCCAAAAACTATGATACAGGGGGCACAGGCCACAAAAGAAATGCTTGAAAAACAGGCAAAAGATGCAAAAAATGCCATCAGCCCCCTTGAGTACAGCAGAGATGATGCGCTCAAATGGCTAAAAAGTATGCCTGATTTTTGGCGCAAAAAATCAAAAATCGCCCTAAAACTATTGAATAGATTTAACTTTAACGATGAGGAGCTAAAAAACAATGTGGATTTATGAAGAAGAAGAAAAATGCATAGAGGAAATGAAAAAATATCCTCTTGAAGTACAGTTAGAAAAACTAAAAAAGAACGGAATTGAAAAAGTATTGGATAACCTTTTTACGTATGAAATAGAGAATGCGTAAGCCAGGGTGTAGCAAATGACAAATGTGAATTTGGCATTTGTGAAACTATTGATAGGCGACGTAGGATGTAAGCCCACCGGGGCGAAACACCCACAGGAGCAAGAAGAAAAGGAATTTTATTAATGCAATTAGAAGAAAAGATAAAAGAAGTTTGGATGGAGGGGTTTTGGTATGAGCGTCCCGTTAATTACAAAGAAGAATGGGATAAGCTATACCAAGCTGTAAAAAGTAGTGAAGCAACAGCGCATCTGAATTATGAATGCGATGAAGATAATACGGATGATAAAGACAAGGAAGATGAATAAATGAAATTTGAAGTAAATAAAGCTGAACTTTTAAAAGTTTTAAAAACATTGTTGCCAATTACGGCTTCTAAATTTGCAAAAGCACAGCCGGTATTAGAAAACTTTTTATTTGAAACATCCAATGGCAAGCTTTCAATTACTGCATCTGATATAAGCATAAAAGGCATAGCTAAAATTAGCCACGGAATTGACATAACAGATGATGGCACAATGCTTGTAAATGCACAAAAATTTACAAGCATTGTTGAAACCTTTGACAAAGCAATAAGTATCAAGAAAGAAGAAACCGAAATAATACTATCAGAAAACAAGACAAAGATAAGCCTTCCATTGATACAGCTGAAATATCCTGAAAATATTTTAAAATCAAAAATTGAGTATGATTCAGAATTTGAAATAAATATCAAAGATTTTAAGGAGGGTTTAAACAAAGCATTTGATTTCAGAAAAAGCATAACATATGACATTTTATCCGGGGTAAATATCAAAACAGATAATGAAAAATTAAAATTCTGTGCAACAGATGGAAATGCACTTGCTGTATATAGCGCCGCTATAAAAAAACCTTATGAAGAAGTAAATTTCACATTATCACCTGCTGTATGCGATTTACTTTTAAAAAACCTTGCTAATACAGGTGCTAATAAAGCGTTAATAAAAATATCCAAAAAACGTGTAAATATACGGTTTGGTAATATCATTATTGAAAGTGCCTTGCTTGATGGCATTTTCCCAAAATATGAAGGCATAATTGCAATAAATGATAAGCCGGACAAATTTTTAACAATAGATAAAAAACAATTATTTGATTGCATTAAAAAAGTAGCAGCAGTAAAAGAAAATACACCATCAAATGATGCAAAAACAGCAAAATCATCCGCTATTAGATACTATATAACCCTTGAATGTGGATTAATAACAAAGATAAATTACTCAAACAAATTAGAAGACTATATCCCTGCTGAATATGGCGGGGAAAACATATCAATAAGCTTTAATCCGGATTATATGCTGAAAGTTCTTAAATCCTGCAATAATGATAGATTAACTCTTGAGATAAGCACAGAATTGGGCCCGATTTTTGTTAAGGAAGAAAATCTAACGGCGCTTATTATGCCGGTACAAGGCGTAAGGCGATAAAATGCATAACACTTTTATGGATAGGATTTCAATGGATAAAAAACTTTTTATTGGACACATCCGGGCCAAGAAAATGTATGGCGCAAACAAAAATAAACTTATGATTTATATCGAGAATACAGCTTTAATCAGAAAACGTTTTGTTGCATTCAAGAATATGGCAGAAAGCTGCAATAAAAGATTTAATCAGGGTGATTTAGTAATGATTGAATACTTTAATGTTTACCCAAGGTTAATCTCTAGGATGGAGAAAATTAAATATGCCAAATAACAAAAACACCCTGTTTAATAACAAAAATACCAACCCTGATAACAAAATCACAGAATTTGATGTTAGACAATGGATACGCAAAAGTTATATTTTATTTTACACATTTGATAGACCAAATCTTTATGTGCACCGGTATAAAAAAATCGGCTGCTATGAAAGATTTTTTGTAAATTTCAATACAAAAAGCGGCAAATTGCTTGTATATACAAGTGATGAAAGAAAACTCAAAAAGAAAATACTGTTTGCAACAAAAAGCAAGGTTGAAATGTTAAACAAAGATTTAGCAGAAATATACTACAAAGTGTGCCCCACAAAAAATATAGAGATAAAAAATATATAACAAAAGGATTTGTATGAAATTATTGGACACCAATATACGCAAACACTATGACGAAAAGCCAAATCATTTATACGTATCAAATAGAAGAGAGCCAGGCAAAAATCATATAATAGGCGATGCTTATCGAAATATTTTAGAATTTATAAGGGAAACAGATAAAGATAGGAGTTACCGGCATGAAAAAAGATAAAATAACAAAAGAACATCTAAAAATTGCTGTTATGATTATAAAAGGCTATACAAGAAATGATATTGCAAAAAATATGAAATATTCTATCGGAACCGTTAGAAACAGAATTGCTGATTTGTACAAAAAATTTGACATAACAGGCCCAGATAACTTCAGAAAAAGAATAAAACTGGATTACATCTTAAGAAAAAGCCTGGAGTCAGGAGCGCAACAAAGGCCTTAACCATTTAGCCCAGCCAAGCTCCAGATATTTTTATACTCTTCATCTGTTAATTTAATTGTACGTTTTTTAGCAGAATTTAATAAAACCGGGCGGTCCGCTCCTTCTCTTTTTCCGCCTCTGCCTGATAGTGTATTATTATTTGTCATATTTGGACTCCTGTCCAAGTTCAAACACATATTAGACAAAATTAATCTTTTAAGAGAAATTAAAAGAAAAAGGAGTCTGATGTGACACAAGTAAAAGATGTAAGACTTT
>CATJOM010000066.1 GCA_949741915.1 uncultured Candidatus Melainabacteria bacterium | reverse complement strand
GTGGAAATGGCGGAGGCGGCGGTATTAGTGCAAACAGAAATTATGGTAAAGGAGGTAAAGGTGCTAATGGGTATATTAAGATTGAGTATTTGGATTAGCACTAGTAATTAACATACAAACCACCATTAAAATCCTAAAATAAAGTTTTAACGATGAACAACTTTTCGGGGCGCTTTTTGTAACCTTTGGCGCCCTTTTTTTTATTTTTAATAAATTAATATTTTACAAGCGCCAAGCACAACAAAAGCAATAAATCGCACACAATAAACGCTTGTTGTAAAAAGCTTTAAACCTAACTAAGTTGCAAAATTAGCCCGTATTAAGATTTTCAGCCTATTGTATAGTTTTATTTCCGTTTTGCCATAAAAATCAGTCGAAGTTATTATATAAAAATAGGAAATCTTCCCTAGAGTGTCAAAGTTTACGGATTTTGACAGAAGGGTATTCAAATCGTCAATGTTACCGATTTTTCGGTTATTTTCCTGATTTTTAGGATATCGCATTTTAGAGTAGATACTAAAATGCTACAATAACACATTGTCATTCAGCATTAAGGGCATAAAGTCATAGAGACTTCTCTCTTGCCTGTATTACAGTTTTCGCTTTTACTGTTATTAGCAGAAGTTAGTTTATCAGCTGGCAGTTGTGCTGTGCGACGCCAACGCAGCAGGCTCTGTGCAGTGCTATCCGGTAGGCGGCTGTGCGGGCGCATTTGGCTTTTGTTCTGCGGCGCATCTATGGTCTTGCACATTCTCATCAGGCTCTGAGATCTTTAGAGGCATCTTATTAGGAAGCCAGTTTTTGGTGAGCCCTGATCCCTCTTCCAGTGCCTTTTCGGCGTCGTTGTGCCAAGGATTTGCACTTTCCTGTACTGTTTCCTGTTGTTTCAGCTGCGTCCGTTATACTCCTGCATTATGTTACGCACACTCAGTTGTTTTTATAGATCTTATACTTGCGTTACAGCTGTGCGATCAAGTATCTGCAGGCTCTGTGCGGTGCTTATACAGAGATGGCGGCTGTGCAGGCGCTGCGGGCGGCTGCGATCCAGACTACTTATGGAGCTCTAGCAGCAGTACCAGCTACCATTTTGCTTTCCTTCACATTGGAGGCGTGTTTACTGGCGGTACCTACAGCTCCTCTTTTCCGTTTTCGGTGCGCTTGCTATAAGAAGTATTGGTTTTGGCTTGAATTAGTATTATTAGACAAGAGGTGGTGCAAAATCTCACTATACCGTAGCTGCAGCTGTGCGACCAGTTTTCTGCAGGCTCTGTGCGGTGCAGCAACTTTCGTGGCAGCTGTGCAGGCTCAGCGCTAGGTTACAGGTGGGCAAATGGCTGTTATGCTGAGATAGTGTGGTCAGCTAATGCTGCAGACAGCTTTAGCTATATCGATTACTTTCTTGACTATGGCATTTTACATGTAGAGTCAGCGCCACGCACAGGAGCTTTTTCGGTGCGCTGGTCCTTTTATGTCTTATGCAGAGTGTATTTACGCTATGTCATGTTTGCAGTTACACCCTTCTTATGGTTTTGATATTATACCATACAGTATGCCTCCGTCTGGCGTAGTACTGGTATATTCAGCTTTTCCAACTTAATATACAGCCAAGAAGGCTGCACTCAGGTCGTCCCAGCTGTGCGCCCTTTGGCAGGCAGCCTCTGTGCGGTGCTCGTATGACTCAAAGTGCCCAGGAGGGTTATATGGCAGCTGTTCAGCAGGCCACTTGCGCATACAGTATGCGGGCGCCCCTGGTTCACATTTAGTACCAAGCCTAAGCAGTGGCGGTTTAGAATTTTCGGGTGCGTGTGGCAGTGGGTTTTGCCCTGATACTTATGCCACTTCGGTGCGCTTGCTATACTCTGCGTACATTGGATTTTTCGTACTACCTTAGAAGTTTGTGCAGAGCATATATTTACATGTACCGCTTGGTGTTGGGTACTCATGTGCTAAGTAAGGTGGTCGCAGGCTCTGTGCTGTGCCTCGATTGGTATAATGGCTGTTTTGGGGCAGCGTATGATGGCAATTGCTTTGTGAATAATTTATGGACAAGTGCTTTCTTAGACGGCAGCTATGGAGCACGCTGGATGGGCTACGGTATTTTTGGGCATTTGTCTTGCACTGCAGGGTATTGTACGCCTGCTATGGCTTTTTCGGTGCGCTTTTGCAGTATATGTCAGCGCTACTTGCCGGACCACCGGATTTGTTTATATATCCCTTTATTTCCCCACCAGGTACACAAGGACAGATATCAGCCAAGCATTATTACATTATGTGTTTTAGTGCTATTTTCTGGCAGTACCTACAAGAGGGGTGCACTGTTAGTACTAAGGCACCAAAGCTGACTATCGTATGCGTGTAGTACAGATTTTGGTATATCCAGCTCTGTGCGGTGCATGGCTGCTGGCCGGTGTACAGGCGCTTCTCAGGGTACAAGCGGAGCCAATAATTGCCACCTCCATGTTCTCTGGGGGAATATTCCACTTGGAGGTTTCCCTGCTTCAGCACACCTTAACAGTGGAAGCGTAAGCGCAGGCACAGGACATGATAGACCCTGGGCCTTTTCGGTGCGCCACGGTATATGCAGGCTGGTTTAAGTGTTACTGGTTTTTTATATTTCCTTTATGTGCTCAGTTGGTACTTGGTGGCGTACGGGCCATCCCAACCGTAAGTACTTATATATCAAATATGCTTACAGCTGTGCGACCATGAAGCAGCAGGCTCTGTGCGGTGCGGCGGTATAAGTAGATGCAGTGGAGCAGCGCCTGGCACAGGACTGGCTAATATGTGTCTTCTTCATGTTGTTTGGGGCACAGTTTCCAGTCACAGCACCCCACCGTCTGCGCATTTTAATTATGGGAGTCTCGGGGTTGGTACAGCCTTCGATAGTCCGTGTGCCTTTTCGGTGCGCAAGCTTGGATTTAGAGTACTCTAGCGGAAGATGTATAACATTTACTGCTATATTTTTTAGAAAAGCATCCATATATAGGTTTATTTATACAGCTGTGCGATGAGTACGCCGCAGGCTCTGTACAGTGCGGCGGCCTAGGAAGCCAGGGTTGCGCTGGCTCAGCCCAAGACACACATGATGCTGGCTATTGCTATGCCAGCACACTTTGGAGCAGCTATCACTCAGATGATACATACCGTGACCTAGGACATGGCAGCGGTAACACGTGGATGGAGACCAAGACTACTGCTGGCTTTGCAGCTTCGGTGCGCTGCTTATCGGACGCGTAATCTATAGATGCGATATACTAGGCACCCTCACAGGTTTTGATTACTTATATAGCACGTTTCCTTATAATGTAGAGGCTGTTCTGCTATAGACTATTCGCCTTAACGTCTAACACAATTGCTTGTTTAGCATTCGTACAGAAGTAGATCCTCTGCAGCAAGGTATGCAACACACATGCACTGTACAGTGCAACAGTCTGGGTGGCAGCTGTTCAGGGGCGGCGCCAGGTACTGTTCATAGTAACACATGCTATGCACACCATTACTGGTCTATAAGTTCTGGCAGCGGTAGCTATATTGCCGGATTTCTCATAGGCGGAGGCAGCAGTATAGTGCAGTACCCAGGACTCCTTGCCTTTTCGGTGCGTTTGGTTACCAGATATGGATTTGACATGTAATAAATAATGGCATGTATTTTATAAGACTTTAGCCCCTTAAGTATGTTTTCAGTACTCTAGCTAGGGTTACGTTTTGCCATTACAGCGTACATTCTGCGCCAGAGCTGTGCGACTATTCGGCTGCAGCCTCTGTGCGCTGCATGGGGCTCGGCTCAGGGGAATATGCAGGCAGTCTTTACAGCCAATGTCATGCCAGTCAGCTATGGAGTTTTGGTAACTCAGGCACAGGCGCTCCAGTATATCGTCTAATGTCCGCAGTATTTAGCCAAGGAGAGTACGACAGGTTATATGCCTTTTCGGTGCCCGTATTTGAATTAGCCTTTACTTCGCATGACAGGGCATTTTAACTACTAGATTCATTGAATGCTGGCTGGCAGATAGTTAGCTACAGGCCTGTTGCACTTAGGTACACCGGAAGGTAATATTACCATTAAAACTTCTAGTGTATATAAGCGTGGCAGGTTTGACACAGTATAAAAAGTTACACTAGCCGAATATATGCCATACATCTAGTTTATCCCGCACTAATGTTTTCAGTGCTTTGCGAATACTTACTGCTACCGCTCAGAGATACAACTTTCAGCTCGGCTGTGCGGGCAGTGGCACGTGCTACCCTTATGTTATATGGGGTGCATTGATAAACTCAGTGGCACCATATTCTGCCCATTTTGATAAAGGACAACTGTTATCTTCCATCACAAACGACAGACCTTGGGCCTTTTCGGTGCGCAGCATTTAGGCTGCAGGTTTTTATAAGTTTTCCTGCACCTACCTGAGTAAATCAAAAAACTCTGTATGGTGTTTTCAGCTGACTGGCGGCTGTGCGGGCGCAGGATTAAATACTGGCAACGCCAACAACTGCTACCCGCATAATGCCTGGTCTAGTGCACAGGATACTAGCGGTAACAGATGTTCATATCGTATAGAAACAGGGAATTTTATTTCAGGTTGCTGGTCAGCTACGCTTGCCCTTGGGGTG
>CATJOM010000065.1 GCA_949741915.1 uncultured Candidatus Melainabacteria bacterium | reverse complement strand
TCCTGACACTACTACATTCTCACTAAACTTCTTTGTCATTACTGGCGCTAGCGCGGCCAGTAATAGAGAAGCAACCAACAATGCCATGAGCATTTCGACCAATGAAAAAGCAGGATTATTTAGTTGCTTAAATTTTTTTTTAATCATTTTATTTTATTTCCTATATATGTTTATTTAAAATCTTTAAACTACACGGATTGCGATAAAACCCAAAGCCGACGTTTCTTTCTTTTTGGTTCTGTTTTTCTTTCTTTGCGTATGGCGAGTGAATCAAAGAAAGAAAAATGAACAAGTCATGATTTAACGGAATTAATTTAAGGAATAAGATATGGTAATTAATTAATAATTACTTTGGTTTTATTTGTTTACCTTTATCCCCCTGCTTATCAGATGCTGAAATAATTCAGCATGACAAAGGGTTTCTTTGAGCATTCCGCTTATTAAACAGATGCAAAAGCCACTCCAGAAGGATTTATTTTGCACGCAATAAAAGCATTCTGACGAAAGATACAAATTCAGGGTATCCCCCCATACATTGCAAAATAAAACCGAAGCCAGAAAAAATCCTGTTAAAATTCAGGAATAAACAGGCTTTCCTGTTCAGAATGAACAACAAATTTCTTTTCATAATAAACAATTTCCTTAAAAAGATGAACGATAAACAATTTTTCGAATGAATTTTCGGTAAAAATGGCGAATTGTTAAATAAAAATCCACAATTTTACGTAAACATTCTAAATTATTATCGGATATTTGTCAAATTTTCGACAAAATTATAGTTTAGAAAACACCAAAAGGAAGTCATGATAAATATTATTAATAAAAGGATGAACAAAAAAGGACGGCACCTTGAATGCTAAACAATGAAACAAAAGAAATAGACGTTAAAAAGCTTGTAGGCAGAAGAATTAGAGAATATCGACAAAAATATAAGATGAGCCAGGAAACCCTCGCAGAAATTATAGAAATTGACAGTAAACATCTAAGCAATATTGAACTTGGAAAGAATATGCCAAATCCGCAACTTTTATTAAAAATTGCCAAGACCTTTGACATTGAAATTAAAGATTTATTTGAATTTTATCACCTTTTGCCGCCAAAAGATTTAAAAACAGCCCTAAATAGCCTGATTAACAGGCTTGATGATGAACAGCTAAAATATGCGTATAAATACATAAAAACTTTTATAATATAGCCGGACAACGAGATTCCTCCTGTTAATAAACTACATTATTGTCGCTTTATTTTTATAATACGTTTGTATAAAACGCAGTATTCATAAAATGTTCCATCATGCCGGCAAAAAATTGCAACCTGCTGTTAAATTTTCTTTGCAATAGCCATATTTTTGGTTTATATTCATATATATTTGTATTTAAAGGCTTGTTTTAATGAAAACTATAAAGATTTGCATGGGAAGTTCTTGTTTTGCAAGAGGGAATGACCAAAATTTAGAATTTATAGAAAAATATATAAAAGAAAATAATCTTGAAGCTAAGATTGAAATAACAGGCTCAAGATGCGAAAATATTTGTGCAAAAGGGCCGAATATTATCATAGATGGTGTTAATTATTACGGTGTTGATAAAATTAAATTGGAAGAATTGTTAAAAGAATGAATAAAATTTTGCCCGTATACACACTCAAAAATGAGTGCAGCGACTGTTACAAGTGCGTTAGAAACTGTTTTGTAAAAGCAATAAAGATTGAATCAGGTCATGCAAGTGTTATAGGAGACAAGTGCATTTCTTGCGGGGCATGTGTTTTAGCCTGCCCATCAAAGGCAAAAAGAGTAAGAAACGATATTGAAAAAGTAAAAAACATCCTTATGCCAAAAAACGGCGTAAGGCCCGATGTTTACGTTTCTTTAGCACCCACATTCTCAGGCATCTTTGATAATATGCCAAAGGAAAAATTAATTGCCATATTAAAAAAACTCGGCTTTAAAGATGTATCTGAAACAGCCCTGGGTGCGCAGGAAGTCTCAATTAAAACAGCGCAAATGCTCTGCGATATAAGCCAGCAGAAGCTATATATATCAAGTGCCTGCCCTGTTGTTGTTGATTTCATCAGGTTTTATCACCCTGAATTTGCAAAAAATATTACACCCGTAGCTTCTCCTGCCCTAACGCATGCTAAAATCTTAAAGGAAAAATTTGGAGACAATATAAAGGTTGTTTTTATAGGCCCTTGCATTGCAAAAAAGAATGAAGCCGATAAAAACCCTGATTTAATAAGTGCCTCTTTAACCTTTGATGAATTGAAATACTGGTTGAATGAAGAATATATAAACACAGAAAAAATTCACTTCGAAAATGAACGTTTTCTACCAGAGGAAGCCTATGAAGGAGCAATTTATCCGATAGAAGGCGGAATGAACTCTACAATCAAAAAATGCCTCAGAAACTATGATTATAATGTCGTAAAAGATATTGAATTCTTAAGCGTGAGTTCTCTTGAAACTATAGACAAGGTTTTAAGAGGCTTCGATGAATCTACCCTAAAAAATAAAATATTCATTGAAGGACTAAGCTGTGGCGGAGGATGCGTTGGGGGGCCCGGTGTTACTGATAAAAAGGCTGGGCTTGACGTTATGGCAAAAATTATTAACTACACAAAATCTAGACCGTATATTCCAAAAAATCCAAAAACTGTTGTAGATATGGAATTTAAAGAAGCACCGATTCCAAACAAAAAATTTAGTGTAGAAGAATTGAGAATTGCCCTAAAAAGAATCGGCAAAAACTCCATTGAGGATGAACTAAATTGCGGCGGCTGCGGATACACATCCTGTAGAGAAATGGGCTATGCTCTTTTAAGGAATGAAGCAGAACCATCTCAGTGTGCTTCCTACATGAGGCAAATTGCCCACAGAAAGGCGGATGCTCTTTTAAGATGTATGCCATCAGCTATGGTTATGGTAGACAAGGATTTAAGAGTAGCAGAGGCTAATAATGCATTCATAAAAATGTTTATGCCTGATATGTATGATGTATACTCGCAAAATCCTGACATGTTAAAAGGCGCACAAATAGAGCGTATTGTAGATTTTAGCTCTGTATTTAAAACAGCGCTCGGCGACTATTCTGATATCCACAAAGAACACTATCCTTCAAATGACAGGCTGTACGACATTACGGCATTTACTATAGAAAAGGATGAACTTGTTGGCGCCATTATTGTGGATGTAACAAAATCCCAGGTAAACAGAGAAAAAATCGCCCAGAAAGCTCATGAAGTTATAAGCAAAAATATTTCAATTGTTCAGAATATAGCTTGTCTTCTTGGCGAACATATGGTTGAAACAGAACTTCTTTTAAGCTCCATAGCGCAAGATTATGATAAAGACAACACAGATGATGAAACCATCCAAAAAGAGCAAAATTAATGTTTATAGATATTAACTGTACACAGGAAAAAAAATACAATCAGAATGCTTTTGGAGACTATTTTGTATCTAAAAGGCTCAAGGGCAGACTTATTGCCGTATTATCAGACGGCCTTGGCAGCGGCATTAAGGCAAATATATTATCCTGTATGACAGCAACTATGCTCTTAAGATTCATTGAGGCACAAAGAAACATTAGGGCTGCCTGCGAAACAATACTGAATTCCCTGCCTGTCTGCAAAGTGCGCCAGATAAGTTATTCAACATTCTCAGCCCTTGACTGCACAGACGATGGAGATGTAAAGATTGTAGAAGAAGGCAACCCGCAGTTCATATGGATGAAAAAAAACGGTGAAGTGATAGAGCCTGACTACAAAATTATCAATTCCAAAACATTCTCTAATAGGCACATGAAAATTTATCATATAAGACTAAATCTAGGAGACAGACTAATATTCTGCTCTGATGGCGTAACACAATCGGGCCTCGGGGGAGATAACTTAAAACTCGGTCTTCGAAGAAACGGCCTTATAGATGTTGTTAAAAATAAATTAAAACATCAGCCCGACATTTCAAGCAGGGAATTGTCAAAATATATAGTAGAATACGCAAAATATATAGATAAAAAACAAGCCAAGGACGACATTTCAGCCTGCGTTGTCCACTTTGCAAAATTAAGAAAACTGTGTATCTTTACAGGCCCTCCATATCATTCTGAAAAAGACGCAGAATACGTCAAAATGTTTGCGGAATTTGACGGCAAAAAAGCAATCTGCGGCGGTACGACGGCGAATCTCATTTCAAGAGAATTAAATAGAGAAATTATTACAGAAAGTCCATTTAATACGGGTAAATTGCCAGCCTGTTCTTCAATGGAAGGTATAAATCTTATAACGGAAGGGATTCTAACCCTGAGCCTAACCTACGAGTACCTTGAAGATGAAACAAGGATAACGGAAATTAATGCTGCAACAAGGCTTATGAACCTCTTATTGGACAATGACTACATTCTCTTTATGGTTGGCGCACAGCTAAATCAGGCCCATTATGACCCAGCACTTCCAATTGAAATTGAAATCAGAAAAAATGTAATCAAGAAGATAAAAAGAGTACTTGAAGAAAAATATACAAAAAGAGTAGAAATTCAATACATGTAAATTAAGGCTACAGGCATTTAACCAGCTCTTGATTACAGTTTTTATTTTTAATTTACACAAAAAGCTTACAAAAAAGCCCAATGTTAAAAAATAATATCCACCCAATATACTATTTTAGAATAGTTTTAAACACAAATGTAACAAATTATTCAAATCTTTGTTATAATTT
>CATJOM010000064.1 GCA_949741915.1 uncultured Candidatus Melainabacteria bacterium | reverse complement strand
TAATGAACGCATAGATGCGATTGAGAAACGTATGGATGCACTCGAAAAACGCCTTAATGAACGCATAGATGCTCTCGAAAAACGCCTAATACTTGTTGAAGACAAGTTAACTTCAAGAATTGACAACCTCTATGGGTTATTCACAGGCTTCTTTTGTGCTAAAAAAGATATAGATAGAAGATTAGACGATAATGCAGCCTAGGGTTCTGTCTGTTTAGCTTTATTAAATATAAAATTTAAATCCTGTTTCTATAAAATGAAACAGGATTTTTAACATCTTTTTATATGTCTTCCTGGCTTTAAAATGCCGATTGGAGTTCAAATTAATAAAGCCCCTTGAAACCTGACAACAAACCTCTAAAAATACTCTCTGAATATCTTCATAGAACAATAATCGCCACACATTGTGCAGGGCTTTTCTTCTTCAAAATTTATTCCTTTAAACTTTTCAGCATCAATGGCCATAGCCTTTTGGCCTTCCCAGTCCAGGTTTTTCCTTGCAATTGACATTTTTCTGTCCATCTCAATTGCCTTTTTGTTTCCCCTTGCAACATCTGCCGCATGTGCAGCTATTTTTGATGCTATAATACCTTCTTTAACCTGCTCAGGTGTTGGCAGTCCCAAATGTTCAGCAGGTGTAACATAGCATAAAAAGTCTGCACCATTTAATGCAGCAAGGGTGCCGCCTATTGCCGATGTAATATGATCATACCCTGGTGCAATGTCTGTAACCAAAGGCCCAAGTACATATAAAGGCGCATTATCTGTTAATTGCTTAATAGTTTGAATCATAGAAGGAATAAGGTTTAATGGGACATGGCCTGGCCCTTCCACCATTGCTTGTACCCCTTTTTCTTTTGCCCTCTTTACGAGTTCGCCAAGCACAATGGTTTCAGCTACCTGCGCTCTGTCTCCTGCATCAGCTCCGCACCCCGGTCTTAGCCCATCGCCAAGCGATAAAACTACATCGTATTTTTTTACAATCTCTAATAATTCATCATAATATTCATACAAAGGATTTTCACATCCTGTTGCCTTAATCCAGCAGGCAAGCATAGCACCGCCCCTTGAAACTATTCCTGTTACCCTTTTTTGTTTCTCTAATTGTTCAATTACAAACTTTGTTACTCCGCAGTGAACCGTAATAAAATCAACTCCATCCCTGCATTGTTTTTCAATGTCTGAGAATAATTTTTCCTTGCTCAATTTTGCAATATTTTTATACTCATCAAGCGCCTCTTTTCCTGCCTGATACATAGGAACGGTGCCGATTGGAAGCTTTGTTGCTGCTATTATCTTGGCACGTACTTCATCAATACCCTTTCCTGTTGATAAATCCATTAAAACATCAGCACCAGTTTCTTCAATAATTTTAACCTTCTTGAGTTCTTCTTCCAGCCCTGAACGCTCATTTGATGTTCCAATATTAGCATTAATCTTTACGCTTAGCCCTTCTCCGACACCTACGGGAATAGAATCCTTCCTTTGGTTGTTCTTTAATATAACAATAGTTCCGTTTTTTACGCCTTCCATTACAAATTTAGGCTCTACGCCTTCGTTTTTTGCAACAGTTCTCATTTCCTCTGTTATTATACCTTCTTTTGCGCTTAAAATTTGTGTTAATGTATCAGTCTGGCTTGTCATAGTTGTTTTATCCTTTCAAATATTCTCAATTTTTTATTTTTTCAAGCTGTATCTTGCATTATCTTGAAAAGTCTTGTTGACTTTTTATTTGTAACTTTTATCCAATCGCGTATCTTTATAAAGTATATTTTGTTTACATAAGACTTAATGCATTACAGCCCGGGGTGTGCACTGCAGAGCGAGCAAATAATGCCATTTACCCCCTTAGATTATTAATCTCTTCAATCTCTGCGTCATTCAGTGTATAAATATTTCCTAAAAATTTCGCTGCAAAATAAGTTTTAGTATAGGCCTGAATACTTTCAAGAGCGTAAAACGTTTCTTTTAGTGTTTTTGCACCAGCAACAAGCCCATGATTTTGCATTAATACCGCATTGTGGCCATCCTTAAAATATCCTGCAATCTCATCTGCAAGCTCGACAGAACTTGGAAGTGCATATTTTGCGGAAGGCACAATCCCAAAATTGAATATAAATTCTGGTAGAATGGGCTCATTTATTTCTTTTCTGCACACAGCAAATGATGTTACATAAGGGCAGTGAATATGAATTATGGACTCAATATCTGGCCTTTTTTCATAAATTTTTATATGCATTAATTTTTCGCTTGACGGCTTGATTCCATTAAGTGAATCTGCGTTAAAATTAATTTCTGAAATGTCTTCTATGCCCATATCTCCAAGGCACACGCCCGATTTTGAAATTAATATTTTATCCTCATCTCTTATGGAAATATTTCCGCTTGTAGCAGGCACCATTCTTGCACTATAGGCTCTCCTTGCCCAGTAAACTATATCATCCTTGGTGTTGTATTCCACTTCTTTATCCTCTTTTTTATGAAAACTATTGTACTAAAAACATATCCGTGTTTAAATAGTTTTAGCGTTAAGATTTTATTAAATTTTGGCGACTCTTTTAAAAGGATGTGAACCTTATTGATTCATAATGCCGATTGTGGCGAAAAAGATACAAATAAACGGGATAAAAATATAAAATTAGCGGTCCATGCTGGTTTTTGCTATGGTGTTAAAAGGGCGGTTGAAACTACAAAAAAATTAAAAGCTCAAAATCCTGACAAAGAAATTTATGTTTTAGGGGAATTAATTCATAACACCCAAGTTATTAATGAATTAAAAGATCTTGGTATTAAAACCGTTGACAGGTTGCCTGAAAATGGTACTGGAATCTGTGTAATAAGAAGTCATGGTGCCTCTTATGAAGTGTTTGAGGATATAAAAAACAAAGGCTACGAACTTGTTGATTTAACCTGCCCTGACGTTAAAAAGGTTCAAGACAGAGCAATTCAGCTGGCCAGGGAAGATTATTTCTTAATAATTTTAGGCAAGGAAGAGCATCCAGAAGTTATTGCAATAATGGCAGATGCACTCAAATTTGCTAAAAATAAAGACAGAGTATATGTTGCAAAAAACCTTGATGCCCTTCAAAAAATTGAGACTATAATCAAAAAAGAGCCAAAAATAGGAATTGTTATTCAAACCACCCAGAGAATCGAATATTTAAGGGAAGTTTTAGATTACCTTGCCCCTATTTCAAAAGAATTAAGGGTAATAAACACAATCTGTGCCTCAACATCTCTAAGACAGAATGAGGCTAAAAACCTTGCCAAAGAAAGTGATTTAATGATAGTTGCAGGCTCCAAAAAAAGCGCCAATACAACGCATTTGGCTGAAATTTTAACACCTCTTGCTAAAACCATTCATATAGAAGATGATAATGAACTCGATAATTACAAAGAATTATTGCAAAACGCTGATAATATAGGTATTACAGCAGGTGCCTCCACCCCTGATTACATTATCAATAAAGTGATAAATAAAATTAAAAACATATCCAAGCCCTTATAAAAGGCCTGCAGCTGCATCCGGATAATTTAGAGAACTATAAAAACAAACTAAAATATAAAAATAAAACAATATAATGAAAGGACAAAATAATAATGACAACAGAAAACAAAATCACAGCAGATGAATTTGAAAAAATGCTTCAAGATTCATACACTTACAAATTAAACGTGGCAGACGTTGTAAAAGGTGTGCCTATTAAGAAAGAAAAAGATGGCTATCTTGTTGATATCGGCGCTAAAACAGAAGCTTTCCTTCCAATTAAGGAAGTGGTTAATTTTTCAGAACAAAATCCTGATGAAATCATCAAACTTTGGGAAGTAAAAGAATTCTACGTTATGAAAGATGAAGAAGATGATGAAGTAGCCATGCTTTCATTAAAGAAATTATCTTGTGCGCAGGCTTGGCAAGGTCTTACAGAGCTTAAGGCTAATAATGAAAACGTTATGGCAAAAGTTGTATCTTCCGTTAAGGGCGGTCTTATTGCTGAAGTTATGGGTTTAAGAGGCTTTGTGCCATCATCTCAGCTAAGAACAGGTTCACCTCTGGATACGCAAATTGGTCAGGAAATTGAGGTTAAAATCCTTGAGGCAGATCCAAAAAGAAATAAACTTATCCTTTCTCAAAGACAGGTTTACACCCAACAGAGAGAACTCGTTGCTGATGAAGTTATTTCAAGGCTTGCAGTTGATCAAATTGTTGAAGGTGAAATTGTTAGAATTGCTGATTTTGGCGCATTTGTTGATATAGATGGTATTGACGGCCTTCTTCCAATCTCTGAAATCAGCTGGGAAAGAATTAAACACCCATCTGATGTTGTAACTTTAGGCCAGAAAATTCAGGTAAAAGTTATTAAGATTGATGAAGAACTCAAAAGAATCAGCCTTTCACTTAAGAGAATGGGCGCAAATCCTTGGGATGAAATTGTTGATAAACTAAAAGAAGGCGACATCATTGAAGGAACAATTAATAAAATTACATCCTTTGGCGCATTTATTAATATTTACCCAGGTGTAGAGGCACTTTTGCCTTCTTCTGAAATTTCAGAAGAATATGTAAATGTTCAAAATATGTTCAATTTGGGCGATAAGGTTGAAGTTTTAATCAAAAAATTCACTCCGCAAGAGCACAGAATTGGCCTTTCAATCAAGGACATCAAGGCTGCACGCGAAGCTCAGACCGCTGCTAATTCAGAAGCGGCAGGCGAGTAATTAACTCATAATCATTCAAAACCCGGGATGCACATAATTCCCGGGTTTTTTGATATTTTTCATAAAAGCCGTATGTGAACCATAGGTTGAAAAGCCCTAAAAATAGCTGCTGATAACCTCATAGCTTATATGTTTTAAAAAAAGGAGGAAACTGTGAAATTTGTAATCCAAAGAGTAAAAAATGCGAGTGTTACCATTGATAATAAGCTCTATTCCTCAATAGGCAAGGGGCTTTTGATATTTTTCTGTGCTGAAAAAAATGATGAAAATAATGCCGTATATTCTGGCAAAAACCTTTCTTCCGATGGGGTTTTAGACTATTTTGCAGACAAAATATTAAAGCTTAGAATTTTTGAGGATGAAAATGGTAAGATGAACCGCTCTCTTCTTGATATAAGTGGTGAAATCCTTGTGGTGTCGCAGTTTACACTTGCTGCAAACTGCAAAAAAGGTACCCGCCCAAGCTTTGATACTGCCCTTGCCCCTGATAAAGCTAAAAAAATGTATGAAGATTTTATACAAAAATTACAAACAAGAATGACAGCACTCACCCCTTCTTTGCAAAATTCTAGAAAAATGAATTCTAATAGCACTATAGAAGAAAATATCCCTAAAAATCATATTGCAAGAGCATTTGCTTCACAAGAATACTTTCAAAGAGAATCTGACACAATGACGCCTGTTGCTTATGATAATATAAGTCATGAAACTGCATTCACTATAGCTGATTTAAACTCTTCGAGCCAAAACAGCCCAAATGCAAGGGTAAAAACAGGCGTTTTTGCTGCCGATATGCAGATTTCTCTTGTAAATGACGGCCCTGTCACAATAATTCTTTAGGAATGTCGTGCGCCAGATTTAAGGCTGTTTACCAAGACAGTAGTACCATATTTCGCAGTCAAGAGTAGATTTCGTATAATTATTAATTTATATTAAGTACTAGAAAAGTTTTAGGCATTTATATGCTTCAGCTAAATCTCTTTAATATACGGTCAATATGCCATATTAGACTTGTTTTGATACCCTTTATACTTAAGAGTCGAAAACCTCACAAGGGAGATATGCTTTTCTGTAAAAATAAAAGTTTTTGTGCAAATAGAGGCAAATTACAGGCGGCAAATTCTTGCTGGAATCCGCCATACAAGCCTGACGTTTTACCTATATACAATAATTAAAAATTGTTGTAAAATTATAAAAATATGTTAGAAAAATTTACCCAAAAAGCAATTGATATTGTCCAAAATGCTCAAATTCAGGCCGGAAATTTTGGCTCTGATAAGGTTTATTCAGAGCATATCCTGCTTGCCCTTGCCTTGAATGGCAAAACCGTTGAGGCGAAATTAATGGGTGCAGAAAAAATAAACACCGATGAACTCATAAACTTGATTAATAAAAAAATCTATGTTAAACAAAAACCTAAAAAACGGGAATATATCTCGTTTTCAGCTAGCGCAAAAAGCATTTTGGAAAAATCTGTGGAAATTGCAAAAGAATATAAAAATGTTTTGATAATGCCTGCTCACATTGCTTTAAGTATATTTTTCTCTAAAAATTCAGGCGCTTATGAGGTATTGAGCGAATTTGATATTGATGAAGAAAAAATTGTCAATAATCTCATCCGTCTCATTGAAAAAAATTCGCACAAAACCTTTTATAAACACCCTGAAAGGCTTGAGCCTGCTAATCAAACCATTGATAATATTGATACTCTTTTTAATGAACAATCTGTCTTAAATATTTTGGATACAGCAAAATCAAAACTTTCTACAATGGGGTATGAAATCCTTGGTACAGAGCAAATTACACAATCTATCCTTGATAATCCTGACAATGAAATCACCAAAATACTTGATAAATACGGCATTTCAAGAGAAACCTTCAATAAAGAACTCGAAAGTTTTTCAGACAGAAATGAAGAGTATGGCGAAAAACAGATAATTTTTACCCCGAATGCCTTTAGGGCAATGCTTTGCACCCTTGATGCTGCAAGGGAAACAGGTTCTGTTGAAATTCGTCCAGAACATATAATTTTAGGCATCTTAAAGTCTAGAAAAGGCATTGCCTATAAAATTTTTGATAAACTTTCAAACCATAACCTTAATTTTAATGAAGAAATTTTAAAGGACATAAATTCTATAACCGAAAATGTACCCGAAACCCTTGCTATTCTCCGTTTTGCAAAGCAGGAGGCTGAAAATTTTAACAAAAAAACCGTAGGCACAGAGATGATTCTTCTTGGAATTCTAATAAGGCAGTCATCTTTGGCTTATAATGTCCTAAAAAAGCTTGGCATTACATTAAAAGATGCCAGAGGCGAGATTGAAAACCTTGTAGGGTATGGTATTGAGGATAATGGTGCAGGTTTTGAATATTCTATAAGGGCAAAAAGAATGCTCGATATAGCTTATGAGGCTGCAAAAAGACACGGAAAAACAAAAATTGTCTCCGAACATCTTCTGTATGCCATCACAAAACAGCCGGATTGCCTTGCTATGAAAGTATTAGAGGCTCTTGGCACAGACGTTTTGGAAATAAAACAAGGTATTAAACAAGAATTAACCAGACAAATAATTTAAGTAAAACCTGTAAATCAGAACTGCTCTTTTTCTCTATTGCTTTTAAAGCCGGCCGAAATCCTTGCCCCGTTTGTTTTATAGTTTATGCTGATATATTGTCTTTGTAAAAAAAATAAACAATAAAGCAATATGCGCCAAAACCCCGTAATTACGATAAATTTAGCGCTTAAAATAACTTACATCATTAGGCTTTAACAGTGTTGTAGTTCCTATTATTTTGTTTTCCCCCGATACTATTATTTTTCCTGGCTTTTCCGGGTCTCTCAAATTTGCTGTAACAGCGCCCAAAAGGTCAGGCCTGTCTAAAGGCTTTGAACTGCATACAACAGCTAAAACCTTTTCACCCCTTGGTATATGGCTGTTTATATAGTCAAATACACCGATATGGTTGCCTTCAAACTGCCACCTGATGCCGCCCTCTACGTTGCCTATTCCATGTCCTATAACAATATGTCTGATATCGGGGCTCAAATTTTGATAGTTATTGTAACGCATCGTTTCCATAAAAAACGATATAAAATCTTTAATATTATAACTATCAGCACAATGTAATTCTATTCCGGTGTGCTTTTTAAAGATTGCTTCAATACTCCTTAAATCTTCCGCTGTGATATTTTGTTTATCTAGAATTTTACGAATTTCTTCAACATTTTTAAACTTTATGCCAGATTCATGAATATTATTAATTTTAAATTTGTCACCCCAAAGCTCTCTTGTTCTTGCGATTTCCGCCTTATATTCTTTGCGGATATTCTCATCAACCGTGCCCTTTGGCAGTATCGTAAAGCCGCATCCATTCTCTGCTGTGCCTTCGGGTTTGATGGCAGACAAACCATTTGCATTTCTGCCCTGTGAAAGCCTTGCTGTTTCTTGATTTACCCCTTGCGTAGAATTATTAACATCACTTAAATCCGCAATCTTAGCCTCTTCCTGGTGTATTATAATCCTTGGGGCACCTTCTTGCACAGTATTTTCAGATGTTAATCGTCCGGAATCTTGATTTAGCCCATTATTATCGTGTATTGTAATTCTGGGAGCGTTGTCAGGCTGGTTATTTTGCTCTGTTTGTATTTGAATTTTATCTCTGTTGGAGGTGATGCGTATCCTTAAATTCTCTTTTGGGGCGCTTTCTGCCGACCCTTGTTCTGTGAAACTATTGATACCGTTCTCTGATGGTGCATTGTTACTGTCTAAAATACTTGATGCATCTTCTCTTTGGGCATTTTTGCCTCGTGTAAAATTACTAAAATCCTTATGAGGGTTTAATTCTGCACTATTTGAAGGTGCAGGCGGGGTGTTTTTTGTTTTGCCAAACCTCATATATGCTGCTAAAAGCAAGGCACCGGCTGCAATTATCCCTGCCGCAACAGCAATTTTCTTCATCCTTTTCTTCTTAGAATTTTCAAAAACATCGCCGTTACTGGTGTCCTGCACGGCTCTTTGCCCTTCTTCTGCCTTTATAGGATAAGTATCTGCCGCACTATTTGCAAGAGAAGGCTTTTGCGTGTTTAATACGGTGTTTTGTGCTGATTTTACTGTGTTCTGGTATTTAAAATTTTGATTTTGCCTTGTTGTGTCTGCATTTTGCGCTAAATTTAGGGAATTATTTGAACTCATTTGCCCTAAAATCATTGTAGTGCCGCCGTTTTGCATATTTTGCCCTGCATATAACGCCTGCACATTTGAAATATTCGGATTTAATGGCCCAAATTGCTGCAAAGTTTCGTATTTTCCACAAAAATATCTCTTATGTTATATAAAAACATGAAATTAAAAAAAATTGTCAGTAAAGCTAAAAACTCCATCATCCTTTTAAAGGCAGATATTGTACGCACAAAAACCTCTGAAATCAGCTGTTCACAGCTATTAATGCAGCCTAAAATCTCTTCTGTACACAAAAAAAGCCTTTTATACTGCTTAATACAAAGATGCCACACGCCTAAAACTCTTATTGCGCGCTATTTATACGTATTTAATGTAGTTAAAACCATATCATATAAAGCATTTCACGTATCTAAACCGTAATTGTTTTAGAATAGTCTTTAAAAATGGTTTAAACACCGATAATGGCACACTATACAAGGTGTAGCTCTAAAAAGCCATTTGAATCGCTGATTATTTTATTCACATCAGCCTCCTTTGAATGTTGCGCCCAGGACTGAATTTCGCTTAAAAATGCAGTCTTATTCTGTAAGGGCATAATGCCGTCCGCATAATCAACCATTGTCTGTAATGGCCAGGCATTTTCTCCTGTAACGTATTTCTGGTTTCCAGGGTCACTAAAAATCCTTATCAAATCTTTTTGAAGATTTGTAAACTTATTGTCAAGGGACCTCAAGACAAATGTGGCATCGCTGCCCCTTTTGTCGGCATCCAAGGTATTTGGGGTTTTGTGGCTTGCTTTGAATATAACTATTTTTCTGCCCTTATTATCGGATGTTGCAAAAAGATGCCCATAATCAGGCAATTCATAGCTGCCATACTTGTATCCTTTATCTACCTTCCTTTCAAGCCATTTTTGCCTCCTTCTGACAATTGTATTGTTGCCATAAGTATCATTCGAGCCAGTTTTAAAGGTATAAATTGTATGGTCTATGGCGCTGCCATGGCCGTATTTGTATGATACCCTGCCACCTGGGCATTTTGCCATATAAAACACATATGTATTATCATTATATTTGTGCGGTAAAATTTCAAAGTCTGTAAATTCAAGATTGGCGTGGTTATCGCCCGTTATTTTAACAAAATTTGCATCATCTTTTTTTAGCTTCTTAAACCAATGATAAAGCTCTGTTTTGGGGTTATCACAGCTCGCCTTATACTGAACATCATTAGAAATATATTCTTCCATATCAGAAGTATAAACACATTTTTTGCTTGAATTTTGAACCCAGATTTCAGTCTCTTTGTTTGGTTTTGGGGGTTTGGTTATGCGCTGCTCTTTGTCCGCAGTATTTTTGACTGGTGCGGTTTTCGGGGCGAATTTGCCTGTATTTGGCGCGCTTACTGGTTTTTTGGTTTTGTTTTTACCATACAATATAAAAAATGCGCCGATTCCGATGGCACCAGGCAGCGCAATTGCAGGCAGAGCGTATTTTTTAGCGTATTTTATGAATTTTTCTTTGCCTGCATTTTTGTGGGGCTGCTCTGTAGTGGTTTCTGAAAACCTGTCAGGCTGAATATTTTGGGGATGTAATTGTAAATATTTTTATTTATAGCACTGGAATTATACTGAAAACCTTTGTTCAGGCTGCTTAGCACTTGTGGCCTGTTAATATTTGATAAAGGTAAAACATTATTTTGCATTATTTTAGTCTAATTTAAATTAAGTTGTAAATTTATGTGATTCTTCTACAAAATTTAAAGCAAAAATTTTATACACCTATATAAAAACGAAAAATGCAAAAATTTATATTAAGAAATGTAAATTTTGTGCAGTTTGATTGGTTACTCAACAAGATAACATTCTGTAATTATTGATTTATCAATGGTTTCACAGAAGCCAAAGTCCTAAAACATTTTTAAAGAGCCGCTATTGGCATCCAAAGTTTTTGTACCTGCCTTTGTAAATTCAACTATATAGCTTGTTTCTCCTTTGTCTACAAGGGTTTGCCGGATATGACCCACTCCAAACTGTTGGTGAAAGACTCTTGTACCCTCAGGCATCGTCCTAAAACCTTGTATCACAGGGCTTTTAGGCGGAGTCTTTGCTTGTTCTTTACATTTTGCAATAATATCTTGAATGCTTACATCATTTTTTGGTGCACTTTTTTGTACTTGCGCGTGCAAATTTTCAGTCTTTGGTTTTTCAAAGTTTTCGTTTTTGTGTTTTTTTACAACGAAATTTTTTGCCTCTGTCCTTTGCACCTGCTGGGTTTCTGTCTTTTTAGACGGCTCATTGCTGCTATTTTTGCCTTTTTTTATTCTGGCAATGCTGGAAAGCAAGGAGCCGCCCGCACTTGACGTAAACGACGAGCTGCTATTAGATGCAGCAACGCTCTTTTGACGGTTTTCATTTCCACCCTTGTATGAATTTTTACCAAAATCTCCTCTTTGACGGCCAAAACTATTGCTGTCATTATCTTTTGAGATTTTAGAACCACCCCAACCATTGTTATAAGCGCTTTTCACGCTAGTTTCATCCTCTTGTCTAAGATTGGCAGGGATTTCCTCAATAAATCTGCTTGGCGGGAAAAATTTTACATCCCCCCAAACGCGTCTTTTCTGCGCCCAGGTTAGGTGAAGCAGGTCTTTTGCGCGTGTAATCCCAACGTACATAAGCCTTCTTTCCTCTTCAAGCTCTGTAGAACTTTCGTACTGGCCAATTGTACGCGAATTTGGGAACATTCCCTCCTCCATTCCTGCTAAAAATACCACAGGAAATTCTAAACCTTTTGAAGCATGAAGTGTCATAAGGGTTACAGACTTTTCATTGTCCTTAACTTCATCTATATCAGACACAAGCGCCACTTGTGTCAGAAAATTACCTAGTGCACCAAGGTCTTCGGCCTCTTCTTCAAACGGAATTTCATCAAGCTCAAATTCTTTAACAACGTTAATAAACTCCTGTAAATTTTCAAGCCTGGACTGGTTTTCAACCGTATCCTCTGCCCTTAATTCTCCTAAATATCCGGAATACTCAAGTGTGTGACTTACAAATTCAGACAATTCCATTGAGTTTTGTTTTGAAATCAGGTTTGTAATTGTATCGTAAAAACCGGTTAAAACTGCCTTGTGGCGGGCGCTGAAGTCAGGGGATTCATCAATATGCGAAATAATTTCAAAAATGCTTAAATCCTTGCTATCAGCGATATCTGCCAGTTTTTTTACCGTAGTGTCGCCTATACCGCGCTTTGGCACGTTTATAATACGCCTCAAACTCTGATTATCACTGGTATTATAGATTAATTTTAAATATGCAACAATGTCTTTAATTTCTTTTCTTTCATAAAACCTCAAACCCCCAACAATCTTGTATGGCAAGGAATTTGACATTAAAGCTTCCTCAATCCCTCTGGATTGGGCGTTTGTGCGGTATAAAACCGCCATATCCTCATATGGAGTGCCATTGCGGTATAAATCCTTGATTTTTTTTGCTATATAAAGGCTTTCCTCATAGTCTGAATCTGCTTCATAGGTTAAAATCGGCTCTCCTGCACCTTTTTGGGAATACAGGTTTTTATCAAGCCTCTCTGAATTGTTTATTATGACTGCATTTGCAGCATTCAAAATATTTTCTGTTGATCTGTAATTTTGTTCAAGCTTGATTAATTTTGTATCCTCATAATCCTTCTGAAAGCCAAGTATAATCTTGAAATCCGCCCCTCTCCAACTGTAAATCGACTGATCTACATCTCCTACTGCACAAAGGCTTGTATCAAGGGTTTTAGCCTTTTCATTGTTGTATAACATACGTATAAGCTTATATTGCGCCTTGTTTGTATCCTGAAATTCATCTGTCAGAATGTGTTTAAACCTTCTTGCATAATTTTCTCTTACAAGCTCATTTTCAGCCAAAAGATTCACGCAAAGCATGAGCATATCGTCAAAATCTAGTGCATTGTTGATTGCAAGCTGTTTTTCATACTCATAATAAACTTCTGAAATTTTTTCTGTTTTATAGTCTCTTGCCGCTGTAGCAAAGGCATAAGCATCCTGCAGCTTGTTTTTTGCGTTTGAAATTATTGATTTTATTAACTTTACTTCATAAATTTTTTCATCAAGATTAAATTTTTTGATTGCATTTTTTATGACGGTTTTTGTGTCTGTATCATCGTATATAACGTAGTTATTGCTCCATTTGCGGCCGTCTTTGGTTTGATATTTATCAAGGTCGCGCCTCAAAATTCTGCCTGCAATATTGTGAAAAGTGCCAACCCACATGCGCCTTACCGTGTCTTCGCCTAAATAGGTTGAAAGCCTTGCGCTCATTTCTTTTGCGGCTTTATTCGTAAATGTTACAGCTAAAATTTCAAATGGGCTGACACCGGAATGCACTAAATTTGCTATTCTTGAGGTTAAAACTTTCGTTTTGCCGCTGCCTGCACCGGCTAAGACAAGTATTGGCCCGTTTGTTGCGGTAACTGCCTCATTTTGCTCATTATTTAATCCCTTTAAAAACGCTAAATCCTGCATTGCTGTTGAAATTCCCCGCTGTATACAACTATCAAAATAAAATAAAATAGTCAAAATTAAAAAAATATGCTATCATTATAATACAAAAAAATATTAAGGATAAATTTGATGAGCGAAAACAATAACGAACAACCCTCGATTATGGTTCCGTTGGATGATTTAGACAAAGTTTCAGAGGATGATATTGATAAAATTGACACTCTGGCCCAGGAACTGGCTACAATCAGGCAGTCTGCCAAAAGGATAGCAATAATCGGCTCAAGAAATCTCGCTATCACTCATCAACAAATAATTGAAACCCTTACAATGTCCCTTGTTATGCAGGGAAACACCATAATTACTTCAGGAGGCTCATCAGGCACAAACGCTGCTGCTATAAGGGGCGCCATGAAGGCAAATCCCGAGAAACTAAAGGTGATTCTGCCCCAAACAATAGGTCAGCAGCCATCAGACGTTCAGGACCAGCTTATTGGTGTGCCAAACATTATAGAGCACCCAGACCGTGCAATGATGACTCTGACTGATGCTTCAAGAATTTGCAACCGTGAAATAATTGATGAATGCCAGCAGTTAATCTGCTTTTTGTCGCACACATCAAACACTTTGCACAAAGCCGTTGATTTTGCAGAAGATTCACATAAGGTAGTGACGGTATTTTATCTTGATTAACCAAAATAAGAAGAATACTTGGTTTGCTTAATTGTTTTGCGTAATACAAAAGCGCAAACCATACTATGATAAAAATTTTTAAGAAAAAATTGCTAAAATAAGCACCAAACTAACCTTTTAGCCAAACTGGGCTTCTATAATAAAAAATAAAAAACTATACTATTCGCAATATGGTTAGGATTACTTTATATTAAGATATTTCAAGTTTAAGAAAAGTGGTTTTTTTGTTGATATAGGTGCATTTGACGGGATTTCAATAAATAATATAAAAAGGATGGAAGAATTAGGCTGGAATGGCATTTGCATTGAGCCGAATCCTGATTCATACGACAAACTTTTAAAAACAAGGAACTGTGCTAAATATAATATTGCGTTGGCCGAAAATGATTCAGAGAAAGATTTTTCAAGGATTACGGCACATTAAGCGGCATAAGTGAAGACTACCATCCAATGCATCTAGAGCGCATTAAGGATGAAATCAAAAAAGAAGGCGGCACCATTGAGACAATAAAGGTAAAGACTCTTTCTTTTGACGCTATAATGGCTAATTTCAGGGATACTACGGCGATTGACTATATTTCTATTGATACGGAAGGCAATGAATTTAAAATCCTAAAATCAATTGATTTCTCAAAGTATTATTTAAAAACCTTGAGTATAGAAAATAACTACAATGATTCTGAAATTCAAGATTTTATGAAGAATGTGG
The DNA here is from genome assembly GCA_949741915.1 of uncultured Candidatus Melainabacteria bacterium. Taxonomy (GTDB): domain Bacteria; phylum Cyanobacteriota; class Vampirovibrionia; order Gastranaerophilales; family Gastranaerophilaceae; genus MGBC122484. The sequence continues at coordinate 6,152 of CATJOM010000064.1, read as the reverse complement.
GTTACAGGTGTGCAATTAAGCTTGGCTGCGATGAAATCTGCATAAAGATTTGAGGTAATAAAACTACAACTGCCTCAATAGTTTTATTATCCAACAAGGCAACCTGTAATCAAAGCTATTGATGCGCTGTCTAATAATGAGCCCATAGAAGCGCATGTTTACAGATTGTTAAGCCTCAAAATCATCATAGGTTTGCAGTTATGCATCCTTTCTAATAAGCGTTATTTCGTGATAGCCAAGGCCGCTTCCAAAGGTGTTTTGATTTACACCCAAAGTAATCTTACCCTTATATTTTGAATCTATGTATTTTTGCATTGTGCTGACAACTTCATCAAGCTTATCAAATGAAGCTATTTCGGATAATTCAGGTTCTTTTTCTGTCATCATATAATCTATGCGCTCTTGCCAGGTCATATTTTCTTTTTTGGGCTTAGATTTTACCTGTTCTGTTTTATTGTTTAAAGCTGCTGATTGTGTGGAATTACTTATCTTTACAGCAGTGGGGGCTGATGCACTTTTATTGGATGTACTGGTAGATGCTTTTTTAGCTATTGTTGAAAGTTTGTTAACCCCGCTGCCGCCATTTTGCTCGAATTCTGCCACCTTTGAATTATATGCAGCAACCTTTGAATTATAAACTGATAATTGTGAATTATAGTTAGCAAGTTGATTTTCGTATGCACTTTTTTGCGGGTTATAATTCTGGCTGTACTTTGCAAAGCTGTTTGAAAAGCTTGAGCGATTTGCCTTTTTGGCAATTGAAATCTTGCTTGAAGTAGCTTTAGAGCTGTTGTTTTTTGAAAATTGTGTTTCTTCAAGTGTGTTAAGATTTGCCTTGGCAGATGCCAAACTTGCACTGAGACTGTCAAGATTTCTTTTTTCAGCCTCAAGCTGTGATTTTTCCTCTAAAAGGCTTTCTTTTTGTTTTATAAGGCCTGAGCTGTTGGTAATTTTTGTTGCCTTAGTGCTGTTTGACGATTTTGAAGTAAGTGATACCCCTGAACTCTTTTTAGCACTAGCGGAATTTGTATTTGAATAACCAAATAAATTTCCACCGTTATATGTATTTGTGTTGCTGTAAGAGCAAACACCGCTGGATGAAAAGTCAAATAAACTTCCATTTTGCTGATTTGCTTTGTTTAATTTACTGCTGCTTTTTGATGTGGTTATGTTTGCAGCCTGCTTGTTGTTTACATAATTAAAATCCATCGGCTCGCCCTTTTGTGTAAATAATATATTTTTATGTATCGACATTAATAATTGAAAACTTTAGCCGAAATAAATAATTATTAAGTTTTATTACAGATAATGTATTTCAGGTAATATAGTTTGTGCTATTACAAGTGTTTGGGCTTTTTTGGTGCATTGTAATTTACCTATTGCATAAAATATGCTAGACCGAATTATTTTATGAATTTATTTTATAAGATTGTTTATAAGAGCAGATAATAATAGTCTGGTTTGAGTTTATTAAACTAGTCCTTTTGGGTATATTTTAATTAAATTTTATGTAAATAAAATTGTTTTTAGTATAATAAATGTGTAAAGAATTATTATGAAGGATTTATAAATGAGCGAGAATGCCGTTTTAGATGGATTTGATGGTTCTATAGTACAGATAATAGGACCTGTTATTGACGTTGAATTTAAAGACGGCAATCTTCCTGAAATATATGATGCGCTTGAAATTTTTAATGATGAAGGCAAAAAAACCGTGGTTGAGGTGCAGCAATTATTGGGGCAAAATACTGTTAGAACGGTAGCAATGTCATCCACAGATGGCCTTAAGCGTGGCATGAGGGCTAGAAATACAAAAGAGCCCATTAAGATGCCTGTTGGCAAGGAAATTTTAGGGCGCATTCTGAATGTTTTAGGTGAGCCTGTTGATAATATGGGAGATGTTGGTGCAGCTGAATATTTGCCAATCCATAGACCCTCGCCCGAATTAACTGAGCAGAATACCAATGTTGAAATATTAGAAACAGGAATTAAAGCTATTGATCTTTTGATGCCATATCAAAAAGGTGGCAAAATCGGCCTATTTGGTGGTGCAGGGGTTGGAAAAACAGTGCTTATTATGGAATTAATCCACAACATAGCACAAGAGCATAACGGTGTTTCCGTTTTTGGCGGTGTTGGCGAAAGAACCCGCGAAGGAAATGATCTTTATAATGAAATGAAAGAATCCGGTGTATTAGACAAAGTGGCTCTTGTTTACGGCCAGATGAATGAGCCGCCGGGAGCTCGTATGAGAGTTGGGCTTTCAACTCTTACCTGTGCAGAATATTTTAGAGACACTGCTCATCAGGATGTGCTTTTATTTATCGATAATATTTTTAGATTTGTTCAGGCGGGCTCAGAGGTTTCTGCACTGCTGGGTAGAATGCCTTCTGCTGTTGGCTATCAGCCTACTTTGGCACAAGAGGTTGGAGAATTGCAAGAGCGTATTACTTCCACAAAAGACGGCTCAATCACATCTGTTCAAGCTGTTTATGTGCCTGCGGACGATTTGACTGACCCAGCGCCTGCAACAACCTTTACGCATCTTGATGCAAGTACAGTATTATCAAGAAATATAGCATCTTTGGGGCTATATCCTGCGTGTGACCCCCTAGAATCAAGCTCTAGAGCGCTTGACCCTAATGTTGTAGGCGAAGAACATTATAATGTAGCACGAAAAGTACTTGAAATTTTGCAAAAATACAAGGATTTACAGGATATTATTGCAATTTTGGGTATGGATGAGTTATCCGAAGAAGACAAATTAACTGTTAACCGTGCAAGAAAAATACAAAAGTTTTTATCACAGCCTTTCTTTGTGGCAGAACAGTTTTCAGGCACAAAGGGTAAATACGTAAAGCTTGAAGATTCAATCAAAGGATTTAAGGAAATAATTGAAGGTAAGCACGATGATGTGCCGGAGCAGGCATTTTATATGACTGGCACAATTGAAGATGTTCTAGAAAAAGCTAAAGAAAGTGTATGTTAGTTTTGGGGTATCGCTCCTAAACAGGTTGGCAGAATGGCTAAGGGCAAAATAATTTGACAAATGATAAGATAAATTTAAAAATAATAACCCAACAAAAAGTTGTTTTTGAAAGCAATGTAGATGCTTTTTATACACAAGCCTCAGATGGTGCTATGGGGGTTTTGCCAAACCATACGCCTTTAATCTGCGCACTTAAGGTTGGTGTAACAAAGGCTGTAAAAAATGGTGCTGAGCCTGTGTTTGTGACAACAATGGGCGGCATTTTACAGTTTAGTGACAATAGAGCTGTAATTTTAACAGACCTGGCTGAATTAGGCGATGATATTGATGAAGCAAGGGCAAAAGAAGCATATGAAAGAGCAAAAGCTCGTCTTGAAGCCCACAGTGACAAAGTTGAAATCTTAAGAGCACAATTTGCTCTTGCAAAAGCTATAGCAAGAATTACCGCCGCAAGCAGAGGCAGATAGTAGAATCTTTATGAATGCATTTTTTCAAAATCTTATGCAGACAAAAGAAAACAATGCCTTTGCCCTAAAAACTATTGATAATATTCTAAATTTCTTTAAAAATCATTGGTATTATATTTTACTTTGTAGCGTACTGGTTCTAGCTGTTTCGTATAGAATAGAAACCTATGCCATTAATAGGCAGTTTTGGTATGATGAAGCTCAGCTTGCTTTGAACTATATTACTAATTCTGGTGTCCTTTGGGTTTTTAAACCATTAGATAATCTTCAGGTGGCGCCTCCTTTGTTTTTAACTGTTGTTAAGCTTTTTACCATTATGTTCGGCACTAGTGAATATGTATTCAGGTTGTTTCCTTTTCTTGTATCCTTGGCTAGTGTTTTTGTTTTCTGTAAACTCACAAAAAGATTTTTAAAAACAAAACACAGTATAATTATTGCCAATGTTTTATTTGCTATCAGTTTTCAGATGACTAGATTCTCTTCTGAATTCAAACAATATGGCTGTGATTCTTTGATTTTCATGCTTGCCTTAATGTGGCTCGGCGAAATTAATACGAATAAGTTAACCCTTAGGCAAGTTTTGCAATACAGCATAGTCTTTGCGATTTTATTTTTTTTGTCGCAGCCTGTAATTTTCGCCCTTTTTGGTTTTACTCTCTATAATGTTTTAAAAAATTACAAAAACTATAAAATTTACCTAATTCCTATCATTCCTGTTTTCTGTGCCTTTATTTATAAATTTTCAATGCCGAAATTCTTAAGAGATTTTATGGATTCTTTTTGGGGAAATGAAGCTGGGTTTATTTCTTTTAACAACTTACCTGATTTTTTAGAAGGCAATTATGAATTTTTCTTGCAGGGAAGCAGCTATATGGCACCAATGCTTCCTCTTTTAATAATTGGTCTTTATCTTATTTTTATACAAAATAGCAGCATAAATAGAATATTTTTGTATGCATTTATTGGAGCACTTCTTGCAAGTGCCCTGCATTTTTATCCTTTTACATCAAAGATGATTCTTTTTCTTTTTCCTGTATATTTTATTGCAATAGCAAAATGCTTTGATTTTGATTTTCAAAACAAACTATTAAATAAAATTTTTAAAATTTTTCTTATATTGAGTGCTTTTATTGTACTCTTCTTGTTTCAAGGCAAAATTATTTGCAAAAACAGAATTAATATTTTGCAAAATATGTGTCAAGCAAGGGAAATAATGACGATTTTAATAGAAAAAATTAACCCCCAAAACGATATTATCTTTTTGCCTTCTTTATCTGAAAATTTATTTAAATACTATTCCTATGAACAAGGTTTTAATGTTGATGATTTTAAAATATTTAAGATAAATACACTGGATGCTGACAAATTTAGGCAAGATATATCGTTAATAACAAATAATCAGGCCTTGGATGGAAAATTTATCTGGGTTGTTGGCTGCTTTCTTGATGAGACAATAATTAGCTCGGATATTAAAGAATGGATTAATGAGAATGCTAAATTTTATTATAAAATAAGCCTGTCAACAAGGACGCATCTGTATTATATCAAGCTGAAATAATAGGTTTTATATATTCTGTTTTTCCTGTATGCTTTACCATATAAATGATTACAGCTTGGAAAGCTTTAAGTATGAAAACTTTGTCAAATGGAGTAAATTTCTTTAAAATACATTGGTATTTTATAATTATAGTGTTTATTTTAGCTGTTGGTATTGTTTCTAGGTTTGAAGCTTACCTTTTAAACAGGCAGCTTTATGCGGATGAAGCTTCCCTTGTTTGTAATTTTTTTGAACACATGGGCTTTTTGTGGGTTTTTGACTCTCTGAACCATTGGCAGGTGGCTCCGCCTTTGTTTCTTATTATAATAAAAATTTTAACCATATGTTTCGGCACTTCTGAGTATGTTTTTCGCCTGTTTCCTTTTGTTGCATCAATATGTTCAGTTCCTGCCTTTTATTTTTTATCAAAAAGAATTCTAAAATCAAAACACAGCGTTCTTCTTGCAAATTTTTTGTTTTGCACCCACTTTGTTCTCTTACAATATTCTGTTGAAATCAAACAATATTCAACCGATATACTCCTTTCCATGTTAGTTTTGTTGTGGTTGCCGGCTATAAAAACAGATAATCTGGATAAATGGCAAATTACAAGATATAGTATAATCTTTACCCTTTTGTGTTTTTTATCTCAGCCTGTAATGTTTCTGCTTTTTGGATTTATTTTATATAATTTATTGCAAAATTTTAGAAATTTCAAAATTTGCACAATAGCAGTTATGCCGCTTGTTTGTATGCTGGTTTATAAATTTTCGATGCCCATAGAATTAAGAAATTTTATGAATCATCATTGGAATTGTATTGAGTATGGATTTTTGTCCTTTAAAAGTTTTAAAAATATCTTGATAGGCAACTATTGGTTTTTTCAAAAAAATGCAAATTATATGGTAATATTATATCCTTTTGCATTGGCCGGATTATTTGTTATAGGGGTTAAAAAGTCTAAAATAAATAGAATCTTATTGCTTTCTATCTTTGGTGCCCTTCTTGCAAGTGCCTTGAAACTATATCCTGTTGCAAACAGAACTGCGTTATATCTTTTTCCATATATATTTATTTTTATTGCATCTTGTTTTGATTTTGAATTTTTTAATAAAAAAATAAATAAAGTATTTTCTGCTACGATTGTTTTTACTGTAGT
>CATJOM010000063.1 GCA_949741915.1 uncultured Candidatus Melainabacteria bacterium | reverse complement strand
GGGGGGGGGGGTAGTTTATGTTCGCATTTTGATTTTTTCTGTTCATAACGTTTGCAGAACAGAGGGTGTTGTTTATGCGTCCGGGTTTTTTGCAGGTTGTATATGTGCATATTAACGTGTTCATGACTTTTTTGTATATATAAAACCTGTGAAAAAAAATTATTTGCTATTGTTAAAGTATTCATAGAAATTTTTGTTTATTTCAGAATGCAGCATCCTAAGATCGTCTTCGACTTGTTTTCTTATTTTTTCTATATCTTCTTCGCTTGCATCCTTATCAACATAGATTGGGTTTCCGCAAAGAAGGCATGATTTTATGCAAAATAATGGGAATCTGAATTCATCCCAGGTTTTCAGTTTTATAAAGCCTTTTGTGGGATTATTCCAAGCAAGAGGTATAATCGGGACGCCTGAAATTTTTGCAATTTCTACTATGCCTTTTTTGACAACCTCTTTTGGGCCAAGTGGGCCGTCAATTGTAATGGCGATGTTATTTCCCGCTTTTAATACATCTAATATTTCAAGGGAGGCCTGCGTGCCACCTTTTCTTTGAGAACCTCGTACAGTCTTTATTCCAAGAGATTCAGCTGCTGTTGCTATAATATCACCATCTTTTGAGCGGCTAATTAAGCAGTGAAGCTTGTCTCTTTCCGGGATACCGTAAACACCGCATTGGCGTGAGTGCCACATGGCAAAAAGACAGTTTGATTTTTTTGGGTAATTTATCACCTTGCAGTTGTAAAAATATTTTTTTATGTTGAATATTATCGTTACTAGCAGTGCAAAAAGCTTTGTCTGTTTGTCTTTGTCTAAAAATTTAATTCTGAGTTTCATTAAAATTTCCTTAAATAAAATATTTTTCAGGAGGTTTTTTGTAATATTTTGTAAAGTGTATTTTTGTGTGGAGCCTGCGCCTAGAATTACCATCCATGGTATTCCAGTTATTTTCTTAGGTCAGAGGCAAGCTTGTGTGCAGATAATCCTTCTGCTGCTGCCAGGTTTGAGGCTGTTTTTGCAAGATTTTTTGCATAGTTTTTGTCAATATTTTGATAGGTTAAGATTTTTATAAAATTAAATACGCTTAAACCACCTGTATATCTTGCTGCTTTGTTTGTAGGCAAAACATGGTTTGTGCCTGAACAGTAGTCACCAAAGACCTCGGCGCAGTTTTCACCAATAAATAATGAGCCGTAATTGTAAAATTTATCCATATATTCATGGGCATCTTTAAACATTAATTCAAGATGTTCTGGTGCTCTTAGATTAGCGATTTGTACTGCTTCATCAATTGAATCAACAATGATGCAGGAAGATTTTTCAAATGCATTTTCTGCTATTTCTTTTGTTGAAAGGTTTTGAAGCTGCTCTATTGCTGATTTTTGTACATCTTCTGCAAGCTTTTTGCTTGTGGTTATAAGATAACTTCTTGCGTCTTTATCATGTTCTGATTGGGCGAGCATGTCGGCACTTATAAGGTTCGGGTTGGCGTTTTCGTCGGCCACAATTAATACTTCCGAGGGTCCTGCAAGAAAATCAATGTCACAGGTGCCATAAACATATTTTTTTGCATATGTTACATATTTGTTCCCTGGGCCTACGATTTTATCAACTGGTGCTATGGTTTCTGTTCCATACGCAAATGCTGCTATAGCCTGGGCTCCGCCTAATTTATAAATTTTATCAGCACCTGAAATATGTGCTGCTACTATTGTCTGCGATTTTATCCTTGGGGATGCGAGGCAGATATTTTTTACACCCGCAATTTTTGCTGGGGTAACAGTCATTATAGCAGAGCTTGGAAGCGGGTAATTTCCACCTGGCACATAGCACAAAACTCGATCTAGGGGGATAATTTTGTGGCCTAGTGTGGAATTTTCAATATTTATTTCAAAATTTCTTATGCACTCAAGTTGTTTTTTTGCAAATTCAGAAACGTTTTTGTGAGCCTCTTTTATGGCTTCAATCACCGATTTTTCGGTATTTCTGTATGCTTCTTCAATTTCATTTTCATTTACTATAAAATCAATTGCTGAGGCAAAATTTCCGTCATTAAATTTTTTAGCGTATTCAATCAGGGCAGTGTTTTTGTTTTGCCTTGTCTCTTCTATAATTTTAGCTGTGTTGTCAAGCTTTTCAAACTCAATTTGAGAAAAAAAGCTGTCTTTAAATTCTTTATTTTCCAGGTCTTTTTGTGTATAAATTTTCATTTTTACCTTTTATTTTGTTCTTGAGGCAAGATTATTTAGGATGTCATTAGGTGCAACATTATTTTGCGCCATAAATACCAGAAGATGGTAGATTAAATCAGCTGCTTCCCAGCCGAGGCCGTCGCCATATTCAAAGTTAACTGTTTCAAAAGCTTCTTCCATGATTTTTCTTTTAAGGTAAAATTCATCCTTGAAAAGCTTTGTGGTATAAGAATTCTCTGGCATTTTTTCTTTTCTTTTAAGGATTAAATCATAAAGTTCGTTTATTGAAAAATCTTTATCCTCAAAGCAACTGAATCTATTGAGGTGACAGGCATTTCCCTTCTGATGTACCTTATATAAAATTGTATCCTTGTCGCAATCAAATTTTGCACTGATTATTTCCTGAGTGTTGCCTGAGGTTTCGCCCTTTGTCCAGAGTTCTTTTCTAGAGCGGCTGTAATAGGTTGCTTTGCCTGTTGTCAAAGATTTTAATACTGACTCTTTGTTTGAATATGCAAGCATTAGAACCTGTTTTGTATTCTTATCTTGTACTATGGTTGGAATTAAGCCGTCTTTTGATTTGTCAAAGTCAAGGCAAGCACAAAATGCTTCTTCAAGGTTTATTTTGCCTGTATAAATTGACATGCCTAATTGACATGAGATATCCATTTTTTCAAGCGCCTGAATCTCTTCAATGGTGGTTATTCCGCCTGCTGCAACAATCGGTTTGTTTGTAATGTTTCTTATTGCCCTGAATGCCTCAAGGTTTGTTCCTTGTAGCATGCCTTCCTTTTCAACAATTGTATACAAAAAGCCAGAGCAAAAATTACCGAATCTTTCAACGTGTGACCGGGTGGATACTTCGGTGTCTGTCTGCCAGCCGTCAACGGTTATTTTGCCATTTCTTGAATCAATTGCGAGGATAACCCTATCTTTTGGGAGCTTTGATAAAAAGTCTTCATTTGCTGCAGTACCTATGATTATTTTTTTTGCACCGTATGATAGTATTCTTTTGGCTTTTTCAACTGTTCTTATACCGCCGCCTACTCTGCAGTCTGCAATTTTACAGATTTCACTTATGATTTTTTCATTATCCTTGCCTGTGTTCATTGCGGCATCAAGGTCTATTACTGCGATTTCGCCAAATCTTGCATAATATTTTGCAAGTTCTATCACATTTTCTTTTTCTAATACTTTCTCTTTACCTTGCCTTAGTTGGACTGCTTTTCCATCCATCAGGTCAATGCTTGGAATAATCATTTGCGTTTCCTTTTTATTTGATGTAACGGTTTAATACTTCCCAGTTAAAGGTCTCTTCTCTTCTTCTTTCAAAATATTCATCCTCATTATATGAAGATTTCAGGTCTCTGATGTATGAATAATAATCACTTTCTTCGCAGGCTTCAATATATGGAATATTAAACTCGTCGGCAAGATTTTTTACCTTTACATCATATGAAATCGGCAGAACCTTTATACCCATCTTGATACCCAAAAGTACGGCATGATATCTCATCGCGAATAAGTATTCAAGATGTGAAAATTCTTCTATTAAATGTCTGTGTGATCTTGGTATAATGACCTCGGTTTCAACACCAGAGGCTTGGGTTTTCATCCAGTATTCAAACTGGTATGCAAGGTTTGAATCCTGTGAGTTTTGGAAGGAGAAAATTTTGACTTTTCTGTCCCCAAAATATATGCCTATATATCTGGCTAGTTCTTTCATAAGGGTTGGGTGAAGGAATCGGTAATTTCTTAGCTGTACACCAACGCAACCCTGATAATCTCTTTTAGGGCATTTTAGATCCCAAACCGGGTCAATTACATATCTTGATGAAATTCCCCATTTTTTTAGTATTCGCTGAGAGAAGATGTCTCTGACTAGTATTAAATCGCAGCCTTTAAGCACAGTCTTTGCAAGCCACTGAAAGCCTTTTCCATAGACAGGGCCTATGCCTTGTGCGAATATGATTACTTTTTTACCCAAAATTTTTGCAAGGGCAATTATGAACAAATAATATAAAAGGCTAAGATTTCCTGTTCCATTTTGAATCAGGCTGCCCCCACCGCTTATTAGGACATTGGTATCAAAAATACCCCACAGGATGTGCATAAAATTCATATAATTTAGCGCATTAATATTAAATACTTTTTTTGTATTCTCGGGGTCTGATGAAAATGCAGTCACTGTGCAGTTTTGGCGTTTTAAATATTTAACAAGCAGGCTTAATATGGCATCATCGCCAAAATTTTGAAAACCAATGTAGCCTGAAATTAATACTCTTTTACTCATAAATTTTACCGCAATACTCTTCTACTTTATCTTTATATGGAATAGACTTAACTGCTCCAATGTTTTGAACTTGAAGGACACACAAAGCGCAGGCATATTTTGCTGCATTCTGTGTGGAAAGCCCATCTAAATATCTGCTTAAGAATGCTCCATTGAATGCGTTTGAAACACCTGTTGCATCTATCATTTCAAAGTCAAGGGCTGGAACATTTATTGTGTCGTTATTATCATATATTGAAATGCCGTTTTCTTTATCTTTTACGACAACCATTTTTATGGCCAAGTCTGATAATTTTGTTATTAGCATATCCGTACTTTTTGTTTCGAATAATAATTCAGAATCTTTTGTTTCTATAAACATTATATCAATATAATCACTAAGAAGGTTAAAATTTTCGAGCATTTCAGCATTATCTGTATTGCAATTTTGGCAATTTGGGTCATACGCAGTCAGAATATCATTTTCTTTTGCAAATTTGAAAATTTCCGTAACTGCTTCTCTTACGCTTAGCGATAGGTTTTGAACAAAGCCTGTGACATAAACTAATTTGGCTTTTTTTATGTATTCGAAATTAATATCATTAACAGAAAGTGTGCTTGCAGCGGTTTTTTGCCTGTAATATCGGTATTCTCTAGGATTTTCTTTGTTGTCATGGTTGTTTCCAACAAAATATATGCCATTTTGTCCCTTGGTAAGCTTAACCTGGCTTGAGTCTAATCCTTCAGCCTGCCAGGCATCAAGCAGAAATTCGCCAAAACTGTCATTTGCTACTTTGGTTATATATCCAACAGAAGAGCCGCTCCTTAGAGCTGAAATTGCGCTTACCAGTGTATCACCGCCATAATATTTATCAAAACAGCCTCCATTCTTAAGAGAGGTTGATGTTGACAGCTCTATGAGGCCTTCTCCGATTGTAATTATGTCCAAGGTTTCATTCATACCTTTATCTTTACCATATTTACCGCTTGTGTGTCAAATTGTAAAAAGAAAGACAAAATTTAAATTTTAGGGTTAAATAATAGTTATGAAAAATATACTGATAACTGCTGCAAATTCTGATATAGCGCAAGCTCTTATTGATAAGCTCTGTAACGGCAAAAATTCTCGTGATATACATATTTTTGCAACATATAGAAAGAACCTTCCTTCTTCTTGTGAAAATTTTACGCCTCTTTTTCTCGATATCTGTGATGATGAATCTTTTTTGAGTATAAAAAACGAGATTCAAAATATTAAGTTTGATGCAGTTGTTAATTTTGCTGGAATTGCCATAACATCTCCTGTTACAAAAATAAAATCCGATGATTTTATGCAGCAGCTGAATGTTTCGGTTGTCGGGCTTTCAAGGCTTTTGGCTTTTGTATATCCATACCTTAATAAAAATTCAAGGGTTATTAACATTTCTTCAATGTCTGCGTTTGGGATTTTCCCTTTTATTTCACCATACTGTGCCGCAAAGGCGGCGGGGGATATTTTATTAAATGCGTTTGAAATTGAAACCGGTATAAGAACTGTATCAATCAGACCTGGTGTTGTAAAGACAAAGTTTTGGCAGTATTGTATAGATATAAATCAGGAAAATTTTGAAAGATTTAATGGTGAATACAAGGAAGTGGGCGAGTTTCTTTTAGAGAATGCCAAAATCAATGCTAGCAGGGGTGTGAGCTCTGAAGATGTTGCCAGGATAATTTTTAAGGCTATTTTCAAAAACAGGCCGAAACATTTATATTTAGTTGGTACAGATGCTTATTTTGCTTCGTTTTCGAGGTTTATTCCGAAAAACGTGTTGAATTTTGCAATTAGAAAGATTTTAGATTACAGAGTAAGGAAATTTACAGATGGAAAAAAATAGAATTTTGTTAATATATCCTCCTTCGCCAGTTATGAACAGGGAGGACAGGTGCCAGCAGCCAACGGATGATTTAATTGTTATACCTCCTCTGCCGCCATCTGATTTAATGTATCTTGCCTCAATTTCGCGGCGTGCATGCTTTGAGCCCAAAATTAAAGATTACAGTCTCAATAATGAGACAGTTGATAATTTATTAAAGGATATAGAGGAATTTAGGCCTAAATATTTACTCTTAAATGCTGCAACGCCGACTTTAAATAATGACTTGACGCCGCTTACTCTTGTTAAGGAAAAGTATCCTGAAATTATAACCATTGCAAAGGGCGCACATTTTAATGTTTTGGCTAAAGAAGCACTTGAAAACTTTCCTGCTCTTGATATTGCAATTATGGGCGAGGCTGAATTAACCCTTGAAGAAATATTACCAGGCAAGGAATATAAAGATATTTTGGGCATAACCTACAGGTGCGGCGCGGATATTGTATCTAATGAAAGACGTCCTTTTAATAATGAATTAGATAAACTTCCATATCCTGCTAGAGATTTAGTGGATAACAATATTTATAGACGTCCTGATACAAATGAGGTGCAAGCTGTAATAAAGGTTTCAAGGGGATGTCCTTTTCATTGCTTCTTTTGTCTTGCAACACCAGTGTCTGGTGCAAAGGTAAGATACAGAAGTGCTGAGAATATTATTGGTGAAATTAGGGAATGTTATGAAAAATATGGGATTAAGAATTTTATTTTTTGGTCTGATATTTTTAATCTTGATAAAGAATGGGTGCACAACCTTTGTGATGCGATTATAGAATCTGGATTAAAAATTACTTTTTCTACAAATTCAAGGGCTGATACTGCTGATTCTGGTACTATTGATTTAATGAAAAAGGCTGGATGCAAACTGGTTTCTATCGGCATTGAGAGTGGTTCACAATTAATGCTTGATAAGATGGGCAAGAAAATTACACTTAATGATATTAAAAATACCGTTTCGCTTTTTAAGAAAAAGGGTATAAAGGTTTACGCCTATTATGTTTTGGGGCTTCCCTGGGAGAGTGAAGAAACTGCTAGAGAAACTATTGAATTTTCAAAGAAACTGAATACACATTTTGTCAGCTACTATACGGCTACTGCGCTTTGTGGGTCGCGCTTTTATGATTATGTTAAAGAGCATAATCTTGGTGATTTAAACTATGATATGCCCTATTTTTATCCGAGTGTGAATACGCACCATCTGACTAAAGAAAGGGTTTTTGAGCTTCATAAAAAGGCTGTAAGGGAATACTATATAAGAATTCCTTATATTCTTATGATGCTCTTTGGGATAAGCAACTTGAATGAGTTTAAGAATTACTTTAAGGCTGGCTTAAGGGTATTGTTCAGAAACAAAAAGCACAAATAAGGTTTTGGGGTTGTGCATTGCATATGCTGTGTACAGCCCCTTTTGGAACTTCTGATAATTTTTTCCGTCTTGATTTAAGAATGGAAGAGTTTTTGGAAGTTGAGATATGAAGGTTTTTAATACGTATTTGTATGAAGTATCAAAGGGAGCAAAGCCTGTGGCTCTTATTACCTGTGATGTATTTCTATGTAAAAAAATGATACAGAGGCTTGAAAAGCAAAATATTAATTTTGTAGTGCAAAAAGTGTCTGACGATAAGACTAATCTGTTTTTTGGTGCAAAAGAATGTATTGATGTTCTTAAAAAGCTTATTTCAAAGCCTTTGAGCGCGCTTTCTGTTGAAGAGGATTTTGTTTTGGGAACAATATTGGGTTATGATGTAAAAATTCAATGTAAGCGCTTTTTAGAAAAATGTGCATAAATATCGCTGTGTGGGATTATCTGCTGTGAGGCAGGCTCTGTGCAGTGCAGTGGTCTGGGCGGCTGTGCGGGCGCAGGATTAAATACTGGCAACGCCAACAACTGCTACCCTCATAATGCCTGCTCTAGTGCACAGGATACTAGCGGTAACAGATGTTCATATCGTATAGAAACAGGGAATTTTATTTCAGGTTGCTGGTCAGCTACGCTTGCCCTTGGGGTG
>CATJOM010000062.1 GCA_949741915.1 uncultured Candidatus Melainabacteria bacterium | reverse complement strand
TTCTATATTATATTTTTTTATCTTATCATTATATATCAATTAGAAATATAATGATAAGATATTTATTAAATTTCTTGGCAAAAAAATAAAAAATGCTTATAATATTTCTTAAAGGTTACAAAGAATAATGCTTATTTGCATTATTTCTAGTTTATGCCAGCCTTGTTCATGCTGGCATAGAATCGGTTACAATCAGCACCCGAAAAGTTGTTCATCGTAAAACTGATTAGCGGCATAAAGTTATTATGCCGCACCGATTTTTATTCAAGAAGCAAAACTGTTGTAGCCAGGCAAAGGCCTGGCTAACATGCTTATGCATAACGCTATTTTAAGTATTTTTTATGCAAAATAAGATTTAAATTTGTTATCACTTGACACACCATGCGAAACAAGCGGTCTTGTTTGAACAGGGACAACATTATTGGCACTGTTTATAGGCTGAGTTGCTGGTTCATTGCCAGATTGCGTTTGACCAGGAGCAACTGAGTCGTTTTGTATATCAGTAGCCATATTTAGAGCTTTCACCTTATCTCTGTGGTCAACAAAGGCAATCAGTCCTGCAATTGCAGCAGCACCGCCAAGTACCGCCAGTACACGTGAATTAGCAGCATTAGAGATTACATCACCAAGACTCTTCTTTGATACCTTATGATTTGAAGAATTATTCTTCATTGCATCTAGCATACCTCTTTGAGTTTCACTAATGTTCTGCATTGTGTTATTAAGATTATCTAGAGCAGCAGAGTCGAAATTTATGCCCGTTGCACCTTTTGTGCCACCAAAATTACCACTAATTATATTTTTAGCATACTCACCGTCTATCGTCTCAGGCAAAGATGAAACATCAAGTATAGGCTGAATCTTAGAAGCTTCACCAAGCACATGCCTCTTGACATAAAGAATAGAGCTTGGGTTATTGTCTGGATTCAGGGCATTGTTATTCATCCAGCTTACATCAAGATTAACTTGATTCTTGAATCTTATCATAGCTGCTTTGACATTATCTTGCTTGTCGGTTACTGCATTCTCCATTGCAACTGCGAGCTCATCGCATTGAACCGTATCTCTAAATTTATTTATAAGATTTTTAAATTCACTTGAATCTTTAAATATTGTGTATGCATCCACATTAACTTTAGCTTCAGGGCGAGTTGCCATTATTTCACTTTTTTGTTTATTATAAATAGTTCGTGCATCATCGGCCAGTTTGTCAAAAATACCAAATTTATGATTATATTTATCGCTACCTGCAACCGGACCACAAGAGTCAGGAAATGCTTTTTCAAGAGCTGCTTTTTCGGCATCAGTTAAGTCGGCAGAATGTTTGAATTTTTTTATTTGCATTGCCGTGCTTCCATCATCAACGTTTGCAGTATCAGTTTCAATGATGCTATCAAGAATGGTTTTTATCTTTTCTGGAGGCATAAAGTATTCATTAGTAGTTTTGTAAGCATGTGGTCTTGGATGTTTGCCATCAAATTCTTTTTGCCTTAAACCCTGGGTATCATCAACAATTGTTGTTGCATAATAACGCAAAGCCTCAACGTCAGTTAGCTCACAGGGGGCAAACCTTGATGCAAGAACCATAAAATCGCCAGCAGAACCAAATGGTTTATTTGGAGCAAAACCATCAACAAAAACGATTCGTCCTTCAAGGCCCATATCTTTTGCTCGATTCATAGCCTTTGCTACAGCTGCTTCTGCCTCTTTATTGCCTTCACAAGAACCGCCCAGAACCAATACAGAATTTTCACCAGCACCAGGCTTTGTGGCATAGTTTATAAAAGCATTAATGGTATTTTCATGCGCTTTCTGAAAATCGCCTCTACCCCATGAAACAAGAACATTTACGTCTTTTATGTCAGATTTATTTGGGTTTTGAATTTTTTCTTCCAACTGTTTGATGAATTTTTCATCTATATAACCAGTAATCTTGGGATTTTTGTTTGGAAAACCAGCTACATAGTTAGGGTTAACATCAGTTGCAAATAAATACTTAGGATTTTCATCAGTTCCAATATTATATCTGCCTAATCTTTGCAACAAGCTTAATTTGTTTTCGCGTTTTGTTTCTAGGAGACTTTCATAAGCTGAATTTAATCCTCTCACACCATTTGCATCAGCTTCGGATTCAAGATTAAATTTAGCTTTATCTCTGAAATCCTCAAACGCGCTAAATGCCTTTGCAGTTATGCCTTTCTTCTCAACTGTTGATTTTGTAATTATTTTGTCACTGGTGTTGATTGCGGCTTCATTCACATCAATATCATTTGCTTCAGGCGCATTATCTTTAATGGTTTTTTTAATGAAATCTATAATATCAGTATTTCTATTATCTGGATTAATTGAAATTTGACGAACTAATGCCTCAGCCTTTGTGGCAACTTCTTGAATTTTGGTTTCATCAGACTGATGTGTAAATTGTTTAATTGTATCGGCAATTACTTTTTTAACATCCTCTGCGCTGCCAATCTCTTGAATCATTTTTACATCAGGGGTGATTACAACATCATTACCATAGTATTTAAATGCACTTAATGGCTTAGATGGATCAAAACTAGGATCGCTAAACCCATTTATTATACCACCAACGTAAGAATTGCCATCCTTTTTGACATTTTCAATCCAAGTCTTAAGGTTTGCAGCATTAGCAGGATCAAGTGGATTGCCTTTAAATCCGCTTCTTCTAAGAATAGCGCCACGCAATGAAGTAACTTCAGGATTATCCAATGTGCCTTCAAAATAACCATTGGATACAACATCAAAACGATCAGTGCCCTTAATTAATCCTATAGCTGTAGCAATATTGCCATCATCATCAAGGAAGCCAGTAACAAATTGTTTAAAATAATCCTCTTCTCTACCCAATAATTTAGCACTTAAATAAAATGGGTCATTTAACACTTTGCTAAGTTGTTCTTGAGACATTAAAGAAAGAGCTAGATCTTTAGAAGAAGCTGGTCCCACGTAGCTTCCGCGTCCTATATTGTGCCCCACCCCAGTTTTTCTAACATCCTTATAGAAGCAGTTTTCCCCTTCATTTTGCATCTTAATATTGATGTATTCAGGAATAAGGGCCGTTTGAGAATCAGAACAAATAATTGTTTGATCATTTATGTCAGCTTTTGCAAATAATTCTGTAAATGCTTTTGAAAATTGAGCATATGCCATATTTTCACCAGGAACCAAGCCCCTTTTGAGAGCTGCAATCCTTGAATCTTGTGACATAGCCTTTAAATCAGAACCAGAATCAATAGACTTTTTAATTTCTGTGGCTAGTGATTTGGGTGATGAAGAATAGGAGCCATCAGCATAAGGCTTTCTCATCAAAGAAACTTGTGGAGTATGTATAAAATACATATTTACTTCAGCTTTTCCTAAAGCATTAGAATTAGCATTAAGAGCATTGTTGGCGCCATTAATGCCAGGATGATTTTTAACTTTGTACAATGCAGTATTAATCTTATTGTTAAGACCCCAATCTATATCGGCATCAGTTACTTTTTCAAGAATGGCATAATCACCAGGTTTTATAAAATCACCATTACCTTTTGGATTAACGAGTGCCTTTTCAAGGTCTGCAATCAATTTATCCGGTTTATAGGCATACCCCTTTTCTCTCCATATGGCATCACTAATGTATACAGGGGTTTTTTGCTTTTGACCGTTTATATTGAGTTCCATTTCGCGAATAACAGCTGTTGTACCGCCATCAGCAGGATTATATTGTGAAAGCAAATCACCATTATATGCAGGCACAAAAACATCTACCTGGGCGCCTTCCGTTTGAAGCGCTTTTTTTAACTTTGTTCTGTTTGCTTCATCAATTCCAGCATTTTCAGCAGCCTGCCTAAGCCAATTGGCAAAATCTGTCAGATAATCGTTACCTACAGTAGCAACCCCACCTATCTTCCAGAATGGAGGTACTTCAGCAATTGGAAAAGCCACACCAACAGGATTCTTTCCTTTGACGCCCTTACCAAACGATAGCGTACATGGGGATGGATTTAAAAGCCTTGATAGCTTTGCTTCATCAATACGGCCTGCCGTAAACACTTCCCCTGTTTTTTGCGCTTTAGCTGGCGCAGAACAAAATGCCTGATTCTGAATGGAATTAATTCTCATTTATTTTACCTATAACACTAACGACACACAATAGTTGCAATATTACAAAACATGTGAAGAAAAAAAATTGCCAATTTGGGCGTAAATTTTATGTAAATTTTTGTAAAGATTTACTAATGTAATTAATCAACAAATTTAACAACAACATATTTTGCAAGGCTTGGCACCTGCGAAAGAACCAAGCCTCAATCAAAGCCTAAATTAACCCAAGGCTTTTGTGGGCTTTAAAAATAGATTCTGCCATATTGTCGAGCAGTTTGAAGTCAACCTCAGTGGGTCTGCCTTTAATCAAAATTGGCTCAATAATTTCGACACTTAAATTTGGAAGCATGTCTGCCAATTTATTAACCAAATTGCCACCCCATCCGTAAGAGCCGACAACCGATGCAAATTTAGCCTTCGGCCTTAAAAGGTTTGCAATGTATGCAACATTTGCAGCCGCCGGATGTGGGCTTGCAAGAACCATTGATGCTCCCAGCACAATAGTTGCTGCATCTACCATATTTATGGCAATATCACCTAAATCCGCCTGAATTACATCAAAACAGCGGGTTTTGATACCTTTTGCTTCAAGCTTATCACGGAGATAGAATATCATCTCTTCAACGCTTTTATACATAGAAACATATGGAATCAAAACAATATTCTTAGCTTCATCAGCCGTCCAGTCTCTGTATAAATCAAGAATAAATCGAGGTTCATTGTGAATAGGGCCATGACTTGGTAGCACAATAGAGGGCTTTAAATCATCAATCATTTTTACATATTTTTTACACATAGTCCTAAAAGGCATCATTATCTCTGCATAATACCTTTTAGCAGATGATTCAAGCTTTGAATCATTTTTTGCAAATATATCATTACTAGGAAGGTGTGCCCCCAAAAAATCACATGTAAAAAGCATATTATCTTCAACAAGATGTGAAAACATGGTATCTGGCCAATGAACACCTGGCGCCAATATAAACTTTATCGTTTTATCACCAAGAGACAATGTATCGCCATCTTTTACAGTAATAAACTTTTCTTCATCAACAAGCAACATTTCCTTGATATTATTCTTGCAAACACTGTTTGTCACAACCTTTGCACTAGGAAATTTTTCAAGAAGTGCTGGAATGGCACCAGAATGATCCTGCTCGCCATGGTTGGCAATTATGTAGTCAATTTTTTCAATGCCATTTTCATCAAAATTATTAAGATATGTTTCAATAAAAGGCGGATACATAGTATCAATGATAGCAATCTTATCTGAACCCTTGATGAGATAAGAATTATAAGTAGTGCCATTTTCAAGCGGTATCAATTCATCGAAAATAACCCTATCTTTGTCATTTAAGCCGCAATAAAAAACATTGTCTTTAATTTGTTGAAATTTCAAAACTTTTTCCTCTAATCCAGTTATGTGTAAAATATGTTTTAACACAAAAAATAAATTATGGCAACAACACGGCTTGTAAAAGCTGTTGCGAGTCAAGATAAGCCGATAAAGGGAATTGAACCCTTGACCTACTGATTACGAATCAGTCGCTCTGCCAACTGAGCTATATCGGCTTAGCATGAAAATTATACTACAAAAAATTATTTTTATAGTATAATAAATTAGCTTATTGGGGAGCGAATTTTATGTTTAAACCAGATATTAACGAGCTTAAAGAATTTACAGATGATAAATACAATATCATCCCTGTTTCTATGGAAATTCTTTCAGATATCAAAACACCTATTGAAGTGCTAAAAATACTTAAAAATAATGACGAGCACTGTTTTTTATTGGAAAGTGTAGAGAAATCTGAAAACTGGGGAAGATATTCATTTCTCGGGTTTAAACCAAGCATCGAAATTACTTGCCGCAACAATAAAATGCGCATTAAGGAAGGCAAAAACGTACGCGAATTTGAATCTCAAACGCCGCAAAATATCATAAGTGAATTAATTAGTCAGTATAAAAGTCCGAGATTTACTTATCTTCCGACCTTTACAGGCGGTCTTGTTGGATATTTTGCATATGATTTTATAAAATATTTTGAACCTGGATTAAATCTTGATGCAAAAGATACAGAAAACTTTAAAGACGTTGATTTAATGCTGTTTGATAAGGTTA
Organism: uncultured Candidatus Melainabacteria bacterium; assembly: GCA_949741915.1. Taxonomy (GTDB): domain Bacteria; phylum Cyanobacteriota; class Vampirovibrionia; order Gastranaerophilales; family Gastranaerophilaceae; genus MGBC122484. Next base: position 11,826 of record CATJOM010000062.1, on the reverse strand, counting down.
TCGCCTTTGATAATAAACGCCAAAAAATAATTTTAATTACAAACATTAAAACAAATGATATATATAAAAATTACAATAAAGCAAAAAAGGATCTTCAGAAACTTGCCAAACTCATAAAAACAGGTAAATCAAAAAAAATTCAGCCTGCAAAACTAAAATCTGAATTTAAACCACTTTTTACAAAAAATGAATACTGTAGAATGGTTGAAAAAGCAAAACACTATATAAAAGAAGGCGATATTTTTCAGGTGGTATTATCTAATCGTTTCGAAGCTGATTTTTCTGGCGAATTATTAAACACCTACAGGATTTTGCGCACAATAAATCCATCTCCGTATATGTTTTATTTTGGAAGCAGAGATGTTGAAATTGCTGGCGCCTCTCCTGAAACCCTTGTAAAGCTTGAAAATGGAAAGCTTTTTACTTTCCCCCTTGCAGGAACAAGAAAAAGAGGCGCAACCGAAGAAGAAGACAAAAATCTTGAATTAGAACTGCTGTCAGACGAAAAGGAGCTGGCAGAGCACAATATGCTTGTAGATTTAGGCAGAAACGACATAGGAAAAATCTCAAAATTCGGCACAGTTAAGGTTGAAAAATATATGTCCACTGAGCGTTTTTCTCACGTTATGCATATAGGCTCAACTGTTTCAGGACAAATTCTTGATAACAAAAATTCCTTAGATGCAATAGGCTCAATTCTTCCCGCAGGAACACTTTCAGGCGCTCCAAAAATTCGAGCTTGTGAAATTATAAATGAACTTGAAAATAACAAAAGAGGCATCTATGGCGGAGCAGTTGGATATATAGACTTTGCAGGGAATATGGATACTTGTATTGGAATTAGACTTGCATACAAAAAAAATGGCAAAGTTTTCGTAAGGGTAGGTGCCGGCATTGTTGCAGATAGTATTCCCGAGATGGAATACAAAGAGTGTGAAAACAAATCAAAAGCGATAATGAATGCACTAAAGAAGTCGGAGACAGAACTATGAGCCAAAAAATTCTTTTAATTGATAATTTTGACAGTTTTTCCTATAACCTTTATCAGCTCATAGGAACGATTGACAGTGCAATTGAGGTTATCAGAAACAATGACAAAACCCCGAAAGAAATTGAATCATTGCATCCAAGGGCAATTATATTATCCCCTGGCCCTGGCAAGCCTAGTGATGCTGGAGTTTGCATTGATGCAATCAAACATTTTAAAAACAAGCTACCGATTTTAGGAATATGTCTTGGGCATCAGGCCATTTGCGAGGCTTTCGGCGGAAAAGTAACCTATGCTAAAAGAATAATGCACGGAAAAATGTCTGAGATTAACATAGATAACAAATCACCAATATTTAAAGGCCTTGGTCCAAAAATAAAAGTAGCAAGATATCATTCACTAGTGGCCGAAAACGCTTCACTGCCAGAAGAATTGGAAATTATTGCAAAATGTGATGATGACACTATTATGGGCTTAAAACACAAAGAATTTGACATATATGGGCTGCAATTCCACCCAGAATCAGTCTTAACAGCAGATGGCATAAAAATAGCGCAAAACTTTTTAGATATTATTAAGAAGCATTAACATATGATTACAGAAATAATTGCAAAACTATTAAATGGTGAAAATCTAGAATTCGCCGAAATGCAAAAAACAATTGAATTAATCACTGACGGCAAAGTTTCGGATGTACAAATTGCCTGTTTTTTAACAGCATTAAGGATGAAAGGTGAAACCGTAGAGGAAATTTCAGCCGCAGCATTTACACTTAAAAACAAGTGTATTCCAATCAACATAAAAAATACTGAAACCATTGATATAGTTGGTACAGGAGGCGACTGTGCAGGAACATTCAACATTTCAACAGCGGCTGCTTTTGTTGCTGCTGGCGCTGGCTGCAAAATTACAAAACATGGAAATCGCTCTGCCACCAGCAAATCTGGTGCTGCCGATGTGATGGAGGCCCTTGGCGCTAATATAAACTTATCTGCCGATGAAAGCCTTTCTATATTTGAAAAAACTGGGATTTGTTTTATGTTTGCCCAAAATCATCATCCCTGTATGAAATATGTAGCAAATGTCAGATATGAAATCAGAAACAGAACTCTTTTTAATATTCTTGGCCCGCTTATAAATCCTGCCAATGCCAAAATGCAGCTTATAGGCGTTTACGACAAAAAATTAACCGAACCGTTAGTAAAAGTATTGAAAAATTTAAACATTACAAATGGCATGGTGGTTCATGGAAATGACGGCCTTGATGAGGCCTCTATAACTGATTCTACTTTGATTTCAGAAATTAAAAACAATGAAATTACCTCCTACATAATTAAACCCGAAGATTTTAACCTGAAACGTGCATCACTACAGGATATTGAGGGCGGAGATCCAGATTATAATGCAAAAATAATTATGGATATTTTTAACGGTGATGATGTCGGTCCAAAAAGAGACATAGTAGCCCTGAACGCCGGACTTGCTATATATATTACAAAAAAAGCTCAAAATATAAGCGAAGGGGTTAAGCTGGCAAAAGCCTCTATTGAAAATGGATTGGCACTTAAAACTTTAAATAATTTTATAGCTATTTCAAAAAAAACCAAAAGAACCGGGGATAAGCTATGAATATACTTGAAAAAATCGCTGAAAAAACCCAAGAAAGAATCATAGAAGCAAAAAACAATAAACCATTACATGTGCTGAAGGATGAGGTTTTAGCCCTTCCTTGTGGTGAAACATTCAAGTTTGAAAAATCACTCATAGAGGCCAAAAAGAAGGATGGAATTGCTTTTATATGTGAAGTAAAACAGGCTTCACCCTCAAAAGGGTTAATAACAGGGAATTTTGACTATATTAACATAGCAAAAGAATATCAGAATGCGGGCGCTGCTGCTATTTCAGTATTAACAGAGCCATTTTTTTTCAAGGGGGCCAATTCTTATCTGAATGAAATTTCTAAAAATGTCCAAACCCCGCTTCTGAGAAAGGATTTCACGATTGATGAATACCAGATTTACGTGGCAAGGCTAATAGGTGCATCAGCAGTGCTTTTGATAGCCTCTCTTCTTCACGAAGAAAAAATGACACAATTTATCAGGCTTGCAAGCAGTCTAGGACTGTGTTCTCTGGTTGAGGCACATACAGAAAACGAGGTACAGAGCGCATTAAAGGCAGGTGCAAAAATTTTAGGCGTCAACAACAGGGATTTAAAAACTTTTGAAGTCGACCTTAATACCACATTGCGGTTGAAAAAGGGCTTACCCGAGGATGTGCTTTTTGTTTCAGAGAGCGGAATTAAGACACCTGATGATATTAAAAAACTAAGAGACAACGGGGTTTCAGCCGTGCTAATCGGCGAAACGCTTATGAGAAGCGCAAACAAAACTGAAATGATAAATTTTTTAAGAGGAAAAAACTAATTTGCAAAATAGCATCTGCACGTATGAAAATAAAAACGTCAAAATCAAGATTTGCGGCCTGTTTCGAGAGGATGATGCCGTGGCAATCAATGCTGCTTTGCCAGATTTTACAGGTTTTGTATTCTACCCCAAAAGCCCACGAGCTGTTGACTTTGAGACTGCAAAGAAAATTAAAAAGAATCTAAATCCAAAAATTTTAACCGTAGGAATTTTTGTTAATGAAAAAATTGAAAATGTTTTAAAGCTCTTTAAGGCCAAGATTATTGATATAGCTCAATTACATGGTCTTGAAGATAAAAATTATATAAAAATATTAAAAGATAAATCTGATTTAAAAATAATAAAAGCCGTAAAAGCAGGCAGCACAATACTTTTACCCGATAATGCAGACTATTTTTTATTCGACACTCCAGACAAAAAATTACATGGCGGAACGGGTAAAACCTTTGATTGGAGCTTAATTCCGAATATCAATAAGCCCGTATTCCTTGCAGGAGGCCTTAACCACACCAATATAGAGTATGCCATAAAAACCGTAAAACCCTTCGCAATTGACATCAGCAGCGGTGTAGAAACCAATGGACGCAAGGATTTTGACAAAATTTTAGAAATAACAAAACTTGTAAGAGGTATAAAATATGAATAGCACTAAAAAAGGCCGTTACGGCATTTTTGGGGGGCAGTATATCCCCGAAACCCTTATGAATGAAGTAAATAAGCTTGAAGCCGCATATGAACAATATAAAAATGACCCAAAATTCACAGCTGAATTAAATTTTCTGCTAAATAATTATGCTGGACGCCCGTCATTATTGTATTTCGCTAAAAATATGACTGAAAACCTCAGTGGCGCAAGGATTTATCTAAAAAGAGAAGATTTAAACCACACCGGTTCTCACAAAATTAACAATGTCCTTGGACAGGCACTTTTGGCCAAATATATGGGCAAAACAAGAGTTATAGCTGAGACCGGCGCAGGACAGCATGGCGTCGCAACAGCTACTGCTGCAGCGCTTTTAGGCCTTGAATGTGAAATTTTTATGGGCAAAGAAGATACAATAAGACAGGCCCTAAATGTCTATAGAATGGAGCTTTTAGGTGCAAAGGTGCATGCAGTTACAACTGGCACAATGACTTTGAAAGATGCGGTAAATGAAGCTATGCGCGAATGGACTCGAAGTGTTGATGATACGCTCTATGTGCTGGGTTCAGTGATGGGACCGCATCCTTTTCCAATGATAGTCAGGGATTTTCAAAGCATAATAAGCAAAGAAGCCCGCGAGCAGATACTTTCTAGCGAAGGTAAACTACCAAAAGCAGTCATAGCTTGCGTTGGCGGAGGCAGCAATGCCATGGGTGCTTTCTATAATTTCATAAACGACAAAGATGTTCAGCTAATTGGGGTTGAGGCAGCAGGCAGAGGCCTAAATACTGAATTGCACGCAGCAAGTATTGCAAAAGGCAAGCTCGGCATATTCCATGGCATGAAATCATATTTTTGCCAGGATGATTGCGGACAAATTGCCCCTGTATACTCAATTTCAGCTGGTTTGGACTACCCAGGAATAGGTCCAGAGCATGCCCATCTCTATGATTCAAAAAGGGCACAATACGCCTCGGTAACCGATGATGAGGCAGTTGATGCCTTTGAATATTTATCAAGAATTGAAGGCATAATACCTGCAATTGAAAGCGCCCATGCTGTTGCCTATGCTAGAAAAATTGCTAAAAATTTCTGCAAAGATGACAGTATTATAATTTGTCTCTCAGGCAGAGGGGATAAGGATGTTGCAGCAATTGCAAGATATAGAGGAAAGGACTTGAGTGAATAATGAAAGACAGAATACAAAACGCATTTGACAATAAAAAGGCCTTTATAGCCTTCTTGAGCGCTGGAGACCCAGATTTATCCTCAACGGAAAAATTCATATTAGAAATGGAAAAAGCTGGGGCGGATTTAATAGAAATTGGAATTCCCTTTTCTGATCCTATTGCAGATGGCAAGGTAATTCAGGAAGCAAACTTGAGAGCCTTAAACGGCGGTGTGACGGTTGATAAAATATTTAGCATGGTCCAAAAGCTTAGAGCAAAAGTACAAATACCGCTTGTATTTTTAACATATCTAAATCCGGTTTTTCACTATGGCTATGAAAACTTTTTTGCAAAATGCAATCAAGCAGGAATTGATGGCATAATTATCCCTGATTTACCATTTGAAGAGGCAGACGAAATAAAAGAATACTGTCAAAAATATGAAACTGAACTAATTCAATTTGTTGCCCCCACATCCGGCAAAAGAATCCAAAAAATTGCAAAAGATGCAAAAGGATTTATTTACGTGGTTTCATCAATGGGCGTAACCGGCGTCAGAAGCAAGGTTACAACAGACTTATCCTCTATAATTAAAGAAATAAAAAAAGTTACAAAAACCCCGTGCGCTGTAGGCTTTGGCATAAGCACCCCTGAACAGGCAAGAGAAATAGAGAAAACTGCTGACGGAGTAATTGTTGGAAGCGCCATCGTAAAAATTATTGAAGAACACGGCAAGGATGCTGCTCCTCACCTTGCAGAATATGTAAAACTTATGAAAGAGTAATAGCGCTAAAACAATTAAAAAACCAAAAGAAAATAAAAACAGCCCAAAACTTACAAACCAATGGTAAAAAATTATACACACAAGATGCCATATTTATCCCATGGCATAATGGAGCCTATTTTGAGAACAAGTACAGCGGGCTAAGGAATTTGCAAATTTAGGACAGAGAGGTTTTTAATTCTAAGTTGTTATCAAAAAAACTTTGGATTTTTAACAATTACTCATGCTATTCGCAAATTCAGAAACCTTTTTAAGCCCTCTCTAAAGTCAATTTTATTATTTTTTTTATTAAAAGCGCGTGGTTTTAAAAATTGAATTTATTATAAAACAGCGTTAAGACATTGTATAGTTAAAATTTAAAGTCTCTCTCGCCTGAGCGAATTTTTTCTAAATTTTCCTTAACCTTTGCTCTGATTGAAACGTCCTTAATGGTTTCAACTTCCTGCAAAAGAAGCTTCTCACCAAGAGCCTTAGTGTCAGATGATGCATAATCTTCAAGATATTCTTTAAGTGTCATAATAGCATTAGGATGGCAGAAATTATGAATTTGCTGCTTTTTGCAGATTTCCATAAACCTTTCACCCGTTCTTCCTTCCCTATAGCAAGATGTACAGAAGCTGGGCAGATAGCCTAGTTCAATAAGCCAGCGTATCACATCATCCAATGGACGCCTATCCGAAACATCAAACTGAGCAGAGTTTTCATCCTCAGGAGCTGGGTTAAAATACCCGCCCACGCTTGTTTTAGAGCCCCCGCTTATTTGCGAAACACCTAAATTTAATAATTTTTTTCTGCATTCAGCGCTTTCTCTTGTTGAAATAATCATTCCAGTATAAGGTACGGCAATCCTAATACACGCAACAATTTTTGCAAAAATTTCATCGTCAATGCCATTATCAAACGCGCTTGGATCAATATCATCAGCCTTTTTAATCCTTGGAACACTTATAGCATGAGGGCCCACACCATATGCAGCCTCAAGATGCTCTGCATGCATTAAAAGGGCTGAAAATTCATACCTATATAATTCCAAGCCAAATAAAACGCCAAGGCTTACATCATCAATTCCTGCCTGCATCGCCCTATCCATAGCCTCTGTATGATATTTATAATTATGTTTAGGGCCTGTAGGATGGAGCCTTTCATAAGTTTCCTTATTATATGTCTCCTGAAATAAAATATAGGTACCAATCCCAGCTTCATGGAGTTTTTTATAATTTTCAACGGTAGTTGCAGCAATATTCACATTCACCCGCCGGATGGAACCATTTTTATGTTTAACAGAATATATCGTCCTAATAGAATCTAAAATATATTCAATAGGATTGTTAACCGGGTCTTCACCTGCTTCAATTGCTATTCTTTTATGCCCTAAATCCTGCAGGGCCTCAGTTTCGCGGCGAATTTGTTCCTGTGTAAGCTTAATCCTTGGAATATTTTTATTAACATAATGATAAGGGCAGTATACACAGCCATTTACGCAATAATTAGAAAGATATAATGGAGCAAAAAGCACAATGCGGTTGCCATAATAGTCATTTTTGATTTCGCGGGCAAGTGCATAAATTTCTTCAACTTTCTCAGGAATGTTGCAATCTAATAATACTGCAGCCTCCCTATGGCTTAAACCCTTTTTTAGGCGTGCTTTATTTAAAATTTCATCAACAAGTTTAATATTATTCTTGTTTTTGTCTGCATACTCAAGAGATGCTAAAACCTCGTTATGACAGATAAATTCATCGGCATCATGCGATTTTGGATTATACATAGTGTAATTCACTCCTCAATTTTTATAATACACCTTGAAGGATAAAAGTAAACATAAATGTAACAGCAAAATTGGAATATTAAAAATATGTTATAATCTGCAAATGAATGAAAAAATAATATACATATTTAAAAATATTTATATCTCATTATTGTCAGGAATTTTTAGTGTATATTGCCTTAGCTTTATTGGTTTTTTATTTCATTGTCCAATTCTAAAATTGTACCCTGTCACAGGCATTATTTTTTTTATAATATTATTTATATACCTTTCAAAAAGAAAAAAGGTTAAAAATAAATATTTATACATTGCAATAATATGCGTAGCATTATTATTTTATTTTTTAGGGCTTTTGTCATATATACTTATTGATGGCAGCTGGGATGGAAGAGGATATCATCAAGTTGGCATTATACTTCTAAAAAATGGTTACAATCCGATTTATGATAATACAATAGCTTTTGGGGTCAATCTCTATAAAACCTTTAATCCTTGGTCGTTAATGATAGTTGAGTGCTATACAAAATTTTCCGAAATTCTTGCTGCTAATATATACTTGCTTTGTGGAAAGCTCGAAACAGGAAAAATGATTAATTACATCTTTATGTTCCTTTCTTGTATTTATTCATATATTACATTAAATCTCATCGCAAGAAATAGAGATAAAAACAATATAGCAAACATTATAATAGCATTTTTAATGGTTTTTACCCCTGTTACAATATGTCAAAACGCTACATTTTATGTTGATGGACTTTTATATTATTCTCTTATTAATTCATTATTTTCTATTGCAAATATTGAAATAGAAGTAGAAGAAAAAATTCATTCAGCAAGTCTTTTGATGAATCTAATAATTCTTGCAAATATAAAAACCGTGGGCCTGGCTTATGGAATTATAATGTTATTAATATGGGCATTTTATACAAACATAAAAAACAAATGCAAAAAAACAAACATACTCACTCAAACTGTAATTTTAAAAAAAATTTGTATTACAATGCTAAGTTTTTTATTATTAGCAGGAATTTCCGGAATTAACCCTTATATTATAAACCTAAAACAGGGAAGGCATCTCTTATATCCACTAATGGGAGAAAACAAAATAGAGATTATGAATGGCAATATGCCAAAAAGCTTTAGGGGGCGGCCTTCTGTTTACAAGCTTCTCATGTCTACATTTGGCGATACTAAAAACTTTACCAGTGAAGATGAAATCATAAGATTAAAAATACCATTTTCAATTATAGGACAAAGTATTTTTAAATATCCTGATATGCGTCTTGGCGGATTTGGTTATTTTTGGGGTGGAATACTCTTGTTTAGCATATACTTACTAGCAACTCTAAGATTTAAAAATAAAAGTTACAAAAATATTTTTTGTTTTCTGAGCGTAGAATTATTAGTGTTATTGTTGGTCAACCCCGAGGCCTGGTGGGCAAGATATGCGCCCTGGTTTTGGTGCATTCCTTTGATTATTTGCTACTTTTCAATTCTAGAAGATAAAAATAAAAACTTGGCTTTTGTTGTTTTAACCTTGCTATTTCTAAATAATCTTATAATCTTTATTCAAAACTTTGCCCAAACAATAAATATATCCTACTTTACAAACAAATTCTTAGAATCAATTAACAAAACAAAAATCATTAAGTTGTATAATGATAATAGCTGTGATGAAACATATGTAATTAAACTTGAAGAAAAAAATATAAATTATAAGTTTGTTTCAGAAAACGAATACCAAAATGGTTGTTTTGTGTCAATACCAAAAACTTCAGATAAAAAACTTTTTATAGAGTGCAATGTCAATGAATAAATATCTAAAACTAATAAGAATAAAGCAATGGATTAAAAATGGAGTAGTATTTATACCATTGGTTTTTTCATTGAGTTTTAAAGACTCAGCACTTATATTAAATTCATTCCTTGCATTTTTGGCATTCTCATTTTGCGCATCTGGTGTTTATATAAGAAATGACCTGGCGGATGTCTTAAAAGACAGAAACCACCCTAAAAAGAAATTTCGCCCAATACCTAGTGGTGAAATCAAAATGCATACAGCACATTTTTTATCGGTTGCAATGTTTTTGTTAAGCTTTATTACACTTTATATGTTAAATATTAAGTGCCTACTTATAATGTGTCTTTATATTCTTATAAATTATTTTTATACAAAACATTTAAAACAGATACCCATTCTGGATATTGGCTGCATTGCATCAGGCTTTATTTTAAGAGTTTTAATAGGATGTTTTGCAATATCAGTTACTCCTTCAGCATATTTGATTCTTGCAACATTTTTTGCTTCAACATTTTTTGGATTTTACAAAAGAATGCTGGAAATCAATCTCAAAACAGACAATACAAGAGAAGTTTTATCAAAATACAATAAAAATATTCTTGAAAACTATATTCTGGTATCAGGTTCACTTTTTATAGCTTTTTACACGTTTTACACTCTAAATAGACAACTCAATGATGATATGCATTCAGAATATCTTTATTTGAGTGTTTTTCCATTGATTTATATGGCATTTAGACTTATATTTCTTATGCACAAAGACAATAAAAATGACGATCCGTCGGAACTTTTTTATTCAGATAGACATATACAATTATCAGCAATCATATACATAGGAATAGTAATCGTGCTTGTAGCATGACATACTGTGGTATACTTTTCAGATGAATGATAGAAACATATTGCTGTTAAAAAACATTTATATATCAATTCTTGCAGGCATTTTTTGTATATTTTTTCTTAGCTTTACAGGTTTTATTTTTAACATTCCTATATCGCCCCTATATACAATTTTCTCTTTTTTGTTTTCCATAATATACATTATCTTTTCTAAATACAATTTTGTTTCAGACAAAACCTTTAAAAAAGGCTGTTATAAACCTATTATTGAAAATATTGATAACAAACTCTATATTGAATGCAACAGCTACAGGTAAGGACAAATGCACAATTTAATACTATTTTGTAAAAGCTTTATACGAGATTTAGAAAGAATTAAAATTTTAAAAAACAGTATTGATAAATTTAATGCTGATAAAATCCCATTTTGCATTGTTTGTCCTGAATCTGACCTTGAAATTTTTAAAAAGACACTTTTAACTGGTATGGAAACATATGAAGTAATTTTTAAAACTGATGAAGAAGTACTAAAAAGCTTGCCGCGTACAAAACAAAAGAGCGATATTTTAAAAGAGGGCTGGATACAACAACAGCTTGTAAAACTAATGTTTCACAAGCTTAGCCTCTGTAATTTTTATATCATATTAGATTCAGACCTCTATTTTATAAAAAATTTTTATATTAGCGATTTTATGTTTAACAATAAAACACCGTATACTTCAATGACAGAAGAGAAAAAAGAAGAATACCTGATTATACAGAACTATTTACAAAGAAAAGGTAAACCCTATTGTTTTGTAAGACTGGGACAGGTTTTTTCTAAAATGCTTCTTGAGAATATGGAAAAAAATCTACTGCAAAGTGCTAACAAGTCATGGTGTGATTTGCTTGAAATATCACCTTTTGAAATGCAGTGGTATGGCGAATATTATATAAAAACAAGGCCATACGAACTTTACCCCTGTTCAAATTTGTTTAAATATTTCTGGCTAGACAATCAATATAGAAATGCGCAAAAAGAAGGTAAAACGGAGCAGGATTTTATAATTGATGGAAACATAGGAATTTTAATGCAAAATAGCTGGGTAAAAGATAAGACATACAAGCCAAGTATATTTTATATTAAAAAACGGAAACTTTTGAAGCTATTAAATACTTTTATAAGAAAATCAAGAAATTTTATCCGTAAAAACTTAAAAACTAACCACTTAGGATTATAGTAGAAATTATAATTTTAATTTAAAATCAAATAAATCGATATTAAATTTATTCTTAACAAAATTTTGAATTTTTATAATAGTATTTGCAGAGTTTAAAAAATATGGCAAAATAAACATCAGGCACAAGTATACACCTGATAAAATTAGTATCATCAAAAAGGAAAGAAATATTGATAATGTTTTAAAATTT
>CATJOM010000061.1 GCA_949741915.1 uncultured Candidatus Melainabacteria bacterium | reverse complement strand
CAAAAGGTCGGGGGTTCGAATCCCTCCAGGCGCGAAAGCTTAAAAGATAATAATAGCAATGGTTTTAGAGGATTTTTAAATCCTCTTTTTTAATAAAAAATTTCGACTTTTTTAGAATTTTCCCCACTATTTCCCCACTTGATATCAAAAGTTTTAATAAGTATGATTAAGTAAAATAAAGAATAAAAAAGCGCAGGGATATTAATCTCTGCGCTTAATTTTGCACTTTAAAATATTTTTATAACAATCCTTTTGTCTTATAAATCTTTATTGCTTCCCATATTGCATTTGCAAACATTTCCGGATTTTCCTTTAAAAGTTTTTCTTCACCGGGGTTTGAGATAAAGGCAAGCTCTGCAAGGATTGCAGGGGCATTTGTGGACTTTAATACATGCAAATCTCCTCTTGGTTTTATTCCTCTGTTATAAAGCCCGGTTGCTTTTGTTAGTTCATTCTGTAAAATTGCAGCTAATTCCTTACCTTTGTTTGATGTTGGATAGTATAAAACCTCTGTGCCGTGTGCCTGTGGGTTTGCAGCTGAATTACAATGCACAGATATAAAAAGAGCAGCCCCGCTTTTGTTTGCTTCCTTTGAAACCTCTGTATAGTGATATTTTTCTTGATATGTTTGCACCGGGTAGCCGTTTAAGATAAGCCTTTCTTTTAAAATTTTAACCACTTGTACTGCCACATTTTTTTCTTTCAGGCCACTTTTTCCAACCGCCCCGGGGTCATTGCCTCCATGCCCTGCATTTAAAAATATTTTCATAAATTCTTTGCCTTTCTATTGCCTCAAATCCCATAATGTAGGACCATGGACTTGTTTTATCTCGTAATTACTGATTAAAAGCTCTTTGTATTGCTTTTCTTTATGATTCCCGCCTTTTATGCCGTTTGCCCTTGAAATCGGAATAATATTGAAATTTTTGTATAAATCCTTCACCTTTGGCGAATCATCATAACTTAATAAAAAACGGCCCTTAATACCCTTTAAAATCTCTGCAAGGCCTATATGGTCAAATTGCGCCGTGCTTGATGTTTCATAACCTGCACCCTTTGTGTATACAGGGTCTAAATAAAAAAAGCTGTCTGGCCTGTCATAGAGCGGTATTAAATCAAAGGCGTTTTTATTTTCTATAGTTACCCTATCCAGACGTTTTGATATATTTTCAATGCGTTCAATTATTCCGCTCATGCTTGAAAGAGATTGTTTTGTTTGTATTGCAAATTGCTCACCCTTTGCCCCAAAAGATCTGGAAATCACAAACAAAAATCTTGCTGCCTTTTGGATATCTGTTTCGCCCGGGTATTTTATAGCATTTAAAAATTGCTCTCTTGATGCCAGCATATAGGTCATTTCTCTTGCAAGTTCAACGGGATGATATTTAACACATCTGAAAAGGTTTGCAAGACGTCCGTCAAGGTCGTTATATATTTCACAACTTGCCCATTTCTTGTAATAAAAAAGAACCCATGCGGCACCGCCAAAGGGTTCTATATATGTTTTGATGTCTTCAGGTATCAAAGGGGCAATGGTTCTTCTTAAAATCCTTTTGCCCCCTATCCATTTTAGTAGATGCCATTTAAATTCTTCTCTTAGCATTTTGAGCCCATTTCCTTGTTTTTGTAAAATATAAAAGCTGTCGTCAAAGGTGTGTTTTGACTGAGTTTTAAAGGTGTCGTAACCATCTTTAAACTGCGGGATTTCAATCCAGCGCAGCACTACTTTATTTTTTTATTAAGATGTTCTTAATATCATTTAGACCATGGAATAATGATTCAAATTGCTTTGTTCCCTCGTCAAAACGTTTTTGAACAGCATTAAATTGTTTGTCTATACCGTTTTTAAATTCGTTAAATACGGCAAGTGTTAAAAATCGGGTTTCAACATCTGTTTTAATTTTAGCTGTTTCTTTGTTTAGCTCTTCAGGTGTAACAAAGGCTCTTTGGTTTTTTAATTCTTCAATGATTTTAGATTTAACTTTTGCTAAATCCAGTGGTGTCAATATGATATGATTTTTAATTAAAAACCATATAACAATTGCTGCAAAAATAATCCAATAGGGATTTTCTATTATAAAATTTGTCATATTAAGATTTCCTATGATGCTAAAATTCCGGTTTTTTCCTGGATTTCATGCAGCTTTTTTACCGCCTTTTCTATAGCCCAATCCAGACTATCAGATAGAAGCCTTTTAATAATGCTTTTAAATGGAACAAGATATACCGGCAATTTTGATAAAATAAAATCAATTGCAAGCTCTTTTTTTATTGGGCCCACTTGCCCGCCCAAAAAATCTTCAGCATATATAACTGCACTAAGGGCAAATTCTTGAATTGTTTGTGCAATTTTGGCTTTGATAAATGTTTTAATACTCATTTTTAATCCTTTCATTTATGCTAAAATATATTTAAATTTCAGGCAGAGAAATAACTCACCATCCAAAAATTAATGTCACTTATGTGTTTTGTGGCATCTAAAAATTTAAACAACACTAACCCGTAAATCTTGTACAACAGCAGGTAGGCTACAAAAAGGAAGGTAACAAAATAAATACAGGGGCTATTTTTACCATAGCCCCATTTTTAAATATAACCACAATGTATTTCAGTCCTTTTAAAAAGCTGCCATCCATTATTTATAACAATTTTTCTTAATTAAAATGGTATTTTATCATCACTTATTAAGTCTTCCGCATTTTCCTGTGCAGTTTGCAAAGCTTTGGATGTATTTATTTCTAATTCCTGTAACTCTTTTCTTAATTCATTAGCTTGCTTTTCTAATTCTGTCAGTTTTTCAACATCTTCAGGATTAAATACAGGCACACTTGTTTGCAATGTATCTATGGGCAGCGTTTGTGTATTATTACTTCCATCGATTGAGTATGTCATTGCAGGCTGACAAAAAGCACTCGCTGCAACAAGTGCAATAGCACGTGAACTTCTCTGACTTTGCTTGTCTATTTCTTCAAGTTCTGCCTTTATTTTGGCTATTCTTGTTTCTCTTTTTTCTTGTTCTTTTACCTCTTCTGATTTCATAGGACATTTATTTGCTAGATACCAATTGCCGTCTATATCTGATTGTTTAATATCTACTTTCTGCATTCCGAGTTTTATATAGACCGCTTCATTATTTCCTTGTCCTATGCCTTTTACTAAGCCTGTTTTTTCATCTATTGATTGAACATATTTAAGCATAATGTTTATTAATCCTTTCGTTATTAACATTTTGTTGTTTTTGTTAATAAGGTTTTAATTAAACCTTTGATATTAATATAGTTTTGTTTAGTTATTAATTCTCTTCCGCTTTACTTTTAAGAGGATAAAATGCAGCCCATTGATAATTCCCTGTTTTTGAAATTATATCACCTTTTTGTACTCTGTATTGTCCTGAAATCATTGAATAATAGGTATTACTACTTGAATAAGCGTGTCCTACTTTATGTCCATTAATAAGTAATGTGGCCCAGCCTTCTATGGCATACAGTGCTACATCAATAAAACCATCTTCTAATACCGTATATGGAAAACCCTTAGATGTTATTTCTATTTCTGCAGAATAATCAGGCATAATACTGCTCGCAATAACTTCTCTGCCCATATTTGATATATTTGATAAATTGGTGTCCAGTTTATTTGCCAGCTGCTCTAATATAACACCAGCATTAATCAGATTTGCATTTTGCACTGTTTCTCCAACATAGTAGTAGAGAATAGTATTTTTAGAGTCGTAATTGGTTAATTTGAGACCAGATTTAGTGGAATCAGGAGATACTTGTAAGCCTTGTGTTGAGCTTGCCGACAAGCCAGAGCCATAAAGAAAAGAACCTCCATCATAACCATAAATCCAAGGCGAAATAGTATTGGTACCATCAAAAAAGTGAAACTTATTGCCATTTCCAATGGGCACAATATTGTTATTCAAAGGTGTATTATGGGTTTTTAGTGGCAGTCTGAATGTCTCATCTTCCAAATTTAATAAAAACTTATAATCATCATTATTATTCTTATTGTCGTCATCACTATTGCGTTGTATATCAATTACTATCTCTGCAACCAATGTGGGATAACCTGCTCTTGGATTTTGCAATTTAAACCTTAATTTTTTGGTGGTTACAGGTGCGGAAAATGGAGCCGTAGACCAGTACGTTCCTTCGTATGCACCTTTCCCTGCGGCAATCAACGTTTCTGCGCCAGTGTCATCTACTGTGTAAATATCAACATTAGAATGATGATGAAATCCTGATTGCCATTCTACCAAAGCTTTATAACTGGTCACGGTAACAGGTTTGCTATACGAAACTTCAATATAATCTGTAGCAGTACCCCAGATGGCATATGTATTTGTTTTGCCATCAAAAGCATTTAACGGCGAACTTACATTTTTTGTGGCGGTAATATTTGTATAAAACGGTTCTTCAACTTTTTCTATATCAACAACTAAACCGTTAGCCGGGGCAACACCATTATATATGTCTAATAGCCTTTGATAAGCTGTAGGGTATATTGTTTTTGAATTCCATTGTCCTAAACTAGGTAGCCAAGATGCATTGTTTAGGATTTGCTCAGAATATTTGTAATCAAAAAGGGAAAAAGGATTGTTGAGTTCAATTTCATTTACAATATTTGCTGTCTCTTCAGCTCCTGTTGCTATTTGGATAAAGTATGGGTATTGAATACTCTCTTCCTGAACTATTGCACCATCTTTGTAAATAGGATTAGCAGTATTTAAATCAAAATTACCTTTATGTATCCAAGTACCACTGGCACCTCCTAAATTAGCTGGAACATTGGCAGTATATATAAAGGGCCCATCTGTAGTCCATGATGCAGTTTCTGCTGTTGCATCTCTTGCTACCAAAGGTGTATTTTTTGTAGTTTTAATATTTGGTAATGCTGCATCAACAATATTTCCAATATTGGTCAAATTTAAACACCCTTGCGCTTTTATAACAAGGGGTAATTTAATATAGCCTTCTTCTTCATTTATAAAGAATTTACCGCATTGACCTTCCAGTGATAAAGTTTTAGCGGTTTCCCATTCTTCTAAACTTGAAACAATTAAGGAAGGATATAAAAGAGCAGCCTCCTTTAATTTGTTTAAAAAACTTTGCGTATTTTGATTTATTGAAATATTGGAGCCATTCAGGTATCTTTGCAAACCTTTTGTTTCATCGATAGGAAAAATAGTTTGGCCAATAAAACCAATCGGAATACCTGAACCTGTATTTAATTCCGGTAAATGTTCAAGCGGTACCTTTGCTTCATTATCCAAGGGTGCATAGCCATAGGCTTTGCCTTTTTCTTCTAAAATCTGGAATGTACCACCCTGAAATTGAATTGCAACATCTTTATCGATTGCGTTAAGGCTTATTCTTGCCCGATAATCAATATCAAAGCCCTCCTCTGTTCTTTCTGTGCAATCTATTTTTGTATTTGCCACAGCTACAAGGTAATCGTTCTCATCAAACAAGCCGATTTCTGTTATTGTATATCCATGAAGGCTTTCAGGTAGTATAATTTCTGCGTATCTGCCATTTTTATCCTGGCTTATAATTATCCCCGGATAATCATCAGAATTTTTATCAAAAACAATATTATTTAAACGCGTAGTTTTGTTGCTTGGCTCTGTTTCGCCATCTCCAAGGGCTATATACCAATCATCTGTTATAATGGCCCCATTTCCGGAAAGAGCTTCATTAATTAATTCATATCCATATTCTGTAATTTTTGTCTTATATTTTCCCATTATTTAATCCTCGCTTGATATGTATACCGTGCTAAAAATCTTTGTATGTGCATAAAACCCTACATTGACCTTGTTTTCCTGTGTTACATCAATTTTTAACCCTAAATGAGCTACTTTAGTATCATCAATTGTTTTAAAAACGCTTTTTAAGGTTTTATAGATAAATTCTTCAGCCCTGATTTTTATTAAAATAATGCCGTCTAAAAAATCTACAACACTGGCCCTGGGTCTCCAGGCATCCATAATATTTTGAATTAATGCAATGCTGTTATGCCCTTTGGCGCGCCAGCGTGCTCTAATATTTGTCTGTCGTTCTTCAATATTTTCTGCAATATCTTTAATTTTTAAAAGCTTTTCCCAAAAAATACACCCTTTTTCATCAAGCCTGTTAAAGTGCATAAGATTTAAAAGCCTTGTAATGATTGTTTCTGCTTTATCAAAAAGCGTTTCGGCTGCTTTAATAAAAGCTTTTATAAATTCATCTTTCCTATAAAATTTATGCAGATATTTTATCATTGAATCATAAAATTTCATTCATCGGCCTCACTTTCAGGGGCTTCAATAGAATCAAAAGTGTTAACAAAATCAATATTTAAATTTCGCAGTTTTGGAATTTCTGTTTTTCCAATTTGAATGTTTCCTTTTTTTGAATTTATCGTTAAATCTTTATGGTCCAAAACGCCGGCGGCATCTAAAATTTCATAGCTTAATTTTGCATATGAAATTCTGTCAATATCGTTTCCGTCTTCATCCTGTGCAAAAGAAATTGATTTTAAATACTTTTCAATCGCATCTTTTATATTTGCCTTTGCTTCATTTTCTGTCTTGGATGCGGTTTTTTGCACCTGTAATTCAAGGTCTAAATACAAAATATCTGCATAGTCAACTGTGCAGTAGCTTCCGTTTGGCGCCTGTCCGTTTCCAAAACCCCATCCATATTTTGTTCCGTCTTCCTTTAATTCATATGGGTCAATATAGTTTTGCACTGCTTTTACTAAATCATCATTTAAAGCTGAACAATTAGTGTCAACAACTACAATTTTTACCGTATTATTGCCATTCCAAAGTGGAAAAATTTTAGCTTCTTTTACCCCGGGTACTTCCTTTGCCCATTTTTTATAAAAATATTTATTTCCGGATGTCAAGGGAATTGACAAGTCTTCATAATATCTTTTTAAAAGCTCTTCTTTGCTTTCTTTTTCATACCCGCCACTAAATGCTGCTTCATTTGTAACAGAAACTATTCCTTGAATAGTTGTGGGTATTACTGTAATGGAATTTTCCGGCACATTGCCAATATTTCCCGCTTCCAGACATTCAACTTTAAATTTTCCGCCCTGAAAAATTTCCTTTGACTCTATTGCTTGAAACCTTGTACCATCCGGTGTTTGAAACACATCCCCTGCTCTTATTGTGCCCTCACCGTTTAAAAGTGTCAAAAAACCGGAAGATTTTGTTTCCTTCTTTGCTTCAATCTTTCTTGTTTGATAGACAAAGTTTTCCAAATCTTCATATTCCATATTGCTTAAATCTGTCAAGCATTTTGCAATATAGATTATTTTTTTCCAAAGGGTATATAAAATTTTTCCCATTGCAACAAAATAATCCCAGGCAAAAAAGCCGACTGATTTTTGATATTTTTTGTCAAGCGCCTCTAACCCCTCAAGTGCAATGCTTTCAGAGGTTATATCCGTATTATCTATTAATGTCATTTTACCCTCCTTATTAAAATTTGTGATATTTTGTAACTATATTTTGGTTGCAAATTCATAAATACATGCTATGCTGTAGATATGAGTAAAATCGATAAATTAATTAAAAAGCTTTTAAGTAATCCCAAAGATTTTACCTTGGAAGAATTAATAGTCATTTTAAATTATTTTGGTTTTTATGAAATTAAAACAGGCAAAACCTCGGGCTCTTGTTGTAAATTTTGTAATGAAAACAAAAAAATTATAAATTTTCATAAACCACACCCCACAAATATAATAAAACCCTATGTTATTAAACAAATTATTGCAAAACTAAAACAGGAGAAAATATTATGAAAGAAGTTTTAAAATATAAAGGTTATGAAGGTTCTATTGAATTTGACACGGATGATGAAATATTATTTGGTAAAATATTATTTATTAATGATTTAGTTCTTTATGAAGGAAATACTATTGCAGAATTAAAAAAAGACTTTAAACTTGCAGTTGATGATTATATAGAAACTTGCAGAGCAATAGATAAGGTTCCGCAAAAATCTTATAGTGGCACCTTTAATATAAGGATAGGAAATGAGGCGCATCATATTTTAGCGCAGGAAGCCGAACTTCACGATGTTACCCTAAATTCTTACATCAAAGAAATTTTGGATGATTACATCAAAAATTCTATATTAAATACAAAAACTTCTGATCCAAAACAAAAAATTTAATTAATGACATAAATCTTTTCTATATCAACCTTTAAGGCTTCGCCAGTATAAAGCTGAACTTCAACAAAAATATTTAAAATCTTACCGTTTTTTGTAAGCTTAAAATCCACAACTTCACTTATTGCAGGGCAAAGCAGCAACCCTTCTTTAAAATCCCGCTCAATTTCAGCTTCTTCATATCCATAGCCTATTCTTTTCTTTCCAAAAAGGCTTTTAATCCTTGTGCCAAAGCCTGTTCCGTTATAAATCGGGTAAGTGTCTTTATTTGTGCTGCAAAATTTTACTATCCACTGGCGAATTGCCTCAATTTCACTCACTATTTTGGGTGAACCATTACGAATAATAACTTTCACATTTTCCTTGTCTTCAAAATTCATTTCAGGTTCATACCCTATATTTTCATCAAAAAAATCTTCACTCATCTTTATCCTTCCTTATTGCTGGCTTCTGTCGTTAAAACCTTATCTAAAAGAATATATTTATTGGTTTCATCAAGGCTTGCAATTGAAACATAATCTCCCTGTTTTAAATTGCATTTTAGTGCAAGCAGTTCATCCCTAACCCCTAAAATTGCGCTTGCAAGGCTTGCTATAGCATCTGGCATTTGACAATTAGCTCCGCTTTCAGAATGAATTTCTGTGACATTTTTTGCATTTTCAAGGTTATTAGGAACATTTGAACTTAAGGCACCACCGGTATCAATATCGCACCTAAATCTAAACCATTCCGATATTTCAAGTTCTTCATTTTCAGTTAAAAGAATTTTTCCATTCTTAATTTGAACAATAATCGGGCTAATTTGTACCACTTTTCCAATAATTGTCGGTTTTAAATTAACAGGATTATCTCTTTTTTTAAATTCTTTTGAAATAATTTCAGCAAAGGTTTCGTTTGGCATTTTTATGCTCCTTAATAAAAAATGAACAAAATAATATAAAAATCGTTGTATAATATGTAATAAGGATTTTGATTTATGAAAAAAATGTTTGTTTTAGTTATAATTATGATGTTTTTTGCTCCTGCCTTTGCAAACAACTGTGAAATTGAGAGTATAGGGGATAGGAGCGTTAGCTATGCTAACGGAAGAATAATTAGTATTGGAAATGAACGCGTACGTTATTGGCAGTGTAGAAATTAAATATTTTTAATCAATTTTTTTACACAAATCTTGTGTCTATTATATCCATATTATTGTTTTTAAATTTTGGAAGCTTCGTTATTTTTATATTAACTTCTTCCTTAACGCCGCTTATTGTGTGATTGGTTGTTTCTATCAAATATTCTCCATCCAAATTTAATTCTTTGTTTTTTAAATCAAAAATAACACCTTTTTTAATATTATAATCTCCTATAGTATTCAAATTTATTTCATCATTTATGGTGTTTTCTTTTTCATCAAGGGTTTGGGTTATTGTATGGCTATGAATTGTCTTTAAGCTATCAATTGTAAAAGCATTTGCAATATATCCTTTTAAATTGTTATTTTTTTCATATTTTAAAAGGTTTAATTTGCCATCCATGCAATCATAATAATATTCGTCTTTTATAATTTCCTTGTTATTTTTAATTAAAAGTTCATATATATCATTCAATATATTTGTAGCTTTTTCGTTTGTATATGTTTTTGATATTGATAAATTTTTATTATTTTCATACCCTTTTAAAATTTCTCCGGGTTCAATGTCAATTTCTGTACAAACTTTTTTAATTGTATTAATTGGATGATCATTTTTTGATTGCCCGGTTGCTGCTTTTTTATCAAGAAAATATCCAAGGTCATACCCTGTATATTGGTATAAACCTTTTACATTGTCTTTTTTGGCTTTTAACGGTTCCTTTTTGGTTATAATTCCATAAAATACAATCTTTTCGCCAAAATTTATATCATCAGTTAATGCAAGGTGTTTTGCAAATAAACCAATCCAATCTCCCGGCATTAAATCACCGTTTGTTGTTGTAAAGTCAAAATAAATAAATATATCTTCAAATTTGGTATTGTTCCAATTAATTGATGCTACATTTAAAATTTGTTCTTCTTTTTTCTTTTCTTTAATATTATTTATTTTGTAAATTTTGTATATCATTCTGAACTTTCCTTTGCTAAAATCGTTCTATATATTGAAAGGTTTTTTATGAAGAAAATATTTGTTTTATTTTTATTATTTATTCTTGCCATTCCAATGGCATCTTCAAAAGATTTTAAAAATTTATCACTTGAAGATTATTTTTATAAGAAAAATGTTTATATTAGCAGAATAGGAGATGAACGAGTAGAATATTATAATGGCAGAATTGTGCGCATAGGAGATATAGGAACAGGAAAAAGTGTGACATATAATGATGATTAACTGCAGGTCTACAGTAGTAGGTCAGGCAATGCCTGACGGTTCTTTGTGTGTTTAATAAAGTTTTTCCTTTGCTAAAAACGTTTTATAGTATTGAAAGGTTTTTTATGAAAAAAATATTTATTTTATTTTTACTTTTAATGCTTTGCACTCCGGTATTTGCCGAAAATACTATCCGCAGAATAGGAGATGAACGAGTAGAATATTATAATGGCAGAATCGTTGGTATTGGTAATAAAACCGTCACCTATAACAATGACGGTACCATCCGAAGAATTGGGGATGAGCGGGTAGAATATTATAACGGCAGAATTGTTGGTATTGGTAATAAAACTGTCACCTATAACAATGATTAGCCCATAGGTCAGGCACCGCTTGACTTTTTGGATGCTCTATCTTGCCTTTAACAACCCAAACTTTTCAAGATTATCTTTTGCAAATTGGCTTCTTTGGAATGTGCTAAAATTATCCACAATCTTTTTATCTGTTGCAAAGAAATTATAAAATTTTTCATAAAATTCTTTTAATTTTATTGAATAATTAATATCCCCGGAATTATCAACAGAATATGTAAAATTTTCAATCGAAACAAGGGAATTCAATATCGGAACCTTTGTTTTTGTTGTAAAAATCACTCTTATCGGATAATTATATTTCTTCATTAATTCAATAAAAGATATATAAACCCATCCGTTTTTATATGCTGCGCGTGGCACGAAACCATAACTTTTATTTACAGGGAAAAAGCTTGACCAGCCTATTTCTTTTGGTTTTTCGTTATCAATAATTGTAAATTGATGTTCAATTCCGTTATATGTTGTGCTATTACCCCCTGAAATAATTTGAATATTGTCCGGCACGATAGGCAATATAAATACGCTAAAATTTGCTATATCTGTTAAAATTATATTCATGCAGGTAGTGCCTTTCTTATTTCCATCGCCATTAAATTCATCATTTCATTTAAAAATTCGTGATTGCCCAATACATTTCCGGCAACATTCAAATTTACAGTAATATTTGAATTGTTATTGTTTAAAACGCCCCTTGTTTTATCTGCAGGAACGACATTTGCGCCTTGAGGTAAATTAACAATCTCCGGTCCATATTCTCCAACCAGTGCAGCCCCTCCTGAAGAAAATGCAGTGCCTAAAGCGTGAGCTTTCAAGGGTTTCTTATTATTTTCCTTAATCTGCTCTGTTTTATTATCAGCCCAGTTTTTAACCTTTCCTGCAACGGCACTAACTCCGCCAACTTTATCTATAAGAGGAGCAAGGGTTTTTAGCATTTTTATTACCATACCTATTGGGCTTGTCCACATTAAAATTTTTGCACCAAATTCAACTATT
>CATJOM010000060.1 GCA_949741915.1 uncultured Candidatus Melainabacteria bacterium | reverse complement strand
CCCCCCCCCGAGTTAGAGTCAGAATTGGAATTGGAATCAGGGTTTTGGGTAATTGCAGGTACGGTGTAGGTTCCTGCTTCTACCTGGTTTGTTATTTGCCAGGAGCCAATTGGTTCTAAATCTTCATTGAGAGATGAAAGATAAATGTATGAGAGATATGGTGCCACACTGAGGTTTTGCCATAAATCCCCATTGTTTGGATTTGAAGGAGGATCTTTTTGTCTGTATACTTTTGTATCTTCAATTGCATCGAAATCTGTACCTGAATTAGTCTCCTGCACCCTTAAACTGTATGTTTTTCCCGGTGTAAAATTAGTTACATCCAATGTTAAATCTTCTGTTATTGTAATGGTTTTACCATTCCCATCCGTATAAACCGCTGGGGATTTTAGAGTTATTATTTTCTTTTCAATTGTTACAGGTTCTTCCTCTTCTGATGTTCCTAAGGAATTATCGTCTGACGTTGCCTGTGTATTGCTTGTGTCATTACTATCAGATGTCACTGCATCAGCTTGAACAATATTTTCAGATAGCTCAGTCTCAGATGTATCAGCTAATGTCTCCGGTACAGTCTCAATCACTGTGCTTAATTTAAGCAAAGCAGCTTCCCCATTCTCATTAACCGGGCCTGAATTAAAACAGAAAGGAATGAAAGTACTTGGCAAATGTTCCAATGGTACCTTTGCTTCATTGTTTAATGGGGCATAACCATTGGGCTTTGATTTTTCATTCAAGGCCTGGAAATGTTTTTCAACATATTTAACACTTGCGGTGTTAATGCTTGGGTCAATAATATACGGCAAAACAAGTTCATTTATTACTGATAAATCCACCCTGTATGAAACCTGCTTTATATCACCGGTTTCAGGTAATTTCTTTTCATTAGCAGCGCATTTACCTATTATTAAAAGATTTCCGGCCTTATCGAATGCGCCAATCTCTCTTATTGTAAAACCGCCGACACTTGCCGGGATATGGGCTACGGCATATCTTGTTTCATCCTCATTCTCGCAAGCAGCCACGGGCCCTCTCCAGCATTCATTTTTTAGTGCTGTTTGATTTTCTTCAGGCTCGTAATGACTGCCGTTTCCATCTCCTACAGCTATCTCCCAGATGTCATAAGGCCCCTCACCATTAAGACATTTCATTTCTTTGATTTTTCCAAGCTTTGTTAAAATGCTGTAAAATTCTTGTTTTGTATTATTTTCTGCCATTTACTCGTTCCCTTTTATGTTCTTATTTCCTGGCTTGCATGGTTTTATTGTTATTACTTCTCCGCATAACAACCTCGTAAATACTGTTACTTCAACCTTTGATGCTAAATACATCTCTATCTTTTCAAGCCAGCTTCTTGTATTCTTAAACTCATAAATCAAAGCCAGAAGCATATCCTCGGTTTCTTCATCAAGTGTTCTGTCAAACACTCTTAAAACTACCTTGAAATAATAGGGTTCGCCGTCATAGTCAAACCATTCAAGAATACTGCCCTCTAAATCAAGAGATTTCAATACATCTTTTAAAGCCTTCTTTGTGCCCTTGTATTTGTGCATTTTAAAGGCATTCTTTAATAATTCGCGTTTTTGCTTTTCCGTCTTAGCAAGGTTCCAGCCTTCATTCCCTGCTATATGAAACATCTCAGCAAGAAGAGGGAGAAATTTTTTGTCAACTTTATCAAACACAAAGAAGACAAAAGGTTTTAAATCAATATTAAAGGCTTCTTTTGCACAGTTTAAAAGGGTTTTATTGGATAAATCCTTTATCCTTTCAGGGATTAAATTAAGCATTAACATTATCCCTCTGCCTTTTAAATACCAGATTATTTATTTTGCAATCATAATATTTGTTTATATACCCCGGCTTTATTACCAAATCGCCGGGTACAAAATCATACACTCCCTTAACCGCCTTAACTAGTGCTATGGCATCACTTGGCACAATTTCTGTATTTAATTTTTGTCTTAGTGTATCAAAGTATTTGTTTAATACATTCTCAATTTGAATAACTGTTGTATCCCAGTCGGCATCCAGCTTTAATGTCGCGGTTGCATTGTAGTTAACCTCTATCTTTTCTGCGATATGACCTTTAACATTATCAGTCAACGGGCGTCTTTCATCCTTTGAAACACTGTTATATAAGGCGGAAAGTGCTGTATTTTCATTAAGCTGGTCATTTATTAAGATATAGATATCAACAACCCCGGGGGCGGATGATGTGGCCTTGGCATCCAGAATGCCCTGGTGGGCAGACATTGCAAAATATTCATAGGCGCCGGTTGGGCCTGCTGTTGAGAATTTTTCAGGCGCTGATAACAATCTTTGTCTGTATCTTTCAACATCCTCTATATCCTCGCCGCCAGTAGCACCGTTAAGATTGCTTACGGATTTAATATATCCATAATTCTCAATAAGTGTGTTTATTTCACCTGCTGCATAATTATTAAGCACAGTACCTGCAAGTTCTGATGTTATTGCTACATAACCCTTGGTTTCACCTGCAGGAATGATTAAATCTTCATCCGTTAAGAAATTATATTCACCATCTTTCGTTTGAATCTTGCTGCCTTTTGGCAAAGTTTTTTCAGTTGAATAAGGTTCATATAATATCACCTCCAATATATCATGCGCCTGTTTAGCCCCTAATTGCGGGCAGTCAACAAATTCACCCCATAGCCTTAAAAAGAATATGGTTGTATGTTGTATAAAGAAAAGTTTTAGGGCATTTTGAATCCTTGCAAGGACAACATTTGCCATATATGCGATAATGCTTATCATTATCCTCTCAGACTGGGCAGGAAAAAGAGTTTTATCTGTATCCTTTTCAAACTTTTTAACAAGCATGGCTTCATCAGCTGCAGGGTCAAGCTTGAATAATTCATTTTCAATCGTAGTCCCGTTATTTACCATAGAGTGATTTCCCTCGTTGTTTTTTCTCCGGTTGTTTTAATGGTGTAGGCAATTTTTACATCCACATGCCCATTCTTTGCATCCGTATAATAGAATTCAATGGAATCAATTGAAGCCCTTGACTCCTGCACATTGAAATCCTTCATCAAAACCACCTTCATTTTTGGTGCAACAACATTCAAAGGTTTATCCTGGAACTGCATCATATTTGAACCTAAATTCGGATTATGAGGTACAGTGCCTTTTTCAGTTGTTGCAATGGTCTCCAGGCATTGCCCGATATCTTCGGCCTCAGTCACAACTTCGCCAATAGTTCCTGCCTTATGCTGCCAGTATTTTGTTTTTAGCTGTCTTACATCCTTTACTATTGTCATAATCACTATTCCATCTTTTCCTTAACAACGCCGCCATCCGGGTTTGTATGCCCGTTATATGTGTCTCTAACAGCCTGCATTGAGCCTTTTTTGTCTGAAACTTCTTTTGTAGCTGTAATGTTGCCTATGACATCCACATCCCCTTCAAAGGTTGTTTTAACAGCTTTTATTGAGGCTTCACCTTTAATATCTGCTGTGAATTTACTAGTATTTGGGTCAAATTCAAAGTGTGAGCCGTCCTTGAAGTGATAATATTTTTTAGTTGAGTCCACCACTGCTGGCGGGTTAGAATCCGTATAAATTGCCCCTAAAATTACACCGTCCTGTCCAGATTCATCCAATAAGACAGCAACCGGGGTCTGAATATCAATAGGGTTATTTTCCTGATTAGAAAGCGAATTTGAGACTAAAATCGGCAGCCAGTCGGTTTTTGCATAATCCTCATCGGGCAATTCAACCCTTGCCCTAAAGCCTTCAATATTACAAATATTTCCAAATCTAAGCTGCAATTTTTTCTATCTCCATATTTGTTGTATAATTGTCACTCGTCACCTCATGAGTTGCCTGGGTTATCTTATATTTGCCATCAAACAAGGCGAAACCGGCTAAATTGAAATTTGCCCCGGATATACAATATGGATTACCCTTTTTGAGACTAATTGTACCGGTTACAGTCTTCTGACCATTTTTCAGCCCCGCCTTTGCCCTGGCCTCAGCTTGCTCTTTTGTTTGGAATTTTTCTCTGATTTTTAATGTGTCACCCTTGGTGTCAGTTTTTGAGCCCTTTACCGTAACACTTTGGTATTTGCCCGTTTTTGGATTATAATACTGCACCCTGCACGCCTTATATGTCTTTGTGCTTGTATCGGTAAACGTATAAGAAGCTAAGTCCTTCCTTGTAAGCGTCAATAAAGATTCAGACTTTTCCAGAATATCAAGCTTTGTAAAGGTCAAAACATCATCTGTTATTTTGAAAATATAGCCATATTGCTCGCTGATTCTGTATAAGAAAGCTAAATCGGTTTCATCAAACTGTGCCACATAAGCAATTTTTAAAAAGCCCTCTTCGCCCTGAACAGTGAAGCTGTGCTTTTCGCCTATTTCCTGTGCTATTTGTATCAATGTTTTGTTAATGTATTGTTTGGAGCATTTTTCTCTGGTGCTTTGTTTTATTGAAGCTGCTAAACCTTTTATAATAGCAGTTTCACCCTCTGAACCTCCTGAAAATTCAGGCTCATCAATTGTAAATGTACCGCAGTTAAGGATTTTATCATCTCCTGCATATCCAATCTTTGCGCTTACCTTATCGCCTTTTGTCGGGTACCAGTCACCATTAAAAAGATTGTCCGGGTTTTTTAAAGTAATCTCAAGCTCATCCGCCTGCCCCTTAAGGTAATCTGTGTATCTTACGGATAGTACATATTTATTTAAAATATGCGATACATCCTTATTGTTCATTACTATTTCTATAAATGGTTTTTTGACTACTTTTTCCACGGCGGCAGGTTTAACCTTTCTTTGTTTTCAAGTATTTCAGGGATTTTGATTTTGAGTCCTGCAGGCAAAGTTTCTGTTTTCGGAATATCGGGGTTTGCACTTAAAAGCCTCGGATATTCAAAGGGTGAACCATAAAACTTAGCTGCAATATTGCTCCAATCGTCATTTTCAGATGTGGTATAGATTGCATATCTCATAAAAGTCCTCCTGTACCTGATTTTACATAACTTTTAGTCTGCCCTAATGCAAAATCAAGCGCAGCATCCGCCACTGTTTGTACAACTGCACTATTAATGGCTCCTGTGGCCTTTTTTACGGGTTCTGCAACTAATGGAGCCTTGTCTTCCATCAAATTATCCAGCCAGCTTTTATTTGGATTGGCATTTGGAGTATATTCTTCATCCGGATCGATTGGATATTCCAATAAATCAACTGTGATTTCTGCATATAAAAGGTTGTCTTTGTAATGATTTTTAGGACTTTCTACAATCTTTGTAATAACAAATTCCCCTTTATATTCATCATCCTGAAAATAGCTTATAATCTGATGTTTTTCCGCCAATTCCTTTAAACCTTTAATAATTTTTGTAGGATTGCAATATTGAAAATGCAATTTAACTGGAAGAGAATATCTTTGCAATCCGGTATTTGTTGCCACAATGCTTGGTTTCCCTACAATGCCCTTTTGCTCGGTATATGCATATTCGGTTTCAGTATCTGTATTTTCAGCCTTCTTAAAAATCTCTGTCACATCATTATCACCGATTTGATTTAAGAAGAAATTTAGGGTATTACCTATGGTGTTAAGCATAAATGCTGCCTCCTTGCTCCTGTGGACATCTCGTCCCAATGGGCTCGATTGTCCTACGTCGCCCATCAATGGTTTCACATATGGCAAATTCACATTTGCCATATGCTTCACCCTGGCTTACGCTAAGCATAAGCACCTGCCTTTCTGCGCTTCTCTCTTGCTTCGAGCAGCCTTAAAATTTTCTTTGTGTGCTCATCAAGAAGTTTTAAAAGCCACGCGGGAGCTTCTTTAAGGTCGCCCATTAACTGGATAACCGGGGCATAACGAAGCACAATGGTCTCATTATTGTTGCTATCCTCATTAATGCCAAGCATACTGCCTGCCTGCTGCCAAATACCGACATTTCTGCTCCTGTGTACCGGATTAAATGATATTACAGCCTCTTTGCCATCTTCACCTGCAATACTTAGACCATTTGTAAAGCCGCCTGCAGCAAAACCCGGCAGAGGTGAAGCAGACACAGAGGGAGAGCCTGGTATAACAGAATCACTCAATGGTGTAAATCCTAAATACAAGGCTGAGCCGGATTTTCTTGAAGCAACCGCTTTAATGGCCCTAAAACCAAGATACAAAGGGTTAAGCCATTTAAAAACATTCCACATGGCTTTCTGTAAATCCATAAACCATTTGACAGCACCACTAATAGCGTCAGCAACTGATTTGCCAAATTTAAACATAGAAACTATGGCCCCGCCAATAGTGGTACCTATGGTTTTACCCAAGTTAAATGCCTTGCCATCAACGTCTTCAACAGGTTTTATTAGGGCTTTAAACCAGTCTACAATTGGTTTAATTGCTTGTCCTATCTTATTAAACATTGGATGCAGAGGCTTTGTTGCTTCAACAATTCCTTCCCAAGCTCCTTTAAAGAATCCCGATATGGGCTTCCAATATTTGTAGATTAAAGCAGCACCTACAACAACAGCACCCACCACCCAGGTTACGGGATTTGTCAAGAGTGCTCCAGTAAATGCCAATGCAGCTCTTGTTGCACCCCACAAACCTTTTATCGGAGATTTTAATGCATTGCCCATACCATTAAGAGCCCAGGCGAATTTATCAGGTGCTGCAGCATATGAAGCCGCCATGCCATTTAGTGCTGCACTCAAACCGCCTATGGATTTAATTGCGCTGGACTTCATTGCTATAAACTGGGCTGCAATATCGGTACAGGCGCCAATCCACGCCGCTTTAACATTATTGATATTCCCCATAAATGTTCCAAGCTCAAACGTTGGCATTCTAAAATTGTTATTGCTCATAAAGCGGCTTAATCTTCTATGGGCAACAAGCATATTGTCAAACCCTCTAACTGCAGCTCCTGCGCCTATTGAGAGGGTTCCAAAAAGAGTCAGACCTATTCCTGTAGCCACTGCTGATACTGCCATAAAACTTTTAACACCATCCGGAAGCCTGTCTATAAAGTCAAGTCCTTTGCCTGCAATATCAAGGAATTTATTAAAATACGGCATTAAATATGTGCCAAAATCTATTGATATTTTTTGAACATAATTAGAAAACCTTTGCAAACCCGCATTAACTGTATTTAGTTTTTTAATGTATGCTTCATCCACAAGGGATGGGCCGTTTCTCATGGCGTTAATGGTATCTAAATATGCTTTATGTTGGTTAGTTGTGATGCCGACAACTGCGTTGTATGCTTCGGTTGAGCCAAACAACTGCAATATCGCTGCATCATTACCCTGAACCTGTTTTGTAATCTTTGCAAAGGCACTAACCATCCCGCCTGATTTTTGAACGAGGTCTTTAAAATTCTTCGCGCCCAATGAATGCAATACTTTTTTGGATTCCTTTGTTTCCCTTGTCATTCCTGAAATCGCAGCCTTGATTTGTGTATGGGCTTGCGCTGCAGGCTGTCCTGTGGTTGTGAGTGCTGCAACAGTTGCCATATAATCATCAAGTTCTATCCCTGCAGCTGCCACCGTTCCTGCAACAGAACCAAAACCCTGTGCAATTCCTGAAATTGTTGTTTTTCCGTATTTTACGGTCTTAAAGATAGTGTCATATACTCTGTCGGCCTTTTCACCCTTTAGTTGAAATGCATTTAATGATGAAGTAACAAGGTCAACCGCTTCACCGGTTGAACCCAGCCCGGCAACACCTAATTGGGCTGATTTTTCAAGAACAGTGAATTGATTTTCTGCAGCAACACCGGCAGATCTTATGTCATATAAAGATGTTGTCAGATCATTTAAGGCAACGGGTGTGCGCTTTGCAATGTTTAAAACCTCTTTATTCATAGCGCCTAGATTTTCAACATTCGTGTCAATCAATGTAGATACACTGGACATTCCGGTTTCAAAGTCAGCGGCGCTCTTAAGGTTTACTGCGCTTATTGCTGTTAATGTGCCTCCTGCAACAAGAGCTCCTTTGCCAACTTTATCAAGCGTTTCAGATGTTTTTTGGATTTTTTTGCGCAGCTCTTCAAAATCTTTGTCAGATTTAGTGACAGCAGAATGAACTATGCCGGATAGTCCATCCTTTGCCCTTAAAAACATATTCAATTGCAATGTGTTTGCTGTCACCTGTTAATTGCCTTCCAGTTTCTTTCCGTTATTTTTTCTGCAGTGCATATCTTTTATACATTTCGTCACAGAGGTTTTCTGCCTGTTTTGCCCAGTAAACAATGTCGTATTCAGGCATTGAAAATATTTCAGCCTTGCTCCAGCCTAAGACATTTGAAATTATGCAGATGTCTTTGCTTGAGCTGATACCGGCTTTTTTCTTGCTTTTCCATATTGTGTTTCAAGTTCAATAATGTCGAATGCATCAAGATTATTTTCAAGTTCCCGAACTGTGCACTGATGACCATTAAATGTGGAAATGTTTGATATTATATATCTTGTAACGGCGTAGCCTGTTTTATCGTCCTCGCAGACAAGCCTTGCTTCATCAAGAAGTTTGGCAGTATTTTTATTGAAATCCATAACAACTTCAATTCCGGATTCAGGCAAAACAAAAGCAACTATCTTATTTGGATTTATAACAGGTTTTTGCAAACTTCCAGTTTGGGGGTTTGCATGCTCTGTATTTTGCGTCATCTCATTGTTTTCACCTGCAGTTGAAACATTATTCTCTTCCATTTGAATTCTCCTTATTTTTTACATATTCTTATTATTTAAATCTCTTTCAAAAGCCCGTTAAAACGCTTTTAAGTCAGCCCTAAAGCCGCATTAACCGCTGCAAGTAAATCAATACCGTTCACCCTGTAAATTCTGTTTGGTATGTCTATATAGTATTTTTCCTTGCCTGCAAATACGTGGCTTATCATTGAACAGTTAAGCTCCACCGGATAATCTCCCGGTTCCTGCCCCTTAAGGTCGCATAGAGATTTTAGTTTTTCTGCAGTTGCCCGCATTATTAATCTTCCGGTCTTAAGACCTGTCATTGCCTGGTTTTCATACTCTGCAACGCCATATTGTAAAGACAAAATATTTGCCGCCATCGGGTTTGCAAAATTCTCAAAGACCGAAGCATAAAAGCTGTTAAATACTATCTTTGTGCTTAATTCATCAACTTTTAAGATTGGAATCTTATACTTTCCAAGCGAGCCCAAATCTTCACATTCTGCCATTCTCTGAACAATCTCAGGCGGTTCAAATTCTTTAACCTTAGCCAGCATATGACTGCCATTCAGGTATAAGACACCATCTACTATTACATTTCTTCTTTCCATTTCTTCCTCTTCATTTTTATAATCACAACCGCAGTGTCATCGTGCCTGCCATTGCAGGGTGGTTGTCACTCTTATACGGCTCCTATCTTGTTTAAAAGATTGATATTAATTGTTCTGTAGAATGTTATGCGCTCAGCCGGAGGCGGTGCCACAAATTCATAACAAAACTTCACCCAGCCGTTGGCAAGCTCGCTCGTTTTGTTTAGTGACGGGTCATACCAGCATCTGCCATCTATTATGGTTTGGCGCAGAGGGTCTTTAAGAGTGTCAAGAAACGCATTAATCGAATCACACACGCAGTTTATAAGGCCGCTTGTGATGCTTTTATCAACAATTGTGAATGTTGCATTTAAAATAGATTTCTGTATATACTTATCTACCCTCCTGCAGCATTCAAAAGTCTCAATGCCTGATTCAGAGGGAAAATTAGCACTTCTTGTGCCAAAACTTCTGTACCCTCTAAAATTTATTACACAGGATATACCTTTAGAATTAAGGTTATTTGCTGCAGTGTTTGTTTTGCCCATCCTGAAATCTATAGGGTATTCAAGCCTTGTTACAGTTTTTAAGGGATGGTTTGAAATTGAAGCCTGAATTCCTTCCTCCCTGTCAACAAGTACTCTTAATCCTGCATATACAGGAGACAATGGCTTTAATTCATCAACATCCTGGTAGCTGTTATATCTTCCGACATATGGAACTATTAGCATGCAGTC
The DNA here is from genome assembly GCA_949741915.1 of uncultured Candidatus Melainabacteria bacterium. Lineage (GTDB taxonomy): Bacteria > Cyanobacteriota > Vampirovibrionia > Gastranaerophilales > Gastranaerophilaceae > MGBC122484. The sequence goes on along the minus strand of CATJOM010000060.1, from coordinate 51,457 downwards.
TTTGCATACAGTATTAAAATTAATTTCGCCCTTGGAGCCTCTTCCTTGTATAGCCTGCTCCTGCGTTGTACCGTACTGTGCATCCGTATATGTAAATGCATCAAGCTCTGCGGCCAAAGATTCAAGGGCTGAGCTTACGGGGACAAGTCCATCATATGACGGACAAATTAATATTCCTATCTGATCCCCGTAAATTGATTCAACATCTTCAAGTGCCTTCATACCGCTTTTTGCGCCATATTTATCAACCGCACCTATAATATCACCTGCTGTAACCTTGGTTAAATCAGCATAGCTGTAGGATATTGATACACTGTCTTTATCAGCTAATGCCCCGCCATCAACTATGCTAATAGTATTATTATTGAAACTATAATCCACATCCAAAGCAAGGGCAGCATCATTTTTTGATATAACAAGGTTAAATATTCCTTTCTCATCAAGCCTTATTTCACCGTTTTTAAAGGTTTTTGTTGTTGTTAAATCCGCCTTGTGTTTAGCAGGGTCAAAAACATTTACAATATAAATCTTTGCCCCCTCGGATTCTGTTAATACGGTTTCAACCGCATCCGGCAGAGTGAAGCCCGAAATGTTTTCACCAACATATTTTGATTTTTCAGCATAGTTATTTATGCAAACGGCCTTATTGATATTTCTGTCAGCCTCATCCAGCATAAAAACAGGGGCTGTACCTATAATACCGACAATTGACATATCGGCGCCGGTAATAATTATTTCATTCGTATCTTGCTCTTTGGTTTCATTTCCATGGTAAAATCCTGTAGACATTACTCATTGCCTCCATTCTTTTCAGATTTCCTTGCGCCAGGCACATAGATTAGCTTTCCCTGTGCTACAAATTGTTTAATCTTGTCGTTATCCTCAGGCAGGTTATCATATTCCTTGCCGTTTATGAGGGTATAGTCTTTCCCTGCGACATTTATCACTGCAAAGTCGCCATCGTAGTAAAATTTAGCCATTTATTCCTCTTCTTTGGTTAATAATTGTTTACATTTAGGCTAATAAGCCCTCAGTATGTACTTTGGTGAATTCTCCTGCCCAAACATTGTGATTAATCATTGAAAAATCAGGCAGATTCTGTGTTTGTTCACTTATGACATCAAGATAAAGAGTGTACGCCCACCAGTAATCAGCCTTAATCTTTTTTATGTACTGCCGGTTCTTTAAATAAAGTTTTCTGTCCTGAATCTTAAGCCCCAAAAGACAATCTTTAATGTCATCCAGAATGTCATAAGATTCACTATAATTTTTGCAATAGCGAAGCCCTGTAAATACTACAAATTTCATCCTTTCACTTTGCAGTATTTTATCCGTAGTCTCGGGTTTTGAAAATTCCGAATCATCGTATCTTACAAGCAGGCAACCCTTTGGAGCTGTAAACAATAATTTGTCAAAATCATTATTGTAATCATCCACACAAAATTCCGGGAATGTTGTTTTTAGCTTATTTTTTATTTTATCAATCGCTTCTTTTATTCTCATATTGTGTGCCTGAAAGCCCCTAAAAATCTGTCATTAAATATTTTGTCGTTTGGTGTTTTATTTGTTAAAACCACACTTGGCGGTTTTGGGATATTTTCATCCGGATACTCATCCGGCAATGGTAAAAGCATTTTGCCAGTTGAGATTTTATCCAGGATTAGGATAGCTTTATCGTAATTTTTGCCAATATGTTCAGGAATATCCAAGGGCCGCCTTAGATAAATTCTGTATGCTGCAATATCTGCTGATAATGTTGTTACAAGCGGTGGAATAAATGACAACGGTAATTTATACTTTGCCCTCAATGCGCTATCTATAAGGTTATCAGCGTGTTGAACAGCAATATTAACTATATCCATATTCACAGGCGTGCCTATTTCCACCCTGTCATTTGTCAGGTTTATAAGCTCCTGTGCCGGTATTATGTTTTGTATGTCATTTATTGTGCAGTACATTATGATTTATTCTCCAGCCCTTCGGGTGTTGCGGTTTTTGTGTCTTTAATCCTTTTCTTGATTACTTTTTGAACGCTTGCCTTGGACTCCTCTAAAAGCTCTTCCAGAATGGCAGTGTCTGCAATATTTTGTATGTACTCAAGCTGCTTATTCGCTGTCAGAAAAGAATATTCGGTATCATTAGAAGGTGTTTGTGATTCAGGTTGGCTCTGCTCATTCAGATTGGATGAATCACTCTCGATGTCATTAGAATGTTGATTTAAAATGACACCATCTTCACCATCCGGGTTTACGATGGTGCCATTTGTTCGTGCGCTGGTTTTAGGAGTGTTTACTGTGTCATAATTTTTGTCTTCACCCTGGCTTGCACTTCCTTCCGCCTGTGGGCATTTCGCGCCCGGGCGCTCAATTGTCCTGCAGTGGTCATCAATAGTTGCGTTCGCATCTTGCTTATCGCAAGCTACAAACTCACCCTGGCTTGCGCTTTCAATAACTCCAAGCTCAAGGAGCTCATTAGTATCGACATCCCCGCCAAGCGGAATTAGTCTGCCTGGTTCGTATTTTTTGCCTTCATATCTTATGGGCTTTAACACCTTATAAATTGTTTTTTGCATCGTATCTCCTTAGGCTGCCTCGTCTGTAATGTTTTGAATTAAATAACCGCAGGATGGTGCAATAACAAGCTCTTTAAGTTTTTCAGCGACTTTAATATGCTTAACACCATCTGCACCGGGATTGGGATCATCCCAGGTTGAAGCTTTTCTTGTTTCAAATTCTGCCGTTAGTCCGAATGTCATTTCTCCGTTATTTGGCTTTGCCTGCGGGTTCTTAAAGAACAATATCAGGTTGTTACCCCAAATATTTTTAATATCAGGGCCCCTGCCTTCTTTTGCAAAATCAAGAAATAATTCGCCTACAAACAATTCTTTTAATTTCAAAAACCTCATAACTGCTTCAAAGGGCGCCTCACCCCTGTTGTTTCCATTAATAGAGCCGTTATAGCTTGCAACAATATCAGGATGTCTTTGAAGGGCAACTAAACCGGCATCCGATATAATGCCGCAGTTTGGTTTAACCCGCATAGAACTTCTAATATCCGCCATCATTTTAGTTAAGTTTGTATCAGGATTGTCAAACTTGTCAGATGATGTCAATGTTTCTTTATGAGCAAAGTTATCAGGGTTTTGCATAATATCTGCAACCCTTTTTTCACGCGCCAGAATGAGGGAATTGGCAGCGAGAATTGCATGGTCTTTTACAGGATCATCCCCGTCGGTTGCAGCATTAACGTCTGCCATTGGTACTTTTTCAACCGTAGCGTAGTGGTTTATCTCAGCTGTTTTCTTTTCAAATCTAAGCCCAAGTCCCTTGGGTGCGCCTTCTCTGCCAACTTCTGTATCAGGAACCCTTAAAAATGCGTTTTCCGGATACTCTTTCCATTTGAAAAGCTCACCATTAACCGGTACTTTTGGAAGAACCTTATCTGCAATTAAATTGTATGTCGGGTTTTGATACCCTATTACCATCCCCGTCAAGGTGGGGCTTACTTCAAAATTGTAATCTACCATCTTTTATCTTCCTTTGCTTTAAATATTTTAACCTTGCGACGGGGCTGTGTTTGGCGGCGTTTCATCCCGTGTTGGCGCGACTGCTCTTTGCAGTACAATGTTGCAATAACAGATTTCATCCTTTGCGCCATCTTCGAGCATTATGCCTGCAATATTGTCTCCATCCTTGGCTTTAACAGCTCTGCCTTCACTATCTGCAGTAAATGCCTCACCGTCTTTTATAACACTACCGCATCTTACCTTGGTTACACCATAGTGTTGTACGTCAACGAGATTGCCCTGTTTTACATCTACATCACTTGTTATGCCTTTTATAAGGTCAGTGCCGGAGGTTGCAAGTTTTACTTCATTGTGGTTTGTGCTTGCTGCAACAATGGTATACATTGGAAGTGCAGCATTTGCCTTATATGATATTTTATTACTGTGCATTAGACCCTCCTTGAAGTATTGTTAATGCAGCATCTCTTGTCAGTATTTCACCTTTTTTAGCTGCCTCACTAACCAAGTTATCTATGGCGATTGCTATAGATTTGGCATCGCTAAAATCAACAGCAGGGGTGGTATCCACGTTTTCTTTTTTTGTAATTTCAGAGAAATTAACCTTTTTAAGCCCTTTGCAAAAATCCTGAAAACGTTTTAATGTGGATTTCTCTTCACCCTCAGAAAAATCAAAAGTGTTTTGATTGTGGCAAACTTCCTGAAAATCAACCACAAACGGTTTTAGGGCAGGTGTAATACAACCTTTTGCAATAAGCTCATCTGCAAATTGCGTAAATTCTTTTTTACGGTTTGCGGCATTAATTTCATTAATTTGTGTTTGCAAGCTTTTAATTTCAGTGTCTTTGTCTTTATTAGCCTGTTGTAATTCCGCAAAATCCTCGGCACTAACCGTTTCTTCATGTGGGCGGTTTACAAGCTCGCCATTTGGCATATCAAGTTTTCCAGCCATTTTATTCCTTTCTTCATCCTCTGAAAACCTGCTAATAGCTATGGTTTCAGAATTTTTGTTCTCTACTTTTTTAATTAATTCTATTCCATAAGGTGTAATAAGTTCATTTGTCTTATCAAGTCCGAATTTTTCAATGAAAAAATCTCTCATATTCTGGAAAAATCTTGAGATAGTTTCAAATTTGTAATCTTCAAACTCGGAAAACTCTACTGTGGTAACAAGTTGCTCATCATCATTAAAGCAAAACGGCTCCATTCCTTTAACCTTGGGAGGCATAGCACCAAGCCAGCCGACATGTCTTAACATCAGGTTTGGATATAGGCTGATAGAGCGGTTTTTAAACCACCCACTGTTTACAGCTTCCATAAATTCAACCGGAACATCCTTGAATGTTGCAAAAAGCTTTTTGCCTTCACGTTTTAAGGATTCCACCCAGCCATAAGCGGGTGAATTATGTTCAGGGTGTCCTACAACATTCGGAATCATTGGATTTTCCGCTTCATTAAAGTGTTTTACAATAAGGTCAAGGTCAGATTCAGTGTATTCTAAATCCTTGCCCTCATTATCCTTATATTTTCCTGCTCTGAATATTTCGCACCACTTCATAATTAATTTATTAATTCTCCATATATTCGTACTTTTAATGAAACCGGGGCGGTTAAGCCCCGCATTTTGTAAAGTTTAGCAATGGGTTGATTTCCCTGTATTTGTCTACACTGTAACCTTTACGGCAAAGTATTTTAAGATGCTTTGGTTAGTATTTTTTTTACTCACAAAAATACTAACCAAAGGCCCTAATATTAATATTTACGGCGTGATATTGTTCCCAATATACGCAAAATCAGGGAATGGAAGATTAACAATGCAGGAATTCAGTTGGCTTTTTAAGATGGTTGAACAGATAGGCTTTCCGGCCTTAATTTTTGCCATCTGGTATTTTTACCACAAATCAAGCGTGGCACAGTTTAATGAAATCATTTCACAGCAAAATGAAGCCTCAAAGGCTCATTTTGAGCTGTTAAAGGATATGATTCAAACCAATATTTTGCAAACAAGTTTACTACAGGATATTCAGGCAAAAATCACAAACAACCAATGGTGCCCCTTTGTGCAAGGGTTTTTAAAAGGAAAGGATTTTAAAGATGTCGCAGATAATGCAGATAAAAATTGAACTTGCAAAAAAGGAAAAAGAATTTAAAGAAGCCAAGCTTCAAATGAAACGCAAATTTGCAGAGCTTCAAAGCTTTATTAAACCCTATTTTACAGATGATGAAATTAAATTCATCCAGGCTGATGCCATTAAACAGGTCGGGGATGAAATTCAGACCCTAAAAGCACGTCTGATTGAAATACAGCAGGACATTGGGCAGATTAAAAGAGATTTAGGGGTGTAATGGCAAAGAAAGACCAATATTTTCCAATAGCTGAAAGTAAATTTGTTGAGCAGCAAAAATGTGTTGAAACAATAGCACAAGAGCTCAATATTAGCACAAAAACCCTGCATAAGTGGAAAAAAGAGGGTGATTGGGAGAATAAGAGGGAGAAATTTCTGGCTGCAAATACAAGTACATCTGCAGCCTTAATTGAACTTACAAATTTGATGACATTAGATGCGCTTGAAACATACAAAAAGACCGGCGAGAAGCCCGATAAAGAAACCCTTAATTTTATAAAAGCTGTAATTCCAAGAATTATGCAGGCTAAAACCGTTGAAACCCTAGTGCAGAATGAGAAAGAAGAAAATGGCCCCAAAAACGTTGATGAAACGATTTTAAGCAGAATATGCAATTTGTTGGAAAACTCATAGAACAATGAAGAAAAAGGAAAGAAAAAAACTGACAAGAGCCCTTAAGAAGGGTGCAAACGCTGTGAGTCCTCCTGCGGTTGCAGCTTCTAAACAAAATCAGGAATGGCTTGCATCGGATTTTATAAATACACAAAAAGCCCCGCACAAAGGGCTTTTTTTGAAAAACCAGAAGGACTGGCTTAATGATAAAAGCCAGATTAAAATCTGGGAAAAATCCCGCCGTATTGGTGCAACGTATGTCCAAGCTTATGAAGACGTCAGAGATGCACTTACCTTAAGACTTCACGGCAAACCCTGTGATGTTTGGTTTTCATCAGCTGATATTACAGCAGCTAAAGAATACATAATGTACTGCGCCCACTGGGCTGGTGTTCTAAATGAGGTTATTCAGGATTTAGGCGAAATAATAATTGACAAAGATAAAGATGTAAAAGCCTTAACTATTGAATTTAAGAATGGCGCCAGAATTAATGCCTTATCTTCCAACCCGACACAATTCAGATCAAAGGGCGGCAAGGTTGTCTTAGATGAATTTGCACATCATAAGGACCAGCAGGCAATGTGGACGGCTGCAAGCGCATCCGCTCTGATTTGGGGCTATCCTATAAGAATTTTGTCTACGCATAACGGGCAGGATTCTAAATTCTATGAATTCATAGACAAAATTAACAAAGGTAAGCTTAAATGGGGTCTTCACCGCACAACGATTGTCGATGCCGTTAATGGCGGACTTGCTGACAAAATCCTTCATAAGGCCCTGACAGAGCTTGAACGTCAGGAATGGCTTAAGTTTATAAAAGAAAACGCCGGAGATGAAATTACCTGGCTGCAGGAATATATGTGTGATCCTGTGGATGAATCCACAAGCTTTTTATCATACGCGCTCATTAATTCTTGTGAAATTGATAATTGTTTAATGCCTCTCGCTTCCACTACGGGCGATCTTTATACCGGAATGGATATAGCACGCGAAAGACACCTCACTGCAATTGAAACCTTGGAAAAACTTGGAGACGTTTGTTATTTAAGAAACTCCGAAGTTATGCAAAAAACCCGTTTCAAGGTGCAAGAAGATGTTTTATACAATATTTTGCAACATAAAAATCTAAGGCGTGCACAGCTTGATACGACAGGCATAGGTAAACAATTAGGAGAAAGAGCGCAGGAAAAATTTGGCAAGTGGAAGGTTGAAGCAAGCACATTTACACCGGCGTTCAAATCAGAACTTGCTCATCTCTTGTATACAGGATTTGAAGACAGGTTGATAAGAATCCCGTCCGACCCTGATTTAAGGGCGGATTTACATAGTATCAAAAAGTTTGTAACCAAATCCGGAAACATACGTTTTGATGCTGATAATACAACAGACGGACACGGTGACAGATTTTGGGCAATTGCTTTAGCGTATCACGCCTCAATTAACAAAAAGGGTGTAATGGGTGCTGTAAAAAGCGCTATGCCAAGGCGAAAGGACAAGAAAAGATTTGAGTTTGATTATGCGCCGTTTAAAGACCTTTTAAGGAAGGGTATGTATTGAAATGATTAATTGTATATAAAAAGTATTTAACAGTATTTTTAAAACGATTTAAAACAGTTTTAAAGCGGATTTCATCAGAGGCAAATATGGCAAAGAATAAAAAAATAAAAAAGCAAAAGCAAAATGTTAAAAATCAACCCGGTACCAGCGCCGAAATAAAACATATTATAAGGACGGCTAAAAACAATAAAGATTTTTTCAATAAACTTGTTGAGGCAAAAAACGTCGAAGGCTTATATCAAATAGCGGGCCAATTGCCAAACCCTGATTCTGTCCTTAAAAAAACGGGCAAGGGTATAGAAATTTTAAAATCCCTTAAAAAAGAGGGCCAGGTTGCAACGTGTATTACATCAAGAAAGGCCGGGGTTTTATCCCTAAACTGGCAAATAGAATGCGCGAAAGATGACAGGAAAGAATTCTATGAAACGCTGTTAAAAAGCATAGATATCCGCTCTCTTGTGAGCAATATTTTAAACGCACCATTGTACGGTTTTCAGCCATTGGAAATTATTTGGAAAAATGATATAGAAAATGGTGTCGTAATTCCTAAGGAAATAACTGCCCCGCCTGTTAAATGGTTTCATTACAATACCGATAATGAATTATGCTTTAAGGCTAAAGGCTATAAAGACGGTCTTGTTATTGATTTTGATGAGATGAAATTTTTATGCCCAAAACATGAAGCAGATGAAGAAAATCCATATGGTGAAGCTGTATTGAGTCTTTGTTTTTGGGATATTGCTTTTAAAAAGGGCGGATATGAATTTTGGGCAAAGTTTATGGAAAAATATTCTATGCCATACTTTGTCGGCAAATATGATGAAAGCGCAAACGAAGATGACATAACAAAACTGCTTAATGATTTAGTTGCAATGGTGCAGGACGCCTGCATTGTTATTCCTAATAATTCAAGCGTTGAAATTAAAGAAGCTGCAGGAAAGAGTGCAAGCTTTGCTATATATAAAGAGTTTATAAAACTTTGTGATGAAAATATCTCAAAAAATATTTTAGGCCAAACCCTTACGACAGATTCTGGCGATAAAGGCAGCTATGCTTTGGGAAATGTCCATGCTCGGGTTAGAGAAGATATCATCGAATCAGACAAAAGGCTGGTTGAAAAGACCATAAATGAGCTGCTTTCTTATATCCACCAAATTAATTTTGATGATGAAGATATACCGGAGTTTAATCTATATGGCGAAAATGACATCAAAAAAGAACTTGCTGAACGCGATAAAATATTATCTGAAATTGGTGTCAAATTCAAAAAATTATACTTTCAAAAGGCATATAATCTTGAGGAAGATGATTTTGAATTGGCTTCGCCCAGAGTGCAGTTTGAGGCTAATAATTTTTCAGAGACAGCTCAATTTGAACCTCAAAATAATCTTGATGTCTTAAACGATTATATGTGTAATAACGAGGTAGATAAAATATTAAACAACAGCATTAAACCTATAATAGAAGCATTTAAGGAAGAACAGAACACAGACGCCGCACTGGAAAAATTATCAGAAATATATCCAAAGATGGATTTCAAAGAGCTTGAAGAAACGTTGGCAAAGGTTATATTTATAAGTAATTTATGGGGCAGGGCAACGGCAAATAAAGATAGAGCCACAGAGGATGCACAATGACAAAAGAGGATGTTAATCTGGCTCTTGCCTTCAAAATGCCTCCTGAAAGGGCTGTTAAATATCTTGAAAATAAAGGATATAAGATATCTAATAACTGGTACGATATGTGGGAAGATGCCCATGCTAAGGCTTTTACTGTAGCTAAAATGGCAAAGGCGGACCTGCTTCGGGATACAAAAGAAATCCTTGAAAATTCCTTAAAGAACGGCACAAGCGCAAGAACAACACAAAAAGAGGTTGAAAAACTTTTTATTGAAAAGGGCTGGTGGGGTAAAAGAGAAGTTGAGGATAAAAACGGCGAAAAGAAAACTATACAGCTAGGTTCAAAATACCGTGTTAAAACAATTTACAAACAGAATATTCAAAGCGCCTATAACGCCGGAAGATATTTGGAGCAGCTTGAAAACGCAGATATTGCACCATATTTACAGTATGTCTGTGTCATAGATAGTGTAACACGCCCTGAACATAAAGCGCTACATCAAAAAATATTTAGATATGATGATGAGTTTTGGCTGTATTTTTATCCGCCAAACGGCTGGGGCTGCAGATGTACAGTGAGAAGTTTAAGTGCTTCAAAGCTCAAGCACCTTGGGTTAACCGTAGAAAAGAGTAGTGGCAACATATCGCATAAATTTGTCGTTGTTGATAAAGAAACCGGATTAGAAAAACCGGTCGCTGTATATGATTATACGATTGGCGGCAAACGATTTAAATTTGCAGCAGATGCAGGATGGTCAACAAACCCGGGCAAGTGTGCTTGGGGTCTAGATGTCCAGGCTTATTCAAAAATTAAAGATTTACCCCAAAATTTAAAAGACACCTTCATTTCGGAGATGGCACAAAATCTTCACAACAGTGATGTTTGCAACACCTTTATATCTAATGTTATAAAATCGGGCTTTAAGACAAGAGGGATAGAAAAAACAGTTACCTGGATAAACCCGGATATTTTGAATGCTCTTCATCAAGACAATATTAAACCCCAAACACCAATTATAGTGCTGCAGGATAACAGAATAGGCCATATTATTGGAAACGTTAAGATTGAAAAACAAAAACTCTCGGATGGTGAGATGTTTGATATATATAATATAATTAACAATCCGGATGAAGTTTATATTGATTATACAAGCAAAAACGCCACAGGCCTAATCTATATCAAGAATATAGAGAATAATAAGTGTATAAAAGTATGTACAAAATTAAATAAACTAAATAAGCAAAAACCTGTAAACTATATAGCGACAGCAAGTATTGTAAACAGAAACTCATTTAAGAATATAAAGATGTATAAAAAAATAAAATAGAAAGCGTAAGCCGGAGTGAGTTTGGGGCTTGCGATGAGCAAGACACAAACGCAACTGTCGATAACCGCCGTAGGATAATTGAGCCCGTCGGGGCGAAATACCCATAGGCGGAAAAAAGCGTAAGCCGGTACGAAAATCGCCAAGGCGGTGAGCCTTGACGATTAAAACAAAACAAATAATTGAGGTGGTGCCATAATCCACTGTAACTATCAAGATAGCCCGCTAGGTCTTAATGAGATTCTCAATTATTCTATTCATATATATTATACCATATTTAAATTAACTTTAAACATATTTCAAACCCAGGTTGATGGCAATTAAACTCAACAATATTATATATAATATTAAAAAGGATAAAAAATAAAGATGGCAAAAAAAGATTCCATATGCATTGAAACAAACGACAAAAGGATCATGGAAGCATTAAAAGAAGTTGGGAACAAGGCAAAAAAACCCAAAAAATTAATGAGAATTGCTTCTCAAATTATGTTAGAGGATGTTGACTCAAACTTTGATACACAAGGCAAAAACGCAGATGAAAGTTGGCAAGATTGGTTTGATCCTTATAAAATATGGAGGGAGAAAAACAACAGAGGAGGTGGTGAACTTTTGGTTCTCGAAGGAGAAATGAGGGAAGGTGTCGGAAGAAAGGTCACGGAAACAACAGCAAAAGTTTATTCCGATAAGGAATATGCAGCCATTCATAACTTTGGATTTGATGATAAAATCACAAAACATATGAAAAAATCAGGCAAAAGTTTTGATGTTGATATGCATATACCAAAAAGAACATTTATGAAATGGCATGAGGATTTGAAGCAAAATATACTTGATGAATTAATGGCAGAGTTATATGTAAATGAGAAATATAACGAAAGCTTTTTATAATTATCTTGGCTTTTATTTGCAATTAGCATTAATGTCTGAATTGCAAATAATATGTTCCGTTTTCATTGTAAATGTTTTAATACCTTTTTTATAGGCCACATTACGGAGGCGCTTTAAATATTTTAAATCCCTTTCGCCTCTTTCCATTATTAAGACACAGGTTGCTTGTTTGCCTGTTTTTTCAGCATAATAGAGAGCTTGTCCTATGCATTCATGCCATTTTGGAGCAAAATCAAACTCGACAGCGTATTGATTAGTTAAGCAATCCACCCTTGTTTTATCATTTAATTTATATTCCAGCTAACCGCCTTTTGCTTTGCACCATTGCTCCTGATAAGTTTTTTCAGAATACAAGTGTGCTCCATAAGCACCATTGCAGAGCATAAAAAATGTTAAAAGAAATAAGGCGGGTTTAATCATAATATCTTAATCGCACAATGTGTTTGCAAAATTAACAGTATCTGCTAAACTAACCTTGCATTGCTTTTCAATATACACTCCATTACAAAGCAAACCTTCCATTTTTGCGTCTTTCCACTCATTATATGGCAAGAAAGTATGACGTTCCTCAAGATTTCTTGTAACCGCATATGTACTGCCCTCTATAACTACCTTTACACCCGTTAAGTATCCGCCAAGGTCCACGCAATATAACTCAACACTATCCGCTTTAAACGGCCATTCACCATTGAAAGACTCTTTTGTGATTAGATTTTTGTTGATGGGAGGATTTGAGGCTGCAGTTGTTGATGAATTATCCGGGATGTCTTTGTTCATGTTGCTACAACAACTTCCAACCAATGCACCAATGACAAGCAATATACCTATCAAGCATCCACATCCGGTAATTATATCCTTATTTGAAACTTCTGGCTGTTGAATGTTAGTATTGTTTTTGTTTTCTTCACTTGTCATATTATCGTTTTCCTTGTCTATTTTATATTCCTCATTATACCTACAACCTGCCCTATTATATAAACATCATTCATTTCTTCTTTAATTAAGTGTATTGTCTTATATATATTTTTGTCAGGATTGTCAGATTGTATTATTAATTCATTTAGATTACGCACTAGTCGTTTGATAAAAATTTTATCCTGATAACAAAATATATAAACTCTGTTATCAATTATCTGTTCATCCTTACAATGTTCTATAATCAACTTGTCATTATCCTTAATAAAAGGCTCCATACTCTCGCCCTTGGCTGTGATTATAGAATATTCTTTATTGGGACCATGTTTATTAACCAAGTATGCAGGAATTTCAACCAGTTCGTATTCTTGTGATTGCACATATGCGCCTCCACCACAAGAGCCAATGACATCCAAAAATAACTTTGCTCTGATTATTTCCATGCTATTTTTTTGACTAGTATTGCTAAATGTCTCTAAAATTTTATCACGTACTTTTTGACTCAATGCACTTTTTTCAAGTTCAACCAAACTTATGTAGCCCTTGCTAACGCCAATTTTTTGCGCCAATTCTTGTTGCGATAAGCGGTGTTCAAACCGTATTTGTTTTAAAAAAAGTTTATCTTCTGTTTTTCCCATAAAATTACTTGACTTTTGACTATTAATATTATACAATTGACTAGTAGTTGATTTAAGATTTTGATACGAAATATTAATTTAATTGGAAGTTCAAACATGATAATACAAAAAAACAAACTTCAAAACGAATTTTTAAGAAAAGTTAAACGGGGTGCGGATATTAAATACCGCTTAAAATTAGCCGGTTTAACGCAAAAAATGATAGCTGATGAATTAAACGTCACTGAATCTTGTATTTCAAGAGTAATTTCAGGCATTGCAACAAGCCAAAGAGTAGATAACTGGTTAAAAGAAAACTTAGGGGTATAGGAGAAAAAAATGGCAAACACGCAAACGCAAAATTATAATTTAGTACCGTACAAAATCGACAGTACAAAAACAATTGAAGTAGCACAGATAAAAGATGATGTATGGTTAACGCAAAAACAGATGGCTCAGTTGTTTGAATGTTCAAAAATGAATATCAGCCTGCATCTTAAAAATATATTTAAAAGCGGAGAGTTGGATAAAAAAATGACTGTAAAGGAATTCTTTACAACCACTCAACATGGTGCAATAGAAGGTAAAACACAAACTACAACTGCAAACTACTACAACCTCGATGCAATAATCTCAGTTGGTTACAGAGTAAACTCTAAAAGAGGTGTAATGTTCAGACAATGGGCAACACAAATTATAAAAGAGAGAATAAGACAGGAATATTCAAATCCAAAGCCTAAAAACTTAAAAAACAACGGGGCTGAACGCGCCATATTAATAAATGATTTATTAAGAAGAAAAGGAATGACCCAGCAGCAGGTAGCCAAGGATTTAGGATACTCATATGTTACCATTTGCAACTGCATTCGCGGTAAACACTTTAATCTTGTTATTGAAAACTGGATAGAAGCATTTTTAGAAGAATGTGATGAAGAAAAAAACAATTTATTTAAAAAATCAAAAAAATTATTAAAAAATGCCTTAAATGGGGATATTACCGCACTTGAAAAACTTAAAACATTATTAAATTCTGTTGCATGTTTATATGATGCCGAAAATATAGAAAACTTAGGAGTGTAAAAAAATGAACGAACAACTATTAAAAGAAGAAACAAAACAGACATCCAATACAAATGTATCGGATAAAAATTTGGAGCAAATGACCAAACTGTTTGAAACATGGGATAGAGATCTTAGGGAGATGGTTATTTCAAAAATCAATGAAAGAATCTCATCAAAGACAGATTCAGGATTAACCAAAATTCAGGCAATAGATGAATTGATAAATCACTATAGTGGATTTTTGGGAGGCTACTTCCATAATGAAGCAGATACAACAATTGGAATTCTTAAAGAGATAAGACAGGAAACTATTGATATTGATAACGAGAAAAATTTAGAAAGCAAAGAATCTGAAACAAGGGATGACATTAACAACAAAAATGATGAGGAAAAATCCGATATTTCAGATTACATCAAAAAAGCTATTGATGATTTATCTGAAATATTTCGCAAACATAACAATAAAGACGACAATACGGATAATAACTGGAACCGAGAAAAGGATAAAAAGAAGGATGAAGGAATTAATTGCAAAGAGTACAAGCTTCCTGAAATTAAAACCTGTGAAGTCCAAATCATAAAGAAGACTATAGGAAGCAATTCAGAATATAACACAATTGTAACCGGAAATTTATGCCTGTTTGATAGGGTTGTCACCCAATATTACGAAAAGGTTTTGAGTAAAAGAGCGTAATAAAATAAATTAAACAAAAAGGTAAAGATTATGGCAAATCAGTTAGTGGAAATGAGTAATTTTAATAGTACGTCCGAAGATGTTTATGTGCCGGTGAGTGTTGTGGCTAGGGCTAAAAATATGGCGTGCAGAACTATACGCAGGCATCTTGGCAATTTTAAATGTTCTTATGTATTTAAAACCACAGATGATAAAAATGGCAAACGCTATGAAATCCTTGTATCTTCATTAGAACCTGAAATACAGGAAAAGATAAGACTATCAAAACCCGAACTTTTTTCTCACAGTGATGACATTTCAGGGGGTGAATCTCTTAACTTCCTCACCCCTGTTTCTTTAAACAGCCAAACAGCATTGCATAATTACGGCAATATTAGTAATAATACATATCCCGAAAAAGCCAAAAAACTCGCCTTGGCAAAGGTTGATTTAATAAATTTGTGGGAAGCAAGCAGAAAAAATAAAAAGGATAAAAAGGCTGCAGATAAGGCATTTATTCAATCATATAATAATGGGCTAATAAGCAAAAATCTTTTAAATGTTATTGGTGAAATATCCAAAAGAAGCCTTTATCGCTGGTATAAAACATTTAATGATGCCGGGAATAATTTTCACAGTCTCATCCCGGGATATAAATACGGTAAAGAAAGTGAATACAATACAAGCTTAAGCGAAATTGAGCAGAACATGTTAAAAGATTTGCTTTTAAAAGATGCAAAGATTAGGGTTGGAACCGCACACCGTTTAATTATGTATGCACTTAAATCCAAGGGTTATACGGGTCAGATTGCTTCATACAAAACTTATGCAAGATATGTTGATAATTTTATCAGAAACAAAAATGACATCTATACCCTTATGCGTGGCGGTCAAAAAGAGCTTTCTGACAAGGTTTTACCATACATTAAACGTAATGCAAAACTCCTTAATGTTGGCGATGTATTTATAGCTGACGGTAATGTTCTTGATTTTATGGTGCAAAATCCTGAAAACGGCAGGCCTTGCCGTGCAACTTTAATAGTGTATGTGGACTGGAAGTCTGAAGATATTGCAGGCTATGAAATAATGCTCACAGAAAACACTCAATGCATAGCTTCGGCATTAAGAAATTCCATTCTAAGGCTTGGCAAAATACCAAAAATTGCTTATCAGGATAACGGCAGGGCGTTTAAATCAAGTTTTTTTAAAGGTGATGTCAATTTAGAAGAATGCGGCTTTAATGGTATATTTTCAACGCTTGGAATCCAGCCTGTTTTTGCAACACCATATAATGCAAAGGCAAAACTGGTTGAGAGGGTGTTTAGAGAATTTACTCAAACATTTTCAAGCCTTATGCCAAGCTATATTGGTAATTGCATTATAAACAGACCAGCGCATTTAAAGAGAAATGAAAAGTTTCAAAAAAGTATAAGTTCAGATTATGTACCAACCATACAGGAAACCGTAAATGCCATTGAGGAATGGCTGAAATTTTACAGGAGCCAGCCCTGCGTCAATGTTAAAGGTAAAACAATAGGTGAAGTATTTAATGAAGGAAGGGGTGATGGTGTAGATCCCGATTTACTAAATGATTTAATGATGGTACAGGCCATAAGAACTGTTGGCAGAAACGGAATAAGATTATTTTCACAATGGTATTATTCAGAGGAATTAACCGGCCTAAAGGATGATGTGGTTGTAAAATACAGCCTGACAGACATTTTCAAGGTTAAAATCTATAGCCAAAAGAGTGAATTCATCTGTACAGCTGAAGCTATCGAGGAGATTCACCCCATGGCAGAGTATTTGGGCACAGCAAAAGATGTCTACAGCTACAAACGCGCCCTGAAGGCTAAGAAAAAGATTGAACAAAAAATTATGCAGGAAGCGTATAAAACGGTGCCAAGGCTAAAGAAAAACCTTGAATGGGAAACAATTAAGCCGGTTGCAGAAACTCCAAAAAAGGTTACTAAAAAAAGCAGAGTAATGCAGGCTAGTCTTGATTTCGTGGACGACAGCCGCATAGCAGGTGGAAATAAATACAGGAATATAAGCTTGTAGAAGACTAATCCGGATACAAGAGAATCAACAGATATAACAATAAAAAAACGAATTAGATAGAAAACAAAAAGAGTTTTAGGGGATGAATTAAAGATGCAAAATATGGTAAATGAAACACCAGAGGCCAAAAAGCCCAAAAAAGGAATTGATATGAAGCTAAAACAAGAGATATTGAATGCCATCGAAAGCGGATTATTTAACAAAAAACAACTGGCAGCAAAGGCAGGGTATTCATCTGCAACAATAAGCCAGTATCTGAATAATGAATACCCGGGAGACATAGAAAAGCTTGAAAGCGCCCTAAGGCAGTGTATTTCATTTCAAAAAAGTTCAATAAAATATGAAAAAATTAACCTGCAATTCAGTGAAACAAGTGTATCAAAAGACATATTCAATGCTGCAAAAACCTGTAGACTGAATGGAGAAATAGGAATATGCTACGGTGCGTCCGGGCTTGGTAAAACGATGTCAATAAATCAGTACGCCAAAGAGAACTCAGGAGTATATGTAATTGATCCAAACGAATGCGCCACAGCAAAAAACATTTTGCAGCAGCTCTCGGAAAAATTAAAACTGGCTTGCCCATCAACAAAAACAGGTGATTTAATGAATGAAGCCGTTAAAAAACTCAAAGACAGTAACTTTTTAATTATTGTTGATGAATCCGAAAATCTTGCAATGAGTGTATTCAGAGCATTAAGAAAAATACATGACAGATGTAATTTCACCTTTGGACTTCTATTTGTTGGAACCAAAAAGCTGTGGGTGAATTTAAAGAATCTGAGAGGCGATTTTACATATCTTGTTAACCGTATTGCATATATGAAAGAACTCAATGTCTTAAATATGAGTGATATAGAAATGTTAACAAGGCAGGTATTCCCAAATGCAGATATTGAAACGTTGAATACATTTAAAGCAGCCTGCGAAAATAACGGGAGGCTGTTGTTTAACATCCTAAAACGCGCCAGGGATTTAAGTATAACAACAGGAGATGATATAAATTCGGATATGGTAATAAGGGGCAGGGATTTCATTTTCAGATAAAGGATTTAATTATGACAGCAGCAAATGCAATATCAAATAGTGGGCTAAGTACAGCAAAACAAAGGCAGGATATAGGATATCTAAGAAAACTTTTGAATCTGGATGATGATTTGTACTACGAAATGCTTCTCAATATATATGGAGTATCCAGTTCAAAAAAATTGACCTTGAGCCAGGCTAAAGAATTCTTAAATAAACTAAGGGATATTGGGCGCAATATGGGTGTTTTTAAATCAACCCGGATTCATTCATTCCAGAAGTATAAATATAACAACTGGGGTCAAAGAGAGAATATGGCAACACCTAAACAATTAAGGATGATTGAAGCCTTGTGGTTTAAAGTTTCAAGACAGACAAACGATACAGACAGGAAAAATGCTCTAAATTCTTTTATTCAAAGGATTATAGGCGTACAGAATATAAGATTTTTAAAGAAAACGGATATAAATAAGCTTAAAAAAGCTATGGAAAATATGGGAGGAAAATGATGAAGATTATAGGGATTGGGACAGAAATACTAATCTGTATTGCCTTATGGAAGATTTTAAATGAAATAAGGCGCACAAAATGTGCAATCAACAGATTTAACAGAATCAGAAAACACTTCTTGTATGGTACTACCAGCTACGACCATCTCAATAAAAAGCCCCTAAATCAAGGCGCGGAATTATTCCCGATTGGTGACATTCCAAATGGGTATGGTCATATTTTTACCCGGGATGAAGTTGAGAAGATGACAACAACCGAATTTATTAAGAACGAGGCAGCGATTAATGAACAGTTGAGAAAAGGATTGTTGTAGTGACTAATAACCTTAAAAATATAATCACAGGGCTTTGTGAGGATTTTCTTAATATAGAAACGACTAAGCTATTACAGCCTGATATTGATGCCATAAAAGACAGGCTTGAGGATTATCTGGATAAGATAAACAAAGAATCAGAAGGCAAAATATTAGGCAATCCCCCATATATTCTATGCACAGACATAGACTACGCCACAGGAAGGATAAATTTTAAGACAAATAATGAAATTAACACAATATTAGAGGAGTACAACTAATGGCAAAGAAAAAAGAGAGTACACTGACATCCTGGGAAGATGTAAACCTGCAATTAAAAAATCTTGCAGACCTTGAAATTAAAAAACGCACCTTGGAGAATCAGGAAACCGAAGAAACAAACAAAATTAAAGAAAAGTTCATGGAGCAAACAAATGCTGTAATGGATGAAATTACTGCAATAGAAAAAGACATCATTCTTTTTGCAGAACAAAACCGCTCTGAATTCACTAAAAAACGTTCTAAAAAACTAACCTTTGGAACAATTTCATTCAGGAGTACAAGGAAAATATCGGTCAAAAATTCAGCTTCGGCAATTGCAACCTTAAAACAGATGAATATGGATGAATATATAAGGACAGCCGAAAGTATAGACAAGGAAGCATTGCTTGCATTGAGCGATAATGAGCTTGCTCCGTTATCCAAAGCCGGTATTAATGTCACAAGAAAAGACAAAATAACCGTAGAGCCTGACATTGTGCAAATTGTAAGCGATAATCAAACTGCAGCATAAACCCTGGTGTCACAAAACCTTATTTGCCTTCAACTGGATAAAGATGGATGAAAATTAACGGAATAGAAATTGATATTAATTCCATAACAATGGAGGATATGCCAAACGAACAGTTTGAGGATATTTTTCTAAGCTGCGGAGCCGAGGTTGCCCTAAAACTTTTAGCAGAATTCGGCGGCTCTAAAATTCAGGTTCCATTAAGAGGTTTTAAAAAGATTGAGGATAGAATTATTAGAGATGAATACGACGGCACGGCAATAGGTATTCAGCGCCTGGCAAGAAAATTTAATACAACAGAAAAGAATATCAGGGATATTCTTTATTCAAAAAACGCCACACTTCCAACAGAAGGGCAAAGACAGTTATTTAATGTAGAAACCTACAGAAAGAAAGCATAAGAAATGAACACAATAATAGCAGGAAAGAGCAGGACAGGAAAAACAACAGAGTTGATTAAACTCGCGGGATGCAGAGGCAGGATAGTATGTGCCACAGAAATGAATTGCAAAGAAATACAACAAATTGCTCAAAATTTAAACATTAAGATAAAGAAACCTATAACCATGCAGCAACTTGTATACAGATTCTCAGGCAGAATTGGTTTTAATGAACAGTTTTTGTTTGATGACATCATAGAATGCATACAAACTATTATTCCTTTTAATAATTTTGATACTGTATTTTCAATTAATGACAGAGATGGTTCTACATACTGGCAAAGATTAACCTCCCCGAATAATAGTTTCAAAGGTGCAAAATTAACCAAGCGGGAATATCATGTGTTTTTCAGTTTGATTGAAGGTTTAAGTAATCCCAAGATAGGTAAAATATATAATATTTCAAGAAGCACCGTGGATGTTATTGCAGGACGGCTGTATAAAAAGTTTGGTGTAAAGAACAGATTTGAGCTTGCGTGTAAATATTATATGAATTTGCCGGGGTGATAGGGTGGAAGTGGAAAAATAATGAAAGAAAGATAGGGGAAGTATGAGAATAAATAAGAATACAAAGTGGATAATATACAGATTCTATACAAAAAGCGTAGATGATCCGAGACCATTGATATATAACCCGAGGTATCCCTATTGGGTTACAGGATATAGCCTTGATGATAATTTTTCACTTTCTGCTGCCACAATTGTGGCCTATCTGCCTGCAGATGAAAATTTATTTAAATATTGGGATGATGCATTTAATATAGCTTCTGATGAATGTGACAAAATCGAATTCACTGACAGATTCCCAAAGCCTGATGATTTTAAGGAGTAAAAAGAATAATGAATGATGATTCTTTATTTGGAAAAAATGAAGACGATATTTTAAAGGTGTCAGAAAAAGAATTAAAAAGAGCCTTTGTATCGGCAAGACTTAAAAAACTTTGTGAATGCCAAACCCGAACAATATATTATGATTTAAAAAACAGAATACTAGAATGTGCAGAGTGCGGTGCCATATTAGACCCTTTTGATGTTGTAGTTAGTATAGCAGATGGCGAATCCAGATACATCAATAATATTAAATTCTTAAAACAAGAAAAAGAAGAGCTTGAAAAATGGATGCTCAATAACCGGATGGGAGCAACATTAAGAAAAATAGCATCGAATTTAAGACAAGGCAGTATTCCTGTGTGTCCGCATTGCAAAGAGCCTTTTGAATTAGACCAAATTACAGAATGGATAAGCAAGGAATATGCCATTTGTCTTTCACAGTTAAAAATGTTAAACGGACCTAGATGTAGTTGTGAACTTAAAGGGCAGAATCAGGCATAGATGTTTCTAACCTAAATAAATACCAAGAAAAAGAAAGCAGGAAATAACAAATGAATAGACCCAACAACATCAACCAATTAACCGCAGAGAATGTAGAAAAAATATTCATAAACTGCCTTGCAACAGAACCTGATATTTCTAATATCACAGGATATGGTGCAATGGCAGAATATCAATTTGACAAAAAAGAGTTAAACGAATCAAAAAAAATAATTATATCATTCTTAAAACAACTTCCGGATGAATTCCAATTATCTAAAGGCGGAGGATGGAGTTTTCTAAATGCCTGTATAGATAAAGAAGGCAATCAATGGGGAGAGCATAAGCATATAGAATGGCTCATCGCCCTGCCAAATGCTCTGGATCTCATTCATTTTTCTCTCCCGAAGGAAATGTGGGTATTACTTCCAGGCAAAATGCCATATTTTGTAATACATGACGAATGGAATAAAAAGGATAACAATAGATGACAATGTTAACATTTAAAGAAATAATTATTAATACAATTACTGATTTAGCGCCATATTTTCTAACTTGGTACTGCGGATATGTTATTGGTATCGAGGTAGAGAAAAGGTATAGATAACAAATGAAATATTTTGATAATTTAAAGAAAATCTTTGTGCATTATGGTATGGCTCACCAATTAAATAAATTAACGGAAGAAATCGGAGAGCTTTTAATTGCTATATCCAAAGGTGATACAAAAAATATCGTTGAAGAGATGGCAGACGTATTGGTAATATTGGACCAATTCAGATTCCATTCAAAATACAGTGATAGAATTATCTGCACAATGTTCAATAAAGCTTACAGGCAGATAGAGAGGATGGAAACAGAAAATGAGAACAGAAAAAGAAATAATAGAAGCAATGCTTGAACTGCAGCATAGGATTACACTGTGCAAAAGTCGGAAACTAAACGCCAATAACGAGTATTATACAGGTCTGGTGGCAAAACTTGCAGCATTAAAATATGCTGTCGGTATTAAAGATACAATAGCATAAAAGAAAAACATAGAGGAGATTTAAAAATGATGACAATACAGAGTTTATTTCATTTATTCTGCCTGTTCGCATTTATTATCATAGGAATCCTAACCCTTATGTTCATTGGGCTGGTTTATGTATATTTACTGTTTGAAGTAATTCCCAATAAATGGGAAGAATATATGAAGCACATAGAGTACGAAAGAAAGCAAAACAAAGCCAATGCAAATCAAAAAAATAATTAATTTATTTAAAATCTTAAATGCAAAATTGGATGTCACAAGTGGAATTACTATGTGGATGAATTCCTCTACTATGCCTTTCCAAAGAAATACCGCATATGCAAAACTTGTGGCAGAACAGAAGAACAAAAATCGTGTTTTCTTGGCTTTCCTTCAAGGCGTTATGACACTTATTGGGCAAGAACAGATGATGTATGCAGAATAAACAAATGGATAAGGATTAAAGATGACAGATAGCAAAAAAGTAATAATTAATGGTGTAGATGTAAGTGGGTGTGAATGTTTTGAAGAATTTGACGGCACTCTGGATGAATATAATGTATGTTTAGACGGCTTAGATAAATGTAAATTGCATCCTAATTGTTATTACAAGCAACTTAAAGCAAAAGAACAGGAATGCGAAAGATATAAAAAATTAGCAACAGATTTTAAAGACGTCAACAAGCAGATGGGATATAAATATTTAACAATAAAGCAGGAATGCGAAGAATTAAAAAACAAACTAAATGATAAAGGATTCATAACCATTGATGAAAAAACCTTTGATTTAACTGTAGAAAATATGGGTAAACTGCTGAATTATAAACTGGCATTAGAGAAGATTGAAGAACACTTTGAACACAGATGCAATATATGCTGTGATAATTATGGTTTAGGTGCAGATTGCGCAGTATGCTGGCATAAAGATATTTTAGACATAATCAATGAGGTTAAAAATGAATACAAATAACATTATTAACACCATTATTGCACTTATAGTAGTTGTAATTATCTTTTTATACTACAATGCAGACCATAGTGCCATAAACCAGGTTCCTGAGTGTAGATTTGCACGTGATCCTGTATTTTGTGCAAGGATGATAAAGATACATGGGGATAAACATTAAAATAAAACTCAAACAATTTAAAAAATTCAGTAAAAAGTATAAAAGAATATCAACAACCCATATATTTAAATTTCAATTTAAAGGAGCCTGGCCGCTTAAATGTAATAATACAACCCTGATACATATCTTTATTGATGATTTCCTGGATGGTGTTGCGGTTTCAATAGGTGAAGATATATACGCAATTACTGAAAATCTATTAGAATTAGGATTCTTGCCTGATGAATTTTGGCTAGATGATAAAGATGGTTTTATCACAGTAAATGGTAATGCTAAAGCCTCTCTTTATGACTTAATAAAATATGCTGATGATTTTATAAAATAATAAATCACTTTTAAATATACTTTAAAGGCTGTTTAAACAGGATACAATAAGCTTAAATATGGTATAATAAATAAAATAATTAAAGCCAAGGAAGGGTTAGATAATACAATAATTTTTATTAAAAGCCACCAAACCGGATGCAGTGACAATACATATATGATAATTGTATAACAATGAGCTAAAAGCACCACTATACGTATCTTTCACCCCATTTATACAAATAATCATTCAAATCCTAAATCTTATTAATTTTTGTTAATTTTATCCAGATTCTCCATAATTTCACCCATTTCCAAAATATGCCTCAAATCCACACTACAAAGTCGATACAGCCTATTTTGGAAGTTTACAAAAGAATTGTCCGCACCCTGTCCGCGCCTGTCCGGGGTTAGGCAGTTTATTATCACCCATAAATCCGCATATTATAAGCCTTTTGACCCGATTTTTTAAAAACTTCCAAAAAATTTCCATGCCCCAAACCTTTAATTAGCCTGTATTTCCCTCCCTGATTGATTTTTAAAAGATTTTTTAAAGGAAATTTTAAGGAAGAAAAATGGAAAAAAGGGAACTTTTTGCCAAACTCCAAAACTCTCCCTAAACCCTTATCCTGTCTAAGATATGCCCCATTTCAAAAATTGCCAAACTTCCAGTCCCATTACAGCTGGTTCTATGAAAAGCGTTATTTATAGTTTTTAAACCATATATGGCTTTATATATTTTGGTTTTATGCCTTACAAAAAAGAACCAAGCTATTCTTAAAATATAGCCTCGATAAATTCATCTGGGTTAAAATCTTTTAAATCGTCAATTTTTTCACCCACACCGATTAGCTTTGCAGGAAGACCGTATTCCTTTGCAACAGCAAGAATAATGCCACCCTTAGCAGAACCATCAAGTTTTGTTAAGGCAACAGATGTTATATCAATTGCCTCGCCAAAAACTTTAGCTTGGCTAAGGCCGTTTTGGCCTAGGTTCGCATCCAAAACCAGAATGCTTTCAACAATACTATCTGACGCATTTTTTGATATCACATTTTTGATTTTCTTAAGTTCTTCTATCAGGTTGAACTTATTTTGAAGCCTGCCAGCTGTATCAATAATTAGGACATTATAGCCCTCATTTTGCGCCTTTTTAATTGCCTCATAAACAACACTCGCGCTATCTGCCTTATCTTTCCTTACTATTTCAGCGCCTGCTCTTTGTGCCCAGATGTCTAGCTGTTCTTCGGCTGCTGCCCTAAAAGTATCGCCTGCAGCCAAAAGAACCTTTTTGCCTTCGTTTCTCAGCTTATGTGCAAATTTACCTATGAGTGTAGTTTTTCCCGCGCCATTTATTCCTGCTACAAAGTAGATATTAAGCTTATCTTTATCATATAATAATCTGTTTGAACCAGCCAAGTGCAGAATTTCAAGAAATTTCTGCCTTAAAAAATCCTTGAGGTCAGATGATTTAACCTTCTTTTTTTTAATTTCTGTTGTTATTTCACTAGAAAGCTCTAGGCCTAAATCAGCCTTAATCAGCATTGCCTCAATATCTTCAAGCTCATATTCACTTATTTCGTCACCCGAAACCACATCAAGCACATTCTTTACAAGAAAAGATGAAGTTTTGGATAATACATCTTTTAAACTGAAACCCCCTGTCGAAACCTTTTCTTGTTTATCATTTTTAGATTGTTTGCTCTCATGTATATCAGATGTATTTATATCCGATTTTTCAGACTTTTTTTTAAAGAAATTAAACATACACCTCAACCACTTTTGCAAGAATACCATTTATAAATGAAGGCGATTCGTCTGTTGAATATTTTTTGGCAAGTTCCAGTGCTTCATCTATAACCACCTTTACAGGTGCATCCTTAATAAATAAAAGCTCTGTGATTGCAATCCTTAAAATATCCTTGTCTATCTTAAACAACCTTTCAATATCCCAGCCAGATGCAAGCTCTTTAATTACGCCATCGATTTCAGAATTTTTTTCTTTATAGGTTTTAATTATTTTATGGATATAGCGTCTTACATCGCTCTGTCCTGACAAAATGCTCAATTCTGCAACATCAAGAGCAGACAAAGACTTTTCTGCTACATCCATAATTAAATTAATATCTTCCTTCATCTTTGATGTTAAAGGCATTTCAACTGGTATGTTATGGGCATCAATAGGCCTTGCAAGATTTTCCGGATGATTATTTTCAAAATCATTGACATATTCTTTTAGATTAGAAAGGCCCGAAGTAACTATAGAAATTTCCTCCTGACAGTTGCTAATTAACGTTCTAACGGAACCTAAGACCATCTGTCCAAAGTCATCATTGTTATATTTATTTATGTCTTTCCCAATTTGTGAAAATATTATAAGTGCTAGTTCTCTTGAAGCGCGTCTTGCTTGCATTGAATATTCCTTATCAGTCTAATTTGTGCATATTTATTATAGCCTAAAAAGTTCAATTTTTTCCAAATAATTTTTTATTGAATTTTCATAAGAAAACATTTTAGCCGTTATTAAGGCATTTTTGGATATTTCTTCAAACCCTTTGGGCTTTAGCTTTAAAATTTTTTCAAGAGCTTTATGAATATTTTTTTTATCAGGCTTTATTAAAAAGCCATTTTCTCCATCTTTCAAGATACCATCTATGCCGGAATTTTTAGTGCAGCACACAACCATACCTGATGATAGAGCCTCCATATAAACCATTCCAAAGGTTTCCTTCTTTGATGGTAGTATAAAAATATCTGATTCTCTCATCTTTTTAAAAACTTCATCTTTTGGAAGGCGTCCTAAAAACTTGGCACAAGCCTTGCTTTTAACATTAATAATTTCAAGTTTTTCTCTTAATTTGCCATCGCCAATTATTTCAAGAGATATATTCGGATATTTTTTCTGCAATTTTTTAAAAGCCAAAATCAAGGAGTTAATATTCTTCCTTTTTATCAAGCTTGAGACAGTTAAAATTTTAGCTTTTTTGGAATTGAATTTTTTGGGCTCTATTTTTTCGTTCTGTTCTATTATTTTAATAGGAACACCCGAATAAATGATTTCACAGGGTTTTTCAAGTCCTGGGATTAATTTTTTAATTTTATCTCTCAGCCAAAAGGATCTTGGTAAAATGCATTTGCAATTTTTATAAGCCTCAATCATCCTCTGTTTGAAGAAAACATATTTTATATCGGATAAAACCTTAATATCACTAGCGTGAACTGCGCCGAGCATAGGAATGTTCCATGCTTTTGATATTATATCTGCACACAAAATTCCAGAGGGCATATGGGCCAATATAACGTCAAATTTTTCATCCTTAAAGTATTTTTTGCATGCCCTAATGACACTGTTTCTTCTAAATGGAAAAAGAAAATTTTTGTTGAAAATTTGAATATTGGAACCTTTATCAGCATATTTGCCATTTCGATAGAGTTTCCTGCCCCTTAAAAATACATTAAGCATAAAATTTGGGCGAAAAACCTTTACGGTGCAGCCTTCTTTTTCAAAGCCAAGAGCAAAGTCCTTTACAGTTAAAGGAATCCCAGCTTCATTTTCAAAAAGCGGGTATAAATCGGTTACAAGAAGGATATTCATTGTTTTTTAAACTTGGTAAAGTCTGCAAAAGATTCAAATTTATTTCTGAGTTTAAGCAATAAAGATAATCTATTGTTTTTGTCTTTAACATTCTCATCATTAACAAGGACAGCCTCAAAGAATTTACCAATAACAGGTGTCAGGTAATATAAATCCTGGACACAGTCCGCTTTACTTAAGCTATTTAAAGCTATGAGCAAATTTTTTTCTTCTTCGCTTTTTAACTCGGCAGAATTCACATCAATTAATAAAAGATTTTTATCCACGCCTTCTGTGATTCTTGAAATTCTTTTGGCTTGTTCAACAAAATCTTTGAAATTTTGTAGTTCTTTTTGAGATTTTAGATTTTCACATTTTTCTTTAAATGCTTTCAAATTTGAAAGTGGCGAATTTTTGCGCAGCGCTTCAAGAATTTCGATATCAAAATCTTCTTCAAACATAACAAAAAGCCTATCGATTATAAACTCTAAAAGTTCGGTCTTTAGAGAATTTTCTACATCCAAATTAAAGTCTTTGGCTATTTTGTTAACAGAAAAATCCACCAGATTATTTATGTTAATTTTAAGTCCAGATTCAATTATAATCCTTAAAATACCAATAGCAGCACGTCTTACCCCAAGAGGATCATTGGAACCCGTCGGGCGTTTTTTCTTTTTGTCTTTTTGAGTTGTCAAAAACACGGAAGAAATTGTATCGATTTTATCTGCTATTGAAACAATTTTGCCTTCAATTGATGCAGGCAGTTCAGAACCTGCATTTAATGGGAAATAATGTTCCTTGATGGCCTCTGCCACATTTTCTTTTTCGCCTGAGTTTAGAGCATAATTTTCGCCAATAAAACCTTGCAGCTCGGTAAATTCAAATACAAGCTTTGTACTTAAATCAGCCTTACAAAGTTTTGCTGCCCTTAAAACATCAGTCTGTTCGCCAGATGGAAGCTGCAATTCTTCACATAAGTATTTTGAAATATTGATAATTCTTTCTGTTTTATCAAAAAGCGTACCCAAATCTCTTTGAAAAGTCATTCCTTTAAGATTTTCAACCTTTGAAATCAAGGAAGTTTTTGCATCATCATTATAGAAAAATATACCATCTTCAAGTCTTGCACTAACAACCCGCTGGTTTCCAGCCTTTATATTATTAATTGATTCTTCATCAGTACCAACAAAATTTGCCATGGTGATGAATCTGTTTGAAAGTTTGCCTGTATTAATATCATAAAGGGGAAAATACCTTTGATTTTTTGACATTTCTGTTGTGCTTACAATGTCAGGAATATCAAGATATTTTTCATTAAATTCACACAGAACAGGAATGGGGTATTCAGTTATATATACAATTTCATCCAACAAATCATGGAGCTTGTCAAACTCAATTTTGAGCCCGTTATCCGCAGCCATTTTTTTTGCAGATGATACGATTAGCTCTCTGCGCTCAGCAATGTCAGCATAAACATTTGCTTTTTTAAGCTCTTCAAGATAATTTAGCGGGTTTGTGATTTGAACCTCGCTTATTTTAGAAAACCTATGTCCTTTTGTTTTATTTACGGCTTTTTTATCTATAATTTTAAAGTCTAAAACTTCATCGCCATAGATGGCAAGAACATTTTCTACTGGTCGCGTAAATTTTTCATCGAAATTGCCCCAGCGCATAAAATGCGGTCCTTGAAGCTTTAAAACCATGTGTTCAATATTTTCTTCAAGGATATCCTTGGTTTTTCTGCCTTTTTTCTCTACCCTTGCATATATATAGCCATCTTTTTGATAGAGCTCATTCTCGTTAATTCTGTTTTTCTTTGCAAAACCAAGAGCTGCCATAGTATAATTACCATTTTCATCAATTGCAGCCTTTATAATAGGACCCTTTATATCCTTTGTTTCATCTTCCTGGCTTTCAATAAGACCAGTGATTAAAACAGCAAGCCGCCTTGGGGTGGCATAGCCATTTATATCTTCATAACCAATATTATTGTCATTAAACAATGCAATAAATGCATTTTTTAATTGTTCCAGCCCAGATGATATAAATTTATAGGGCATTTCTTGTACTAAAATTTCAAATAAAAAGTTTTTCATAAGTCAATTCTATTACAAAAAAGAAAATGTGAAAAGTTTTTTACATTTGCAAGGCAATATTCTCAAAGGCTTCATTCAGTGCCAGGCCTTTTTTATCGCTTAAAAACGGAATGCAAAGCCCCTCTTTTGTAATCATACTGATGTCACGCCTTCTTGTGGTAAAATCCATGAACGCACTTACACCATTTTTTGAAACAAATGTCATTTTTGAATTGTCCTTTGAAACAACAACTCTTTCAATATTATTGTAGTTAAAAATATTTGCATTCATGACTTTATTTAAATTTTCAAAAACGGGTTCAATGTTAAAACCGTTGTCAATCCCCATAGACATAAGCTCTGGAATAGTCATGCTTTTATTTTCAAGCCTTGTAATTGTTGCCTTTGATATATCAAGGTTTACTCTTTCATCAGGCCTCTTTACTATTACTCCTATTGGGGCGTCTGTACTCTTTTTTACAGGTGTCTCTTTAATGCCGCCATCTATAATTGAGAAAAACGATACATCTTCCTTTGGAAGTTCAGCTTGCTTGCACAACATTCGATTATAATGGCTAGTTTTATTACCGTCAACTGTACATGTATAAAATGGTTTTTTGTTTCTATCTAAAAATTTTAAGCTTGTTTGATTATTTTTTTCACTAAACGCAACCACTGCTTTATTAGGTATGACACAATGGGTTATTGCCCTATCCGCCCTTATGGCACCTGCCGCTTTTTTCACTGCGCCTGTCAGCTTATTGCCAATGCCTGTACACACACCATGAATTCTTGCGATGTTCAAAACTAGCTCTTTTCTTTAATATAATTCCAATACTGTACCTATTATTAAACATCAAAATAATATTTATTGCTAAAAAATGACCAAATATTAAGTTATATTAAATCATGCTACGATTTTTTAACTTATTTGAAAATATTTCAATTGTGTGTCATCTTATTATTGGGAGAGAACTAGAGAAAATGACCTATACAGGCTCTTTATTAAAAATAAGCGACGATCAAAACGAATATGCAAAAATGGTGGCATCAAAAATGTCTCATCCTCTTTCAAGAAAAAGAGGAATGATTGATTTAATAGGAATTACGAGTGCTGTCAACTGGTTTCTTGCAGGCAAAATAAAAGTGCAGGTTTCAAAAAGCCTTCACAAAATTCCAAGACTGCTTGAGGAATTCAAAATAACAGACATCTATTATAACAACTACAGAATTGATGTCATAACCGTTTTTAGAGAAAAAACCATTAAGGTTCCAAGGATTCATTCAGAACTTGATATTCTGCCTCATTTTTATCTTGTAGTGCAGATAGGCGCAATGCTTAAAGAAACAAAAATCATAGGGTATTTAAACCCAACAGATGTAATTTCCTCAAAAAAAGATAATAAATTTTTCTATCCCCCAGAGGATAAATTAAAAAGTGCTGAGGACCTTAAGAAATTAATAAAAATCCCAGGGCCTCTGCCTGCAGTTATTGGAAAGCATCTTGAGTGCATGTCATTGTTTTTAAGGTTTATTGACAATGAACTATCTACAAGCTATAAAAAAATGCTAATTCAGCACCTTTTAACCTGTGAAACTTGCACAAAAAAACTTGTAGATGTAATAGAATTTGACAATGCTGCAAAAAATGCAAAGGCATACCCGAGAACAATTGAGAAATATTACAATAAGTATCTGCTTCACAAAAAGCAAGGTATGGCGGCGGATTCTAAAGTTGTTGCGCTACCTAGTGCACCATCAAACGCACCTGTTTTGCCAAGAAAAAATTCTGTAACTGGAATGTTAAGCAAAGCATCATTGAATCAAGATGCTGCACAGGATACTGATAATGTTGTTCCAATGATGAGCGCAGCACAAAGGGCGGCACAAAGATTCAAGAAAAACACAATAGATTATATTTTTAGAGACAGACCTGAATTTGAAGGCAGCGGCGACGATGTTGTTGTGCCGCCAAGAAGCAAAAAGAAAAAAATTGCAGCAATGGCACTTTGCGCTTTGATTCTTGTTGGTATTGCAGGCTTTGCAATCACAAGGCAATCTGGCTCTTCGCCCGATCCTATTGCCAATGCTGATGAATATACAGCAGGGGCAGAACTGCCATTTGATGAAAGCCAAGGAGAATTAGACGGCACAACCGAAGGCTTACCAGAAGACTTTTATAATTCAACAAGCGGATATTATGGCAAGGGAAATGATTATGCGCTTGCAAGCGAGGCGAACGGAGAGCCTATTATTGCAACAATTAACAAGGTTTCCTGGGAGGTACCCGAGAACCTTGCAGATAAATCTAATTACAAAAAGTTCCTGCAGCTTGTTGGAAAAAATATAAAACTAAATCTGCAAAACGATCTACTGCTATCTAATGAAACCGCAAAAAGCAGCCTGATCAAGGTTGATATTAAATTTGGGCACAATGGCGATATTCAATCCCTCAAAATAGCTCAAACCTCTGGCTCCAGTCAGATTGATGAAATCATCAAAAAGAGCGTAAGAGAAACACTGTCATATATGAAACCACCTCAGAGCGGGTTTGGCACAAAATCAGCCGAAATTACACTTGTGATTGAGTTATAAAGAATTACTTAAAAATGACTATAAGAGTTTCTTATAGTCATTTTTGCAATAAATATTACTTGTTTAACTATGCATTATGTCTGCAGCATCGGTATACCTTTATGCCAGCATATCAAGGATTTCTTTAATTTTTGCTTCTCTTTCCTGCTGGCTTGATTCGTTTTGCTCTTTTTCGGCCTTCTTTGCATCTATTTTCTCAATAATCTCTGATGCAAATTTTTCATTAGCAATAGAAAAAGAGTAATCGGTTTCCATATTACAATCGTTACTTGCAATTTTTTCACCAGGTTTAAATAGGTCTAAACCTGGGCGGTCAATTGTTCTTAGGCTTTTTATTGTTATTGTAAGTTTGTTAAAGAACTTGTTAGTATTACGATACTTACAAGGTACAGCATCAACTGTTACACCAATATCCTCCTCTGGATATTTTGATTCCACTTCTTCTTTTATGCCTTTATATGTATTCATAAACTCTTTAATTGAGAAATAGGGATCATTATAGAATAATGTCACAAGTTTCTCAGCCTCTTTTCTTTGCTTGGGCTTTGATCTTCCGCCAAGATACACATTGCCAAAGCCTAAATTTGATGAGACTTTTCCTATCATATTCTTCTCTCCTAAATATTATATGTGCGCATATAAAACCTGTACAAAAATAAATATTTTTGCTAAATTCTGGAATGTTTGTTGAGAAAAATAAAGAAAAGGAAAAAAATAAGGTAGTTATATACAAATCAATCATAACAATGCTTTTGCTTTTATGAAGCCAAATATTTTACAATAGATTATACTGCTAAATGCAAAAACATATACGAGCGAAAGCCTGTATTGTATTAATCCTTATGGCAAACAAGAGTTATCGAAAGATTTAGAGAGTAATTTACCCTCTAAACATATTCATCTTATAAATTTCATCCCGAAGAAGGGGAAAGTCTTCGACATTATAGTTTTTAGCAAATTCAAAGGCTTTTTCGCGCGCCAACTCAAGGATTTTAACATCTGAAACAAGATCTGCAAGGCCAAAATCTGCTATACCACTTTGCCTTGTGCCTAAAAATTCACCTGGACCTCTTATTTCAAGGTCTTTTTGGGCAACAATAAAACCGTTGTTTGTTTCGGTAAGCACAGAAAGCTTATCCTTTGTTTGCTTTGAAGCGGTTTGCGCAACCAAAACACAGTAAGACTGTTTATCAGAACGGCCAACACGGCCCCTCAACTGGTGAAGCTGGCTAAGGCCAAAGCGTTCAGCGTTTTCAATCATTATAACGGTGGTATTTGGCACATCCACGCCTACTTCTACAACAGTTGTTGAAACTAAAATATTGTATTTGCCAAGCTTAAAGTCATTCATGACCTTTTCTTTCTCATCATTTGGCATCTTGCCATGCAGAAGGCCTATCTTAAAGCTTTGAAATACTTCATTTTGAAGCCTTTCAGCTTCCTGTGTGGCGTTTTTTGCGCTTATAGTCTCACTTTCGTCAATCAAGGGATATACGATGTAGGCCTGGTGGCCAAAAAGCACCTGTTCTCTTATAAGGCCATAGGCTTCTTTTCGCCCCTGTGCCCCTACAAGAGTTGTTTTAACAGGAAGCCTGCCCTTTGGAAGTTCATCAATCGTTGTAACATCAAGGTCTCCATGAACGGTTAAAGCAAGTGTTCTTGGAATAGGAGTTGCAGTCATTGTAAGCATTTGAGGCGTCTTGCCCTTGCTTAAAAGCTTAGACCTTTGCTTTACGCCGAATCTATGCTGTTCATCCACCACAACAGCACCAAGATTATTAAACTCGACTCCATCCTGTATAAGAGCGTGCGTACCAACTGCTATATGGGTTTGGCCGTTTTTTAAGGAGGTTAGCATCTCGCGGCGGAGCCTTGACGTATTTTTGCCCAAAAATAAGCCTATGGAAAGATTCAGCGGCGTCAGCCATTCAATAAAATTTTTATAGTGCTGCGTAGCAAGTATTTCTGTAGGCGCCATAATTGCGCCCTGATAGCCATTTTCCACTGCACAGAGGAGCATGATACACGCAACAACAGTCTTTCCGCTTCCTACATCACCCTGCAATAGCCTCTGCATAGGCTCTTTACGGCTTAAATCTCGCCTAATCTCATCTACGGCTTGTTTTTGGGCATTTGTTAACTCAAATGGAAGATTTTTTATAAACCTTTCGACAAGCCCGTCTTTATTGACTTTCAATGGCACGCTGTCAAGCTTCTTGTTAGATTCCCGGATAAGTGCAAGATTCATCTGCAGAATAAATAATTCCTCGAAAACAAGTCTAAATCTTGCATTTTCAAGGTCTTTTGAAGTTTTTGGAAAATGAATAGAACTTACAGCATCTTTTTTGGGAATCAAATTAACTTCATCTCTTAAAAACTCTGGAAGAGGCTCTGGGATTGAATCAGCGTGCTTTTCAACAGCGTTAAATATTGCCCTCGTCAAGGTTTTAGGATTTAAATTTTCACACAAAGGATATATAGGGGTGATTTTTGTCTCATAGAGGGCATTTTCATCCTCATCAGTGAAATCTGAGGTTATAACCTGCATTTGCGGTTTATCAAGGGTCAAAAGCCCTGTAAATTTATCAACCTTTACTGTGCCATAGGCTATAATCCCTGCATCTTTAGGGTATTGAGATTTATAGTGTTCCTGCATCCTTCTATTGGCGGCTTTATAAAACATTGCAATGTTTAAATTACCCGTCCCATCGCTGATTAAAAGCTTTAAAACCGTTAATTTATTCCTTGTTGTATAGCATTCAACATTTTTAATAGTGCCAAAAACACACACGGAATTTCCCGGCTCGAGGTCTTTAATGCGCACCCTGCCTTCATAATCAACATATTTTTTTGGGTAATATTCAAGCAAATCTTTGACTGTATAAATTGAAAGCTTATTCAAGACCGCACCCAGCTTTGGCCCTACGCCTTTTACATACGAAACATCAATCTCATCAATGTTTGTTGAAAAAACCTTTCTAGCATTCTCTCTCTCTAAATTTTGTGCCTCTTCTTCAAGGGCTTTTTTTGCTTTTTTTTCTTCAAGCCTAATCTGTGCAGCCTCAAGAGCCTTATTCTGAGCCTTTTTAAAGTAATCTAAAACCTCATTTAGCATCCTTATAGAATTCATTCTGCCCGAGATTGAATCAAAACGGTATTGGTAAAAACAGCCACAAACAGGTTCCAGGCGCTGTTTATCAACTTTGCCTAATTTTTTTTTAAAATCATTCAAAGACTTCATGACAAAGTCAGAAAAACAGGTAGTTTTCCCAATAAAATCAATATATTGATACTTTTCTTCAATTTCTATCGCTTTTTTCAGCGCTGTATAAAGGTTATCAAACTTCACTACATTAACCTATTTTTCAGGTGACAAAATCCTTAAAACCTCATAAATATTAATTTTTTTGGATTTTCCCCTGATTGCAACTTCTCTAATTTTTATTACATCAACATATTTTTGAACCCGCACAAAGGTTTCTTCACTGATTAAAAACTTGGTTTTGTAAACCTTATTATAGTTTTCAATCCTGCTTGCAGTATTTACAGTATCACCAATTACCGTGTATTCAAGCCTTTCTTCAGAGCCAATATTGCCAACAAACGCCTCGCCTGTTGAAATTCCAATGCCAATTTCAATTTTTGGCTTGCCTTCATCAAGCCACTTTGCCTGCAATTGCTTAACTTTTTTCAACATATCGTCAGCGCATTTTACAGCATCAATTGCATGATTCTCATTCTTAATGGGTTCACCAAAAACAGCAAGTACGGCATCTCCCATAAATTTATTCAAAATGCCGTTATGATTTTCAATAATGGGGGCAATAGCTGAAAAGTATTCATTCAAAATCCTTGTTACCTCTTCGGCTGAAAGTTTTTCAGAGATTGAGGTAAAACCTCTTATATCAGCAAACAACACAGTAACACAGGCTCTTTTTCCGCCAAGCCTCACTCCATCAATATCTGAGACAACATTCTGCATAACATCCTTTGAAATATATTTTCCCATAACAGACTGTATTTTCTCCTTCTTCCTACCTTCAACAAGATATCTATAAGAATAACCAAAACCAATTGCAATTAGCATAAAGACTTCTGGCAAAATCAGCCCTACGCCGATTCTTCTATCATACATTAAGAATGTAAAGATAAAATATAAAAACATTACAAGTGATGTACACATAAGGGCTGCAGGAATAGGAAGGGTACAAATCAAAAGCAGAACAAGTAGAAACACTGTCAAGATTACCACGAAACCATATACAGGGCTTGCTTCAATGAAAAATTCGTTTTTATACAGGTTATTAAAATTTGTTGCCTGGATATCAAGCCCCGCAAATGTATCAGATACAGGAGTTCGCTTCACATCCTGCAGTGCCTGTGAATTGGCGTTTGAGCCGACAAATACAATTTTGTCCTTGAATATTTCAGAATCAATTATGGGCTTCTTGCCTTGCTTAATATTTCTTAATGATTCAATAACATCAGATGCAGAAATTTTTTGATGAGAATAAACACCGTCATCTGTTTTGTAATATGAAATGTAGCTGTAAACATTACCATCCATATTTATTATGGGCATTTTTAGCTTATAATCTTCATTTGCGCCAGCCACATACTTATCAGTTATTGTGAATTCCTTAATGCCAGTGACTTTTGAATACATTAATAACGGCAAAGACGGATAAAGCATATCGTCATAAGAAATTATCTGATCAACTTTCCTTATATACCCATCAAAATCCTGAAATGTATTCACAGCACCAAGATTTTTAACGTTATAAAAATAATCTTTCAAAAATGGCGTAAAGCTGTTATATTTACTTTTTATGCGATATTTTGAACTTCTTTTATCAATAAAGCTAACATCATACTTTTGAGAGAGCACTTTATCAAAGAGTTCCTTGTCTGTTTCGCTTCTAAAATAATCATACATAAAGCCAACACCGGCAACAAGCTTGTCATAACTACCTATTCTTCTTGAAAATTCTCTGTCATGCTCAGGAAAATCAGTATCTGGCGCGATAATTACGGCATCAAAACCGTAAACTTTTGCCTCTGTATGATGTTCAAGATAATCAAAGATTTCAAGAAATAATGTCCTTTTCCAGGGCCAGCGTCCGAGGCGGATTAGGGATTTATTATCTATTACGATAAGGATAATATCATCTGAAGCAGTCTTATTTACTGATGTTTGCTTCATCATAAAGTTATAAGATTTATATTGGAAGATGGTGTGGCCGATTAAATATACCACAAAAAACACCACAATTGATGCTATAGTTAAAAGGATTAAAGATTTTTTATGCGAAATTTCCATAGCCCTATTTTACTTTATAAACAGCGTTTTGCCAAATAAAAACAGGATAAATTTGTCTTAACAATTA
The DNA here is from genome assembly GCA_949741915.1 of uncultured Candidatus Melainabacteria bacterium. Lineage (GTDB taxonomy): Bacteria > Cyanobacteriota > Vampirovibrionia > Gastranaerophilales > Gastranaerophilaceae > MGBC122484. The sequence goes on along the minus strand of CATJOM010000060.1, from coordinate 14,033 downwards.
TTTTATATTAAAATTATATTATTACTATCCAAGATAAACGATTATTCGGCCAAAATCGAAGAATACTAGAATTGGGCTCTTTTTAAAAAACGGTTTACAAAACTGCCTAACCTTAAGAAAGGAGCAAGGAGGACATTATGAAGAATATTTGGAAAAAAATAACGGTGGCGGCACTATTGTTATTTATGTCATATGTTACAACAGCGCTGAATCCGGTATTAGCACAAACACCCCAGGCCCTTTATGATAAGGCATGGAAATTAATTGATACAAAATTTGTAGATCAAACCAACAATAATCAGAACTGGGCAAGGTGGCGCCATAAATATGATTCTGTAATCAAGACAGAGGATGATGCCTATGTTGCAATAGACTCAATGGTTTCAAGCCTCAATGATGTATATACAAAATTCTTAAACCCTAAAGAATATGGCGAAGAGAATGACTCTATTCAAGGGTCTTTAAAGGGTATTGGGGTTCAAATTGGCGTGAGAGATGGCAAACTCTTGATTATAGCACCATTAGAAGATACACCAGGTGAAAAGGCAGGCTTAAAGGCTGAAGATGAAATCCTTGAAATTGACGGAAAATCAACAAAGGGAATAACCGTAGATGCCGCAGCAGACAAAATTAGAGGCGAAGAGGGCACCACAGTTGAACTTTTAATCAAAAGAGACAAAGAAGAAAACAAAATTTACAAAATAAAAAGGGCTAATATTGAGTTAAAATCAGTTTCAACCAAAATTCCCAAGTACGCAAAACTTTCTCCAAACGTAGGCTACATAAGGCTCAGCTCCTTTATTAGCAAAAATGCGACAATGGAGTTTCAAAATGCGCTTATTCAAAACAGAGATAAGGACGGCATTATAATTGACCTAAGATCAAACCCTGGCGGGCTTTTGACCAATGCGATATTTATCGCTGATATGCTTCTGGATGGTCAGACAATAGTTTCAACCGTTGACAGAGAAGGATATAAAGAAACACAAAAATCAACCCAGAGAGTAATTACAAGACAGCCCTTAGTGGTATTGATTAACGGGGGAAGCGCCTCTGCAAGTGAGATTTTATCAGGCGCCTTAAAGGACAATGGCAGAGCGACAATTGTAGGCAAAAAATCCTTTGGGAAAGGGCTTGTACAGGAAATTAACAAACTTCCAAACGGTGCTGCTATGCACATTACGATACAAAAATATTTAACGCCAAACGGCACCGATATTAACAAAAAAGGCATAGAGCCTGATATAGAGGTTGATATCACACCAGAAGACATTAAGGCAGAAAGAGACCCACAGCTTCAAAAAGCTAATGACATCCTGGCAAGAGGCACAAGAGCAGCAAGGGGGAAATAAACAGAATTCCTTAAAAAACCCTGCTAGTGCTGATTGCAGCTGAGGCAAATACAACCAAAGTGTCATAACTGCAAAGTAAAGACCCACAGCCGCACCATAAACCTTAAGTGGAAAATAAAGTTTAGATTGTGTTGAACAGGTGAAAAGACAGGCCAAGAGTAAAATTAAGGCCTGTCTTTATTATGCAAATTTCTTTACATCTAGATTTTAAAGCATGAATGTCTAAAAATATGGATTTAAAATTTTTGATTTTTTGAATATTTTTATTCTCTTTGAAAAATATTTATTAAACGATGTTTACAGGAAGGAAAAATGATATATATAAATTTCGCGCAATGCAAAATTCATATAGCTGCCGAAAAGTGCATTTATCATGGCGTTAAAAAATTAAACGAATTACAACGTAGGATTTAGAATGGTTTTGAGCTTTCAGAACATATAAAGACATATATTATCTGCACGTAGATTTTAAAAGAGGCTTAAAAACAAAGTGCAGCCTGGATTTTAAAAGATAATATCTGCCAATTAAGCATTATAATAGGGTTGTAGCATAACAAAGATTTTAAAAATTAATATTACAGGGGCTTTTAACCTGTTATACAGCGTAAAATAGCAGACAGAAGATAGTTTTCAATAACAATAAAATGAAACTCAGCCTACCGCAATGATTTTAAGTGTATTTTTCTGTAAAATAACAGCAACGAAGCGCGTTATAACAGTTCAATATACTCAAAAATACCTAATGGCAAGGTTTTTAGGTAATTTTATTACTAATTCACTTAAAATGCCAGTAGGGCAAGGGCTTTCAGGCGTGACAGTAAGCCAAAATGCTTTATTTAAATGGCTTTTTTGGCAATATTAAAATTATTTGTAAAAACTTAGTCAATAAAAAAGCCTCCAATGGTTTGTGCAGCAAGGAAAATAAGATTACAAATAGCGTCAAAAATATGTAGCACAAGGCTTACAGAAGAGCTGAAACCATGATTTCCAATAAACACAAGTTTATCAGGTGTAGCAATACGTTGCAGCACAGTGGCAGCAAGCCTTTCAAGTAGATTTAATTATTTCTTTATTAACTAAACAAAATTTATGACACATCTTTTTCTGCACGTATGATTTTTTATTCATTTTAAACCATTTTGCAAATTATGAAATTTTGCACAAATATTAAATTCTATCTTTCTATCTATTTAGAAAAGCGATTTGATTTTTCCTAAAAGGCCTCGTTCTTTGTTTGAAAGACTCGTTTCAGCAGTAGCAAAGGCCTGCAACGCTGGCACATCGGGTACTTCAGTCTGTTGCTTTTCTTTAGCACTCACTTCTGGCAACTTACCAGAAACCGAGCCAGAATCCTTACCGCCAAGCACTCGATTTACAATTTCAGTATATTGTTTCTTGTGCGTTTCATTCTCATCACCAGAATCCAGGACTGGATGGTTTTCTTGCCCTTGGGTTTCTTTAGCAAAAAACGCGTCGTCTTTCATTGGTGTTGGCTGGTCTGATTTTTCGGGCACAAAATCTGGTAAGCCATCGGCAACATCACTGGCTTTAGCAGCAGGCAGGGCAGTTTCAACCCCATTAACGTTTTTTTCTGAAACCTTGACAGCATCCTGCAAACCATTGATTTCAGAATTTAATGAAGTATGTTGCACCTTTGTAGCAATTTTTGCTCTATCCTCAGGCGGTGTCGGCTTTTTCACAGATGCGCTCTTTTTCAATAGGAGGGTTTTTGCTTTTTCATCCGCATTAATTTTAAGCTTGTCTGTATGATTGTCAAGCTCATTATACAAGGCCAGAAGATTTGCCTCAACGCGATTACAAGCATCAAGCAATCTGTCTGTTTCGGAATTTTTTATATTAAAATCCATAAGTTTTTGCTTTGCCTTCAGCATTTCATTTGAAAATTTTGCAATATCATCATAAAGCTTATCTATATCTTGTAAATCAAAATTTTGAGACCTATGAATCAGCGCCTTGCTTGCATTTCCCATGGTTTCTACCATGTTAGTCATGGCAAGCGCCAAGTCATCATTGAGGCTGCCTAATTTAACATAATCATCAACATCAAACGGCAATCTCTTAGAAGCTTTAGCAGAACTTCCCAAGATTACCTTTTCCTGCGCGATTTTCTTAAGATTTTCCTGATATTCTATAAATTTTTCAGGCGACTCTTTGCAAAGGAGCGCAATTTGAGCACCTGTCGGTTGGGTTTTTCGGCTTATATCAATATCTGTAATTGGTTCAATTTGCCCATTCGATACCCTTTGAAGCAGGTTGTCCATAGATTTTTGCGATGAATTTGGAGCTTTATTTAATGCAGCAGTATTACTGGCAGTTGAGGCACGGTTCTTAACATTTTTTAATAATTCTAAATTTTTTCCGTATATTTGAAATTCTTCTTTAGATAACTTACTTTGTTGCAGCGCCGAAAGCACGGTTTCTCCGCTTAAATCAACTTCAGCAACAGTATTATAGGCAGTTTGCTCCTCAGTCAATTTTTGAGCAGCAGCAGATTGCTGGTCCAGCCTATGTTTGGCAGTTGTCTCGGCCTTAATTACACCCCAATCCACTTGTCTCTGCGCACGTTCTTGTGCTATTGAATTTTTTTCAAGGTTTTGTCTATATATATCATAAGCATAGGGAATTTTTTTCCTAAGTTCTGCATCATCCATTGCAGAAAGAGGTTTTTCACCACTTATATCAAAAAATTTCGTAATGCCGCTCGTCAGTTCTTGAATACTGTATTCACTAAATTGCTCTTTGGGAATTTTTGCCTCAATTATCTTAGAATGGTCATCTGTCCATTTTACGGGTGCCCGTTGTGCTTCTTGTTCTTGAATAGCAGGAGGTGTGGTAGGAGATGTTTTATCTGGTTGTGTTGCTGTTTGTTTATTGGATGAACCTTCTTTTGGAGGTTGTGGTGTTTTTGAATTATTGTTTTTATCATTTGAAGATGTTATTTCTTCTGGGGTTAATGATTTAGGGGTTTGGCTTTCTTCATTTAAAGTTCCAGCAGCAGTTTGTTTTTGTTCCGCTGTGTTATCTTGTACTTTTTTTGCATTGGGGGTTATTAGTATTTCATTTTCCAAATTATTAGATGAATTAGATGAATCATCTTTTTTTATTGCTGTTTGGTTTTGTTGATTATTATTTGCTTTTTGTTGATTTGCAGGAGGTGTTTTGGATGTTATTTTGTTCTTGTTTGGATTATTTTTATCTGTAATACCTGATGTATCTTCCGGGCGTTGCTTATCTAAGTTATTGTTATTTAAATCATTTTGATTGGTTGGTGTCTTATCTTTAATGTTATTTGCTTTATTGTTGTTATTATTGTTATTATTGTTATTATCATTTACTTTTTTTAATGCTGAATCATATTGTTCTTTACCTTCATTGGTGAATGTTTTTAAACTTTCTTTAAATTTTTTAAATAATCCTCCTTTTTTATCATTTAGCATTATATTGCCTTTTTTAACCATTGATGAAGCAAATATAATGCTTGCAGTTAATGTTGTTAAGCTTCCTATTAAAACAGCGATTGCTGTTTTCTTTTTAATTTGTTTGCCTTTGATGGTGAGGGTATCAGATGGAGACTGAGAAGTAGTGCTGTCAGCAGCTTGTTTTACCTGCATAGTACTAAAAGATGCATTGTTATTTTTTACCTTGGAAGTTGTTTCAAGTCCACCAAAACTTATACTATTCAAATTATTCATTATGGAAGAATACTCCTTTATGTTGGTTGTTTTTATGCCAATTGCATCCATTGTTTTAAAGATACAAATCGACACTTGATTTCAATCATACAAAAACCAAAAAAGAAAAATATTGCTGCTTTATTAAGAAAATTTAAGATAAATAATGAATTTTAAAAGCGCAAATTCAGACAAACAGAAAAAAGCAAATATAAATTATGTATTTGCTTGTGCATAAAACGCCTTGAATACGGAACAATTTTTGCAACATTTAAATGGCAAAATCTTAGCACAAAAGGTTTTACACGGAAATTTATCCAAGCTGAACAAACATTCATTAAAAGTATTTTAATTATTCAAACTATGCAAAGGTGCAGGAATTCTACCAAGACGGTTTACAAAAACACTTGAATTAAGCCTGCTGGTTGGCATAATTGGTGCTTCACCAAGCAAACCGCCAAATTTGGCGGCTTCGCCTACTTTTTTTCCAGGCACCGGAATAATCCTTACTGCTGTAGTTTTTTTATTTATCATGCCTATTGCCATTTCATCTGCAATAATACCTGCAATAGTTGAAGCTGGTGTATCTCCGGGAATAGCTATCATATCAAGCCCAACAGAACAAACACTTGTCATAGCTTCAAGTTTATCAATAGTAAGAACACCATCACGAGCAGCTTTTATCATACCAGCATCCTCTGATACAGGAATAAATGCACCTGAAAGGCCTCCCACATAGCTTGATGCCATAATGCCGCCTTTTTTTACGGCATCATTTAACATAGCAAGCGCGGCTGTTGTACCGTGAGCACCTGCTGCTTCAAGCCCCATGGCTTCAAAAATGCCTGCAACACTGTCTCCTTCAGCAGGGGTTGGGGCTAAAGATAGGTCAATTACGCCAAATGGTATATTGAGTCTTTCAGCCAAACGCCTTCCAATTAATTCACCAGTTGTTGTTATTTTAAAAGCGGTTTTTTTAATTATGTTTGCTACTTCGCCTAAATCAGCAGTTTTTGGCATATTTTCTATTGCCCATCTTACAACACCAGGGCCTGAAACACCCACATTCAGGGCAACTTCTGGTTCATTAATGCCACAGTATGCACCTGCCATAAATGGATTATCAGTTACAGAATTACAAAACGCCACAAACTTTGCTGCGCCAAGGCCATCAGCATCTTTTGTTAATTCGGCAGCTTTTTTAATTACATTAGCGGTTTTTAGCACACCAACCATATTTATGCCAGCCTTTGAGGTTGCTAGATTCAAAGATGAACACACTCTTTTTGTTGAAGCAAGAGCCTCTGGAATACTTTCGATAAAGAGTTTGTCGCCGTTTGTACAGCCTTTATCCACAAGGGCTGAAAAACCACCTATAAAGTCAATTCCCACTTCATTTGCTGCCTTATCTAGAATTTGGGCAAGATAAACAAAATCAGGATTGGTGCAAGATTCTGCCACAATGGAAATTGGCGTTACAGCTATTCTTTTGTTTATTATAGGGATGGAGAATTCATTCTCTAAATCATCTGCATATTTTGCAAGATTTTTAGCGTGCTTTAGGATTTTATCGTAAATTTTTCTGCCTACAGTCTTTGTATCATCGCCAGCACAGTCTCTAAGGCTCAAGGAGAGGGTTACGGTTCTTATATCAAGGTGATGAACCTTAATCATCTCAATTGTTTCTATTACATTTTGTACGTTAAAATCTTTCATAAATATTTTTCCAAATTCTTCAGTAAACAGTTATAGATATAGGCAGTGGCAGTAAAAATGTGTCAAAAAACTTAAAAACGGAGCTACATTGCATAATAGGACATTTCACAAGCACTAAGAGAGACAGATACAAGCTTTTTAAGACAGCCTATATTGAGTGCATAGAGTCAAAAATTTCTTTTCTTTGCACCCACACTTCCATCTCAAGCTCACGCCCGGAATTTATTATATTCTCTTTGATTTCTTTAAAGGATTTTTTAGCATCTTTAATGCTGCATAACATCATCATAACAAAATAATCCTGCATTATTGTCTGTTTGATATCTTCAATATTTACATTTAAATCAGCCAGGGCAGCGGCTATTTTTGCTACAATTCCCACTTTATCACACCCGGAGATGGTTATTATTATCTTTTCCTCACTCATTGTTTTTTCCTTATTCAAAAAAGGCCTTGTGGATTTTATTTTGAGACCTTAATGTTTCTTAACATCTTCTTTTATTACAATAAGATTATTCATAATTTTCATTGCAACAGTTGGTAAAACCACATCATTCAGGCCATTTGCAATACTAATTATGCTGCCTGCTTTAAGAATAGTTTCTTCACCTTTATACATAAAGGTATAGTCAGTGTCTCTGTCTGATCTTATTGTAATTTTATCCATTTCCTTAAAAAACCTCTTCTTTATTCCTTAACAATATAATTAATCGTATTTAATATTTAACCATAGCGACACCTGAGCTTGTACCCAATCTATCAGCGCCGGCGTTAATCAAATCTATTGCTTGCACTCTTGTTCTTATGCCGCCAGAGGCTTTTACACCCATGCCTCTTCTTGAAACAGTGTCACTCATAAGGCGGATATTCTCTGTTGTAGCGCCAAGGCCGTCTTTTAGAAAACCTGTTGACGTTTTAACAAAATCAGCCCCAGCTGTAATGCAGTTAAGGCAAGCCTTTTTGATTTCATCTCTGGTTAAAAGATCAACTTCCAAGATTACTTTCAGGTTTCTCTTATCACAAATACCTTTTTGAATTTTGATTTCATCGGAGACCTTTTTGTAATCACCCATTTTTATGGCAGAAAGATTTATAACGGTGTCAATCTCGTCTACACCTTCATTTACAGCCTCATGCACCTGCACCATGGTTGTATCCATAGAGTTTGTGCCCAAGGGAAAATTTACCACTGTTACAAGCTTTACATTGCCCTTTTCTTTATTTTCATCAATATATTTGCGTGCAAATTTTACAAAGTTCGGGTTTATGCATACGCCAAAAAATTTATATTCAAAGGCTTCATCAATTAGTTTTTTAATGTCGTTTTCAGTAGCACCCGGCTTTAGAAGGGTGTGTTCAATATATTTTGCTAAGTTCATAGAAAATATTATACCAAAACCTGATTTTTAGCGCCAGAGCTAAAATTTAAACAGGAGTTAATATTTTCTAATGTTATATCCAAAATTCTTTGTGTAGCTTCCTTTGTATCATAGGCTGTGTGCGGAGTTACAAGAACATTATCCATCTTTAAAAGACGGTTTGCAATCAAGAAATTCTTCAAGCAAAGTTCTTTAACATTATTAAAACTTGTTGAACTTGATGGTTTTTGCCATAATATATCTTCACATTCCATAACATCGAGCGCAGCGTATGACACACGCTTATCAACAATCGCATCATAAAGTGCGTCTGTGTCGATAATTTCACCACGGGCAGTATTTACAATGATGACACCTTTTTTAAGGGAATTTATGCGGTTTCTATCAAACATCCTTACTGTATCGGGCGTCAGGGGAGTATTTATACTTATGACATCAGCTCTTGCGCATAATTCATCAAGTGAAACATAATCTACATCAATATTTTTATAAACATCATAGGCTATAACATCCATGGAGAAGCCTTTTGCTATTTTTACAACTTTTGAACCTATGGCGCCTGTGCCAATGACTCCCATTGTCTTTGAAAATAGTTCTACACCCATATATTTATCAAGGAGAATATTTCCCATCCTAAGGGCATTGTTTGCCTGGGGGATTTGCCTTATAAGCGACAGAAGACTTGCAAATACAAACTCTGCAACCGTATAATCGCCATAATTGGGAGCATTAAACACATGAATGTCATTCTCTTTTGCATAGTGCATATCAACATGTGAAAAACCAACGCTCCTTAAGAGAATAAATTTCAGGTTCTTAAATTTTTCAAGGATTTCGCGATTCAAAAGAGATGGAGTGAAAACAGATATCATATCTGAATCAAAAACATTATCAGGTATGTTTGCTGCAGGATGCAGGCTTGTTGTCACAAAAAGAGGTTCTAAGCCTTCTGGCATATGTTCTTTTAAAAATATTTCTTCGTGAGGAAGTGTATCAAAAAATGTTATTTTCATAATGATTAATATTTAAGATAAATAAGGATAAATTTTATCCCACAGAAGGATAGTGGCCAAGTTACTATAAAGCATACAGGATAAATGATAAAAACATTTAGTGCATTGCTGCAAATATAAGGAATTATATATAAATTTTACGCTTATTTATTAAATATACTTATTTAGAAGGCTCTTTTCTACGTATAGGGGCTTTCATTACAAGAAAAATAAAGGCAATATTCTTGTGTAAAATTGCATATAATTACCATATTTAATTTTGGATGATATTCTAAAAACCATGCCTGCAGGCGTTCTCTAAAATCCTACCCTGTTTATATAGAAGCAGCTTTGAAATACAAAATAAGCCGTGCAAAACTTTACATTGTTATTTGTCTTTTGCGCGGTTTATTTCATTGTTCAGCTTATCTAAAAATCTAACCACTTTGTTATTAGGAAAATATTGTTTTAACAAGCTAAGAGGAAGCCCTTGGCAGTTGTCTCCATTAATAAATACTGCAAATGGCTCAAATTTCTGCAAGCTAAAGGATACTACAGTATCAGGAAACATTTCTTCTATTTCAGGAAAAATACTGCTGGTCATACCAAGCGGAGTTATTGCTTCATATCTGAGTTCAAAATCACGGATGCTTGCCTCATTTACAGAGCAGTTAAAGCCCAACAAATCATAATCATTTGGCAAATCTTCCATTCTGCAAGTGAAATCAAATGACGGATCAATAAAAATCGCATCCTCAAGAAAAGCAGATTTGTCAAATGCTTGAGTTAAGTTAGTGACTGCTTTAGCCTCCAAATCTTTCAGCTTTTTATATTCTTCATTTGATATATTCTTCTTTATATCAAAATCACTTGTTTGTCTCTGTATATCTGCAATTTTTTCTCTAAGATTAACAATTCTGTCGTTTTCTTTATTCTTTTTAATCATGGCAAGACAAGAATGGCCAGCAAAGCCATATTTTGTACCACTTGTAGATAGTACAACAACATTATATTTATCTTTAAATTTTTCCTGCAGAGCTTTTCCTGCCTTGTAGGCTAATTCTTCACAATTTCCAGTAAGTTCATCATCCTTATCATAGTTATTGTAAAAACCATTCAAATAGAATTTGTCATCCCTTTTAACAATACTTAAATCATCAATATTGTCAAGCATATGACTTTTGCCATATATACATTTGTCCAATACTGATTGAATTTCTTTTTTGGTTTTACTAAAATCATCTCTTCTTGTTATTTTTGAAGCCAAGACAGGATTAAAGTCAGGCCCTGCAGGAATTGCATCTTTATTGTCCACATCTGATGCATCTCTAGGAGCTGGTACATTTGATGTTTGCGCCTTGAACGAAATACTAGACACTTTTGTTGTTATTAAACTTATATTCATATAACAATAAAACACCAAAATGCATCAATTTGCTATTTTGGCGTTTATATTTTTATAAATATTAACAATATCCAAGTAAAATTATCTTATAAAGTTTGTATAAATAACTTCTTCTGTTTTTGGCGGCAAAATTCCTGCGTTCTTTCCTGCTTCCTGACATTTGAGATGCCAAGCCATATTTCTTGCTAAAATTCTCATATTTTGCATGCCTTCTTCATCTTTAATGACTTCATCAGGATTTGAACCATGAACCATATTCCAATATCTGCCTGTAATTATTGGCATTTGATTGATTGAAAAATATTTATTTATCTGATCGAGCGTTGCCGTTGTTCCAGCACGTCTTGCACTTACTATGCTGGCACCTGGTTTATGTGTAAATATTTTCTTTCCCGTGCGGCTTGCAGCGAAAAATGCTCTGTGTAAAAATATTGGAATAGAACCTGCTGCTGCAGCATAGTGAACAGGAGAACCTATTATAAATCCATCAAAGCTTTCTGCTAGGCTTATAAATTCATTAACCTTATCATCAATGACACACCGCTTTAATTTTGCACAAGCACCGCAGGCTCTACATGGGGCTATTGCATCATTTCCTATATGATAAATTTCAGTGCCTATGGTTTCTTCATTCAAAATTTTAGCTATTTCACTGAGAGCTGTGAATGTGCAGCCATTTTTATGGGGTGAGCCATTTACAAGTAAAACTTTCATGTTTATTATCTCCTTATCTTTTTGCAGTTGTTGGTCCTTAATTTTTCTTCAAGGCACAGGGTTTTATAGATGCCAAGCCTAAATCTTCCTATAACTTGCCTGAACTTATTTTACAGCAAGCTCATAGCTTGAATCAACAAGTTTAAATATCTCATTTAAAGCTAGATGTTTAATCCCTTTTTCATTTGGCAGAGCTTCTGGCAGCGCATCAAAGGATATTGTAAACCAATGTTTTTTGTTCATATGAAACCCTGGAAAAAAGATTTTATTATCAATCATTGCTTTTATATTATCAGGTTCAGCTCTTAAATTCATAGCCTCAACAACCCCTTCTGCCCCTGCAATAAGCCTATTTTTTTGAATTATCATAAGAACTGCATACCATTTTTTAGTATCTTTTCTTCTTATAATTGAGCTTGTTGGAGACTTTTCCCATAAAAACTCCAGCTTATCATCATATTTTTTATTAATATATTCTATTATTTTCTTTATATATAAATTTTTATAAATATCTACATCAAAACATTTTTCCGCTATAAGATTTAAAATATTTTCATATTCTTCCCTTATTTTCCCAACAAATAAGCCGGTTGCAGCAGCTGACAAGTGAAGCGTGTACACTTCGTTTGATATCAAATCAAGCATTTTAGTTTTAGCTTTACCATTTTCGGCAATTTCAACTATAAATTTAAACCCATTGTCCAAAATATTTTGTTCAAAAATATACACCCCATCGTGCAAAATAAAACCAAAAGCCCTTAGTTTTTTATGATTTATTTTTTTATTTTTAAAGAAAATATTTTCCATTGGGCCTTATTATAATATAAATTTCGGCAATTATATACAAAATTGGCTTTTTCTAATTCTTTGCAAACTCAAAAGTTCAAGCTTTACTTAAACATAAAAAAGGAGTTCTTTCAATAAATTTTATAAAGGGCTAAATTTTGCAAACAATATTATGTTTTTTAAAATACAACTCCCTATATTCTGCAAGATAGTCTATCGCATCTTCTATCTCACAGGGCTTATTAGTTTTTGGATTAATATAGATGCTCATTAAAATATATGCAATATAAAATATTTCTTCAAGAGTCCTTTTTCTTTTGCGTCTTGAGCAATTTAATCTGTCGATAGTTAGCCCCCAGCCTGCATAGAAAGGCATACCAAATGTATGAACTTCCTTCTTTGCCATAAGTGCTTCAAAACCAAGCTGGGAAGTGACAGCATAAACCTTATCTACAGATTCCATAAGACAAATCGGGTTAATTTCTTCAGTTATCTTATAAATATTTTTTTCTTCATTTATATTTTTATAGTAATTAAGCGGCTTTAGAGAATTTACACCTATGCTGTCCGGGTGAGTTTTAATGATTATATCACTGCCAGGATTTTCGTCTATTGCGGTTTTTAGCATGTTTTCAAATGTACTTTTGTCTGCCATGCCTTTTAATATAGAATAATCATTATAGCTTTGATCAACAACAAGGATTTTCTTTCTGCCATCAGCGCCTACTTTTGGAGTATATATTGGCTGCGAATTATATTTTGAAATTTTTAACTTTAGAATTTTATTTATCAAGCTTTTGACTCTTATTATTTCTTCTTTTGAAATCTCATAATCAGAATTAAGGATTATTTCCATTCTGCTTTGTCTTGTTGCATCAAAATAAAATGTTAAATCATCAATTATATATGATGCTGCACCCTGATAACAAATTTCATCAGCAGGCAATTGCTTTGCATATGTTAAAATCGATCTTAAAAAACCATCCTCGGCAAAAATTATTCTTTTATTCTTTTTTATTGCAGTGGTTATTTTTTCTATTGTGACATCCTTTGGCATCATTCCCCAGATATAATAATTATCATGGTTTGCACCTATTGCACTAATTCTATCTTTTAGAGCATAACAAAGAATATAATTTTGAAATTTTTCTTTTTCTTTATTTATATCAAAAGGATTATCTTTATACTGTTTATAGGCTTCGTTTTGATAAAATTCCATTACCGCTTGATTTTTGGGTGGAGATGCATAAATTTTTTCAACATTTTTTTCATACAATGCAAGCCTTAATCTTTTCATCCGTTCTTCGGTTATGTTATTAAGCATTTATCACCCTTTTTCTTAATGCTCTAAAAACTGTCTGTTGCTGCATTTTGTCAAAATATTTTAGCACAAAACACCTTTTCTTTTTCATTGGCTTAAATTCATCCTTATAAAGAAGATTCTCATTCAGCAATTTTTGAAACTTTTTAAACAAATAACTAAATTCTACATTATTTATATTTTTAGAGGTACATCTTTTGTAGAATGACGAAATTATTAAATCATTAATAATTCTAATATAATCGCACTTTTCAATGTGTGCAGCGTTTAATGTTAAAAGAAATATTTCAGCAGCACAAATAAATGACTCTGCCATTTTTATATTGCAAAGTCTTGATTTGCCATCCTTTCTTACAAGATAGTGGTAGTTTATATCGTCAATAATTTCCAATGTTTTAACTTTGAGTATCACACCAAGAGAAAATATGGGATCTTCAAAGGTTAAAATGCCTTCAGGAAAAAAGAGATTATTATTAATTAAAAAATCTTTTTTATAGATGGCAGAATAAAATTCTTTCAAAAAATTCAGTCTGTTTTGTCTTATGGCATTATTCAACAAAGATTTTTCGCCATTTTTATCAAACACACCATGCATTTTTACAAGCCCTGTTTTCACCACATCTGCTCCTGTTGTTAGGGCTTTAGTGTAGAGAGTGTGGTGGAAGTTTTGGTCAAT
>CATJOM010000059.1 GCA_949741915.1 uncultured Candidatus Melainabacteria bacterium | reverse complement strand
TTCGTTACAAACTTCGTTTGTACCCCCACCGGAAACTTGACATTTAGTCAACTTTCCTCTCGGGGACCCTGCTACGTCCCGACAAAAACTATGTAATTTACGAGTGCAGTTAAACTTTGCCTTTAACTTGTAGTGAAATTTTGCATTAATTTAACGCACAGATTATGCATTATAAAACCCAATAACTCACTACATAAAACGGTAAGTTTTAAATTTCAATTACAAATTATCAACTTAAACAATGTGCAAATATATTATTTCAAAAATTATTCTAACAGGACAATATAGTAAAGTCAAATAGGTTACAAACAATCAAATCAAAACAAATTTTGGATTCCAAAAACACTGAATTTTATCTTATTACATTGCAAAAGCACCTGCAAGATAATAATATCTGCAGGTGCTTTGATTTATAAGACCGATGTCATTCCTTGATAATTACACAATTACTTCGCCGGTGTTTTTTGTAAATATCAAGTCATTAAAGCCATTGCCTGTATCAAAAGCATACACATTTGTAGTTAATGTAAGTTTGCCTTCATATTTTTCTTTTATATATGCTTCAACAAGGCTCATAACATCTTTGAATTTATCCCATTCTGCCATATCGTTATATGTAGAATTCTCGCCTTTCATAAAATCGTCTATTTTCTGCTTCCAGTCATCTACATCTTTATCAGATAAGCTTGGATAATCTTTATTGGGTGTATCTGCTGATGGTGCATTAGAAGTTGGAGCCGATGGCGCCGTGCTTGCAGCAGGGGTTGTTGGAGCAGTGCTTGAAGGTGCTGGCGCAGTTGAACTTGCGGCAGGAGCAGTGTCACCAGCTGAAGGAGCTGTCGGAGTCTCTACAACACCGGTGTCTTCAACCGCACCAGTATTACCTGCATCGCCAGCACCTGTAGCACCACCAGCTACACCGCGATAATATTCTTCGGCCTGACGAGCACCTTGAGAGCTGCCATCCATTTCGCCTATGCTATTCAAGAAGGCTTCAATTTCTTCCTGGCTTGCACCAGATGCCATCATTTCATCAAGTATTTCTCTGGCGCTGCGTGTTTGATAATCAAACGTTTTATTAAACCAGCCATGTGCCTCGCCCATTGAAACGCCGTTATCTTCACATATAAAGTTACCATCGCCGTCTGTTACAATAGTATTCATATTGTATGTTTGACCAATCATATCATTTTTAGTGCTTTCATCAAGCGTTGCGGTTGTTTTAGCGGTCAACACAGGGCTGGCACCAGCTGCTTTTGCATCTGCATATGTTGCATATTCATCTGAATATGTATCATCAAGAATTTTAACCTCGGTTGGCACTGCTCCATCACCGTATGTGTATGATTTTAGAGTATAACGGGCTTCTGATGTATATTCTCTTGTTATATAATCAACTAGACTATCTTGTCCAAGATTACCTGATGCGTCCTTGTTGTCAATATATGTTTCAATGTATTTGTGCTCTGTTGTACCATCTGCATTCTTTATAGCAACAGCAACCTGTGCGGTTTTCATAACTGATTTGTCAGTGCTGCTGTAGTCAAATACTGACTCAGTTGTTGTTTCAGACTCAGCATACAATTGGCCATCCTCGCCCAAGGATACATTATCATTGCGCACCTCTTTTGAAGTTGCAACTCTGCCTTCAGCATCATAAGTATATTCTGTTTTCAGTATTTCTTCCAGGCCATTGCCAACATTAACCTTGGTAGATT
The DNA here is from genome assembly GCA_949741915.1 of uncultured Candidatus Melainabacteria bacterium. Lineage (GTDB taxonomy): Bacteria > Cyanobacteriota > Vampirovibrionia > Gastranaerophilales > Gastranaerophilaceae > MGBC122484. The sequence goes on along the minus strand of CATJOM010000059.1, from coordinate 23,077 downwards.
CGCTTAACACCTGTCTTTTATCATTAGTTGTATCAAATACTCTAAAATATTCTGATTCAAAGTATTGATCACTGCCAAGTATTTGCATACCACCTTTTACAGTGCTGTCTTTTAATATGCCATCAGTAGTATAATTATTAAGGCTTACAAGATAGTTTCTTACATCATTTTCATTACCTCTTATTGTTTGCTGCTGAGCTTTTATACCAGTATTTTCGTAATATTTAACATCAACCTGTTCAAAGGCATTGGTTCCAGGTGTACCTTTTATGATTTGTTTGGTATCCTTGACAGGCTTGCCCTTGGCATCAAGTATCGCATTGCCATTAGCATCAATTTGATATGTTGCACTGGTTTTTCTATAACCATCCGTACCCTCAACACCAGTTGCTGTTGAATGGCTTAATTTTGCACCTGAGGCTGCATTGAATTTGGCCTCAGTTACTTTATAATCAGCGCTTCCAGGAACACCTTCTGTAATGGTATTGCTTAATTTTCTGCCTTCGCTGTCAAAAGTTTTTGCAGTAGTTCTTCCCTCGGGAGTACTTATAGATTTTGATGCCTTTGTACCATTTGAGTTATATGTAAGAGAAACAGTGTTACCGCTTGAATCCTTTGCAGTTAAAGTGCCGTCATCAGAAACATTTACATTTGAATAGCCTTGTTTTTCAAGCCCTTTGCCTTTCTTTTCAGCAATAGCTTTTGGTTCACCGCCAACTATTTTTTTGCCTGTTTTATCACCATTCTTATTATAATTTATCTGATATGTTACGCCATCTTTAGTGGCAGTCACAGTGCTGCTTCCATCCTTTGAAGTGCTTGTAACTTTAGCATTTTCCCAGCCATTTTTAGTTAGGGTTTTAGCTTTGCTTTTACCAGTTTTTTTAGCTTGCTCCTTCTTGGTTTCAGCCTTAGTGCTGCTGGCACTCTTACCTGCATCACTATTCTTGTCAGTCTTAGTAGTGGTCTTACTTTTTTCTTTCTTGCTTGTTGTGCCAATCTTAGAAGATGCTGTATCAGCTATAGGAGTATTCTTCTTAGCTTCTGTTTTCTTCTTAGAAGAAGAATTGCTTGCACTTGATGTGCTGCCAAGAGTACTTGATGAACCAAAACTAGACTTTGAACCGCCAGCAGATCTTAAAGACATGCTGCTGCCATAGCTGCTATATGATGGCGAATATGAGCTATAGCTTGAGCTGCTTGATGAATAGCTTGATGAACTATAGCTGCTGCCTTTAGAAGAACTGCTTGAACTGTTTGATTTTGAAGTATTCCCAAAACTAACACTGTCTGAACCGCTCTTAGATACAAAAGATGCAAAAGAAAGCAGCGAAGAGCCTAAAGCCCCTGATGATCTACCTGTGGAAACCTTGCTAAACAAACTGGAAGATACAGATGAAGAAGACCTACTTGAACTAGAACTCTTGCTTGAGCTTGAGCTTTTTTTAGAGCTGCTTGAGCTTTTCTTTGAACTACTTGAACTAGAGGATTTTCCAATCTTTACCATCTTTATACACTCCTTATAAAATAACTTTATCTATGCAGTATATAACGACATCTGTTTATAGGTTCTTTAGAAAAAACAAACATTTTTTAACAAAAATTTACAAAAACTTTTTTAGACATTAAACTATAAGTCAAAGCAATAAAATAACAAAAAGGCCGAGAAACAGCCAATGTCTTAATTTATACGCATAAATAAAATATAAAGATTTTATTAAAACAATTGTGCTTTTTTGTCAAATTGCTTAATTAGAAATCCTCGGTAGATTCTACTTGTGCAGTATGATTTCACCCTTTTGCAAAGTCTCCTTTGCATTTATAACTCTTTGGTTAGAGCTGCCAACCCAATGAAGATTATTATCCTTTAATTCTTCAATGAATTCGCCCTCAGCCACAACATCAACAAGCTCTATGCCCTTTATATCCTGAATTTCTTCCCACCTATATCCTGTATACAGCCAAATCGTCTTATCTGGATAGAGTTTACAGCATTTTTTTATAAGGCGGAAAACTTCATCCCTGTTATATGGCATCAAGGGATCTCCCCCTGAAAACGTAATTCCAGAAATAAAGGGTTTATCAAGCGCTTCAAAAAGTTCTGTTTCTGCTGCCTCATCAAACAAAAGACCATCATTCTTATCCCAAGTTATCGGGTTCTGACAGTTTTTACAATGGTGATCACACCCTGAGACCCACAATACAACGCGGATTCCATCTCCATTTAGCATATCTTCTTTTGTAATATTATGATAATTCATATCCTTATCCTTTTTCACTAAAGACTTTTCCAGCCCTTGAATGATTCAACAACACAACTGCGCCGGACTATTGCCGGCAGCAGAATAAACAGTGTAAATGTGACAGGCAAAAGCTCAATTGCAAGCCCAAGCAGTACACTTCTAAGGCATTACATACTTACTCTGTCTTTAATCTCTTCCATTTTTGCCTCATTTAGTCTTGTATCGCCCTTTACCCTTGAATAAGACAGATAGCCGTTCATCCTGTCAATCTTAGTTAAGTTCTTACTTCCGCATTTCGGACAAATCTCCATAGAAAGCTCCTGATGCCCGCAATCATCGCAGTACGCAAGTGAAAGGTTGACCCCTTCATAAAAACCCATATGCATAGCACGAGTAACAAGAGTTTCAATAGCTTCAGTATTATATGAGACAGGATATTTTACATATTGTATCTTCCCGCCATTTAGCAAATCCCAGAATCGTTTTTCTAAATCCTGCTTTTCAATTGGCCCTATATTTTCTGAAACATGACAGTGAAAACTGTTTGAAACATAGGCCTTATCAGAAACATTGTTAACACACCCGTATTTTTTCCTAAATTGCTTCACCTGCAGTCCGCAAAGATTCTCAGCAGGAGTGCCGTATATAGCGTACAGATTCCCATCTTCTTCCTTGAATTCATTAATTTTCTTATTAATGTATTCCATTACCTCAAGTGCAAAGGCGCCATCCTCCACAAGAGATTTGTGATTATGGATTTCCTGCAATTCATTTAGCGCAGTAATGCCAAAAGATGCAGTTGCAGATTTCAAGAGTGGTTTAATCTTATCATGAATTCCAAGATTTCCCCCATAAAATCCACCCTCGCAAAAAGCAAGCGGATTAACAGATGCTCTCATTTCGCCAAGATAATCATAAGTCCTTACATGAATCTGTCTTATCATCTCAAGATAATAATCAAGCACCCCGTAAAAATCTTTCCCCTCCTGTTTTGCCTTAGCATAAATCATTGGAAGGTGCAGACTGATGGCACCTATATTAAACCTTCCTACAAACACTGGTGCATCTTCACTATCAGCTGGCTTCATGCCACCTCTCTCAAACCATGGAGAAAGAAAGGCACGGCAGCCCATAGGAGATATCACCCTCTTGTATTTCTTATACATAGATGCCACATACCCCTCCCCAGTTAAGGAAAGCCAATCTGGATACATAGCTCTTTTGGAACATTCTATACCGGCATTGAATATTTCTTCAAGCTCACCGCCTTTTTTGTGAAGATTTTCATCATACAAAAATACAACCTTCGGAAAAAGCACCGGTTTTTTATTTTCTTTCTTACCTTGGCCGCCTTTTCTCACTTCAAGAATCATTTTAGAAGCCATTCTTTCAAATTTACCTGTGCCAAGGCCCATAGTAACGGTTATAAAAGGGTAATCGCCCCTGCTTGAGGCTACGGTATTAAATTTATATTCCCAACCCTGAAAGCCGTCATGGAAATCTTTTTCAACATCCTTTAAAGCTTCTTCTTGTGCTCTTGCCTTTGGAATTCCTAAATTAATATATTTTTGATATTTAATTTCAAACGTCTTCTCGGCATATGGAGCTAAGATTTTATCCACCTCGGGAACCGTAAAACCACCATATTGCTGGCTAGCTGCCGCCATCACAATGTCGCCGATTACATCAAATGCAACCTCCAGGCTCTTTGGCTCATTATACCAAAGGTTTCCCATCTCAAAACCGCCCTTTAGCACATTCGCAACATCAAAAAGGCAACAATTCATAGTATCGCGCCTTGCAGACATATCATGAATATAAATATACCCATCCCTTATTGCCTGCAATTCGGGCACTGTCAGGAAGAATTTCTTGTATAATTCTTTGTTAAGCTGGTTAAATATAAGAGAACGTTTAGTTGAAACAAGCGCTGAATCAGCGTTTGAATTCTCTTTATCTCCTATATACATTATCTTTTGGCTTTCCTGATAAACCTTATCCAGCATATTTACAAAATCAATTTTGTAATTTCTGTAATTTCTATAGCTTTCAGCCACCTTTGGATTTAGGACTTCAAGCGCATTTTCTACAATGCAGTGCATCGTAAAAATCTCAATCTCATCAAGATTCAGATTTAACACACTGTTGTCAACAAATTCTGTAATATCAGCTAATTCCTTATCAGAAAAGCCAATCAACATTCTTGCAGCAGATTTTTTTACCGCTGCCACAACTTTTTTTACATCATAATCCTCTTTTGTGCCGTCTTTTTTAATTATCTTGATGCTATTAAGTTTATATCTTGAGGCAAGGCCTATAATTTTACCCAGGGGATTATTTGAATTCGCCAAATCACTAGCCATAGGCTTTGATGCAGCAGAATTTACACTAAAATTACCAAACCTTTGCGTCTTTACTCCCGTTGTTTTCTCTTCTAATAATTCCTTCATCATTGCTCCTTTTTGTGTTGTAAAAAAGGCAGAAAGTATGCTAATCAAATACGACTTAAACTATCTCTAAATATTATTTTAAGAAGTGCTTTTTCGCACATTTTCCTGTCTCGAGGTGATAACAAACTAAAGCATTCCGGCTGTAACGGCTGCGGACCAGCGCGGGATTTTCACCCTGCTTTCCTTTAATTCATCTTTTAATTAATTTTATCAAAAATTTTTGGCATGGAAACATCAGCTAAATAAAAATTAATACAACTACATGATTTTTAATATTTTCCTGCATTCTTTATGTAACTTTTGTAACTAAATTATTATCAGCATCCCAAAAATACCTTGTAAAAATCACTCATCCTTCCATAAGAAACAAAACAAACACAGCTTATTAATATGCTATAATCAAAAAAAATATACTTTTTAGCCGGCACCGAGAAACAAGATAATGTTTGCAAAAAAAGAAATTATTGACATACTTAAAGATAACAGTCAAAACAGAGAACTCTTTGCACATGCAGATATGGTGCGCAAGGAAAATGTCGGCGATGCAATTCATCTAAGGGGCCTGATTGAATTTTCAAACATATGTCGCTGCTCTTGCAAATATTGCGGCCTTCAGATGGCAAACAAAAAACTGGAACGATACAGATTATCACCCGATAATATAATTTCATGCGCCAAAGATGCAGTAGATGCAGGATACAAAACAATTGTGCTTCAATCTGGCGAAGATATTTTTTATTCTAAAAACGTAATGTGTAAGATCATATCAGAAATCAAAAGCATGGATATCGCACTAACACTTAGTATTGGTGAAAGGTCCTTGGAAGATTATAAGGAATTTAGAGATTTTGGGGCTGATAGATATCTATTAAGAATTGAAACAACCGATGCAAATCTTTACAAAAAAATGCATCCTAATATGGATTTTAAAAATAGACTAAAATGCCTGTATAATATTAAAAACCTTGGTTACGAAACAGGGTGTGGCTCTCTTATTGGCCTGCCAGGGCAAAGCATCGAATCAATAGCTAATGACATTCTTTTTTTTAAAGAGCTTGATGCTGATATGATTGGAATAGGACCTTTTATAGTACATCCTGATACACCGCTTAAGGATGCAGAAAACGGCAATTTTACCCTTGCCCTAAAAGCTATGGCTATTACAAGAATTATGTTAAAAAATATAAACATACCTGCAACAACCGCTATGGAAACTCTAAATCCAAATGGCCGCATAATAGCTTTGCAATCCGGTGCAAACGTTATAATGCCAAATGTCACAACCTTAGAATGCAGAAAAAAATACGAAATTTATCCCGGAAAAATCACACCAGATAAAGATATTCAAAAACACAGAAACTGCCTGGAAGAAAAATTAAAATCAATAGGAAGAACCATTTCAAAAGAGCATGGTTTTAGAAGACAATAGACGCGTATTATAGCTATAGCAAACATATGCGCTCTATTTTTAATACATTATTTTTGTTGTATTATAATCTACATAAAAATCAAAAACGGGAGTTTTATAAATGGAAAATATTAAGAATTATTTTACAGAATTAAGGGAAAGGATTGATTTTAAATTTCACCCGATAACCCTTATTCCGCTTCTCATTCTTCTTTTGACCTTCCCGGCTCTAAAATGGCTCCCTGAAAGATATGCCTGGGAAAATCACCTTATTGAAAATGTGCAACTTGTTGTGCTATTAATCACGTTTATTTTATGCCTCAGGTCAAAAATTGATAAAAAATTCTTTAAAACGCTTGCCCTTGTTATGATTATTTTGTTTTTAAGAGAAATAAACTGCGGTAGAACAGTATTTTTCCCGATAGAGGGTGTCGAAAATGCATTTTACCCCTGGAGCCAGATTAAATACGGATACCTGGCGCATCCATTATATGGCGCGTTTATGGCCGCATCCGGGCTTTACTTTTTAATAACAAAATCATTTATGGTTTTGTGGAATTATTTTCTCCATGCAAAACTAACAATCTATAACTGGATATTTATAATACTTGGAATAATATTTGGAGTTTGGGGTGAAAAAGCAGGCTCCCCTATGCTTGAAGAAATGACAGAATTATTATTTTATACATCACTTATGGCAATAATTTATATGCAAGGTTTTAGTGAAAACTATATTCAGACAACAGAAAAATATAAAAAAGGCCCCGAATCAAATAATCCTTTCAAAGCAGAATAAGTGAAACTTTTGATAATTTGCACAATAAAGCAACAAAGGATATTAAATTTGGAACAAAAATCAAAGCATACAAAGCCAGATATTTGTTAAGTTTACAAACAACAAAACAATACAGGCTCAAATAACATCTTTAAAAACGTAAACAAATAAACCTTCGCTGAGAGATTAGTATTTAAAATCTAGAGTGCAGCGCAGACTAGACAGTTTTACTAAAACATTTTATACAATCAAATTTTACACAAAATATTGAGTTTTTTTCTTGCAATGGAAGCCCCTATACATAGAAAAGGACCTTCTAAATAGGTTTTTCAGATAATGTAAAACTTATCATATTCTTTTTTATACATAGGGCCTGAAATAAAAACATTTAATGAACAAGTGTAAAATTGTATTTAATTACCAAGAATTATTTTAAGAGCCCTAGCCCCCTCCGACAAAACCTACAATTTCAATCACGTCCCCTTCGTTAATTTCAGCCTTGTCATAATCTTCTTTTTGAATTATTTCAAGATTCTTCTCTATTACAAACATTTTTCCTGTTATATTTCTTTCAATAATAAATTCAGCAACAGTTCTTGAATTTTTAAGTTCAACTCCTCTGCCATTAACGGTAACTTTCATAATGTCTCCTTAACCTACAAAATAATCATCTGTATTAAAATTAAATCACAAAACCTCTCTCTGAATAAAACCTGCAAGCATTATAATACTCAAGATACCAAGCATATTACCCCTTAAGTTTTATCTTTAATCCAAAAATTCTCAAAAGACGCTTATTATTTACCATTGAAACAGAAAACATCTTTTCTCTAAAACCCCTGCCATAATTGCCCAGCTGCCATACATAAAAATATTTTTTAGCTTCTGATAAAAGCCACACAAATAATGAACCATTGCACCTGCCGCCAATAAAATAAGGGCATTTTGAAAGTATATAAATCGATGCTAGATATTCCCTTGCAAGACTATAGTGGTGATTGCACCTGCCTGTCTCTATTTGTGAAATGAATTTTCCGTCATATTCCTTGGTGTAGTTATACCTATACTGCCCGTTTTCAAGCAAAAGACCGCCAAATTCCTTTTTAAAAACTTCATAGATTTCAGCATCCTCTGTTGCAAGGTAAATATTTGTTATATCTGGAAATTTTTTTAATACTTCCCTGGTTTTTTTAACAACAGCAGCGGTTTTCGGCTGTATGCTCTCAGCAAATGTTCGCCTTTTAGAATAATCAGTTCCGCGGCATAAAATACCCAAAATATTCCCACGCCCCCTTGTGATATTGGCATATTGGTATTCTAAAAAATTCATTGTTTCATCGTTAAAAACGAAATACTTTTTATAATACTGTTTCGCCATGGACATTGCCGGTAAAACACGAGATTCATTGCTGATGGGCATATGTTTTGCTGATACACCCCCACCATTCGGCGCAAAATGTGAATCCAAAGCTATTTCAATATCATCATTATCTGAAATATCAGACAATGAAAGCCCAAAAGGCTGTTTAAAAAAATATTCCCAGATATTATCCCGAAATTCCCTTCCATCTTTAAAATAGATATTTTTTCCATGCTTTAAATCAACAATAGGAATTTTGTCAGAACAAACTGCAAATATAATATGATTCATAACTGAAGTCACTATGGATAAAAGCCCTCTTTCGTTGCCGCTAATACCTACTATATATAATTTTCTTTTATCCATAAAACCCTTCCAAATGAACCATATATCCGGATTTTCAAATATTTGGTCTATTAGTAGTAATCAGTAAGGACAAAATAGCCCTTCAGAATCAATAATACTATAAAATAAATTAAATTTAGTATTTTATCATATATTTAAAATAGGTTCAGCAAATATCAAAAAGTAAAATATTCTCGCAGCAAAGATTTTATCGATTTTTATATCCATAACTAAATAAAATCAAAGATTTAACCACTGCCCTTGCTAAGTCTGCACAGCCAAAAGCTGTTTCGGGGATATAATTCATAAATTCACCCCCAAAACAACAAATGTTATTTTCTAAGACAATCTTGGGTTTCAGAATTTTTTATCGCCAAAAGCATTGTAACAAAAAGGCCCACTAGTATAATTATAGCTAAACCAGCAGCGGAAGATAAAATAGATGGTAAATCTACCAATATAGCAGTTTTTGCCTGTATAATTTCAAGAAAAGCATAAGTTTGCCCCTGTGTTTGAGCGATAAAATCACTAGAAAGTCTGATTAGAGACCACTCTAGACCATCAGGTCTGCCAGATGCAAATTGAACAACAACCAAAGCAAGAACAGCTGAAATTATAGCAATAGTTGACGTGAAAGTCTTTGATAGCTTAGTCTTGAGAGCAAAATAAACAATAAAAGAAGCAAAAAGCCCCTCCACAAGGGCAATTGGCACGTGTATAGTCTGCATTAAGCTTGCAAATGCAGGAATATTAGCTATTGAACCAGATAATGAAGCTTCCGCAACTACTGCAATAGATGCCATTTGAATAGCACAAACAGATGCGAAAAAAGCCCCTAAAAGCGCTCTGCCATTATGACTTAGCGGCTTATAGATAAAAGGATACGCAACAAAACAAGCTAAAGTACCCATATTGAATATGTTGCAGCCAAGGGCTAAAAGCCCACCATCAGCAAAAAAGAGCGCTTGCACTAAAAGAATTGAACAAATTGTAAGAAAAGCAGCCGATGGCCCTAAAAGTATTGCCAAAAGGACACTTCCGACTATATGACCGCTTGAACCTGTCCCTGGTATAAGAAAATTAACCATCTGAAGGGCAAAAACCAGCGCTGCAAGGGAAATTAGAGGCAACACTTTTTCTTTTGTAAAACCCTTCCTCGCTTGTCTAATGGCTAAAAATGCAGTTATACCTGCAATTGCAAGCATTGGCACGCCTACAACTGGACATATAACTGAGTTTCCTAAATGCATAATTTTATCTCCTCATATTTTATTTTATCTGAAAAACTCTTAAAAATGGGCTTTTATAGGGCCTTTTGCCTGCTCCATAGCCTATTTTCTCAATAATAACAGGCTCTGGCAGCTTTTTGTCAACATGCAAAGCAGCCGCAATCGCGGCCCCTGTGGGCGTTATCATCTCTCCATCATTGTCAGTAATTTTTATAGGAATGCCGTAAAGCGACACTATTTCACAAACAGCAGGAACCGGAACAGGCAAAATACCGTGCTGACAAGCAATTGAGCCCATTCCTTCACCTAGTGCCGAAAAATAAACATTCTCTGGGTTTAAATCACAAAACAGTGTTGAAAAAGCTAGTATATCCGCTATTGAATCAATAGCGCCAATTTCGTGAAAATGCACATCCTGCAAGGGCTTCTGATGCACTTTAGCTTCAGCCTCGGCCACTATTTTAAAAATTTTTTTTGAAAGATTCTTAACATTTTCATCAGCATCAACTGTTTCTAAAATTTTACAAATCTCATCCAAATTTCTATGAGTATGATGGTGATGTGATTTGTTGTCTATCTCAGAATCGCGCCCTGTATGGTTTTGAGGCAAAACCACGTCGAAATCCGTTGCCCTGATTGAATTTTTGCTTACAGTTGAAATCTTGTAAGAAAATTCGTCCTCCAGATTCAAGGATTTCAGAGCTTTTTCTAATTTTTCACGCGAGGCGCCTAAATCCAAAAGTGCCGCAACAGCCATATCACCCGATATTCCGTTAGTACACTCAAAATATAAATCCAATTTTTTACTCCTTATGTTTCATACGTGCAAGTTTTTAATCTTATATTTTTTGCAAAATTCAAGCATAGCAGCCATTTGCACGTGGCCGATTCGCCGTCACGCTTGTTATCATTGCATTTATCCTTGCTGCACTATAACCAGCATTATAGCCATTATCAATATTTACCACCGTAATACCCTCTGCGCAAGAGTTTAACATCGTCAAAAGCGCCGAAAGCCCCTGAAATGAAGCACCATAGCCCACTGAAGTTGGCAGCGCAATAACAGGTTTATCAACAAGCCCTGCAATAATCCCTGCAAGTGCACCCTCCATGCCGGCTGCAGCGATTATCACGTTAGCCTGTTTAATGTCGTCAATTTTGTCTAAAAGCCTGTGTATACCTGCAATTCCAACATCATAATAGCGCTTTACCTTACTGCCATAAAATTCTGCAGTTAATGCAGCTTCTTCGGCCACAGGAATATCACCAGTTCCCCCTGTACAGAGGGCAATTTCGCCAACTTGCTCAATATCATTTTGTAAAAACGTCAAAATTTTTGCAGTTTCATTATATTGTATGTCCTTAAAAATTACCTTAAGAGCTTGATACTGCATGATGCTAGCTCTTGTACCAAGCACGTTTTGACCGCTTTCAATGCATGTTTTGAAAATTTTAATTAATTGTTCATCAGTTTTGCATTCGCAAAAAAACAGCTTCGGATGCACCTCTCCGCCTTATCCTGTCATTATCAATCTTTGCAAAACCAATATCTGTATACTTTTCCATAGTTATTTACCACCATTTCCCTTGCCCTGCAAGGTTATATCCTTATTTATATAATCAAACTGCCTGTCTGTACGCAAAAATCTACCCGAGAATAAAAGTCCAAACTCAAAAAGCGCATAAACTGGCACAAAAAGCATGATTTGGCTTATAATATCAGGCGGGGTGAGGATTGCAGACAAAATTAAAATTCCTACTATAACATATGGTCTTTTATCAGCTATTGTCTTATAATCAACAATTCCACATTTAATTAAAAAGTGCACAACGAGAGGGATTTGAAACATAAATCCAAAAACAAGACTAAGCTGCAAAGATAGATTTATAACGTTTGAAATGCCAAAAATCGCCTTTATATCGCCATTTGAAAAGCTTAAGCCAAAATTTATAATAAAAGGTAAAATTATAAAAATGCAGAATAATACCCCAAAAACAAAGAGCAGGCTTGAAAAAACAACAATAGTTTTTATAAATTTCCGCTCATTTTCATACAGTGCAGGCAATATAAAATCCCACAGTTTTTTTGCAATGTATGGAAAACTGAAAATTAAGTCAATTATTAAAGCAAGTTTTATCTCTAAAATAAAAACTTCTATGGGCGAAAAGTAGTTTAAGGTAATGTTATTGCTGCCAATTAAAATTTTTATTAAATATTTAAGGGCATAAGGTGCTATAAAAAATGCAGGCAAAAACAAGAGCCCAAGAGCGATTAAGCATCTTAAAAGAGTTTCTCTCAAGGCTTCAAGATGTGAAATTAAATTTTCATCTTTATATTTTTGCATAAAATAATTCTGTCCGTATTCGCATTTTAGTATTTTTTAGCAACAAAACAGTCCTAAACATCCTTTGGCTCATACTCTTTTGGTTTTTCAGCCTGCTCTTCAATGGCATCTTTTAAATCCTGCGCCTCTTTTTTAATGACATCCTTTGCCTTTTTATATTCATAGGATGCTCTACCCAAAGCCCTTGCTATTTCAGGAATTCGCTTTCCGCCAAATAGTAATAAAATTACAACCAATATTAGTAATATTTCAGGTATTCCAAGTGACATTTTTATCTCCTTAACATTTTGTTACAATATTTTTTGCTCTTTTACTGCAAACACCTCTATGGCTTTAAATTTGCAAACACTCTTACACAAACCGCATCCAACACATTTTGCACCATTCAAAACTGGCACATGCTTATATGCACCATCAGCACCTTTGCCCTCGGTGATTGCGCCATAAGGACAGCTTTGTATGCACATTCCACATTCAGTACATTGATTAGAATCAATCATTGCCATAGCTATCCTGGTTTTTTGTTTTTCTTCCAAAGTAATGTGCTCAATTGCGCCTGTGGGACACACTTTAGAACATTTATTGCAATCCACCTTACAAAACTCTTTACCCTTTGAATAATCAATATAAACAACAGGAAATTCTTTATCAGCCTTTGTTATAATACCATTCGGGCAACTTGAAACACAAAGATTACAATTATAACATTTGTTTGCAAACCTTTCCTGATTTTTAGCACCAGGTGGAAGAATTATATCCTTAAATTTCTGAACAGCATTATCTTTTAGGACGATGCCAGCCCTAATCATGCCAGCAAATAAAGCCATAACAGAGCCCGCTATAATAAAATCGCGTCTTGCAGGGCAGAATTTTACATCTTCTTTTTGCTTATTTCCAAATTGTATAGCGCCCTTGGGACAGCTTTGCAGGCATTTCAGGCATTTTATGCAAGTTTCATTATCAACTATTTTTTCCTTATAATCAATGCAATGTGAAGGGCAGCCACCAAAAACATCATTTATAGAACCTTTTGCACACAAACCACAGGAAACACAGGCATTTTTATTAATATATATCTTGTTCAAAGAAACTTTTGAAATAAGCCCAAGCAAAGTCCCTACAGGACAGATATTAGTACAGAAGAATCTATCCTTAAAAAATACAAGCAACAGAATTACGGCAAGGGCAGCCATACCAATAATAGAAAGACTAAAAACAGAACCAAAATAAGTATAGGGTTCAATATAACGAAGCAAAATTGCGCTTCCACCAGAAAGGACACCAAAAACAACAGCAGCAATAAAATATTTAAAAGGATGGTTTGCTTTTTTACCAACGACATTATGCTGGCTTAACCTGTCTGCTAATGGAGCTTTTATCGCTTTTGATTCATTTTTTGAATCACGTCTTATTTTTTTAAATACAAAACCCACGCTATGTTTAATTATTCCGGCTACTTCCTCTAAAACACCCAACGGACAAATTAAAGAACAATATGCCCTCCCAAAAATAAACGTCAAAACAAATATTAAGGCAAGAAGTATGGCCGAGAATACCGAAAAATCAATAAAAACTTTTTGCAAAAGAGGGGAAAGCTGCATATCAAATATCTTTACAGGATAAAATAACCCCAAAATCCCTGCAGTGGCTAGAAAGAATATTATCAGTGCAATAAAAGCCTTATTTTATAAGCATTTTTCATCCTGACACCACCTTGATTTTATGACATTTTCTTTTCTACTTCTTTAACAGTCTTTTCAACCTCAGCCAAAAGCTTTGGTATGTCAAGACCCTGAGGACAATTCTTATTACAAAGTCCACATTTTATACATTTATCAGCCCTGGTTGATTCTTCAAGTGCATTATAATTATACACAAACATAAAGCTTGCATTCTTTGCACTGCTGCCCTTGTACATATTATAAAGACCAAATATTGCAGGAATATTAATTCCCCTGGGGCACACTTCAAGGCAATATTTACAAGCAGTGCAGCTTATTGCGCCCTGCGACTGGATAATTTGAGCTATATTATGGGCGGTTTTTTCTTCATCCTTTGTAAATTCCCTATAGTTTACAAACGTGTCAATGTTTTCTTTTACCTGAGCCAAATTGCTCATACCGCTAAGAATGGTAAAGACAAGAGGCTTATTTGCAACCCATCTTAGGCCAAAAGATGCCTGGGTGTCATTAGGGCAATCAGCTTTTATTTTTCTGCCGCCTTATCAGGTAAATCACATAATACGCCGCCCCTTAAGGGCTCCATCACAATAACAGGAACATTGGCTTCTTCAGCTATTTTGTATAATTCATCAGCATTTACCACTTCCCAATCCAGATAATTCAACTGAAGCTGGCAAAAATCCCACTTGTGCTCATTAATAACCTCTTTGAGCATAGCAGGGTCTCCATGGAATGAAAAACCAAGATGTTTGATTTTACCCTCTTTTTTGAGCTTTAAGAGTTCGTCATACATATTATAATGCGATAATTAGCCAAAGTGTTTTTATTAATATTGCGAACCATATAATTATCAAAATATTCAACCTGGCATTTTTTTAGTTGTTCATTGAATAATTTGTGCACATCAGATGGCGAATTTACAAGGTATGCAGGATTTTTATCAGTCAGTATAAAGCTTTCCCTCGGGTATTTTTTAAGAACCTATCCAATAGCAATTTCAGACTTACCATCCACATACATATAGGCCGTATCAAAATAATTTGCACCATGAGCCATTGAATATTCAACCATTTTATCAAGTTCTACCATATCGATTTTACCGTTTTTCATAGGCAAACGCATACACCCAAGTGCAATAAGGGGCATATCAGTATTATCAAATTTTCTTCTCACAACCTGTCCTGCAGCCTTTTTGACTTCTTTTTTGCCACAGCCAGATAAAAATGCCGCCCCGCCTATTGCAAGCGCTGAATTGATTATAAATTCTCTTCTTTTCATATCTTTCCCCTCAAGAAGCCTAAATGTATATCTACAAGATAAAATTTTTGCGCACTTATCCTATTTGTATAAAATATTATAAACTATTAAGTTAACTCTAAGTCAATACCATGCCTGCACATTTTTAAGCATCAGCTTTAAATTACAACAATTTAATCAATAAAGGCCTCAAAAGAGCATACGATAAAAAGCTCAGGAAGCGCAAAGCAAAATTATGTTATTCTTTTAATTTTTGTTTGCGTTTGAAAGTTTTCAGGCTCAGTCGCAATATTCTTTGGTGGTCTTACCTGGGCTGCAAAAAATTTATAGGTATCAAGAATGCGCTCTCTTGCGGCATTTGGAACATCAGGTGCAGCATCCCGAAGACATTGTGAGATAAATTTTGTTGTTTTTGGATTTGGTTTTGATGTAATAACAACATCTCTGCCATTGTCTCTTATAGTAAAATCTATTTTTTTAGCACCTTCTTTAGGCGCGCTTAAAGCAGCTGCCAGTTTTTGCGCCTGGGTTTTGTCTATACACTTTATAATATTGCTTCCAAAGGATAAGCCAGATATTTGCATATTTTTCCTTAAATATTGTCAATTCCGTTTAGTCTGTTCAGTAATTATAAGTTACTCAAAACAAAAAATTGCCCCTTTAATGTAAAAATTGTCACAAAATTTTACACAATACATTGCAAATGATATTCTTTTTATTAATTTCAGAGAACAGGATGCAAAATGATAACATTTTTAACTGGATTATTAATATTATTCTTTGGATGCATTTTTTATTCAAGCTATGTTGAAAAACAGTTTGCACCGGATAATAGAAAAACTCCAGCTTGCAAAATGACAGACAGACTTGATTATGTACCTCTACCTCTGCATAAAAATTTGTTGATACATTTATTAAACATCGCAGGGCTTGGACCAATTTTAGGGGTTATACAGGGGATTTTATTTGGCCCAGTTGCGTTTATTTTGATACCCTTAGGGTGCATATTAATGGGCGGCGTACATGATTATTTCTGTGGAATGATTTCAATGCGACACAATGGTGCACAGGTAACAGAATTAATCAAAGAATACCTTGGAAAAAATTTTTACCGGGTATTTATAATCCTTGTCTCTATTGTATTTATGCTTGTAAATAAAGACTCTAATGACACAGCTATAAAACCTGCCAAGCCTCAATATAAATTACTAAAATTCGTTTCATAAATTACATTAAGTTCAGCTACATATTTTTGCCAAAAACTATGCACAAAAGCCGAAAGAATTTTCTTTTGAAGGGCTTCATAATATTTATAACCTTTTTTAACCTCTCTATCAGATAAACCAAGCGTGTGTCTTGAAGCTAAAATTTTTCTAATCATCAAAAAATCACTGCAATCTTCATCAACATCAGCTCGTTCTTTTGCATATAAAACTGCTTCATTTTGATATATATTTGAAAATTCATCCATTGTTTTACTTGAGAGAATTTTATCAGAATGCCTCTTTTTCAACAAGGAATACTCGCCATCAGCATTTATGGCATCAAACCTTATAACACCAGGCCTTGAATTCAGAGTTTCAAAATCGCTGAATGAAATAGGGCAGGTAGCACCATCAGAGTGCTTTGGATGACTATGAACAATGGTAATATAATGCCCTGGACATTTTAATATATCATCCACTTCCTTTGATACTGTACAATATGTTTTGCCGCCAATTACTTTGTGAAAAATCTTATCATTTTTTATATATGCTGCACTTTCTTTTGGCCTTAGGCATCTTATAGAGTTCATTACAAAATCTTTAGCCTGAATGTACGCCTTATCAAATGCAGCAGCGGCAAAATTATTATTTTTTGCAATTACACCTGCAGGGCGCCCGTCTACAATACTGGCTTTATCTATCCTTGCCTCAAACGGCGATGTTAGTCTGGTATTATATTTTGCGGCCACTGATATCCTGGCATATAATTCAATATTATCTTCCCTGGTTTCCATATTCCCATCCTATTATAATAAAAACGTGAAGCCATAAAAATTGCCAATTTTAAAAACATAAAAATGCAGAGCACTAAAATGTGTACTCTGCATTTTAAATTAATTTATTTAAATATTAGTGGCAAAGGGCCAATAATACACCAGCTGCAACAGCTGAGCCGATTACACCTGAAACATTTGGGCCCATAGCATGCATTAGAAGGTAATTATTCTGGTTATATTCTAGACCTACCTTGTTAACAACCCTTGCTGCCATTGGAACGGCAGAAACACCGGCAGCACCGATAAGTGGATTAATGGGTGTCTTAGAGCATTTATTCATAATCTTAGCAAATATTACACCCATCGCGGTTGCAAGACCAAAAGCCACAATACCAAGAATCAGAATAAACAGTGTTTGAATAGTCAAAAACTGGGCAGCTGAAAGTTTTGAACCCACAGATAAGCCCAAGAATATTGTAACAATGTTAATAAGCTCGTTCTGCAAGGTTTTTGATAATCTTTCAACAACGCCTGATTCCTTGCATAAGTTACCAAAAGCTAAAGCACCGATTAGAGGGCATGCATCAGGCAATAATAATATGCAAAGACCTAAAACTAAAAGGGGGAATACGATTTTTTCCCTTTGCGAAACTTCTCTAAGCTGGGTCATTTCAATCTGGCGCTCAGCCTTTGTTGTAAGGAGTTTCATTATAGGAGGCTGAATTACCGGAACAAGTGCCATATAAGAATAAGCAGCAACAGCAATTGCACCTAATAATTCAGGAGCAAGTTTGCTTGTTACATAGATTGATGTAGGGCCGTCAGCACCGCCTATGATACCGATTGAGGCTGCTTGCGGCATTGTAAAGCCAAACACGCAAAGCGCTAAAAGCAATGCACCAAAAATACCGAACTGCGCTGCACCACCTAATAATGCGGTTTTAGGGTTTGCAATCAACGGTCCAAAGTCTGTCATAGCGCCAACGCCCATAAATATTATCAAAGGAAAAATTCCCTGATGAATACCAGCTTCATAAATTATTCCCAAAAATCCCGTTGGCTCTGCAATTCCAGCAAGAGGAATATTTGATAATAAACCGCCAAAAGCAATAGGAACAAGTAAAAGAGGCTCAAACTGCTTTTTAATTCCAAGCCATAAAAGAAATAAGCACACTAAAATCATAATTGGCGAGCCAAACTGATGCAAAAACTGCTCAGCGCCTGAAAGTTCAGGGTTAGGAGGTAAAATCATATTGGCTATACCGGTTGAAGAATAGAGGCTTTGTAAACTGTCCGTTATATTCATAATATCCTAAGCCTCCCCATTAACCCAAAGTTACCATTACCTGGCCATTTTTAACCTGGTCGCCTACATTTACATCAATTGAAGCAATAACGCCTGATTTTGGAGATTTAATTTCAGTCTCCATCTTCATAGCTTCAAGGACAAGCAATACATCGCCTTCTTCAATATTATCGCCCTCTGCAACATTAATTTTTAATACAGCGCCTGGAAGTGCGGCCTTAATTGGCGTTGCATCGGATGCAACAACACCAGCCTTCGCTTCAATACCTTCTTTAACATTGATATCATAAGTTTTACCGTTAACAACAGCCTTTGAGCCTTCAATTCTAACAGAATATTTTTTATTATTAACAGAAACAGTGTAGCCTTCAGGTTTTTCGCCCGCAACAGAACATTGTTTAACATCTGCATTTTTTCTAACACCGATTTGGCCTTTACCTTGAAGGAACATAATACCTTTTTCTTTGCATGCAGCAGCTATAAATATATTTTCTTCTGTCTCTTCAAGATTAGCTTCCTTAAGCATCTTTTTGGCAGCCTCAATGCCTTTATTCGGGTCTTTGTCATTTAAATCAACAACTAATTCTGTTGTCGGCTGCAAGCCTAATTGTTCAGATGCCATTTTTACAAGTTCAGAATCAGGCTCACATGGCGTTTTACCAAAATAGCCAAGAACCATTTTGCCATAGCCTTCTGTAATTTTATTCCACTTGCCAAACATAACATTTGAATAAGCCTGTTGGAAATAGAACTGTGAAACAGGAGTAACGCTTGTTGCAAAACCACCCTTTTCAACAACTTCTTTCATAGCAGCAACAACTTCAGGGAACCTATCCATAGTGCCGTTATCTCTCATCATTTGAGTATTAGCAGTTAATGCACCACCAGGAAGAGGTGAAGATATAATTACAGGATTTACAGCCATAGCTTCAGGAGGCAGGAAGTAATCTTTCATTGCTTCCTTGAATATTTCTTCTGTTTCTAAAATCTTTTCAACATCAATTCCAAGGTCATATTCAGTATCCTTAAGAGCATGCCACATTGAAACAATATCAGGCTGCGCTGTTCCGCCTGAAACAGGTTTCATTGAAAGGTCAATACCATCAGCACCGCCATCAAGAGCAGCAATATAAGCAGCAAGACCGGTTCCAGCAGTCTCGTGGCTGTGGAATCTGATATGCATATCAGGCCCTAAAATTTCTCTTGTTCTCTTAATTGTTTCAAACACCTTCCTTGGGGCAGATGTGCCGGATGCATCCTTAAATGCCAAAGAATCAAAAGGAATACCTGCATCCAATATGCTTCTTAAAACTCTTTCATAAAATGCAACATCATGAGCACCAGTACAGCCAATAGGAAGCTCCATCATTGTGATTGTTACTTCATGTCTTAAACCGTTATCTTTGATGCATTGACCTGAATAAATTAAGTTATTAACATCATTCAAGGCGTCAAAGTTTCTAATTGTTGTCATGCCGTGTTTTTTAAACATTTTAGCATGGAGATTAATAATATCTCTTGGCTGTGAATCAAGCCCTACAACGTTTACACCACGGGCTAAAGTTTGCAAATTAATATCAGGACCAACGGTTTTTCTTATTGTATCCATCATATCAAAAGCATTTTCATTGCAGTAGAAAATTGGAGACTGAAATCTTGCTCCACCGCCTACTTCAAAATGCCTTAGGCCGGCTGCAACAGCTGATTCTAAAGCAGGAAGAAAGTCTTTTGTAAAAACCCTTGCCCCATAAACAGATTGAAATCCGTCCCTAAACGAGGTATCCATAACTTTGATTTGTTTTTTTGACATGTTTTTATCCTCTTATTTTGTATCACATAATGTTTAAATCTTTAATATTTCTCTTGCCTCTTTGTTAAGCTGCTCTGCCACTGTATCCTTAAGGCCGTACTCAAGAAAATTTTCATACTCATCTTCAAAATTCCTGAGCAATCTATCTAAAAATTCATCCTTATTTATATTTTTGCCTGTTTCTATGAATAAAGAAGTTGCAGGAATATCAATATTTTCAATATCAATAGCATTTAAATTCAGGTTAATGCCAATGCCGACAATTACCCCTTTAAATTCCTGTCCTATAAATACAGACTCAGCAAGAATTCCGGCTATTTTTTTGCCTTTTATTAAAATGTCATTCGGAAACTTAAAATTTGCCTTAATGCCATATTCTTCAATTGTTTTTGCGCCGATATAGCTTGCGTATCTTGTTAATTCATTCAAGTGGGCAATATTTCGGGGCTTTAAAACTATAGAAATATATATGTTGCCGCCATTTTCAGATGTTGAATACCATTTTCTTTCAAACTGTCCATGGCCTTCTGTTTGAACATCGGCGCTTATAACCCTAAAATTTTCTAAATCTTTAAGGTTTTTTCTCGCCCAAACACTTGTAGACTCTATCTCTTTAAAATACAAAATTTCCATAGTTAATTTAATTATATTTCAAACAAAATTTAATCAAAATATTTTTTTATCAAGTTATTATTTTGTAATAAAATGTTTAAACATCGCATTACAAGATACCGGTATTAACAAAATGAATATTAATGATGCCAAAAACTCTAATTCTATAGTTTTTAAAATGTCTGTGCCAATTTTTATTGAGCTTCTTTTACAGATGCTCGTTGGAAATATTGACCAGATAATGATAGGGCATTTTAATGAAGCATCGGTTGGCGCAATAGGCAATGCAAATCTTATAATCAACCTTATTATTATTGTCTTAAGCGTTATGAGTGTTTCAAGCACTGTACTTATTTCAAGATATATGGGTGCCAAAAATACAGAAAAAATTTCAGAGGTTTTTAATGCCTCAATTATTATGCTTGTCTTTACAAGCATCATTATAACCGTCTTAATACTTCTCTTCTCGGGCCCAATACTGCATTGGATACAGGTGCCAGAAATTATATTTAGCGAAACAAAAATTTATCTTTTAATTGTAGGTTTATTCACTATTGTCCTCGGGCTTTATATGACATTCGCAGCAGCTCTTAGAAGCTATGCATTAATGAAAGAAGTTGTCACAGCAAGTCTTGCAATGAATATACTGAATATTATAGGAAATATGATTCTAATTAAAGGTTTTTATTTGATACCTGCACTCGGAGTAAAAGGTGCTGCCATTTCAACAATAATAAGTAAAATAGTGGGCCTTGGTGTTGTCATATATATCTTCAGACGCAAAACAGATATTGAAATTTCAAAAAAATATTTTGTGAGTTTTCCAAAGCAAACAATAAAAAATCTCCTTCACATAGGAGTACCCTCAGCACTGGAGGAATTATCTTATAACCTTTCCCAAACTGCCATTATGAGATTTGTAAATATTTTTGGCACCATGGTTATAACAACAAAAGTCTACTGCAGCATTCTGGCAAATTTCGCATATATTTACTCTATTGCAATCTCTCAGGCGTCCCAGATTGTAGTAAGTTATCTCGTTGGCTTATTCAACTTAAAGCTTGCAAGTAAAAGGGTTTGGGCAAGTCTTTTTGTCTCAATGGTAATATCTTTATCTATAACCTTATTTTTATACATCTTTAGTGATAACATTTTTGGGATATTCACAAAAAATCCTGAAATTCTTTCATTGGGCAAAAAAATAATATTTGTGGAATTCTTTTTGGAGATAGGACGCTCGATTAATATTGTGATGGTGAGATGCCTTATTGCTGTAGAAGATGTAAAATTTCCTGCATATATGTGTATATTTTCAGCCTGGACCTTTGGAGTAGGCTTTGGTTATATTTTTGGCGTCATTATGGATATGGGGCTTGTTGGTATATGGATAGGAATGGCAATGGATGAGTGCATAAGAGGCACATTGTTAATATTAAGGTTTAGAAGTCTTGGCTGGACAAAAAAAGTTCATAACAAAAGAAAAGAAGAAAAATGCATACAAAACCATAAACTATAAACTTGAATACAAGGGCAGCATGTAGATGTGTAGATTATAGATAAGCAAGGCATTAAAACCAGCATAACAAAATTTTTAACCGAGGTCAGGATAGTAAAAAAAAGACCAGCATTACTGCTAGTCTCGCTGAATTAAACTTTTCTTTGCAAAAAATGTAACGGCAGGAAATTAAAAACATCAGGCAATAAGTTTACAAGGTAACAAAAAGTCAAAGCCTGGTTTTTCCTGCCAGAAATAGTTAAAATCTGAATTGTATTGTGAATTATTATTATTTTATAAGATAATACCTTATTTGTCAACCGATGATGTCTTATTAATTTAATTAAACCATAAGGCTAACATAATAATTGGAGTTGTTATGGCAAAATTGAAAAATAAATTAGGTAAAAGAATCAAAGAATTAAGAAAACAAAAAGGCTATACGCAGGAAAAATTTGCCGAAAAGATAGGTATGGCAACCTCATCTTTTGGTTATCTTGAAACGGGAAAATTCTACCCAGCACCCGAAAACATTGAAAAAATTGCCAAAGCACTTGGCGTACAAGTTCATGATTTATTCAATTTTAAAGACATAAATAATAAAGACGAGCTCCTTAAGGAAATTAATGAAGGCATAGATTTTATCAAGGACAACAATGAAAAACTCCTAACGCTTTATTTGTTTATCAAACAGCTAATTTAATATTTGAATTTTAAAACATCCAAAACAATCTCTATATTTATGTTAATTTTTGTAATTTTATATTAATGATAATCAT
>CATJOM010000058.1 GCA_949741915.1 uncultured Candidatus Melainabacteria bacterium | reverse complement strand
TGTTAAAATCCGTAAACCTTAACACTCTAAGGACTATTTAACTCCATTCATAATATCCCCCAATCCTTAACAATGGCAACTATGTAAAGTGTTGTAACATTAAGTACACTTTATGTTCTTTTAGCTGCGCAATCTCTGTGTCTAGCCGCACGGCGTTAAAGAAAAGGGCACTTAAAGGTTACAAAAAGTGCCCCGAAAAGTTGTTCATCTAAAAAATATTTACATGGTTCAAAGCTGGTTTGCCCTTCAAGAGGACCCAACTTGCACAAAATCAAAAAGATTTTGGCAAATAGAGGCAATGTGCAAGCGAGTAGAGTTACTGATATATCATATATGATAATTGAATAAATTTTTGATAACGCCATTGAAAACAAATTCTTGTAAATACTCTCAAGGAGCCTCAGTGAAGTTTGGCCGTCATCCTGGCGCTGGCCTTAATATATTGCATTAAGCCATATGCCTGCTTTGCATTTCTTGTTTTCTCAGTCACACCACCCCTGCCAAAAACCTTCTATTCTATTAATCCATCTGTCATATATTCTACTGTACACTCTTATACTCCAATATCACAAATCCATCTCCGCCTTTACCACCTTTACCACCAATATTATTAAGTACAGCACCTCCTCCGCCTCCACCTCCAAACATACCATTACCCCCATTAGGATTAGCACTCGTTGAGAATGGAATACATATGCTATCATACAAAGGTGCTGTCATGCTAGTGCCTCCACATCCAGGTCTCACAGGTCCAGCACTTGCATCCATACCATCATTAGCCTTCATAATCTGCGCACATTGTATATTGCCTTCACTATCTTTTACTTTATACAAGCAATTAATATATCCACCCATTCCCCCATAATCATTACTTCCCTTCTGCCCCATAATAATGTTCATATTCTCTTGTATAAATTCCTTATACAATTTATCATAATTAGTTGGAAACTCAGTCTCTCCTCCATGAATTCCAATATCAGAATGTCCAATATCTCCGCCTATACCACCCCTTGCAACAACAGTAACATTCCTTCCTCCTGATTTAACACTAACTGTAGTATCTCCTCCTTTGCCATCATTAATAGATGAATCTCCTCCTTTACCAATATTCACTATCATCTTTCTATCATTGCCATCAAAATTAGTTAATACCTTCTGTATAATCTCACCATTAGTACCTCCTCCCCCATTTGTCCCACCCCATTCAATATACACATATCCGTTAGCACCTTTGCCGCCAACGCCAAAAGAACCATTAATATTGCCGGCTCCGCCTCCGCCCCCTGCACCATAGCTAATAGATGGGGCATTAATACCAGTGCCGCCTGATTCACCGCCATTGCCCCCTGGTAAATAATTGCCATTAATAGTAAGAGCTGCTCCGCCAATTCCGCCTGCTCCATCCATAGAATCAGTCTTTAAATATCCTTGTCCTCCATTCTTTCCCCCAAGAATACTATTATCTTCATTTATCTTTAACCAGTCTTTATACACAGCCTTTGTTCCCAAATTATTCTTATTTAATCCTCCTCCTAATCCCCCTGAATTTGCTATATATGTGCCATCATTCTCAAACTTTCCGCCTTTTCCTCCTGATACAGAATATACACTTCCATTGACAGTAATACTTGTGGCTGTGCCATCATTGCCATTTTCAGCGCCAAGACTCTGTATGCCGCCCCCTTGTCCAATGTTAATACTTATTGTAGATAGCGGACTAACTTCAATTTCGCCCATCCACACCTGGCCTGCTCCACCACCACCTCCGCCATTAGATGGCTGATAATATTCGCACTGCAATCCATTGGCTACAGCATCCACACTGTACCATATTCGTGCAGCACCAGGTTTGCCGCTAATGTCGGTATCAGCAGTTCCGCCGTTACAATTATTGCTGCCAAATATAGTAGAAACTTGACCCCCTGCACCGAGTGTACCAGTACTGGGGGCAAATGGTTTTCCTCCTGCACCACCCTTTCCGCCACCACCCCCGCCACCCCAAGCATACACAGGAGCAGGATAGTCTTGATGTTTCCACCCACCCCCGCCTCCGCCTGAGCCGCTGGGCGCAGTGCCGTTATCCATTGTGTTGCACCCAGTTAAACCATTGCGGTACGGATTGTCGCATAATGCTCCTGCGCCACCTCCGCCACCACCACCGTAGCCATTGCCTCCAGCGTATCCGTAATAGCTTGTATTTCCTGGCTCTCTGCTTAACTCGCCTCCTGTGCCGTTGCTATTGCCAGCATGCCCATTAAAGGCATTGCACCATACAACCTCATCGGTATACACACTTGCTGCTCCGCCTCCGCCGCCACTGCCTTTTCCGCCTCCGCCGCCACCTGCTGAAGCCCAACATGTTGGGCGAAGTTCTACCTGTCCTGCCCAGCAATGACCACCACCTCCGCCGCCACCACCGATTTCTGCTATTACTGTTCCACCTGGCAGCTGAATTATAGCTGTTCCTCCTCCACCCCCACCGCCATTGGTGTTGCCACTTCCGCCATTACCATTACTTCCGTTCATCCAGCTTGCCTTGCCGCCACCTTCGGCGCCACCTGTTCCTCCACCACTGCCGCCTGTTGCACCATTATTACCGTTTTTTCCACCGCTTCCAATCTTTATAGAAATATTTGAAGCGGCTACAGCGGAATTTAAGGCGACATTTGTTATATAACCTCCTGAACCGCCACCGGCACTCCACTGCCCGCCGCCTCCGCCTGCGCCGCACATAGTTGTCTTGAAAAGTCTTACTGTCGCCTGTTTATCAATCTTGGCTATCCTTGCCCCTGGATTTACAGCTGTTGCAGTATTAGATGCAACAACCCACTTCTTTGTTGTTCCAAACTTCTGACAATAATGAGGTAAAGCTGATGGCGCAATATGACTAGTTGGCGTATCTAAATCAGCAAACGTATAATTGCCTGCTGTTGTAATAGTACTAGACGTAGAACCTATTGCAGGAACATTTCCATATTGAAGCCCCGTGCCAAAACCTCCAGACGCTCCTCCTCCACCTCCACCTATCATAAACACCCTTATTTTTTTAACATCCTTTGGTATAGTAAAATTCCCAGATGCAGTAAAAGTCTTATTGCCATATAAAGCATTTCCGCCAGATCCTCCACCACCCATCATAGTAAGTGTAATCTTGCTTGCATCAGATGGTATATTAAACTCTTGCTGCTCACTACTATCTGTTATTACACTAAATACAGAACTCTTCTCATAATTAGATGCTTCACTCATAACTTTAATTTCAGGGTCATTATACTTCTTTGTCATCACAGGAGCTAATGCTGCCATCAACAATGAAGCTACCAACAATGCCATAAGCATTTCCACTAGTGAAAAAGCCGTATGAGTGTTTCTTTTTATTCTAGTATTCTTATCTGTATTAAGTGCGTGCTGTGACAAACTGAATATTTTACTAAATATTATTAGATTTTGGCACAAGCAGCCAATTATGTTCAGTATGGCATCTGCGAATTGGGATACAGAGTTCAGATACTTTTTCAGGCTTTTCATATTAATCCTTTCATATTACTATGCATAATTTGACATATTTTTTAATAATTTTTTCATTTTTTAGCAACTTTCATGACTATTCTTCCATAATTTAACATTTTTTGCAAGAAAAATTAGCAAATTGTGCAATGTAATCTTTAAAGGTTTAGATTATTCTGAAATATAAAAGAGAATTGATATGGGAAGATTAAAAAAACTAATAGGGGCAAGAATAAAGGAAATAAGGACAAAAAGGGGCCTGACTCAGGAGCAGCTTTCTGTTAAAACAAATATTGCATTATCCACAATATGCAGGCTTGAAAATGGTATAAATATGCCAAGAGAGGAAAATTTGGAGGCCCTATCTAAGGTACTCGATGTGAATATTGATGCGTTTTTTAAGTTTGAACATTATGAGGGGGACAGAAATTCGCGCCTGATAAAGATTTTTGATATGCTGCATAAACTGAGTGATGAAGAAATAGTTATGGTGCAAAAGATTATAACCAGCCTTTTAGCGTAACTATGCAAAATATTTGCGTACAAAATATATAAAGTTTTGTTAAGAGATGCAATTTAGCATTTATAAAAATCACAGCGGTAAATATATCCATTTTTTATTTATAAAATGAATTATTATTTAAACATAGAAAAGGAAAGCGAAAATTTCCGCATTGCTGAATTAAACTATCGATTTGCGTGTTTTTATCAATCATTTACAGGTTGATGTAAACACGCAAAACTTTAATGCATCCTTATATTTGTTTCCAAGATGTGCCCAGTCAAAAAGTACTACTCCTCCTGATTTCATACTTCTTGAAACATTAATCTGTTTTAGCAAATCTTCTGCTTCGCCTTCCATAAATCCAACAAAAAGACCAGGATAAATTACAGTGGAGGCAGGGATTTTGGTTTTTAACTCTTTGTACATGATTTCAAACAGACTGTCGTCTGCCGTTAAAATTAAAGGCGTTACAGCATCAAGATAACCTTTTTCTGTCCATGTTTGCCAATCCTGTTGTTTTGTCTCAAGACATGTTTTGTAATCTGGGAATATTACAGCAGACAAGATAACCTTTCCTTTCACGGCTTTGCGCATTTTGAAAAGATAATTTGTAATTTTATCCTGCCTGTACTGGTTCCACCTTGCCCAGGCGACATCTCTATATTTTATAGTTGCAGGGTTTATATCATATATTTTTTTGAATTCTTCAATTGCATAAGGCGTATATCCCCAGTTTGATGCTTCATAACCGGCAGATGTAGCTTTTTGTGCGCTTGGATACCTTATATAATCTAAATTTACGCCATCTACATCATAATCAGAGACAATTTCTTTTACAAGAAGCACCAAAAAGTTCTGCACTTCAGGATTTGCAGGGTCTAAAAAATAACCATTATGCTCTACAGGATGTGGTACATACCCTTCCTTACTATAGTTTGCCTTATTTTTATTTGCCCAGTCTGGTTTTATTGAAAGAATTGAATTAGGGTCAATTGAGGGGTGCTTATTTCCTGCATAAAAGCTTTCAAACCAAACATGAACCTTCATATTTCTTGCATGCGCCTCTGAAACATAAATTTTTAGGGGGTCAAAACCAACAAATATAGGGTTTTGCTGTGTAAAATTATATGATTTCATTGTACGGCTTGGAAAAATTGTGTAGCCATGAAAATATGTTTCAAGAAAAATAGTGTTAATGCCAATAGACTTCATGCTATCAAGCGTTTTTTTAATCTCAGAAACATTTTTTTCTGTTGGTCGTATCCAAGTTCCTTTCAGTTCGTTTTCAATGTATGGAAGAGCATAATTCAGGGCTATTTTAGACATTTCAATTGAAGATTGCGCATAGCTTACAGCCATATTATCATTCGCTCTTGAGGATTTTCTTAAATTGTGCCTAGCTTTTTTTAAGTAATATTTAGCTTTTTTTTCGCCAGGATTGTCTGCGATTTTTTTTGAGCTGTCAAGAAAATCTTCAACTTCTTTTATTTTAGCCTTGGCATAAAATCTATAGCTTTCAACAGTCGTATATGCTGTTATAGTTTTGTTGTTTTCATCAATAAAAATGTTTGTACCGATTTTGAGGTTGTTTGTTATCCACTTTTTTGCGCTTCCATGTCCTGAAATTACATAGCCATTCTTTGGTATTAGGCTATTTGCTCCGGTTAATTTCACCACTCTGCCATCTTCAATAACGGCTTCCTTACCAAATTCATTCGTACCAGTTGTTCTTCCGAAATTTTGTTTATATACAACAAGCTGCCCTGGGCCTCTGTATCCTGGAAAATTAGCCCCTTGCACATTTATAACATTTGAAGGGTAAATTGCGCTTATTTTATATGTAGATTTTGATATCACCCTTTCATTGTTCAAAATTTCTCTGTTGTCTACTTCCCAGCTGCTTATCATAGGCAAAATCTGCGTTGCAGTTGCAGCTGTTCTAGGGTTTGGCGTGTCATCATCACTTTGCGGCATAGGTACGTTTGCTGCTAAAATATCTGCTTTATCATCATCAAAATCATTTATTAATGACGGCATAGGTGCACTATGTGTTGTCACTGCTGCTGCATATGAAGCATTCAGCAGAATTATTGCAGTTATTATTAATGTAAAAAATCTCCTCATAACCCCATCATTGTACCCAAAAAATAAAATATTAGCCATATTGTAAAAAATGTAATATAATATATTCGTTGGAAAGATATGCAAGGAGAATGAATTTTAAATGGCACCCGGTAAACATCAGGATACTATACCAATAGAAGTTTGCATCTTAACAAAAGACCACAATATCAAGGGCACTGTCCACGTTTCAAAATATACAAATACAAACCGCGAACTTACCGACCTTTTAAATGACAAGGAAAAACGTTTTCTTGCTGTCACCAATGCTGAAATTATGGGTAAAGATTCATCCGCCCCAAGAAGGTATGACTTTCTTGAGGTGCATATTGATGCAATTGTTATGGTGCATCCTTCAAACCAGGTTTTATTCAAAGAAACATCAAAAGCACAGGAAGATATTATGCGCTTTAGGGAATTGAGGAATAAGCTATCCCAGACAAAACCTTTCTAGCTCTATTATTAATAAGAATCTAATTTATTCATTATTCTGGGCAAGCATTTCGTCTAAAATTTTTGCCTGTAAATTTTTATCACTAGTTGTTCATTCAAACATAATATAGTATCTTTGTAGCCGTCCAATTCTTAAAATTGGATAAATGCCCACACACAATATTTATTCACCTAAAAATTAAGAAAAGGGCACTTAAAGGTTACAAAAAGTGCCCGAAAAGTTGTTCATCTAAAATCTTAGTGAAGGTCGAGTATAGCCAGAAGGCCTAATTATCTTAGCTGAGTTTTGCGAAGCTTAGATAATGGTCATACCCTTGCGGTACTTGGCTTAATGAGACCGAACGAGCCTTAGGCTCCCAAAGGGATGAACCCTATTCGTAACACTCGCAAGCTCGCGTAACGACTACGGCCTTGTGAGGGCGAACTGGCGCTGATGAAGCGGCGGACAGGACGACACTGGACTAGATATTTGCGTAAGCTGGTGCGGATAGTGAGTGGCGATGAGCCGAGAGCTGCAGCACTACGATGGCGACGCGGAAATCTTTGATTTCCTCAGGAGCCTTAGTGAGAGTTGAACGTTAGTCCAAAGGCCTGATTCCCTCAGTTGCCCTCCACCCAGCCTCTTATCCTGTTCTTAATAATATCCCACCATCAAATGCCATTCACCCCCACCCTTGGCAGAAGTCCCACCCAGCCTCTTATCCTGTTTGAACATATACTCCCAAC